>NZ_JAHHDS010000003.1:1909572-2546096 GCF_019739195.1 Microcella sp. | reverse complement strand
ACAGGATTTGAACCTGCGGCCTCCCGCTCCCAAAGCGGGCGCTCTACCAAGCTGAGCTACGCCCCGAAACCGTGACCGTGGACCACGTCAGCGTCACGACAGGGCGTCGCGTCGAAAAATGGCCTCGGCAAGTCTAGCCGAGTCGTGCGGGGCTGCCGCCGGGAGCCGAGCTAGATGCGTTACGCTGGATAGTGGGTACGAAAACCGGCGGAAATCCGCCGAATTCGGGGCTGTAGCTTAGTGGTAAAGCCTCTGTCTTCCAAACAGATGATGCGAGTTCGATTCTCGTCAGCCCCTCGATATTCACTTCTTGCTGCGCCGCCGCTCCTGCGGCGCAGCGCGCTCCGCGCGACGAGCGCGGTCGTCGCATTCCGCGCATCGCGACCCTCGTTGCTCGCACCGCCGCTCCCGCGGGTCAGCAGCTGTAGCCCACCGAGGCACCGCAGCGCTCGACCGACAGAGGTCCCTCCTGGCCCGCCGAGTCGACGGCGCGCACGCGGTAGAACGCCACGGTCGCCGACGAATCGACGAAGGGCGCGAACTCGAACTGGGTTACCTCTTGGCGCGACGCCGAGCCGATGCGCGTCAGAGCGCCGCCCGAAGTCGTCGCTCGGAACACGGTGTACGAGACGACATCCAGCTCGGGGTTCTGAGCCCAGCGCACCAGCACTTCTCCGCTTCCTCCCCCCTCTGCCGTGGTGAGTCCTTGAACCTGCTGCGGCACGGCATTGGACGGAGGGGGCGGCGGAGCGGTCGTCTCCGGGGTGGTGGGAACCGTCGGGGTCGCCGTCGGTGATGAGGAAGAACTCGTGGTCGACGGCGATGCCTCTGCGGAGGGCGTCGACGCTGAGGGCGCGGGTGACGAGGGATCAGCAGATGGCGAGGATGCGCACGCCGCGAGAACCATGCAGAAGACCACTGCGGCCACCGCGCTCAGAGCTCGACTCGACATCGCATCATGATGCGGCAGTGCGAGAGCGCGCACCAGAGTAGAAGGTCCCGACCCAGATCACGCCGAGCCCGGCACTGCACCGGGCATCGTTGACCTCCTGCGCACGACGACGCCCCCGCGGCCCAACCCGCGGGGGCGACGTCTTCAGGAGGGTCTAGTCCTCGACCACGGTCTCTTCGACGTAGGGCATGATCTCGCCCTCGAAGGGGGCCGGCAGCTCGATGACGCCCTCAATGAGGGAGACGATCGTGTTGAACCAGCCGTCGGGGTGCGGCATCGCGTAGCCGGGCACGAGCCAGGCGTTGCCCTCGGAGTCCCACATGAGCAGCAGCGTGGCCTCGGCCTCGTCGATCGTGATCGTCACCGTCTCCGGCTCGGGCAGGGGTTCCGGCAGCGGCTCGGTGCCGGGGTCGACGGGCAGCGGCTCCTCGCCCGTGCCGGGGTCGGTCGGCTCGACGGGGTCAGTGGGCTCCGTGCCCGGGTCGACCGGCTCGGTGGGCTTGGCAGGCTCGGTGGGCGCGGGCTCACTCGGCTCGGTGGTGCCGGGCTCGGTGCTGACCGGCTCCTCGACCGGCGACGACACCGACGTGTCGGGCGAGCCGACTGCGGCATCAGCATCCCGCGCCACTCCTGTCTCGGCCGCCAAGATGCTCATGCCGCCCTGGTAGTCGGGGCCCGCGGCGCCGAACCAGCGCCAGTCGCTCAAGCGCTCGACGGCGGTGACGGCCGAGACGGTGTCGAACTCGCCGCGGTCGACGACGTCGATCGCGTGACCGGTGGCCCAGGCGATGTCGCCGGTCGGCGACCAGGCCATGGCGTACTCGACCGCAGTCGCGACACCGTCGACGGTGAGGCTCGCGGCGGCCATCGTCTGCCACTCGTCGGCGATGATGCGCACGTCGTCGGCGTCGACCTCGAGGCCCGTCGAGGCGAAGACTTCGGCGGCGAGCGCCTGGGCCTCAGCTCCGCCCGGCGCGAGCGAGTTCTCGATCTCGGGCTGCACGCAGTCGTCGTACTCGAACGATTCGCCGTTCTCGTCTTGCCCGGTGACGCGCTCGCACACGGGCGGCGGGTAGGCCAGAGGGTTGCTGTACCACCAGCTGCCGGTGCCGGTCCAGGTCACGGTGAGCGAGGGCGCGGTGCCGTCTTCGGCGCCGATCACGTAGGTCGGATAGGCGGGGTCGAAGTAGGCGCTCTCTACCGGGTCACCTGCGAGCCCGAACTCGGCGGCGGCATCACGGAGCACCTGCTCGGGGGTGCCGACTCGTTGCAGTTGGTAGACGCTCCCGCGACCGGAATCACTCGAGAGGCCCTCGCCGGCGAGGTACTCGTAGTTGATCCACATCGCGATGCGGGCGTCTTCGGCGAGCGCCGACGATTGCGCCGATGCTGGGCCGCTGCCCTCCGCCGCCGTGAACAGCGGTGCCCGCGGAGCGACGGGGTTGGCGATGACCAGCGACCCGACGGCCACGGCCGCGACCGCTGCCATCGAGACACTCGCCGCGCGCGTCACCCGACCGTGGTTGATGAGACGAGGGGCGCGACGGCTCGAGGCCGACGTCACGAGCTCGGGCGCGAGCTCAGGGGCGGTATCAGCTGTACCGGCGCTGCGACGAAGGCGCTCAGCCGGGTCATCAGTGGTGTTGTTCATACCCGGTTTATGTCGCGGGGCGGCCTGATCTTTCAGAATCGTCGGCAGAATTCTGAGCGAGCTGGTCGGCGAGCGCCTTCTTGGCGCGATGAAGGCGGATGCTCACGGCATTCGCCGACACCCCGAGCGTCACAGCGGCATCGCTCACCGACAGGTCGTCGAGCACGACGAGCGCGAGCACTTCGCGATCGCGCGGGCTGAGGGCGTTCCATGCGCGGGCGAGCTCGGCGTCTGCCGTGACGAGAGACTCGGCCGACGGGGCCGAGTCGGGCACCGACAGCAACCCGAGCACCGACGCCCGGGCGGCGAGGCGGCGACGGTGGTTCGCCACGAGGTACCCCGCGATGCGGTACAGCCACGGCAGTTCTTCGCCGGGCCGCACTGACGCACGCTTGCGCCACGCGACCGCAAACACGTCGGCGGCGAGATCGTCGACGTCATCACGGGCGACGCGTCGAGCGAGATAGCGGCTCACGGCACCGAGGTGCTCGGTGTAGACGGCGGCGAACGCCTCCGGGGTGTCGGGCATGGGCTCATTCTGGCGAGCGCGTCGCCGAAAGTGCACCCCAACGTTTTTCGAGGCTGCCGTGCACAGGCTGCACTCGCTTCGTGACCGCGGGGCAGCGAGGGCAATAGTGTGTGCGGCATGACAGCGACGCCACCGCCACCCGCCGACCCGACTGGTGACCGCGCGTGGGCAGGCCGCGTCGTGTTTCCGCGATCGAGCGCCGAACTGCGGTCGACGACGAGCTGCCCTGCCTGCTTCGTGCCGCTGACCGCCACGGTGTGCGCCTCGTGCGGGCTCGATCTGCGGCACGAGGCCTCGGCAGAGCTCGCGCGTGCCTCGGTCGCGGCCGCCGATGCGGTGGATGCTCGCCTCGACCTCATCGGCCGAATCCGCCGCGAGACCGCGAGCGCTGCGGTTCGACCCGCCACCGCGCCCGCCGCATCGCAGTCCGCTTCGACCGCGGCCGCTGCCGTTGCGACCTCCGCTCCCCCGCTCCTGGCCGCACCGGCCGACCCGCAGACCGGCGCGGCTGCACCCTCTGAGCCACGGCGCTCGGGCATCCAGATCGCCCTCGTGGTCGTGGGCGTCAGCCTGCTCTCGGTCTTCGCGGTCTTTGCGCTCGTGTTCGCCTTCGTCACCTACGGCACCGAGGTGCGCATGGCGATCATCACGGGCGGCACGCTGCTGACCATGATCGCGGCGGGCGCCCTCAAGCGACGCGGTCTGGATGCCACGGGTGAGGGCATCGCCGTGCTCGGCACGATCATGCTCATGCTGGTCACCTGGGCACTGCGGGTCGACAGCCCCATCGGGCTCGATCTCGTGCCCGACGAGCTGTACTGGGGCGCCGCCCTCCTGATCGTGGCGGGCTTCTGCGGTCTGTGGTCGCTCACCAACCGCCTCAGCACTCCGGCCATCGTGGCCGCAGGGCTACTGCCCGTCGGCGCCGCACTGTTGACGGGGCACCTCGTCGATGAGGTGCTGCCGAGCATCGGCGGCGCCGCCCTCACGGCGGGAGCGCTCGCCAGCGTCATCACCGCCGCTCTCTCGTGGCGCATCGTGCGACCGGTGTTCGCGCGCACACGCGATGCTGCGCGCATCGTTGCGCAGTCTCTCGGCGCGATCGGCGCGACCATCGCGCTCGTGAGCCTGGGCGGGCTCGACGATGGCAACCGATGGGCGCCGGTCGTCGGCGGGCTCGTGCTCGCCGCTGCCGCGCTGCTACACGTGGCGACGAGCGCCTCGGCCGTTCGGCGACCTCGGCGAGCCCTCGACACGCTGCTTCTGGTGGCGCTTGGCGGCGGAGCCGTGTTCGCGGCCATGGCCGGAGCCGTGCTGTCGGCGCTGCGATTCGACCAAGATCGCGTGATCGTCAGCGCCCCGGTGATCGCCGCCGTCGTGCTTGCCGTCGTCGCCGAGCAAGCGTGGCGACGGTCGGCCGTCGACTCTGCCGCACGCACGGCGTTCGCGAGCGCCACGCTCGTCGCGGCCGCGCACGCCGCCCTCGCCGGCGGGCTCACGGCGGTCGTGGGCGCATCCGCTTTCGCCGAGGCGGCGACCCAGTCGCTGCGCACGCTTCCGATCGGGGTGGGCGACCCGGTCACCTCAGCCGAGCCCGCGACCGTCGCGGCCCTGGGCGCTCTCGCGATGTCGCTGGGTCTGATCGCGGTGAGCTGGGCCACACTCGGCGTGCTCGTGCACCGCTCTCGCGTCGTCACCCTCATCGGTTCGATTCTCGTCGTCGCGATCGTTCCACTGCTCGGCCCGTGGTGGCTCGTCATGGCGCTCTTCGCGCTGCTCGCCGTCGGAGGTGCAGTGGCCCTACACCGCATCGCCGCGGTCAGGTCGTCGGATGCTCGCCGAGCGCTGCTTGCCCTCTGCATCACGCTCGCGTCAGGTGCGGCTTTCGGCGCCTTCCTCACGGGCTGGGCGACACCCCGCGGAGGCGTCATCGGTCTCATCATCGCGCTCGTGGCGATCGGCATCGCCCGCCCCGCGACGGCGCAGCGGTCGTTGCGCGCGGCAGCCATCGCACTCGCCGCCGCGCTCGTGCTGGGCAGTGTTCCTTCGCTCGCGCGTGATGCAGCCCTCGTCGGCCTGCCTGACCTCAGCACCGCGGCCGTGCTCGTGCTCACCGGCGCCCTGCTCATCGCCCTGACGCAGTTCGGCCGCCTGAGCGCCGCCGAACGCCACGCGGGCGGTGGTGTCGCCGTCGCGGTGGCTCTCGTAGCGTCGATCGCTCTCGGGCTCGCCGCTCGCCCTGGCTCCTCCAGCGTCGAGGGGCTCGACGAGATCGTGGCCCTCTCTGCACTCGTGGTCGCCCTCGGCCTCGTGGCCGTGCGTCGACCCGGCATCGAGCGGTCGATCGCTCGCGCAGCTCTGCCACTGCCCGTCGTCGCCCTCGCACTCTCGGCCGTGTCGCCCTGGCAACTCGAGGCCTCGGTCAGCGCGACCGTCGCCATTGGCGCGATCGTCGTCGTCGGCGCCTTCGGTCTGCTGCAGGGGCGCGAGGCGACCGGCTCGCGCATCGATCGCGTGCTGGGCGACGTCACCGGCGGCGTGCTGGGCATCGTCGTTCTCGCAGCGGGCTGGGGAGCATCGCCGACCACCGCACACGCCTGGGCGCCCGTACTCGCCCTCGCGGTGCTCGAGCTCGTCACGGCCATTAGCCGCGACGGGCTCATCGGCTCGCGGTCGCGGCGTCGCTTCATCGGCTGGGTGGCTCTCGCCCTCGGCACGGCCGCTCTCTGGATCGCCCTGGTCGACAACGGCATCGATCAGCCCGAGGCCTACTCGTTGCCCCTCGCCGGCGCGGTGCTCGCGATCGCGGCGGCGAACGCCCTCCTCGCCCGGAGGTCGGCTGACGGCGAATCGGTCGATCGCACCGCCGCCCCGCTCACCGCAGCCGCTCTCATCGTGGCGCTCGTGCCGACGGCGCTCGCGAGCGTCGACGGCACCTGGGCGCGATACGTCGCCGTCGCCGTCGTAGCGATCGCACTGGCCATCGTGCCCTTGCTGCGACCGGCAACGATCGACGCTCATGTGCCGCGCCTGTCGAGCGCGCTCGTCGCCACCGGTTTCGCAGCGCTCGGGCTGCTGACGATCGCCCACACGCTAGACCTCGTCGCCGTCGGCGCCCTCGCGACCGGCGCCGAGCTCGTGCGGGCCGTCGTCATCGTCGCGCTTCCCGCCGCGGCTTCGGTAGCGGCGTGGATGCTCGCGACAGGCCGCCTGCGCGATGCCGTCACCGCTGCCGGCACGGGCGTGACCGCGCTCAGCGCCGGGCTGCTCGGTCTCACCGGCATCGTCGATCCGGTCGAGCTCGTGAGCCTGCCGCTCGCAGCCTGCCTGCTCGCCATCGGGGCGATGAAGCTGAGCGACGAGCCGACCGCGCGCAGCTGGCCGTGGCTCGGCCCCGGAGTCGCAGTGCTGCTCGTTCCGTCGCTGCTGGCGATCGACGCCGTGGGCGAACCACTGTGGCGCGCCGTCGCCCTCGGGGTCGTCGCCGCTGGCGTCTTCGTGCTCGCGCTGCGTCTGACGCTGCAGGCGCCCTTCGTCATCGGTGGCACCGTGCTGCTCGTGCACCTGCTCGTGCAGAGCTGGCCGTTGCTCGAGCTCGTTGGCGACACGGTCGAGTGGTGGGTGTGGCTCGGCCTCGCGGGCATCGCCGTCATCGCGCTGGGTGCTCGCTACGAGCGCCGCCTGCAGAACGTGCGCGCGGTCGCCGTGCGCATCTCACATCTGAGGTAGCTGCTCGCGTCGTGTGTCAACCCCCCGCGGCCGTCCAGACGGCTGTTCTACCGTGAATCGACCGCTGGTGACACACGGAAGGACACCTCATGACGACTGTCGATGCCGCCCCCAAAGGCGCAAAGGACCCTGAACTGACCTCGGGGGTCGCCCAATACCTGGGCCCCGTGGTGATCGACCTGACGGCGCTCGCGCTCGAAGGCAAGCAAGCGCATTGGCACGTGCGCGGCAGCAACTTCATCGCCGTGCACGAGCTGCTCGACACACTCGTCGACCACGCACGCGCCGGTCTCGATCAAGCCGCTGAGCGCATCGCCGCACTCGGTCTTCCACTCGATGCCCGCACGACGACGGTCGCCAAGAAGACCTCGGTGCCGTCGGTGCGCGAGGGCTTTCAGCAGAGCGACCTGCTGATCGCCGACATCGTGACAGCGATCGACGCTGTGCTCGTGACCCTGCGCGCAGCCATGGAGGGCCTCGGCGAGCTCGACCCGGTGAGCGAAGACATCGTGATCGGCATCACCGATCAGATCGAGCTCGACCGCTGGTTCTTGTTCTCCCACATCGCCGAGTAGTCGAGCGCGCGGTCGGCGTGCGTCACGCGACCGCCGAGCAGAGTCGCCGCGACCGGCATGGTGCGCAGCGTCGCCGCATCGGCTGTGAGCGGGTCGACGTCGAGAACGACCAGGTCGGCGGCCTCGCCCATGCTGACGAGCGTGCGCGTCGACGCCGCGAGCGCTTCGACGACAGTGATCGCCTGCTCGGGGTGGAACGCGGGGCGCTCGTCGCGCGTGCGTGCCGTCGCCGCGGCGATCGCGACCCACGGGTCGAGAGGCGCGACCGGCGCGTCGGAGCCCAGCACGACGTGCGCGCCGGCGTCGAGCAGTGAGCGCAGTGCGAACGCCCGTTGCGTGCGGCCGGGCCAGTAGCGCTCGGCCACATCGCGATCGTCGAGGGCATGCTCGGGCTGCACGCTCGCGGTGACGCCCAGGGCCGCGAAGCGGGCGAAGTCGCTCTCGTGCACGAGCTGCGCGTGCTCGATGCGTCCGCCGCGGCCGAGCTTGGCGAACACATCGAGAGCCAGACGGTTGGCCGCGTCACCGATCGCGTGCACGGCGAGGTCGAAGCCCGCATCGCTCGCGCGGGCGAGCAGTGGGTGCAACTCGCAGGGCGGCACGTTGAGGCGGCCGTACGACCCGGCAGGAGCATCCGGATACGGGTCGCAGCAGTAGGCGGTGCGCGTGTTGAGCGAGCCGTCGGTGATGACCTTGAGCGGCCCGACGGCGACCGTGCCGGCGACGGCCGTGCCGGTGCGCAGCCCCTGCTCGATCGCGCGATCGAGGTGCTGCGGGTAGACGCCGAACTCGACGCGGAGGTCGTCGAAGCCCGCCTCGACGCGGCGTTGCCAGTCGTCGTGGTTCCAGCGCATCTCGAGGTCGACGACACCGACGACACCGCGGGCCGCTGCCTCGCGCGCGGCCTCGCCGACCCAGCGGTCGAGCTCGTCGTCGCCCGCCGAGTCGAGCCGGGCGGTGATCGCGAACGCGGCGTCTTCGCGCAGTACGCCGTCGCACTCGTCGGCGACCGACGCGTCGACGCCGAAGCGCACGAGCGCAGCGCTGTTGAGCCAGACGCAGTGCACGTCGCCGCTGATGAGCACGATGGGCCGGTCGAGCGCGATGGCGTCGAGCAGGGCGACCGAGGGCGCATCCGGCCAGAGTCCGTCTCTGAAGCCGACGCCCACGACGACCTCGTCACGCGCGTCGCCCTGGTGGATGCTCGATCGCACGATCGCGGCCGCCTCGGCCGCGCTCTCGGCGGCGCTCAGGTCGATGCGGCGGCGGTGCTGCGCCCACTGCGTGAGGTGCACGTGCTCGTCCCACAGCCCCGGCATGATGAAGCGGCCGCCGAGGTCGAGGTCATCGGGGCCGACCGCCTCGATGCCGGCCGGCAGAATCGCGGTGATGAGACCGTCGTCGACGATGAGGTCGATCGGGTCGTGGCCGCCGAGCGGCCGCGCGTTACGCATCGCGCGCATCGTGGTGTCTCCTCATCTCGCGTGCCAACTCGGCATGCCCGTACGGTGCGTCGCTCTCGAGGGCGCCGATGATGTTCTCGACGACCTCGGGCGGCTTGTTCTGGCTCAGTTTTGCGCGGGCATCGACCCTGGTCACCCGCACTCGAACGCCGACCGTGCCGCGGGCGATACGTCGAGAATACTCGGGGTCGAGGTGCAGCCCGCGGGGCTTGACAACGCGGCTCTCGAAGTGGTCGGTGAGCTCGGTGAGCGCCTGCAGATTCTGCTCGTCGGTGAGCAGCTCGGGTGTGCCCCAGAGGTGCGCCGTCACGTGGTTCCAGGTCGGAATGATGTCGCCTTCGGCGTACCAGCTTGGCGAGATGTAGCCGTGAGGGCCCTGCACGATGATGAGCACCTCGTGCGCACCGAGCTCGTGCGCCTGCTCGTCGGGCCGGCCGACGTGGCCGATGAGCACGATCTCGTCGCCGGTCGACGCCGCTTCGTCGAGCAGGAAGGCGTAGTGCGAGGCGACGATGCCGCGGTCGGGCGGGTGCGACACGATCGTCATCCACGGGTTCTCGCGAATCAGCCGCCGAATCTCGTCGCGGTCGTCGAGCACGAAGTGCGGCGTGTGCCTCACGGATGCTCCTCTCTCGTCGCCCGCTGGCGCGACGCTCTCGTGCTCACGACGCTGGCGCCTGGCAGCTCGGGCACCAGTAGAGCTTGCGCGCCGCGAGCAGCTGCATCGTGATGTGGGTGCCGCAGATACGGCACGGCAGGCCTTCGCGCTTGTAGACCCAGTGGCGGTCGGCTCGATTGCGCAAGGCCGCCCGCTGGGCGTCGTCGTCGAGGCCGTCCATCGTGAGCATCTGGCCGGTCTCGATGCCGACACCGAGCAGGTAGCGCCAGTCGCGCCACAGATCGCGCACGAGCTCATCGGGCAGCGAGGCGCCCGTCGCGAAAGGGTCGAGCCTGGCACGAAAGAGCATTTCGGCGCGGTACACATTGCCGATGCCGCTTACGACTGACTGGTCCATGAGCAGCAGAGCGATCGGCACGCGGCGGCGCCGCACGCGCTCGACCATGCGCTGCTCGCCGATCTCGGGGTCGTCGTTCTCGGGGTCGGGGCCGAGCGCGTCGACGACGGCCTGCACGGCCACCGCATCGAGCACTTCGCACGCCGTCGGCCCGCGCAGGTCGGCGACGGCCGTCTCGGTGAGCAACCGCACGCGTACCTGCCCGACGGGCTCGGGAGGAAAGGTGCTGTCGACCTCGGTCTCAGAGTCGGCCTCGGCCATGCGCAGACGCGTGCGGCGAGGAGCCCCGATCGAGGCGAGCGAGTCTTCGTGCTCGCCGACGACCGTCGTGCGGGCATCCGGCGCCTCATCAAGGTCGGTACCGCGCTGGTTCGTCTGGCCCATACGCCCGCCCGCCGAACGCTGCGTGGCGTCTTGTTCGATAGAGCCGAAGAAGTCCCACGCGCCGTAGATGCCGAGGTGCACCCGCAGCCAGATGGCGTCGTCGAACTCGAGGAACATCTGCTTGCCCACCGCTCGCGCATCGGTCATGGTGCGGCCGTCGAGCACCTTCGCACCGTCGGCGAAGCGACCCTGCGGCGAACTGACCGCCACCTGTGCGCCGACGAAGTGCCGCGCGAACTGACGCGCGATGCGGTGGACGGAGTGACCTTCGGGCACGACGACGCTAGACGATCTCGTGCCCGGCGATGGCCCCAGTGGTCTCGTACTCGGCGAGTTGTCCGATGCGACGGGCGTGGCGCTCATCGCCGGGGAACGGGGTCGAAACGAAGACGTCGATGAAGCTCAGGGCCTCATCGACGGTGTGCTGACGGGCGCCGATCGCGATGACGTTGGCGTCGTTGTGCTCGCGGGCGAGCTGCGCGGTCGCCTCGCTCCAGACGAGGGCGGCGCGGATGCCCTGCACCTTGTTCGCGGCGATCTGTTCGCCGTTGCCTGAGCCGCCGAAGACGATGCCGAGGGCCTCGATTCCCGCCGCCTGGTCACGCGCGACGGCGCGGGCGGCGTTGATGCAGAAGCTCGGGTAGTCGTCGAGCGCGTCGTACTCGACCGGCCCGTGGTCGTGCACCTCGTGCCCCTGGGCGGCCACGTGCTCGCGCACCGTCTGGCTGAACTCGAGGCCGGCGTGATCGGTCGCGACGTGGATGCGCATGGCCTCGATTCTACGAGGCGCGATTCGGCGGCCAGGACGTTCGGCCCTTTACGCGGCCGACCAGCGGTGGCACCGTGGAGACCACCGAGCGAAAGGAATCATCATGACTCGCACCTACCTCGTCACCGGCGCGGCGAGCGGCATCGGAGCCGCCACCGCCGCCGCACTCACCGCCCAGGGCCACCGCGTGATCGGCGTCGATCTGCACGATGCCGACATCACGGTCGATCTCACGACGCACGAAGGCCGCGATGCCCTCGTCGCGCAGGCGACCGAGCTCAGCGGCGGCACGCTCGACGCCGTCATCGCCAACGCTGGTCTCGCGACCGAGTCGGTCGCCACGGTCGCGGTCAACTACTTTGGCGCGCTCGCCACCCTCGAAGGGTTGCGTTCGCTTCTGACGGGGTCGGATGCTCCGCGCGCGGTCGCGACAGCCTCGATGGCCTCGCTCTTCCCCGTCGACGATGAGCTCGTCGACGCGTGCCTCGCGCACGACGAGCCCGCCGCGCTGCACCGCGCGCACGAGCTGCTTGACGCCGGCAAGGGCGGGCTCATCTACGGCTCGACCAAGAAATCGCTCGCACTGTGGATTCGCCGCAATGCTGCGACGCCCGAGTGGGCCGGTGCGGGCATCCCGCTGAACGCCGTGGCTCCTGGCATCATCCGCACGCCGATGACCGCCGACTACACCGCGACCGACGAGTCGACGAAGGCGATTCTCGAGATGGTGCCGATGCCGCTCAACGGCATCGCCGAGCCCGCCGTCGTGGCGAACCTCATCGTGTTTCTGTCGAGCGTCGAGAACTCGCACTTGTGCGGTCAGGTCGTCTTCGTCGACGGCGGCAGCGACGTCGTGATTCGAGGCGACTCGACCTGGTGAAACGCGGCGCGCTGCGCTACGCGAAGTAGATCTTGCGCAGCGTCTCGTGCACCTGCCACTCGGTTTCTTCGCCGTCGTCGAGGCGGCCGATCGAGCCCGCGACGAGCTCGACCTGCGTGCCGTCGCCGCGCGTGAGGGTGGCGTGACCGCGCAGCACGATGAAGATCTCGTCGACCTCGACGTCGGTGACGGTGCCGGGCGTGATTTCCCACACCCCGACCTCCCAGTCGTCGAGCTCGGTGAGTGCGGCGATGCCGGTGGTCGGCGTTCCGTCGACAACCTGCTCGGCGTCGACTGGCTCGTGCTCGAGTTCGATCTCGAGGGCCTGTAGCACGGTGGCTGCATCGAGGGGAAGGGTCACGAATCGAACCCTAGACCCACCTTGTCGAGCGTGCGCAAGAAGAGATTTCTCGTGCCCGAATTGTGATCGGCGCGGTCGAGCGCCCAGCGCACCGACTGCACGGCCGGGTAGGTCGCAGGCTCGGGCGGAAACGGCAGAGGCATGCTGCGCACCATGTCGAGTGACGTGCGCTCGGTGGTCTCGCCGGCGAGCTGGTCGAGCATGACGTTCGCCGCGAAACGGGTGGCGGCTACACCGAGCCCGGTGAAGCCCGCCGAGTAGGCGACGCGACCCTGGTGGGCCGTGGCGTGGAAGGCGCAGAAGCGACTGCACGTGTCGATCACGCCCGCCCAACGGTGACTGAACCGCACACCCTCGAGCTGCGGGAAGGTCGTGAAGAAGTGGCTCGCGAGCTTCTCGTACGACTCAGCCCGGTCGTCGTACTCGGGCCGGATGCGCCCGCCGAAGTGGTAGATCGCGTCGTATCCACCCCACAAGATGCGGTTGTCGGCACTGAGGCGGTAGTAGTGAAACTGGTTGGCGCTGTCGGCGATGCCCTGCCGGCCCTGCCATCCGATCGAGGCGAGTTGAGCATCCGTGAGTGGTTCGGTCATGAGCACGTAGTCGTAGACCGGCACGGTGTGCAGGCGGTAGCGCTTGAGCAGCGAGGGAAACGCGTTGGTCGCGAGCGCGACGCGATCGGCGCGCACCGTGACGCCGCTCTTCAGTCGCAGCTCGACGGCGTTCGGCTCGGCCCGCAGGTCGACGACGGGGCTCGATTCGTGAATCTCGACGCCGGCCTCGAGGCAGTCGTCGCGCAAGACCGAGGCGAGCTTTCCGGGATGCACGAGCGCCGTATCGCGCGTCGACCACAGCCCGCCCTCGTAGGTCGGCGAGTTGACGAGCGCGCGCATCGCGGCGGCGTCGTAGAAGTGCTCGGTCTCGCCGTCGTGGGCCGCGGCGAGGTCGGGCACCTGGTACGACTCGGTAGCGACGGCGATCGAGCCGACCCGCTCGAAGTCGACCGCCCAGCCACGGGTCTCGACTGTCGCCTGAATCTCGTCGAGATTCTGCATGCCGAGTGCGTCGAGCGTCTCGAGCTCGTCGGCGAAGCGGGTCTCGCCGTTCTTCTCGCCGTGCGTGAGCGTGGCTTCGACGAAGCCGCCGTTGCGGCCGCTCGCCGCCCAGCCGATGCTCTTGCCCTCGAGCAGAACGACGCGTCGGCTCGGGTCGCGCTCTTTCGCGAGCAGCGCCGTCCAGAGCCCGGTGTACCCGCCGCCGACAATCGCCAGGTCGCAGTGCACGTCGCTCGTCGGCGCCGCGAGGGTCGGGCGCTCGGGCAGGTCGTCGAGCCAGAACGGTGAGAGGCGCGAGCCGGCGAGGCTCTCGGCGATGACGCGGGCGTCGGGTCGATCGCGCTCGAAGACGGTCGTGTGCATGAGCACCATCGTCGCACGAGTTATCCGCTTGGACAACAGCCAATCCCGCCTGGAACCGGTCCCAGCACGTCGACGTAGACTGGCGCGCGTGCCGATCACCGACGACAGGATGCGGGCGCTCAACGACGTGCGCCGCCCCGACACCGCGCCCGCTCGCTGGTCGGCCCTGGTCGCGCGCATCGAGCGCGAGCTGCCCCGACTGCAGAGTCTCTTCGAGCGCATATACGGCGAGTCAGATCAGACCGAGGCCGAGCTGCGCTCTCTGCTCGTGCAAGTCGCCGTCTCAGCGCAAGAGCGCAGCGACGAGCTGACGGCGCTCGACGCCCGGCGCGAGAGCAACCCGACCTGGTTCCAGTCGAACGACATGCTCGGCGGCGTCTGCTACGTCGACCGCTATGCCGAGACGCTCGACGGGGTGCGGGCGCGCATCCCCTATTTCAGAGAACTGGGCCTGACCTACCTGCACCTCATGCCGCTCTTCGCGGCGCCGGAGGAGAACAGCGACGGCGGGTACGCGGTGTCGAGCTACCGGCAGGTGAACCCCGCCCTCGGCGACATGCAGCAGCTCGAAGCGCTGGCGGCCGAGCTGCGCGCGAACGGCATCGCGCTCGTCGTCGACTTCATCTTCAACCACACCTCGAACGAGCACCAGTGGGCGAAGCTCGCGCAGAGCGGCGATGCGCGCTTCGAGCAGTACTACTACGTCTTCGACGGGCGCGAGATGCCCGACGCCTACGAGCGCACGGTGCGCGAGATCTTTCCCGACGATCACCCCGGCGCGTTCGTGCCCTTCCCCCTCCCCGACGGCACCGTGCCGAGCCGCGACGAGGCCGAGCGCTGGATCTGGGCGACCTTCCACAGCTTCCAGTGGGATCTCAACTACAGCAACCCCGCGGTCTTCCGCGCGATGGCGGGCGAGATGATGTTTCTCGCCAATCGCGGCGTCGACATTCTGCGCATGGACGCGGTCGCCTTCATCTGGAAGCAGCTCGGCACGACGTGCGAGAACCTGCCCGAAGCGCACCTGCTCATCCAGGCGTTCAACGCCGTGCTCGCCATGGCCGCGCCCGCCGTGCTGTTCAAGAGCGAAGCGATCGTGCACCCCGACCAGGTCATCGAGTACATCAGTGTCGACGAGTGCCGCATCAGCTACAACCCGCTGCAGATGGCCCTCATCTGGAACTCGCTCGCCACTCGTGACGGCCGGCTGCTGCAGCAGGCGCTCGACCGCCGCCACACCCTGCCCGAGGGCACCGTGTGGGTCAACTACGTGCGCAGCCACGACGACATCGGCTGGACCTTCGCCGACGAAGACGCCGCAGAGCTCGGCATCGACGGCTTCGACCACCGCCGCTTCTTGAACAGCTTCTACGTCGGCAGGCACGAGGGCAGCTTCGCGCGGGGCATTCCCTTTCAAGACAACCCCGCCACGGGCGACTGTCGCATCTCGGGCACGACGGCGTCGCTCGCAGGGCTCGAAGCGGGCGATGCCGGTGCGATCGGCCGCATCCTGCTCGCGCACTCGATCATTTTGTCGACCGGCGGAATCCCCCTGCTCTACCTCGGCGACGAGGTCGGCCAGCTCAACGACCCGCACTGGGCCGACGACCCCGCGCAGGCCGACGACAGCCGCTGGGCGAACCGCCCGCCCTACCCCGCCGAGCGCTACGCCCAGCGACATGACCCCACCACCGACGCGGGCCGCATCTACTCCGGCCTGCAGCACCTGCTCGAGGTTCGCCGCACGACACCCGAGTTCGCCGGCACGACGCTCATCGGCTTCGACGCGAAGAACCCGCACATCGTGGCCTACCAGCGCCCTGGCCCCGACTCACTCGTGCTCTGCCTCGCGAACGTCGCCGACACCGAGCAGCTCATCGCGCCGCTCACCCTGTCGGGTCTGCCGCCCCTCGCCGTCGACCTGCTGACGGATGCCCGCCACGACCTGCGCCGCGGCCTGAGTCTGCCCGCCCACGGCGCACTGTGGCTGCGCGTCTAGGCTTGTCTTTCGTGCGGCCACGAGCCGCGCATCCGTACCCCGAGTGCTGATCAGCACCGTGCCCCAAGGAGGCCAACGCCGTGCCCGCAGAGAACCTGACCCGCGTCGAAGCGCAAGAGCGCAAGGCCATTGTCGAGACCGAGAGCTATGTCATCGGTCTTGACCTGACGACGGGCGACGAGGTGTTCCGGTCGACGTCGACCGTCACCTTCTCGGCCACCGCGGGCGCGAGCACCTTCATCGATGCGATCACCCGCACGGCGCACAGCGTCACCCTCAACGGCGTCGAGCTCGACGCTTCCGCGGTCGCCGACGGCACGCGCATCCAGCTCGATAACCTCGCCGAGCAGAACGTGCTCACGGTCGTCGCCGACCACGAGTACACGAACTCGGGCGAAGGCCTGCACCGCTTCGTCGACCCGGTCGACGGCGAGGTCTACCTGTACTCGCAGTTCGAGGTGCCCGACAGCCGCCGCGTGTTCGCGGTGTTCGAGCAGCCCGACTTGAAGGCCACGTTCCAGTTCACCGTCACTGCGCCCGCGAGCTGGGTCGTCGTCTCCAACGCGCCCGTCGACAACCGCACCGAGAACGGTGACGCAGCCACGACGGTCTTCGCCGCCACGAAGCGCATCTCGAGCTACATCACCGCGATCATCGCTGGCCCCTACCAGAGCGTGCACAGCGAGCTGACGAGCAGCGACGGACGCACGATTCCCCTCGGCATCTTCGCCCGCGCGAGCCTCTTCGAGCACCTCGACGCTGACTACATCTTCGACATCACGCGCAAGGGCTTCGAGTACTTCGAGTCGAAGTTCGGCGTCGCCTACCCCTTCGAGAAGTACGACCAGCTCTTCGTACCCGAGTTCAATGCCGGCGCCATGGAGAACGCGGGGGCCGTGACCTTCACCGAGGTCTACATCTTCCGCAGTAAGGTCACCGACGCGGTGAAAGAGCGCCGCGTCGTCACGATCTTGCACGAGCTCGCGCACATGTGGTTCGGCGACCTGGTCACCATGAAGTGGTGGAACGACCTGTGGCTCAACGAGTCGTTCGCCGAATGGGCGTCGACGATCGCCACGGCCGAAGCCACCGAGTGGACCGAGGCGTGGACAACCTTCCAGGCCATGGAGAAGAGCTGGGCATACCGTCAAGACCAGCTGCCGAGCACGCACCCCGTCGTCGCGACCATCAACGACCTCGAAGACGTGCAGGTCAACTTCGACGGCATCACCTACGCCAAGGGCGGCAGCGTGCTCAAGCAACTCGTCGCCTGGGTCGGCCAAGACGCCTTCTTCGCTGGCGTCGGCCGCTACTTCGACAAGCACGCCTGGGGCAACACCGAGCTGAGCGACCTGCTGCACGAGCTCGAGCAGACGAGCGGCCGCCAACTCGGTGACTGGTCGAAACTCTGGCTCGAGACCTCCGGTGTCAACACACTGCGCCCCGAACTGACGGTCGACGAGTCGGGCGTCATCACGAGCTTCGCCGTGCTGCAGAGCGCGCACCCCGACTACCCGACGATCCGTCCGCACCGCATGGCGGTGGGCTTCTACGAGCTGGTGGATGGTGCGCTGACGCGCACTCACCGTCTCGAGCTCGACGTCGACGGCACCCGCACCGAGGTGCCCGAGCTGATCGGCATGCCGCGCCCGGCGCTCGTGCTGCTCAACGACGACGACCTCGCCTACGCCAAGATTCGCCTCGACGAAGACTCGCTCGCGGTCGCGATCGAGCACCTGGCGAAGATCGAGAACCCCCTTGCCCGCTCGCTCGTGTGGGGCTCGGCGTGGGATTCGACGCGCGATGCCGAGACGGCACCTCGCGACTACGTGCGCCTCGTGCTCGGCAACATCGCGAGCGAGACCGAATCGACCACGGTGCGCACGACGCTCACGCAGCTGCTCACCGTGGCCCGCCTCTACGTCGACCCGGCTGCGCGCCCCGGCACGATCGCCGAGATCGGCGATGCGCTGTGGTCGCTCGCTCAGTCTGCCGAGGCCGGAAGCGACAGCCAGTTCCAGTTCGTGAAGTTCTTCGCGAACGTCGCGAGCACGCCGTCCCACGTCGAAACGCTCGCTGGCTTGCGCGACGGCTCGATCACCCTGCCCGGCGTCGAGATCGACACCGACCTCGAGTGGGAGCTACTCGAGGGCCTCGCGATCAACGGCGCAGCATCCCGAGCCGACATCGACGCAGCGCTCGCCCGCGACAACACCTCGAACGGCCAGCAGGCGGCCGCTCGTGCCGCGGCTGCACTGCCCGGCGTCGACGACAAGCGCGCGGCGTTCGACTCGCTCGTGGCGAGCGACGAACTGCCCAACGTCATCGTGCGCATGACGGCGATGGGCTACACGCACGTCAACGACCCCGCCAACCTCGAGCCGCTCGTGGCCCCCTACTTCGACGCCCTGCGCGAGGTGTGGTCGAGCCGCACGCACGCGATCGCCGAGTACATCGTTCTCGGGCTCTACCCGGCGCCGCTCGCCTCGAGCGAGCTCGTCGAGGCGACGAACGCCTGGCTCGAGGCGAACAGCGATGCCCCGCCCGCCCTGCGCCGCCTCGTCACCGAGAACCTCGCTGGGGTCGAGCGCGCACTCGCCGCGCAAGACCGCGACCGAACGTGAGCTGAGTGGCGGCGAGAATCACGACCATGGGGCGGCCCGAAACGCAACCCCTGTCGAGCGTGACGCACCCGAACTACCGTGTCGTGCTGACAGCACACCACACGACAGGACGGAGTTGTCATGGACATCATTGAGCAGGTTCGCGAGGGAATGGACGTCGTCGACGCGAACGGGGAGAAGATTGGCACTGTGCGCTATGTGCGCATGGGCGACCCCGACGCGGCCACCGACGAGGGGCAGTCGGTGCCTCGTGAACCCATGGCTGACTTTCTCGTGAGAATCTTCGGGTCGACCCCTGATCTGAGCGACGAGCAGGCCGCGAGGCTGGCCCGCGTCGGTTTTGTGCAAGTCGATCGCGCCTTGTTCGAGAGCGATGTTTTCGTGGCGAGCGACCAACTGGCTCGGGTCGATGACGATGTGCTGCACCTGAGCATCGCCGTCGATTAGCGCCCAGACTCGTCGATGCAGGCCACGCCCTAGACTCGGAGTCGATGGAGACCTTCGACTGGGCAGCCTTCTGGGCTGCCATCGGCACGTTCTTGACGACGTACGACGCGCCCTTCCGCATCGTCGGCGTCATCATCGGCGCGATGCTGCTGCGGGTGATTCTCGTCGCCATCATCCGCCGGGTGGTCGACCGGGTCGTCTCGGGCGTCAAGAAGTCGCAGAACGTCGATGACACCGTCGAGCTCAACGCCTCCCCTCTCTACGCCGTGCGCGTCGTGCAGCGCACGCGCACGATGGGCTCGGTGCTCAACAACCTCGTCACGTGGGGCATCGTCTCGGTCGCGTTCGTGCTCATTCTCGGCGAGCTCAACTTCTCGGTCACGGCGCTCATCGCCTCGGCCGGCATCTTGGGCGCGGCGCTGGGCTTCGGCGCGCAGAACGTCGTGAAAGACATGCTCAACGGCCTATTCATGGTGTTCGAAGACCAGCTCGGCGTCGGCGACATCGTTGAGCTGCAGTCGACGCAGGGGCCGGTCGGCGGCGTCGTCGAGACGGTCGGCGTGCGCGTCACCCAGGTGCGCGACGTCGGCGGAACCCTCTGGTACGTGCGCAACGGCGAGATCATCAATGTCGGCAACAAGTCGCAAGGCTGGGCGCGCGTCATCATCGACATTCCCGCCCCCTACTCGTCTGACGTCGACGCGGTGCAGCAGGTGCTGCTCGACACCGCTCAAGCCATGGCCGACGAGCCCGAGTACAAGCGCAAGGTGCTCGAGAAGCCCGAGGTCTGGGGCATCGAGTCGATCTCGGCCGAGGCCCTCGTGATCCGTCTCGTCATGAAGGTACGCACGGCCGACCAGTTCGACATCGCCCGCGTGCTGCGACTGCGCCTCAAGCTCGCGCTCGACCAGATGGGCGTTGCCGTGCCCTCGCTCAACCGCGTGGTCATGGACGGCCTCGCGTCGCCGTCGCCCAAGTCAGGCAGCCGCCGCCCGTCGGCCGCGCCGCCGGAAGACAGCGACCTGTGACCGCCGTCGGCGGGGAGGGGTGACGCATGGTCGAGCTCGGTCAGCGCAGCGGTGATGACCCGCAGACCACCTTTTACGAGCAGGTGGGCGGCCACGAGACGTTCGAGTTGCTGGTGCGCCGGTTCTACGACGGCGTCGCGGCCGACCCGGTGCTGAAGCCCATGTACCCCGACGACGACATGGAGGGGGCCATCTGGCGCCTGACAGCCTTTCTCGAGCAGTACTGGGGCGGGCCGGGCACCTACAGCCAACAGCGCGGGCACCCTCGCTTGCGCATGCGGCACAACCCCTTTCACATCAATCCGGATGCTCGCGATCGGTGGCTCTCTCACATGAGGGCGGCTGTCGAAAGCCTGACCCTGTCGCCCTTGCACGAGGCGACGCTCTGGGACTACCTGGAGCGCGCCGCCTTCGCCATGGTCAACACCTTCGAGGAGACCCCATGACCGACCCTGACCCCACCACGCCTCGGCCCGACCCGTACGCGTCGGCGCCCAACCCGTACTCGCGCGAAACGCCCGCGGCAGCGCTGCGCGCCCCCGAGGGCACCGACCCGTACACGCTGTGGATCTGGCTGATCGTGGCCCTTCCGGTCGTGCAGACGCTGCCCATCTTCTTCATCGACTGGTCGAGCTTCATCGACGCGAGCCTCGCCGACCCGACCGGACTCGGGGCCTACTCGGTGCTGTTCTCACCCGCCTACCTCGTGCTCATCGCGTTCGGCTGGATCGGCACCGGGCTGATGTTCTGGTTCGCCTATCTCGACTGGCGCGAGTTGCAGCGCCGTGGCGTGCCACAGCCCTTCCACTGGGCCTGGATCTTCTTGACCCTCGCCGTGAGCTACGCCGTCTACACGATCGGCCGATCGGTCGTCGTCAAGCGCCGCACCGGCCGCGGCTCGGCACCGATGTGGATCACGATCGCGACGATCGTCGCCGGGTTCGGCGTCGGCATCTGGATCACCGTCGTCATCTTCCAAGGGCTCTTCGACGTGCTGTCGACGACCTCGTTCGGTCCCTAGACCGACTCGCTCGCTACGACGCGACTCGTGCGCGCTGCAGTACACGGCGGGCGTGGCGAACCACCGGCTCGTCGACCATGACGCCGTCGAGCACGAAGACTCCCGATGCGCCTTGCGCGGCGTCGACGACAGCGCGAGCATGAACGATGTCGGCCTCACTCGGCCGGTACGCCGCGCGCACCGTCTCGACCTGGCCGGGGTGAATGCACGCGGTCGCCGCGAAACCCTGCGCCGCCGCGTCTCGAGCTTCGAGCCCCAGGCCGTCAAGGTCGGCGATGTCGAGGTGCACCGCGTCGATCGCGGTCTTGCCGTGAGCGCCGGCGGCGACCAGGATGCGCGCCCGAGCGTGCACCGCGACATCGCGATAGCGGGCGTCGTCATGTCGGCTCGACGAGCCGCCCAGTGACGCGACGAGATCTTCGGCTCCCCACATGAGGGCGACGACGTGCGGCTGCGCGGCGAGCGCCTCGCTCGCGAGCACTCCCGCCGCCGTCTCGCACAGCGCGATGACCGAGTAGCTCTCGAGCCCCGTGGCATCGACCGCCTTCGGCAGCATGATCGTGCGGTAGGCAGTCTGCTCCAGTGCGGCGACATCGAGCGTGTGGTCATCGGTGCCGCGAGCGTTGACCCGCACGATCGTCGTGGCCGGGTCGAGTGGGTGGTCGATGAGGGCGCGGCGAGCATCCGTCTTGTCGGCGGGCGCGACAGCGTCTTCGAGATCGAGGATGACCGCGTCTGCCCGTTCGGCGGCTTTCTGGTACCGATCGGGGCGATCGGCCGGGCAGAAGAGCAGCGCGGGGCCGAGGTCGAGACTCACGACCGCGCGCCCTCGCACCACACGAGCGCTGATCGCTCGGCTGTCGCCACGACGACACCCTCCTGATTGCGAGCGCTGTGATGCAGCACGACGATGCCCTGTCCGGGTCGCGACGACGAGAGTCGCTTGCTCTCGACGAGCGTCTCGAAGTAGAGCGTGTCGCCGTGCCTCACCGGGTGCGGAAAGGCGACGGCCCCGAACCCGAGGTTGGCCACGATCGTGCCCTGGGTCAGTTGAGCGACGGATGCTCCGACCATGGTCGAGAGTGTGAACATCGAGTTCACCAGCCGCTCGCCGAAGGGCTGCTGCGCCGACCACGCCGCGTCGAGGTGCAGTGACTGCGTGTTCATGGTCATCGTGGTGAACAGCACGTTGTCGGCCTCGGTCGCGGTGCGGCCCGGCGCGTGCGCGTAGGTCGCCCCGACCTCGAACTCCTCGAACCAGAGCCCGCGCTGTTCGATACGGCGACCCGTCATGCGAGCCCCAGCTGTCGCGAAATGATCATGAGCTGCACCTCCGTCGTGCCTTCGCCGACCTCGAGAATCTTCGAGTCACGGTAGTGCCTTGCGACCGCATTCTCGTTCAAGAAGCCGTATCCGCCGAAGATGTGGCTCGCATCGCGCGCATTGGCCATGGCGGCTTCACTCGAGACGAGCTTGGCGATGCTCGCCTGCATCGAGAACGGGGTGCCTTCTACGATGCGGCGGGCGGCGTCATAGGTGACGAGCCGGGCCTGGTGCACCCGCGCCTGCATGCGGGCGATCATGAAAGCGATGTGCTGGTTGTCGCCAATCGGCCGACCGAACACGACGCGCTCTTTCGCATAGCGCAGGGCCTCTTCGAGGCAGCCCTGCGCAGCGCCCGTGCAGAGAGCCGCGAAGGCCACGCGGCCCTCGTCGAGCGTCTTCAGAAACGATGCAAAGCCCTTGCCGCGCTCGCCCAGCAGGTTCTCGCGCGGCACGCGCACGTTCTCGAACGTCAGCGGGTGCGTGTCGGAGGTGTGCCAGCCGACCTTGTCGTAGGCGGGGTGCACGGTGAGCCCCGGGGTGCCGCTCGGCACCAGAATCGCGCTCAGTTCGGGGGCTCCGTTCTCGCGTCGGCCGGTGACTGCCGTCACGGTAATGAGTCGCGTGATGTCAGAGCCCGAATTGGTGATGAACTGCTTCGAGCCGTTGATGACCCACTCGTCGCCGTCGAGCTCGGCGGTCGTCTTCGTCGCGCCCGCATCCGAGCCCGCTTCGGCCTCGGTGAGCCCGAACGCCGCGAGAGCCTCGCCCCGCGCGAGCATTGGCACCCACTGCTGCTTCTGCACCTCGGTGCCGTCGCGCAGCAGCGGCATGACGCCGAGGCCGAGGCCCGCCTCGAGGGTCACGGCGATCGATTGGTCGACGCGCGCGAGCTGCTCGACGGCGAGGCACAGCTCGACATAGGTCTTGCCCTGCCCGCCGTACTGCTCGGGCACGGCGAGGCCGAACAGCCCCATCTCGCCCATCTGCCGAATGATGTCGTAGGGCAGCTCGCGCTTCGTGTCGTACTCGTAGGCGGCGGGCGCCACGACGGTGTCGGCGAACGCGCGCACCTCGTCGCTCAGGCGCTGCTGCTCGGGGGTGAGGGTCGTCATGCGGGGTCTCCTTCGTGGGGATGTATGTGCGCGACGACCTGGTCGAGTCTGACCTGGTCGCCCACCGCGACGGTGACCGTCACGGTTCCGGCGACGGAGGCGAGCATGGTGTGCTCCATCTTCATCGCCTCGATCGTCACGAGCGGGTCTCCCGCAACGACCAAATCTCCAGTGGATGCTCGCAGCGCGACAACCGCGCCGGGCATCGCCGAGCGCACGGTCGGGTCGGCGACTCCGGCCACCCGCGTGAGGCTCGCCCGGTGGTCGGCGAGCTGCTCGGCGCGGCTGCGGCGGCGTAGCCGGTAGGTCGTGCCGTCGACGTGCACCCAGGTCATGCTCTCCGCGCGCTCGACGACGGCACGCTCGTGGCCGCGCTCGTCGGGCGCGGTCATCGCGCCGTCGATGTCGTAGCGCGCGGGGCGGTGCTCGCCGAGACGCCACCCCGAGGGCATGCACCACAGGGGGCTGTCAGAACGCTGCGCTGCAGCCTCGGCGGCACGGTGCTCGGCACGCGCGGCCACCGCTCGCACCGAGGGCGGCGTCTCGGGCAGGGTGAGGTCGCTGCGCTCGATGAGCCCCGTGTCGAGCTCACCGCTGCGCACCTCATCGAGGGCGAGCAGCGCGCGCAAAAACGCGGCGTTGGTCTGCACACCGAGCACGACGGTGTCGGCGAGCGCAGCATCCAGTCGCTCGATCGCCTGTGCGCGATCGTGACCGTGCCCGATGACTTTGGCGAGCATCGGGTCGTAGTCGGCGCCGATCTCGAGGCCCTCGATCAGTGCGCTGTCGACGCGCACGCCCGGGCCGGCGGGCTCGCGCAGCCGCAGCACCGTGCCGGTCTCGGGCACGAAGCCGCGGGAGGGGTCTTCGGCGTAGAGCCGCGCCTCGACGGCGTGGCCCGTGATCGTGAGGGGCGGCAGGTTCAGCGGCTCCCCCGCGGCAATGCGCACCTGCTGCTCGACGAGGTCGACCCCCGTCACGAGCTCGGTCACGGGGTGCTCGACCTGCAGGCGCGTGTTCATCTCCATAAAGAAGAACTCGTCGGGGCGCTCGGCAGAGACCAGAAACTCGACCGTGCCGGCCCCGACGTAGTCGACGCTGCGCGCCACCTCGCACGCCGCCTCGCCGATGCGCTCGCGCGTCTGCTCGTCGAGCAGGGCCGAGGGCGCCTCTTCGATGATCTTCTGGTGACGACGTTGCAGCGAGCACTCGCGCTCGCCTAGGTGCACGACGGTGCCGTGCCGGTCGGCGAGCACCTGCACCTCGATGTGGCGCGGCGAGGTGATGAAGCGCTCGAGCAGCAGGGTGTCGTCGCCGAAGGCCGCACGGGCGACCCGCCGCGCACTGCGCAGCGCTTCGGGCAGCTGCTCGGCGCTCTCGACGACCGACATGCCCTTGCCCCCGCCGCCCGCCGACGGCTTGATGATGAGCGGAAAGCCGACGGTCGCGGCCCCCGCAATCAGGTCGTCGTCGGTATCGCCCGCCGCACCGATGCCGGGCGTGATCGGCACGCCCCGCGCGCCGACGTGGTCGCGCGAGCGGATCTTGTCGCCCATGGTCGTGATGGCCCCGATCGGCGGCCCGATGAAGACGATGCCCGCCGCGTCGCAAGCGCTCGCGAAGTGGGCATTCTCCGAGAGGAAGCCGTAGCCGGGGTGAATCGCCTGCGCGCCGGTCTGCCGTGCGGCGTCGATCACGGCCTCGATGCTCAGGTAGCTCGACGCAGCGGGGGCCGGGCCGATGCGCACCGCGATATCCGCCTCTCGCACGTGCCGTGCATCCGCATCGGCGTCGCTGTAGACCGCCACCGAGCGGATGCCGAGCGCACGCAGGGTGCGGATCACGCGGCAGGCGATCTCACCGCGGTTGGCGACGAGCACCGTGTCGAACAGGGAGGCCATGCCCCTCACATCCGGAACAGGCCGAAGGCCGGGTCGGGCAGCGGCGTGCGGCTGCAGAGCTCGAGCGCGAGGCCGAGCACGGTGCGAGTGTCGGCGGGGTCGATGATGCCGTCATCCCACAGACGGCCGGTCGAGTAGTAGGGGCTGCCCTGACTCTCGTACTGCGCGCGGATCGGTTCTTCGAACGCCGCCTGATCGTCCGCCGACCAGTCGTCGCCGAGCTGGTCGCGGCGCACGGTCGAGAGCACCTTGGCCGCCTGCTGCCCGCCCATGACCGAGATGCGGGCGTTGGGCCACATCCACAAGAAGCGCGGCGAGTAGGCCCGCCCGCACATCGAGTAGTTGCCTGCCCCGAACGAGCCGCCGATGACGACGGTGAGCTTCGGCACGCGGGTCGTCGCGACGGCCGTGACCATCTTGGCGCCGTGCTTCGCGATGCCCCCGGCCTCGGCATCGCGACCGACCATGAAGCCCGAGATGTTCTGCAGAAACAGCAGCGGAATGCCGCGCTGATCGCACAGCTCGATGAAGTGCGCGCCCTTCACGGCGGCCTCGCTGAACAGCACGCCGTTGTTGGCGACGATGCCAACGGGGTGACCGTGGATGCTCGCGAAGCCCGTCACGAGCGTCGTGCCGTACTCGGCCTTGAACTCGTGCAACTCGCTCGCATCGACGAGCCGCGCGATGACCTCGCGCACGTCGTAGGGCGCCTGCACGTCAGTCGGCACGACGCCGTAGAGCTCGCTCTCGTCGACGACCGGAGGGCGTGCCTCGGTGACCGACCAGGCACGCTCACCGGGCTGCGGCAACGTCGCGACGATATCGCGCACGATCTCGAGCGCGTGCCGGTCGTCGTCGGCGAGGTGGTCGACGACGCCGCTCGTGCGCGCGTGCAGCTCGCCGCCACCGAGCTCTTCGGCCGTGACCTCTTCGCCGATCGCGGCCTTCACCAGCGGCGGGCCGCCGAGAAAGATCGTGCCCTGCCCGCGCACGATCACGGTCTCGTCGCTCATCGCGGGCACGTAGGCGCCGCCCGCCGTGCACGAGCCCATGACCGAGGCGATCTGCGCGATGCCGGCCGCCGACAGTCGAGCCTGGTTGTAGAAGATACGCCCGAAGTGGTCGCGGTCAGGAAAGACCTCGTCTTGCATCGGCAAGTAGGCGCCGCCCGAGTCGACGAGGTAGATGCACGGCAGGCGGTTCTCGAGCGCGACATCTTGCGCACGCAGGTGCTTCTTGACCGTGATCGGAAAGTAGGTGCCGCCCTTGACGGTCGCGTCGTTGCTGATGACGAGTACGGGCCGGCCCTCGACCATGCCGACGCCGGCAATCACGCCCGCGCCCGGCGCTTCGTCGTCGTACAGGCCCGTCGCCGCGAGCGGGGCGAGCTCGAGAAACGGGCTGCCCTCGTCGAGCAGCTGGTCGATGCGCTCGCGCGGCAGCAGCTTGCCGCGGGCGACGTGGCGCTCACGCGAGGCTTCAGAGCCCCCCAGCGCTGCGGTGGCCAGACGCTCGCGCAAGTCGTCGACCAGCGCCTGCATCGCCTCGGCGTTGCGAGCGAAGCTCTCGTGCTGCGCTGCGGTGGATGCGAGCGTCTGCATAGCCCTCCCTCGTGGGGCGCCGGTGCGTCGACGGTGACAGTGGTGGAGAGGCGCCGGGTTAGTGGCGACTAACTGAACTCGATGTTAGTCACCATTAACCGAACTGTCTAGACTGACACCCATGAGCGCGACCCCGCGTACCCAGGCGAAGGCCGATCGCCGCGATGCACTGCTCTCGGCCGCCGCCAGCATGTTTGCCGAACGCGGCTTCGAGCGCGTGTCGCTCGACGATCTCGGCGGAGCCGTCGGCGTCAGTGGCCCTGCCGTCTACCGCCACTTCTCAGGCAAGCAGGCGGTGCTCGCCGCTCTGCTCGTCGACACGAGCGAAGGACTCTGGCAGGGCGGTCAGCGCGTCGTCACCGAGGCTGCGGATGCTCGCGCGGCCTTGAGCGGACTCATCGACTTTCACGTCGACTTCGCCCTCGCGAACGCCGACGTCATCCGCGTGCAAGACCGGGACCTCGACAGCCTCACCGAGACCGACCGTCACCGGGTGCGCTTGCTGCAGCGGCAGTACGTCGAGCTCTGGGTCGATGTACTCGAGCGCGTCGTCGAGGGCGAAGCGCGCCCGACTCTGCGCACGCGAGCTCACGCCGTCTTCGGGCTCATCAACTCGACCCCGCACAGTGGCCGCGACCGCCGCAGTCGCGACCTGCTCGCGACCATGGCCCTCGCGGCCCTCACCGCCCCGAGCCGAACAGCTCGCACGACCGCTCGCTAGCGCACAGCATCCCGAAGCGGTCGAATCGCTCGCGCGAGCACGACGCTCACCTCATCATCGGCGCCGTGGCCTGGCAGGCCCAGAGCACTGCGGTGCACGCTCACTCGCACCTCGGTGAACCCTGCACCGATCATCAGATCGACCATCTCGACGACCGACAGGCACGGCGAGACGACTGCGATCTCACCGCCGGCCCGCAGCGAGGGGCGGCTCTGCGACAGCATCGCGGCCCTCTCAGGCGCGCTCAGGTCGTCGTCGAGAAAGCACACTGTCGCCGGCAGCTCTGCGCCCGAACTGACCGCGAGCGCGTGAACCCACTGCTCGATCACCATCGGTCTAGACCATCGCCAAGGCGGTGGCCGGGTCGCGCAGCAGCGCGCCGACATCGGTGAGCAGCCGTGCCCCCTGCTCGCCGTCAACCAGCCGATGGTCGAACGAGAGGCTCAGGGTGATGACGTCGCGCAGGGCGATCTCGCCCTCGTGCTCCCAGGGCAGCCGTCGCACCGCCCCCATCGCGAGAATTCCCGCTTCGCCGGGATTCAGAATGGGCGTGCCCGCGTCGACCCCGAAGACGCCGATGTTCGTGATCGTAAAGGTGCTGCCGCTCAACTGCGACGGTGCGAGCTCGCCCGCGCGCGCGGCCGCGGCGAGATCCGCAATCTCGGCCGTGAGTTCGGGCAGCGTGCGGCGGTCTGCCGAGGTGATGTGCGGCACCATGAGGCCGCGGTCGGTCGCCACCGCGATGCCGAGATTGACGGTCTCGAACTGCACGATCTCGTTCGCCTCGTCGTCCCACCGACTATTGAGCGAGGGGGTGCGGGCGATCGCCATGCAGACCGCCTTCGACACGAGACCGAGCAGCGATGCCCGCTGACCTGACTCGGTGAGGCGTTGTACGAGTTGTAGCGACCGGGTGACATCGACCGTCAAGAACTCGGTCACGTGCGGTGCTGTGAAGGCGCTCTGCACCATCGCAGCCGCGGTCGCCTTGCGCACCCCACGAATGGGCGTGCGCACCTCGCCCGTGCGCTCGGCACCCGCCACGGTCGGCGGCGTGCTGCCCTCGGCAGCGCGCGTAACGTCGGCGCGCACGATCATGCCGTTCTCGCCCGTGCCCTGCAGAGTCGCCAGGTCGACCCCGAGCTCGTGCGCGAGCTTGCGCACGGGCGGTGCCGCCAGTGCGAGCGCGTGACCCGACGAGACGGGTCGCGGCGCCGCGGGGCGCTGCGCTACGGAGGTCGGAGCGGCGAACGTGCGCTTCTTGCGCTGGGGGCGCTTGCCCGACTCGACACTGGGGCCGTAGCCCACGAGCACGGCGTTGCGCACGGGTGCGTCTGTGGTCTCTGAGGTACTGCCATGGGCGGACTCGGGCTTCTGCGTCTCGGCGGCGTGGCCTTCGGCAGCCTCGTCCGCGGAAGCGCTGTCGGGTGCTGGAGAGTCGGCAGCACCCTCGACCTCGAACCGCACAATCGGGGTGCCGACGGCGACCGTCGTGCCGGGCTCGGCGAGCAGTTCGATGACACGTCCGGCGACGGGCGACGGCAGCTGCACGATCGCCTTCGCTGTCTCGACATCGGCGATCGTCTGGTTGAGCGTCACCAGCTCGCCCGGCGCCACGTGCCACTCGACCAGCTCAGACTCGGTCAGCCCCTCCCCCAAGTCGGGCAGCCGGAACTCGCGGGCAGTCATGATGCGCTCCAGCCGGTCAGGGCGTTCTCGCGCCCCATGACGCGATCGACTGCGTCGAGCATGCGGTCGAGATCGGGAAGGAAGTGCTCTTCGAGGCGCGAGGCGGGGTACGGCACATCGAAGCCGGCCACCCGGGCAGGCGCGGCCTCGAGGTGGTAGAAGCACCGATCGGTGATCGCCGTGGCGATCTCGGCCCCGAGCCCGCCGAACTCTTGCGCCTCGTGTGCGATGACCAGCCGCCCGGTCGTGCGCACGCTCGCCTCGACCGTCTCGAGGTCGAGCGGCGAGAGGCTGCGCAGATCGATGACCTCGATCGACACTCCGTCGTCGGCCGCGGCGGCGGCCGCATCGATCGCGGTTGCGACGAGCGGGCCGTAGGTGACGATGGTGACGTCGGTGCCGGTGACGACGACCCGGGCGGCGTCCATCGGAAAGTCGGCATCCTCATCCACCTCGCCCTTCGTCCAATAGCGGCGCTTGGGCTCGAAGAAGAGCACCGGGTCGTCGCACGCGATCGCCTGGCGAATCATCGTGTGGGCATCTTGCGGCGTCGAGCACGTGACGACCCGCAGCCCCGAGGTGTGGGTGAAGTAGGCCTCGGGAGACTCAGAGTGGTGCTCGACCGCGCCGATGCCGCCCCCGTACGGAACCCTGATCGTGAGCGGCATGCGCACGGCACCTCGCGTGCGGTAGTGCAGCTTCGCCACTTGAGAGACGATCTGGTCGAAGGCCGGATAGATGAAGCCGTCGAACTGGATTTCGCACACGGGGCGAAACCCCCGATAGGCGAGCCCGACGGCCATGCCGATGATGCCCGACTCGGCCAGAGGCATATCCATGACGCGATCGGCTCCGAAGTCGCGCTGCAGTCCGTCGGTGATGCGGAAGACGCCGCCGAGTGCCCCGATGTCTTCGCCGAGGATCACGACTCGGTCGTCGTCGCTCAGAGCGCGGCGCAGGCCCGAGCCGATCGCCTTCGAGAGGGTGAGCTCGGTCATCGCTGCTCCCCCTCGCTCTGCGCCTCGCCGATCGAGGCGAGGTACGCCGCGTACTGCGAGCGCTGGCGAGCGATGCCGCGATGCGGCTCGGCGTACACGTGGTCGAAGACGTCGAGCGGTCTGGGGTCGGCCAGGTCGACGCAGCCCTTCCGAAATCGTGCGGCGATCTCATCGGCGCGCCCAGCGATCGCCTCAGCCAGCTCATCGGTGAGCACGCCGGTGTCGCGCAAGTGGGCTTCGACGCGGGCGAGCGGGTCTTTCGCCGCCCACTCTTCGCGCTGCAGCGGGTCGATGTAGCGGCTCGGGTCGTCAGAGGTGGTGTGCGGCCCCATGCGGTAGGTCACAGCCTCGATGAAGGTGGGCCCCTCGCCCGCGCGAGCGCGCTCGAGGGCCTGTCGCGTGGCCGCCATGACCGCGAGAACGTCATTGCCGTCGACGCGGATGCTCGGAATACCGAACCCGGGCGCCCGCTCGGCGATGGGTCGCTGCGCCTGCAAGCCCACCGGCTCAGAGATCGCCCACTGGTTGTTCTGGCAGAAGAAGATCACGGGCGCGCGGAACGAGGCCGCGAAGATCATCGCCTCGTTGACGTCGCCTTCACTCGTCGCGCCGTCGCCGAAGTAGGCGACCGCCACTGAGTCGACGCCGTCGCGCAGGCAGCCGACGGCGTAGCCCATGGCGTGCAGCGTCTGCGCCCCGATGACGATCGAGGGGGTCGCCATGCCGACCTCGTAGGGGTTCCACCCCGACTGCGCCGTGCCGCGCCAGACGCGCAGCAGATCGGGCAGTTCGACGCCTCGGCAGTAGGCGACGGCGTTCTCGCGGTAGCTCGAGAACACGAAGTCATCGGGTCGCAGAGTTCGAGCCGAGCCCACCTGGGCTGCCTCTTGACCGAGCAGCGGGGGCCACAGCGCCAGCTCGCCCTGCCGCTGCAGCGCAGTGGCTTCGATGTCGAGACGGCGCACGACGACGAGGTCTTCATAGAGGCTCGCGAGTTGATCGCCCGTGACGTCGGCCACGAAGGGCTCGTACTCGGGGTTCGGCACTCGCTCGCCGGCCGGGTTCAGAAGCATCAGAAGCTCTGGAGACTCAGCCCCTGGGGGCGTGTCGGCAACGGTGTCGTCGGTGCGTGAATCGTCTGACAGGGTCGTGCGCACGGCATTCTCCGATCTGCCCTCACCGTGGCTTGTGACCTCGAGCGGGCGATCCTCACAGCTGCGGCGGGTGAGCCGCGTGCTGACCCGGGCGTCGTTGCCCGGCGTTGCTATGACGGTAGCCATGCGCGGTGCTCGCCACAAGGCCACCGCGCTGAGAGTCGCGAATCTGCCCCGTCACGATCACGCCTCTGCGCGGCATACTGGCCCTGAGCACCCTGCACGGCTGTCCCTCGAGAACACTGGAGTTTTCGCATGACGTCTCTTCCCACCTCCGACGCGATCATCGTCGGCGCGGGCCTCGCCGGACTCGTCGCCGCGGCCGAGTTGGTGGATGCGGGCAAGCACATCACGATCGTCGACCAAGAGCCCGAGGCGACGTTCGGCGGGCAGGCGTGGTGGTCGTTCGGCGGCCTGTTCCTGGTCGACAGCCCCGAGCAGCGCCGCATGGGCATCCGCGATTCGATCGAGCTCGCCCGGCAAGACTGGGCTGGCACCGCCGGGTTCGACCGGCCGGAAGACGACCACGCGCGCGCCTGGGCCGACGCCTACCTCGAGTGGGCCGCGGGCGAGAAGCGCGCCTGGCTGAAGCAGAAGGGCATCGGGCTCTTCCCGGTCGTCGGCTGGGCCGAGCGCGGCGGAGACACGGCCACGCGGCACGGCAACTCGGTGCCGCGCTTTCACATCGTGTGGGGCACCGGGCCCGCGATTCTCGAGCCGTTCATCGCGACGGTGCGCCGGGGCGTGGATGCCGGCCTCGTCACCCTGCTGTTCCGTCACCGGGTCGACGCGCTCACCGTGACCAACGGGCGAGTGGTCGGCGTGAGCGGCAGCGTGCTTGCCCCCGACGACGCAGAGCGAGGCGCGCCCTCGAACCGCGACATCGTCGGTGAGTTCAGCCTCAAGGCGAGCGCGGTCGTCATGGCGTCGGGCGGCATCGGCGGCAACCACGACCTCGTGCGGGCAGCGTGGCCCGAGCGGCTCGGCACTCCCCCGGCGCACATGGTGAGCGGCGTGCCCGCGCACGTCGACGGCCGTGGACTCGGCATCGCCGAGACGGCCGGCGCGCGCCTGGTCAACGGCGACCGCATGTGGCACTACGTCGAGGGCATCCAGAACCACTCCCCGGTGTGGGCGAAGCACGGCATCCGCATCTTGCCCGGCCCCTCGAGCCTGTGGCTCGACGCGACGGGCCGCCGCCTGCCGACCCCGCTCTTCCCGGGCTTCGACACGCTCGGCACCCTCGCCCACTTGCGCACGACGGGCCACGACCACAGTTGGTTTGTGACGACCCAGTCGATCATCGAGAAGGAGTTCGCGCTCAGCGGCAGCGAGCAGAACCCCGACCTGACGGGCCGCAGCGTGCGCGAGCTGCTGAACCAGCGGCTCGGCAAGGGTGCCACGGGCCCGGTCGAGGCCTTCAAGCAGAAAGGCGCGGACTTCATCGTCGCGAGCACGGTCGACGAGCTGGTCGTCCGCATGGCGGCGCTCGAACCGGATGCTCCGCTCGACGTCGACCGCGTGCGCACCGAGATCGCCGCGCGTGACCGCATGCTCGACAACGAGTTCGGCAAAGACGCCCAGCTCACGGCCATTCGCGGCGCGCGGAAGTATCGGGGCGACAAGCTCATCCGCGTCGCGCCGCCGCATAAGCTGACCGACCCGAAGCACGGCCCGCTCATCGCCGTGCGGCTGCACGTGCTGACCCGCAAGAGCCTCGGAGGTATCCAGACCGACCTCGACAGCCGCGCGCTCGCCGCCGACGGCTCACCGTTGCCGGGCCTCTACGCGGTCGGCGAGGCGGCGGGCTTCGGCGGCGGCGGCGTGCACGGCTACCGCTCGCTCGAAGGCACTTTCCTCGGCGGGTGCCTGCACACCGGGCTGCGGGCGGGCCGCGCCATCGCCGGCGCTTAGCCGCCGAGCGACCACGCGCTCTGTTTGACGAGCACGTGCCCGCGGGCCGTGCTCAGGCGAATCCACGGGCCGGCCGCGAACTGCTGCACAGGGTCGTCACCGAGAAAGCCGAGACTCTCGAGCGCGAAAGCCGCTCCCGCCGGCAAGTGCCCGGCATCGGGCAGCGGTCGGCCCCACACCTCGCTGCGCACGCGGTGCACGATCTGCTCGCCCGTGCCCTCAGGAATCGCCGTCGCCACCTCTTCGATGCCCGCGCGCGCCGCCGCGACGAAACCCGCCGCATCGACCGGTGCCATGCGCTGCCAGCCGCCGCGGGGCGGCGAGACCGCCGACCACACCACGGTGTTAACGGCGGCGGGCACGCCGATCGTGACCGCGCCCTCTGCCTCCGAGCCGTCTCCGACCGACGCGAGCGCAGCATCCACCCGCACCTGCATCGATCGAATCGGCACGACCGCATCGAAGCCGCCGTCGCTGAGCGCGAAGGTGCGCAGGCCCAGCACGGTCGGGCCGCGGTCGAGCAGGCCCTTCGGCGTGATGACGGCGACATAGACCGCGAGCACTCCGCTGTCGGCGATGAGCCGCACGGCGCCGGCCTCGTCGAGGCGCAAGGCGCGCCCGAGCAGCACCGAGAGGTCGTGAGCGGCGGGGAGGGAGGTGAGGGTGAACGACGTGTTCATCGCTCTTTAGACTACGCGTGTGACTGACCCGACTCGTGACCCCGTTACAGACATGCTCGCCGCCTTGACGCTCACCGACACCGACGCCCGCACGAGCGAAGACATCTTCACGGCGCCGAGCCTCTGGACCCCGCAGCGGCGCGTGTTCGGTGGGCAGGTCGCCGCGCAGGCGGTGCTCGCAGCGATGCGCACGGTCGAGGCCGATCGCTTCATCCACTCGATGCACGGCTACTTCTTGCGCCCGGGCGACGACGAGCAGTCGATCACGTTCTCGGTCGACCGCATTCACGACGGGCGCTCGTTCTCGACGCGGCGCACGCAGGCGTACCAGAACGGCCAGCCGATTCTCTCGATGATCGCGAGCTTCCAAGACGTCGACCCCGGTCTCGAGCACCAGGCGGAGATGCCTTCCGGCATTCCCGGCCCCGACGATCTGCCGAGCGCGCGCGAGATTCTCGCACCCCTCGATCACCCCGTCGCGCAGTACTGGGCGAACAGCCGCCCCTTCGACCTGCGGCACGTGGATGCTCCCGTGTACTTCGCCCCCGGGCCCGACGCCGTGGCGCACCAGGCCGTGTGGTTTCGCACGACCGCGCCTCTGCCCGACGACGAGAACCTGCACCGCGCCGCACTGGCGTATGCGAGCGACTACACGATACTCGAGCCCATTCTTCGCCGGCACGGCGCCACCTGGGCCACACCGGGTCTGAAGATGGCGAGCCTCGACCACGCGATGTGGTGGCACCGCTTCGCGCGCGTCGACGACTGGCTGCTCTATGTGCAAGAGTCGCCGAGCGCCCAGGGCGGCCGCGGTCTCTCGCAGGGACGCATCTTCACGCGCGACGGCCTGCTCGTGGCGAGCGTCGCGCAAGAGGGCATGGTGCGGGTGCCGTCCGCCTGAACACGGCGCCCTATCGTCGTGCGCGAGCCGCCTTCAGCACGCCGTCGATGCACTCCCACAGCGAGATCGCCGCGACCGCGATCGCGGTGATCACCATGGCTTGCCCGCCGAGCTCAATGAGTTCGGGTACGTCGGCGAGCTGGGCCGAGAACGCCGGGTTGACGATCGAGTCGCTGAGCACCAGCACGATCATCGGCACCGCGAACGCGAGGGTGAGCACGATGTTGCCGACAGCGAGCCCGAGGCTCCACGACCGACGCCGGTAGAGCACGATGGCGAAGACGAGTTCGGCGACGAGCACGACGATGAAGTACGGAATCCACCACGACCACAGTTCAGGCGCGAGGAAGGGGATCGCCCCGCCCTCGGCATCGCGGAACGCGGGGAAGACCGACTGCGAGACGAGCCCGGCGACGAGCAACAGCAGCCCGAGCACGCCGCCGACGAGCACGTCGACGCCCACTTGCGGCTTCGCGGTCGTCGTCGGCAGGCTGTCGAGCGACCAGGCCACGAGAGGGCGATCGGCCGCGCCCGTGCGCTCGATGATCGCGAAGATCACCGTCACCCAGAAGGCCATGGCGATGCCGACACTGACGACCGTGCCCATGGTGCCGAGCACAATGTCGACCGGCCCAGCGCCCGCGAGCGCCTGCGCGATGATGAGAGCGCCGGCGACGATCGGCAGCACGATGCTCAGCAGCACCGTGAGCAGACGACGCCAATCGAGGTACACGGCAGGGCCGATGAGTTGCAGCGGCGTACCCGCGAAGCCCGCGGCGAGGCGGTCGGGGTCGCCGAGCTCGGTGAGAGCATCCCGTTCGGCGATCTGAGGGTCGGTGCCGTCGGCGAGGCGGGCCTCGATGTCGTCAGCGATGGATGCCCGCAACTCGCTCGCGACGTCAGCGCGGCTCTTCTCGGGCAGTCGGCGTACGACCGCGGCAACGTAGCGCTCGGTCAGGGTGGGGGTGGTCACGGTGCTTCTCCTTCAGACAAGCGCACGAGCGCGTCGGTGATGCGGCGGGATTCGTCGAGCAGGCGGCCGGCGAGCGACTCGCCCGCGGCGCTGGTGCGGTAGAACTTGCGCGGTCGGCTGTCATCGGTGTTCCACTCGCTCGTGAGCAGGCCCTGGCTCTCGAGCCGACGCAGCAGCGGGTAGAGGGTGTTGGCGTCGACCTCGACACCGGCATCAGACAAGTGCTCCAGCAGTGCATAGCCGTAGCCGGGGGTGCGCAGCGCGAGCAGGCTCGCGAGCACGACGGTGCCGCGCCGCAGTTCTTGCAGATGGCCGGCGTCGAGCGCCTCAGCGTCGGGGGTCGTTTCACTCACGGATCACACTTTACTGTGCGCCACACACTATAGTCAACTACACCATGTAGTACGTGACTGCAGAACGCGTGCCTTACTGCTGCCGAAACACCAGTGGATCTTCGACATACGGCAGCCAGGCCTCGCGCTCGCTGTCGTCGATGCGCCGTGGCGCCCCCGACTCGCGCTCGGCCAGCACGATCGTCGTCGCCGCCCTCACGTAGAGCGTGCGGGGTTGCTCCCCCGCCGGGCTGTACACCTCGTAGCAGACCTGCAGGCTCGCGCCTCCGAGCTTGCCGATCCATAGTTCGACGTCGAGCGGCTCGCGGTGGTACGGAATCTGCGCGCGATATTCGATCTGCTGGCCGGCGATGAGGGTGATCGACTCTGCACCCGGTCCTGTGGCGAGTACCGCCGTCGGCGCCCCGCTCGTGCCACCGCCCCAGAACGCCGCGATGCGCGCTTCTTCGAGCAGAGTGAACATGCGGGCGTTGTTCACGTGCGCGTAGGCGTCGAGATCGCTCCAGCGCAGGGGAACAGCGACGTGCAGGCGAGTCATCGGGCCTCCTCCGTGGTCCAGGTCGCCGCGGCTCGCAGGCGGTCGCGGTCTTCGGGCAGCAGCGCGTCTGAGTCTGCTCCACGCAGCACGCGATCGGCCGCAGCCACCAGGTCGAGGCGCCGGTGCGCGTCGCGAGAGCGTGAGGCGAGCCGCTCGAGCAGATCGAGCAGCCTCTCGGCGACGATCGGCTGCCCGGTGCTGTAGACCCGTATCGCGTCGACCGCCTCGGTGACGACGTCGATCCAGCGCCGCTGCGCGAGCCGCAGCCGCGGGTGCGCGTCGGCATCCACGACGACGGGCGACGGATCAGCGTGCCCCGCGGTGCCTGCGAAGGCCGCGGTCAATGCGTCGATGGCGGCGACCGCCGTGTACGGGTCGTTGATGCCGGGGCTGATCGCCCGCGCGGCGATGTCGACGAGCTGTCGCGCCAGGTGCTCGACGTCTTGATAGGGCGTGCGTTCATCCCGCACGGCCACCGCCGACCGCACCGCCGATTCGACGCGACTCACGCGCTCGTCGACCGGCGCTCTCGCACTGTGGTCGTCTTCGAGCGCCACCGTCGCCACGAGGTCGCCGTGGCACACGAAGGTGCCGGGCCTCACGAGCAAATCGATGCGCGCTGCGCCCGATCGCGCCGCCGCGACGAGTTCTGATTCACCGATGTCGGCCACGTAGCCATCTGACCGCGCGCGGATCTCGTGATCGGTGCCGTCAGTCAAGGGCCAGAGCGCGTCGGGCCGACGATCGTCGGCCACGCACTCGGGGTAGTTGTGCAGCATGCGGGCAGCGAGCTCGACGCGCACGCCGCCGGCCAGTGTTGAGATCTGGATGCCCGTGCTGATGTGATGGATGAAATAGATGAGCAGGGCGATGCAGAGCACCGTGAGCCCGAGAGCGAGCGAGACGCCGACGCTGGGCACGAACTCGTCGTCGCCCGATCGCACGCGCCGCAGCACCAGCAGAGCGTAGAGCGCAGTCGAGACCAGCGTGGCGAGCACGAGCTGATTGCCGCGGTCTGACATGAAGTTGCGCACGAGCCTCGGCCCATACGCCGATGCCGTCAGTGCGAGCACAGCGATAGTGATCGAGAACATCGTGGCGGCTGCAGCGAGCATCGAGGTGGCGATCGCCGCCAGCAGCCCGCGGGCACCGTCGGGGCCAACATCGATGATCAGTAGCCCACCGATGTCGAGCGCACGATCGAGCACGACGACCGACTCGGCCAGCACCACCGCGAGCACGATTGCGACCGCTGGCACGAACCAGAACGAGTCGCGCACGCGCGCCGCGACGAACGCGAGCCGATTCACGGGTCGCCGCGCTAGTCGCGCGTGAGCTTGCGGTAGGCCGAGCGGTGCGGCTTCGCCGCTTCGGGCCCGAGGCGCTCGATCTTGTTCGCCTCGTACGACTCGAAGTTGCCCTCGAACCAGTGCCAGTAGCTCGGGTTCTCGTCGGTGCCCTCATACGCCAGGATGTGCGTGGCGATGCGGTCGAGGAACCACCGGTCGTGCGTGATGACCACCGCGCACCCGGGGTACTCGAGCAACGCGTTCTCGAGGCTGCCGAGAGTCTCGACGTCGAGGTCGTTGGTGGGCTCGTCAAGAAGCAGAAGGTTGCCGCCCTGCTTGAGCGTGAGCGCAAGGTTGAGGCGGTTGCGCTCACCACCCGAGAGCACGCCGGCCTTCTTCTGCTGGTCGGGGCCCTTGAAGCCGAACTGCGAAACGTATGCCCGAGAAGGAATCTCGGTCTTGCCGACCTGGATGTAGTCGAGGCCGTCGCTCACGACCTCCCACAGGGTCTTGTTCGGATCGATGCCGCCGCGGCTCTGGTCGACGTACGAGATGTCGACCGTCTCGCCAATCTTGAGCGTGCCACCGTCGAGCTCTTCGAGCCCCACGATGGTCTTGAACAGCGTGGTCTTTCCGACGCCGTTGGGGCCGATGATGCCGACGATACCGTTGCGCGGCAACGTGAACGAGAGCCCGTCGATGAGCACGCGGTCACCGAAGCCCTTCTTGAGCTTCGTCGCCTCGATGACCTGTGAACCGAGACGCGGACCGACCGGAATCACGATCTCTTCGAAGTCGAGCTTGCGCGTCTTCTCAGCCTCTGACGCCATTTCCTCGTAGCGCGCGAGGCGAGCCTTCGACTTGGCCTGCCGACCCTTGGCGTTGCTGCGTACCCACTCGAGCTCGCTCTCGAGGCGCTTGGCGAGCTTGGCGTCTTTCTTGCCCTGCACCTGCAAGCGGGCCGCCTTCTTCTCGAGGTAGGTCGAGTAGTTGCCCTCGTAGGGGTAGAGACGGCCGCGGTCGACCTCGGCGATCCACTCGGCGACGTGGTCGAGAAAGTACCGGTCGTGGGTAATGGCGATGACAGCGCCTGGGTACTTCTGCAGGTGTTGCTCGAGCCACAGCACGCTCTCGGCGTCGAGGTGGTTAGTGGGCTCGTCGAGCAGAAGCAGATCGGGCTTCTCCAGCAGCAGCTTGCACAGTGCCACGCGGCGCTTTTCTCCACCCGAGAGATGGGTGACGAGCTCGTCGCCGGGCGGGCAGCGCAGAGCATCCATCGCCTGCTCCAGCTGCGAATCGAGATCCCACCCGTTCTGGGCGTCGAGTTCTTCCTGCAGCCCGCCCATCTCGGCCAAGAGAGCATCGAAGTCGGCGTCGGGGTCGGCCATCGCGGCCGAGATCTCATTGAACCGGTGCAGCTTGTCGGCGAGCTCGCGCACGCCTTCTTGCACGTTCTCGAGCACCGTCTTCGACTCGTCGAGCTCGGGCTCTTGCATGAGAATGCCCACGGTGTAGTCGGGGCTCAGCCGCGCTTCGCCGTTCGACGGCGTGTCGAGACCCGCCATGATCTTGATGATCGTCGATTTTCCGGCACCGTTGGGGCCGACCATGCCGATCTTGGCTCCGGGGAAGAACGACATCGTCACGTCATCGAGAATGAGCTTGTCGCCGACCGCCTTGCGCGCGCGGACCATGGTGTAAATGAATTCGGCCATGCCTACCAGTCTATGGAGAGCGTCTCGCCGATGAGACACCGCCCCGTGCCGAGCACGTCGGCCAACTGCGACGTCAGCCCAGAGTCGATGATCTGGCCGATGAGGCACTGGTCGCCGATGAGCACCGAGACCAAGATCGAGTCTGCGCGCTGGCCGACCGGGGTCGTGTCGGCCGTCACCTGCATGCTCGCCTTGTCGAAGCCGCCGCTGACGAGGGCATTGACGACTGTCTCGCTCGACGGCTCGGGATTGCGCTCGAGCATGCCCGTCAGCAGAAACTCGAAGTAGGGCCGGTTCTGCCCGGCGGTGCCGCCGTCGACGAATTCGGGCTCAGGTTGGGGAGTCGCGCTGGCCGTCGGTTCGGCTGACGGCCCGTCGGTCGGTGAGGGTTGCGCATCGATGGGTGCGCACCCGGCGACGAGCAGCGCGAGGCCGAGCACGGCGACGACGGATGCCCGCACCACCTCGATCCGCATAACTGCCCTCTCACGCTCGCGCCCGTTGGCGCACGTCCGATTCTAGGGTCGCCTTTCGTGAACCCCTCTCGCGAGAGCTCGAAGGCCCGTGGTTCGCATTGCGAACACCCCGGCGTGGCAGCGCTTGCACTCTCCACAACCCAGAGACCATGATCAAGCAACGGAACGAAGCGGACGGTGATCGGGGGATCGCCGGGGGCCGCTTCGAGCTCCGGTGGTTCTGAGTCGTTCGGGTCGACGCAGAACCGCTGCGACAGCGGTCGTTCCTGGTCTCTTCGGGTGAGACCAGGAACGACCGCCTCAGTTAAGGCATCATCGGAGCGTTGCGACTTGCACGCACCGACCGTGCGGCTGAAGGCGAGTTATCCCGAATGACGTTGCGCGAAGCGCTCGGCGGCCCGTGGGCGACCCACTGGGCGATGTGGGTCGGCCTGTTCGTGCCGACCGCGCTCATCGTCGGCCTGCGCGAGAGCATCACGGGCTTTGAGTCGTGGTGGTGGCCTCTGCTGTCGGCCGTGGTTCAGCATCTTGCGGTGGGTGTCATCGTGCTCGGCGGCGGAGCACTGGCCCGACGGCGCAGTGCCCTGCTCCCTCTAGCGGTCGTCACCGTGCTCTGGATCGCCGCGGCCATCGCTCGCGGAGTCATCGGCGGAGCACTGGCGCAGTCTGTCGCCGGCGCTGACCCCGAATACGTCGAGCGGTCGCTCGTCTGGCTTCTGGGCAGCGTTGTCTGGGTTCCGCTCGTCGTCTACACCGCCGCGCAGATCGATCGACGGCGACTGCTATTGGGCGCTCTGGACTCGACGACGGCAGACATCGAAGAGCAGCGCACACAAGCTGGCGAGTCGGGCAATGAGGTGCGGCGGTCGCTCAACATCGCCGTTCGCGAGTCGCTGCAGCCGGCCCTCAGCGAGCTCGTGGCGAGCCTCGAGTCGACGCGCGACCGCCTGAGCGCAGGTTCGCTCGCAGAATTGAGTCTGCGTGTGTCACAGCTGCATGACCGCACAGCCGACCTTCTCGAGCCCACGAGAGGCCCAGTACCGGATCTCGCCCCGGTGCGCTCGAGCGTGCGCCGCGCGTTCGATGTGCCTCCGCGCCTGCCCTGGGTCATCGCAGGTCTCACTGCGCTGTCGACGACGGCTGTGCTGTTGCCCGACGTCTGGCGAGTCTTCGGCTCTCTCGCGGCGATCGAGCTGATCGTCTCGATCACCGTGGCCTCGCTGATCATTGGCCTCGTACCGTGGCTCGTCACCCGCTTCGCGCCCGATAGCCGCTGGGCGCGCGACCAGCGCGCCACCGTGCTCGCCTGCACCGCAGGCATCGGAGCCACGGTGTATCTTATGCTGAACAGCGGAATTGATCCGATCACGACCAACGGTCTGGCAGTGGTACCTCTGCTCGTCGTCGCCCTCGCGATCGCGTGCGTCGTGCTGGTCGGTGCGGTCGTGCTCGCCGACGCGAACCGTGAGGCGTGCGACGCGGTCAGGCAGAAGAGTGAGCAGCTCGAGCTCGAGCGCAATGCGCACGACGCACGGGTCGATCGAGAGCGGTTGCGCCTCGTCGAGCTCATGCACGGGCCCGTACAGGGGCGGCTCGCGGCATGCGTCATGGCCCTGAACTTCACAGCGACGGCCTCGCCCGCCGATGCCGCATCGAGCTCTGCGGTCGACTCGACGCTCGTCGACTCGGTGCTCGACCACCTGCGCGCCGCCTCTCGAGACCTCACGGTCATCGCCTCTGTCGACTCACCCTCCTCCCCCTAACGGGGGCCTCGTTGCGAGGCCCCGCAGGTGTCCGCCACGACAGACCCGCGCCTACACTGAGGGCATGACCACGCCCGAAGGGTCGAACGTCTCGGTGCTCATCGCCGACGACGATCCTCTGGTGCGCCGTGTGCTGCGTATGGCCCTCGAGTCTCAGGGGTATGACGTGCACGAAGCGGGTGACGTGCAAGAAGTCATCGCACAGGCTGAGCAACGGCACGACCTCGTGGTGCTCGACATCAACATGCCGGGCGGTACGGTGCGTGACACGCTCGGCGGGCTCCGCAACGTGCATCCCGATCTTCCGATCCTGGTGCTGAGCGGTGAAGCGACGCCGCCCGACGATCTTCCTGCGATTCGTGCCGACTACGCCCGCAAGCCGATCGACCTCGACGACCTGCTGTCGAGGGTTCGGAGGCTGCTCGAGGGCTCGGTGATCGCACCACCATGATCGACGCCACCGGAACCCCGCCTCTGGCTACCGACGTCGATGGTGTCGGCGCGCTCGCCATGGCGTTCACGGTGCTGGTCGATGCGCATCCCGATGCGGCTTACCTTCTCGACCTCGACGGTCGCTTCCTCGCCGTCAACGACGCTCTGTGCGAGCGCGTGCAGGCAGACCGCGCGAGCTTGCTCGGTCAGACGTTCGATGACACGGTGGCGGCGATCGACTTGCGCTTCGTGCGCAAGAAGTTCGGCGAGGCGGCACGCGGCGAGAGTGTGCAGTACGAAGCCTCGGGTGTGCGGCCCGACGGCACGGACTTTCTCGCGCAGATCACCAACCTTCCGGTAAGGCTCGGCGGCGAGACCGTGGCCGTTGTCGGCTGCGCCGTCGACGTCTCTGACCGAGCGCATGCCCTGCAGCGCACGAGAGCGAGCGAAGACATGCTGCGGCTCGCGGGCCGCATGGCTCGGTTCGGGGGGTGGTCGGTGGATGCTCGCACGAAGCGCATCCGCCTCACCGACGACACACTGCGCATGTTCGGGATCTCGACAGAGATACCTCTCACCAACGAGGTCGCGTGGAACCTCCATCCTCCGGGCGACCGCGAGCGCGTTGCGGGCCTGCTGCAGCGATGCCTCGACACGGGCGAGTCGTTCGATGTTGAGTCGACCATGGTTACGACCGACGGCACGCGTCTCACGGTGCGAACGATCGGTGAGGCCGAACGCGGGAGCGATGGCTCGATCGTCAGGGCGCACGGTGCCGTGTGGGACATCTCTGAGTACGCCGTGGAACGCGGCCGCGCTCGCGATCTTGAAGAGCGCCTCGCGACGTCGCTGCGCACGATCTCAGACGGGCTGATCTTTCTCGACGCCTCGTGGCGTGTGACCTTCGTGAACCCCCGAGCCGAAGAGCTGCTCGGTAGGCAGGCTGCCGAGCTCGTGGAAACCGACCTGTGGAGCGTCTACCCCTCGACGATCGGAACCCCGTTCGAGACCGCCTTTCGACAGGCCGCCAACTCGCGCGAAAGCGTCGTTCACCAGGAGTGGGTCGAACTCACCGAGCGTTGGGTCGACGTCACGATCTACCCGGTCGAGACCGGCGTTGTGCTGCACATGCGCGATGCGACGGCCGACGTGTCAGCACGTGAACGAGAACTCGACACCACTCGGCGACTCGCAGAACAGGCAGCGTTGCTCGATATCGCGCGCGATGCCATCATCGTGCGAGGTCTCGACCACCGGGTGCGGTACTGGAACCGCTCGGCGGCCGAGCTCTACGAGATTCCCGTCGCTGAAGCGCTCGGCGCGGTGGTCACCGAGCTGATCTACGACGACCTCGACGAGTTCAACGCTGCAGCAGACGAAGTGATGCGCGAGGGCTACTGGGCGGGCGAGCTCATGCAGCGCACTCGCGGCGGCAGGTCGATCGTGGCCGACTGCCGATGGCAGGTGCTGCACGGTGCCGACGGTGAGCCCGAGGCCGTGCTCTGCGTCAATACCGACATCACGGCCTACCGCAGAGAGCAGGAGACTCGGGCGCGCTCGCAGCGCATGGAGAGCCTCGGCACGCTCGCGGGCGGCATCGCTCACGACCTCAACAACGTGCTGACCCCGATTCTCATGTCGGCTCAGCTGCTCGCGCACGATGAACGAGACCCCGGCCGACTCGAGTTGCTCGCGACCCTTGAATCGTCGGTGAAGCGCGGCGCCGAAATGGTGCGTCAGGTGCTCGCGTTCGCCAGAGGTGTCGAAGGTCGTCGCGAGAGTATTTCGATGGACAACTTGCTCGACGACGTCGAGACCTACGCGCGCGACGCCCTGCCACACACGATCGCGCTCGAGGTCAACCGCCCCGAATCGCTTGCCTCGTCGACGGGCGACGCGACTCAGTTCATGCAGGTCATGATTAATCTGCTTCTGAACGCACGAGATGCGATGCCCGAGGGCGGCCGATTACGGGTTACCGCAGCCATCGAGCAGCACGACACCGAGGTCGTCTCTATCGGGCACACGGCCTCGGCCGGCGAGTACGCAGTGTTCTCGGTCGAAGACTCGGGGCACGGTATGACGCCCGACGTCGTGGCGAAGGTCTTCGAGCCCTTCTTCACGACGAAAGACGCGGGCAAGGGCACAGGGCTGGGCCTCTCGACCACGCTGGCGATCGTGCGCAGCCACGGCGGCTTCTTGCAGGTCTACAGCGAGCCCGATCATGGCACGTGCTTTCGCGTCGGTGTTCCGATCAGTTCGACAGTCGAGCAATCGCGACCGACTCTGGCCGACGGCGAGCCGCTGCCTCAGGGAGCGGGCGAGCACGTGCTCGTCGTGGATGATGAAGAGTTCGTCAGACGCATCACGTGCCAGACCCTCGAAGCCCACGGTTTCCGCACGACACAGGCGTCGAATGGTCAGGAGGGGATCGACTTCATCGAGTCGGGCGGCGATCCCGTCGATCTGGTCATCACTGACATGATGATGCCCGTCATGGATGGCGCGGCGACCACCGCGTACCTCGAAGAGCATCACCCTGAGATTCCGATCATCGCGGCGAGCGGGTTGACCTCGCACGGCGATTCTTCCGCTTCGGTCGGCATGGGCGTGTCACGGTTCTTGCCGAAGCCCTACACCACGAGCCTGTTGCTGCGAACCGTTCGCGACACGCTTCACGAGCACGAGTCGACGAGAGCGGATCGAGAATGAGCACAGCCGAGAACCGGGCCCTGCGCGTCGTGATCGCCGACGACGACGCGTTCACCCTCTCGCTCGTCCGTGGCGGACTCGAAGCACAGGGCTACGCCGTCACCGCGACCACCTCAGTCGAGCAAGCGCTCGAAGCCGTGCGCGACACCGACCCGCACGCCGTGATCAGCGACCTCAACTTCGGCACCGCCGAGAACGGAGCCGACCTGCTGCGATTCGTCGCCGACGAGTTTCCGTGGGTTGGCCTGGTCGTGCTCACCTCGCATCGATCGCCTGAGCTCGCCGTTCCTGACCCACAGCGGATTCCTCGCGGTGCCGTCTACCTCGTGAAGTCGCAGCTCGGGCGCATCGACGAGCTGGCAGACGCCGTTCAACGCGCGATCAGCGGCGCACCGGATGATCACGCCGACCTCTTCGACGAACCGCACGACGACGGCGTGCCGTCGGTGACAGCGGCGCAAGCCGAAGTGCTGCGCATGCTCGCGGCAGGCGCGTCGACCCGAGCACTCGCCGAAGCGCGGGGCACAACCACGCGAGCGGTCGAGACGATGCTGCATCGCCTCTTCGTCGCACTCGGTCTCGATACAAGCGAGAACGCGAACCCCCGTGTCGCTGCTGTCACGATGTGGCAGCGTGGGGGGATTCGCGTTCGCTGAGACGGCGCGTCGCTCAGAAGGGGGTCGTCGCCCCCGCTGGTACCAACTCTGACTCTGCCGGTGCGGCGTCGAGCAGTGACCTGTCGGTCGCGCCATCGCCCTCGTCGGCCGCCGCGCCCGCGCTCGGCGACGTGTCAGACGCCTCGGCGCTGCCGCCCTCGCCGCGCGATGCGATGACACTGCGCGTGAAGGTCGCACGACCCCAGGTGAGGTCGTGCCCGATCGACTCTGCATCGATCTCGATGGTCGTGCCCGACTTCTCGCCGCTCTCCCAGTCGCGCACGCGCACGCGCCCGGTGACGATGACGCGCTGCCCCTTCTCGACCGATGAGGCGACGTGCACGCCGAGTTGGCGGAACGCCGTGATCGTGTACCAGTTCGTGTCGCCGTCGACCCAGGCGTTCTGACCGCGGTCGAAGCGGCGCTGGTTCGAGGCGAGCCGGAACGAGGTGATCGCGAGCCCCTCGCTCGTCGTAATGTGCCGGGGGTTCGTGGCGACGAGCCCGGTCAAAGTGATGATGTCGGTCATGGTGTCCTCCTGCGGATGAGTGTCGGGTGGGCGCCGACGGTTCGTGCCGGAGAACGCCGGCGCCCGTGCAGGAGTGTGCTCGTCAGCACGCGCGTCATCGAGCGAGCATCCGCGAACGGGGAGAGAACTCGCCACAGCCGCGGTGGGGAGGAGCGCGCGAGGCCGACCCGCTGGCTGTTCGGTCAGCAGGTCAGCCGCGGCGTCTGTCAGTGGCCGACAAACTCTGGCCGCTCGGCTCCCGGGCCCAGTGCGGCGTGCAGCGCGCGCTTCGCGACCTCGAGCGAGGCGAACGGTCCGCGCTCGTCAGCGTGCGACGCGATGCGCACTCTGTACCCCTGATCGTCGCGATGAATCGTGCCGACGGTGCCCGCGCCCCCGCGGGCCACCCAGGTCGTCGTCTCTGTCGATGCGCTCATGAGAGCCTCCTTCGTCGTCAGGCCGAACAGCTCTGGTGCGCGGCCGACGATACGCTCCTCAGCGACCCGTGTCGAGGGGGCGGATGCTCTCAGGAGGCCTTGACATACGAGGCGTACGACTGCCGAATCTTGTTGACCTTGGGCAGCGCGACAGCAAGGCAGTAGCCCTGCCCCGGGTTCTTGGCGAAGAAGTCTTGGTGGTAGTCCTCGGCGATGAAGTACTTCTCCAGCGGCGAGATCTCGGTGACGATGCCGCCCTCCCAGTACTCGGAGGCTCGGTCGCGTGCCGCCTCGAACAGAGCCTTCTGCTCGTCGTCGGCGTAGAACATGGCAGAGCGGTACTGCGTGCCCACGTCGTTGCCTTGACGGTTGAGCTGGCGCGGGTCGTGCAGCGTGAAAAACACGTCGAGAATGACGTCGGCGGGGATCACGTCGGGGTCGAACGTGACCGCGACCGCTTCGGCATGACCGGTCGACCCGGTGCAGATGAGCTCGTAGGAGGGGTTCTCGACGTGGCCGCCCGTGTACCCCGAGACGACGTCGTGAACACCGTCGAGCACGCGGTAGACCGCGTCGAGGCACCAGAAGCAACCGCCGGCGAGATGAAAGGTTCGCATGGCCGAATACTACGACCGAGCAGCGTGTGCTGGCCGGGTGCCGGCCGGTCATACGCTGTACTCATGCCTGACACTCATGACGCTTACACCGCCGCTGCTGACCGCTACGAGCTGCTCGAATATGCGCGGGTCGGGCGCAGCGGACTGCGTCTGCCGCGCATCTCGCTCGGCCTGTGGAACAACTTCGGCGACGACCGAGCGATCGAGACGCAGCGCGCGATCGTGCGTCGGGCGTTCGACCGCGGCGTCACCCATTTCGATCTGGCGAACAACTACGGCCCGCCCGCGGGCAGTGCCGAAGAAAACTTCGGCCGGCTGCTGCGCGACGATCTTCGGCCGTACCGCGACGAGCTCATCATCTCGACGAAGGCGGGCTACTACATGTGGCCGGGGCCTTACGGCGAGTGGGGTTCGCGCAAGTACCTGCTGAGCTCGCTCGACGCGAGTCTCACGCGGCTCGGGCTCGACTACGTCGACATCTTCTACAGCCACCGCCCCGACCCCGAGACCCCGCTCGACGAGACGATGGGCGCCCTCGCCACCGCAGTCACGAGCGGCAAGGCGCGCTACGCGGGCATCTCGAACTACGACGCGCAGCAGACGCGCGAGGCGCACCGCATCCTCGGCGAACTGGGTATTCCCCTGCTCATTCACCAGCCCCGATACAACATGTTCGATCGGCGCATGGAAGACGGCTTGCTGGATGCTCTCGCAGAGCTCGAGCTGGGCAGCATCGTCTTTTCTCCGCTCGCCCAGGGCCTGCTCACCGGGCGGTACCTCGACGGTATTCCCGCCGACTCGCGCGCGGCCGAGGGCCGGTGGATCAGCGGCGACAACATCGATGAGGCCTACTTGGGCCGAGCGCGGGCGCTCAACGCGATCGCCGAGGCGCGCGGTCAGTCGCTCGCGCAGCTCGCGCTGCTGTGGGTGCTGCGCCACCCCCAGGTCACGAGCGCGCTCATCGGCGCGAGCAGTGTGCGCCAGCTCGACAACAGCCTTGACGCACTGCACGGCGACGCCCTCACCGCCGACGAGCTCGCCGCCATCGAACCCCACGCGGTGCACGGCACCGGCTCGCGCTAGCCACGGCGGTGGGATACGTCTACGCGCTGCTCGCAGCGGTGCTCTTCGGGGCCAACGGTTCGGTCACCAAGATCACGATGGAAGCAGGGCTTTCTCCTGCGCAGGTCACCGAGTTTCGTCTCGTCGGCACGGCCCTCATCGCCGGGTTGGTGCTGCTCGTGATCGACCGCCGGGCCTTCCGACTACCGCGCGACCAGTGGCTCATCATGATCGTGCTGGGAGTATTCGGCGTCGCACTGCTGCAGGCGACTTACGCCGCAGCCGTACAGCTGCTGCCCGTGGGCATCGCGCTGCTGCTCGAGTACACGGCCGTGCTCATGGTGGCGCTCGTCGCCTACTTCGTGCTGAAAGAACCCGTCAAGGCGCGCCTGTGGGTCGCGATCGCTTTCGTACTCGTGGGTCTCGCCGTGGTCGCGCAAGTGTGGGCCAGCACCCTCGATGCGCTCGGCGTCGTGCTCGCCCTGGCCGCGGCCGTGTGCCTCGCGCTCTACTTCTTGGTCGGCGAGCGCCAAGTATCGCGCATCTCTCCCCTGGCGGTCTCGTTCTGGACCATGACGATCGCCGCGATCTTCTGGTCGTTTGTCAGCGGCTGGTGGGAGCTCTCGCCGGGCATCTTCTCGACCCCCGTCGACATCGGCGGGGCGGGTGCCGTGCTCGAGGTGCCCATGGCGGTTCCGCTGGCCTGGAACGTGGTGATGGGCTCGTTCGCGCCCTTCTTGCTCAGCCTCGCCGCCCTGCGTCATCTGCCCGCCACGGCGGCAGGCATTGTCGCCTCGAGCGAGGTTGTCTTCGCCTTCGCCGTGGCCTGGGTCTGGCTCGGCGAAGCGCTCGACCCCGTGCAGATCATCGGGGCTGGCATCGTGCTCGCGGGCATCATCGTGGCCCAGACCGCCCGCGCCGGAAAGGTGATTGACGCCGACCTGGCGCTCGATACGGGCCCTATCACGACGATCGCTCAGCGGCAAGAGGATGGCAGAAAGTAGCGTCTACCCCCAGACGGGGGGTACTCTGCCGAGCATGACATGGGGGAACGACTTTCTGGCGTGGTGGGCGTCTGACGACGGTTGGCGCGTGCTGACGAGTGCGGTGATTCCCGCACTCGCCATTCTCACGGCCGGCATCATCGCGGCACTCATCGGGCGCGGTGCGAGCCGACGCCTCATCGCGCTGCACCGGCAGGATGCTCTGGCGGCGGCCATCAGCGGTTTCATGCTCGCCGGGCGCAAGTCGGCGCAGTGGCACGACCTCACCGAGGTCGAACGCGCGCAGCTCGAGCATCTGGCGGCTGAGAGCGAGACGCGCATTCGGCTGCTGCCGATCGCGGGCTCGGCGCTCGCGGCGTCGTGGGCGTCGCACCAGCTCGAGTCGATGAAGCGCGACTCGTCGGGGTTTCGCTTTCAGGCGCAGCAGACCCTCGCGGAGTACCGCGACCGACTGGTCGAGTGGAGCGAGAAGCCCAAGTCGGCGAAGAAGCTGTTCGGGGCCGACCTCGAGCGCTGGTCGTTCGAGGTCGCCGACGACGCGCCGACGAGCCCGGCCGGCGCGGTCGTCGCCTCGCCCGTGAGCGACACCGAGGCCGCTTGGGTGTCGTCGCCGGGCGCCCTCGACGATCTGCCGCTGACTCCCGAGCCACCGACCTCGGTCGTCGCGCACACCGGCACGATGCCACTCATCATCACGCACCCGCGGCCTGCGAGCACCGTGCGCGATCGGCTGGTTCCCGGCTCGGCCTAAAGCTCAGTGGACCGCGCGCTCAGCGAGCATCGCGCTCAGTGCGTCGCCTCGTACGCCCGGCGCGACCACATTGACACGTGGTGGTGCATCTCAGGAATCAGCGGCTCGTGCTCGGGCTTCATGAGCACGCTGCGCATGATGCGCGCGCGCTCGGCATCCTGCTCGAGCTCGATGCCGCGGGCCTGTAGCTGGGCAGGTGTGACGACGTAGGTCGCCAAGTGTGTTTGCTGCGGGCGCGTCGTGTCGGCGGCCATCTCGAAGATCGCATGGCTCACCCTGTCGAGCTCAGCCATGGTGCGCACGCGCGGCAGGTACGTGATGATGTCGAGCTCGGGCCGCTGGTAGGGCTGCAAGATGTCGCTCTCGGCGATGAGCCCGTGCCAGGTCTGGGCGGCCCGGTAGCCGGGCAGCACGATGGCCCCGAGCCCCTGCATCGTGAGCGGAAAGACCTTGAGCGTGGCCCACAGCGCCGCCGCGCTCGCGCCCGCGCGTGAGCACTCGAGCTGTATCTCGCCGAAGTGCCGCTCGGTGCTCGCGAAGTAGGTGTAGGGCGACTCGTGGTGGTAGTACCGCAGAATCGACTGGTCGTTGAACAGCACCGCCCCGCAGCCGTAGGGCTGCAACCCGTGCTTGTGCGGGTCGACCACGACCGAGTCTGCCTGAGCGATAGCGCGGAAGTGGCGGGCGGTCTCAGTGTCGAGCTCGTCGGCGATGATCGAGAAGAAACCTCCGTACGCGGTGTCGACGTGCACGCGCGCGCCGTGCTCGCGAGCGAGCGGGATGATCTCCGCGAGCGGGTCGACGGCGCCGAGCCCCGTCGTGCCGAGGGTCGCGACGACGACGCCGATGCGGCCGGTGGCGAGCTCGCGCTCGAGAGCGTCGAGACTCATGCGCCCGTCGGCCTCCGTCGCGATTCCCACCGTGTCGATGCCGAGCACCTCGCCCATGCGCGAGTGCGTGTAGTGGGCATCCGTCGAATGGGCGATCGCCTTGCCGGGCGCGATCTCGCGACTGACCCACAGGGCCTCGAGGTTCGCCGTGGTGCCGCTCCACGTGAGGTGACCCATATAGTCATCGCCGTAGCCGAACATGGCGGCGAGCTGGTCGAGAACCTCGTGCTCCATGGCCGTGGTCGCACGGCTCGCGTCGATCGAGTGGTTGTTGGGGTTGAGCTGCATCGTCGCGACGTACGCCGCGACGGCCACGGGATGCGGCGGCTTGAGCATCTGGCCCGCGTACTGCGGGTGAAAGTACGGAAAGTCGACGTCGAGGCGCTCGACGAGCTCACCAAGCACCGCCTGAACATGGTCGACATCGACGTGCTGGCTGGGGTGGACGTCCCAGTCGCCGAAGGTCTCTTTGAGGGTCTGGATGCCCTGAATCGGCTGGTCGAGCAGCTCGCTCAGTGACACGGCTCGCTTGTGGCTCACGCCGCACTCCTTTGTGAGGATGGTTGTGCGTGCGAGTCTATCGCGGGGTCGTTCGGGGGCGTACGACCTCAGCCGTCGGTGCGCGAGAGTCGCCGCGTTCCGATGGCGAAGGAAGCACCGATGCCCAGCATCAGCGCTGCGAGGCCGCCGAGCAGGCTTGACGCGGCAGTGTCGGCACCAGTGGCGGCGAGTTCACTGCCAACCTCGGCCTCGCCGAATTCGAACGCTCCCGCATCAGAGCGGCCCTGCCGCTCTTCGCCGCGCTGATCGGTCTCGACCTCAAGGTCGGCCGGCTCGAGCACGGGAATCTCGGCCGACGAGGTGTCGATGTCGCTCCAGCGATCGTCCGCGGGGTCGCTGTCGGTCGGCTCGCTCAAGAACGTCACGGAGGGTGAGGGGCTCGGCTCGAGCGGCGGAACGGCATCGATGGCCGGGCTGCCCGAGACGAGTGCGACCGTCTCGCTCGGCCCGCCGTTGTCGGCCGCGCTCGGGGTGCTCGAGCCGAAGATCTGCGCCATCGTCAGGCCGAAGAGGGTGCTCTCATCGGGGTCGGGCAGGTTGTCGATCTCTTGCGCTTCTGTAGTCGTGAACAGGTTGCCCGCGAGGTCGACGAAGGCATCGCCGGTGTAGAGGTGATTGGTAGAAGTCGTCGAAGCGAAGATGTTGCCGCGAACCTCCATACCGAACTCACTCGCGATCGAGTCTCCGGTTTCCTCGCCGGGGCCCTCGTCTCCGAAGGCCTCGTTGTTCACGAAGGTGCTGAAGGTCACTCGGCCTTCGGGCGCCTCGATCGCACCGCCGATCACACCCGCGGTGTTGCCGACGAAGGTCGAGTTCGTGATGTCGACGTAGTCGTAGGCCTGAATCGCGCCGCCCAGATCATCGGCCTCGTTGTCGAGGAAGGTCGACGTCTCGAGCTGAACGACCTCGTACGCCAAGATCGCTCCGCCAGAGCCGGCGGAGATATTACTGTCGAAGGTGCTGCCTTCGCCGAAAACGACCTCGGCCAAGACGGCACCACCGAAGTCGGTCTCTGCTTCATTGCCGACGAACCATGAGTCGATCGTCGCCAGGCCGTAGGCAGAGACCGCGCCGCCGATGTCGGCCACGTTGTCGCGGAACACCGAATTGATCGCGACCACGGCGTAGGCGCTCACGGCACCGCCATCGAAGGCAGAACCGTTCTGGAGCGTCATTCCCTCGAAGATCACGTTCTCGCTGGAATCGGAGTTGACGATCTGCGTGACGCCACCGCCGTCGAGAACGGCACCGGTGAACGAGGCGAACGTGACCTCTTGGTCGACCAAGAGCGTCGACGAGATGTCGAACGTGCCGTTGAGGCAGATGAGCGGCGCGCCATCGTCGAGAAGTGCCTGAATGTCGGCGTTGTCGTCGGCGGGCGCCGTGAGCGTATTGTCGTTCGCCGTGCCGTCGTCGACGCAGTCAGAGGGCTCGGCCGCATAGACGGGTGCGGCGGCGAGAGCGCCGCCGCTCGCGAGCAGGCCGCCCAGGGCGACGAACGAACCGGCGCGCCGCATGCGGCGGACTCGGAACGCACTACCGGTCAACTGCTCAGCGTCAATGGCGGCCATCGGGAGACTCCTCGGGGTGGGATGTCGTGCACGCGCGGACGCGCATAGCGCGACGCGAGGTCGAGACAGAGCCTACAGTGAGGATGCTTCTGCATGAAGGACTTTCGAGGAGGAACCTGTGGTCACGTCGATCGTCTCGCTGCCCGCGCGGCACGCCGCCGAAAGGCCCGGCGAGCTCGCGCTCGTGAGCATCGACCGCGCCTGGACCTTCGCCGAGCTCGACGCGGCGGTCGCGGGCATCGCCGCGCGACTTCACGAAGCAGGAGTTCGACCGCGCAACGTGGTCGCGACTGACCTTCCCGCCGCTCTCGACTGGCTCGTGGGCCTTGCTCTGCTGCGGCTGGCGTCACGCGGACTGTCGCTCAACGGCATGACCACCGCACCGAGCACCGCGGTCGACGTGCTCGTGACGCGGCCAGGAGCCCGACTCGTGCCGAGCAGCCTCGTGGTCGAGGTCGACGAGTTCTGGGTGGCGGGCGGCCTTGAGCGAGCATCCGAGGCCCCGATGTTCGCGTATGCCCGGCCCGACTCGATCTGCCGCCTCATTCTCACGAGTGGCACTACCGGAGCACCGCGCGCTGCCGCGCTCACGGTGCAGGCGGTAGAGCATCGCCTCGCGCACCTGCACCACTACTGGAGTGACGAACGGCGCGAGCTCGAGCTGATGTCGCTCTCGACGACAGGCGGCTTCCACTCTGCGCTCGCGGCCCTTCAGCACGGTGTGCCCTACCTGGCGGTCGATCACATCAACGCGGCGTCGCTGCGACTCGCGGCCGAGCACGGAGTGCGCGTGCTGTGCGGGTCGCCCGTCCACCTTGGCACGGCGCTGCGCGTGCTCGCCGAGCACGACATCGCCCTGCCCACGCTCGACGAAGTGCGTGTGGCGGGTGCGGCCGCGAGCGACTCGCTGCTGCGGGCGATCGAGCAGCAACTGGGCGTGCCGGTGCGCGGCGTCTACGGGTCCACGGAGGGCGGTGGCGCGGCGATGCGGATGCTCGCGAGCGGTGACGACGCGGCCGCAGTCGGCGCGCCGCTGCCGGGGGTCGAGCTACAGATCGTCGACGACGCCGACAAGCCGGTCGCGGCCGGCGTCGACGGGTTCGTGCGCTATCGCGGACGCGGACTCGCGGCGGGGTATCTCGAGCACGGTGAGCTCGTCGAGGGCGACGTGCACGGGGGCTGGTTCTACCCGGGCGACACCGGCACGCTGCGCGACGGCCAGCTCGAGCTCGGCGGTCGAAAGAGCGAGGTGCTCAACCTCGGCGGCACCAAGGTCGACCCTGAGCGCATCGACGAGATCGCCCGCGAGTTCGTCGGCGTGCGCGATGCGGCCGCCTACCCGATCGAGCGACGACCGGGCATCGTCGAGATCGGTCTCGCGGTGGTTGCTGAGCCGCACTGCGACCTGCGCGCCCTCGATGCGCACTTGCGAAAGGTGCTTCCCGGTAGGTTTCCGACCGTCTTCGGCCGCGTCGCCGAAGTGCCGCGCAACCGCATGGGCAAAGTGCAGCGGCATCTGCTCACCACCGAATTCGCCCGGCGGTTCGCTGTGCCCGACGCGCCGCGCTGACGGCGGGTCGGTCTATCGACCGCGCGAGGCGCGCAGTGCCCCGAGCAGCAGCCGGAACGACAGCCGCGGCTCGGCGAGCTGATTGATCGTGCAGACGGCGTAGAGCCCGCTCACCGGGTCGGCGAACATCACGTGCCCGGTCATGCCGGCGTGGCCGTAGAGCAGCCCGGGCTTCGGCAGCCGGGTCAGCAGACGCGGCAGGCTCAGCGCCATGATGCCGACGCCATAGGTCACCCGCGGAAACAGCGGCAGGCGGTCGCTCAGCGCACGATCGAGCGTGGCCGGATCGAGCGCCTCACCCTCGAAGACCGCTCGCAAGAATCGCATCGTGTCAGCCGTGCTGGAGACGAGAGCGCCCTCCGCGCCCAATGAGCCCAAGCGGCGAGCGCCGCGGTATGACTGCGTGCCGTAGAGCAGCGGCGATGCGGCGTCGAAGTACTCGGTCGATTCGCGCGTCATCAGCGCCGTGTCACGCAGCCCGAGCGGCACGAACAGCTCGCGCTCGAGGGCGTCGGCGAGCGAGCATCCGTACAGGGTCTCGATGAGGCGCCCGACGAGCTGATAGTTCGTGAAGCTGTACTCGGCGCGGCCCGAGTGCGGGGCGAAGGCGGCGGTCATGCCGCGAGCGACCTCGAGGGTGTCGGCGTAGCTCCACCCGGGGTCGGTCTCCGTCAGCGCCGCGATATCGCTCTGCGGCTCGAGCGCCTTCGTCGCGTAGTAGTTCGGAATGCCCGAGGTGTGCGCGAGCACGTCGCGCACGGTGATCTCATCGGCGTGATCGACGTCGCCGAAGCGGTTGAGCCCGACCAGATCATCGCGGGGCAGGATGCTCACGAGCGGCTGCTCGAGCGTCAGGTCGCCTGCGGCGACCTTGCGCAGCACGAGCACGGCGGCGAAGGTCTTGGTGCTGCTCGCGATCGCGTGCGTCGCCCGTGAACCGGGCGCCGCCCAGCTGTAGTCGATCGTGCCCGCGCGATCGCCGACTCGCAGCTGCAGCTCGCTCACCCGCTGGTCGCGGCTGAGCTTCTCGCACACCCGATCAAAGCGCTGCTCGTGGGTGGTCATGGTGCGAGGGTAGCGTCGGACGTGCTCAGCGACCGGTTCGCTCGAGCCAGTCGAGCAGAGCCGCGACGAACTGCTCGGGCCTTTCTTCGTGCGGAAGGTGACCCGCTTCGTCGATGACGACGAGCTCTGGCCGGTTGATCGCACCCCCCAACTCGGTCGCGAGGCGCTCGGTATCGTCGGTCGGCACGACTGTGTCAGCATCGCCCGTGATGAGCAGGGTCGGCTGCGAGATCGACGCCACCTGAGCGAGAAGGTCGTTGTCGCGCGGCGCTGTCGTGAAGCGCCAGAAAGCTTGCTCCCAACCGATGACCGTCAGCGGTGCGCGATAGCCCTGTCGCACCTCGTCGGTCAGCAGCGACTGGTCGACGAAGCTCTGCACGAGCAGTTGCTCACCTGATGTCGCGATGCCCTGCACCAGCATCGGGCCCAGTCGCTCGATCTGCGGCAGGCCGAGCATAGGGGCGAGCCAGGCGGGCACCCCGCCGGTCGAATAGACGGCGGGAGCGACGAGCACGAGCTGATCGATGATCTCGGGGTTGAGTCGCGCATACTCAGCGGCGAGGAGACCCCCGGCAGAGTGGCCCACCAGTATGACGTCGCGATCGGGGGCGAGGTCGGTGAGCAGGGCGTCCAGCAGCGCCAGGTTGCCGGGCGTGCCGTAGGGGTTCTCCCCTGACCACTCGGTCGGCCTCTCGGTGAATCCGAAAGCGGGGCGGTCGTAGGCGATGACGTCACCCGCCTCGGCCAGCGGCTCGATCACTTCACGCCACGAGAAGGTGCTCGCACCGAAACCGTGCATCAGGACGATGAGCGGGGGTTGAGCATCACCCCCGGTGTAGTTGGCGGTCTCCACGTGCACCTGGAGCCCACTCGCGGCCAGAAACCGCGCATCGTCGCCCGCTGCCTCGGTCGCGGTGAGCGTGCCACTGGACTCGAACGGAATCAGGAACGGCACGATGAGGAAGGCGAGCACGCCGCTTGCCAGAGCGATCAGCATGATGCGTCGAAACCGCCTCATGGCTGGAGAGTACGCCCCCCCGGCAGGAATCGAACCTGCGACCAAGAGATTAGAAGGCTCTTGCTCTATCCACTGAGCTACGGAGGGATGCCTCAAGGGTATCGGAGGGGGGCAACGGCAGCGCCCCGCGCCTCCCCCCGAACGGGTCTCGACCTCCCCCTATCGGTGAGGGGTGCTCAGAGGTTACGGTGAGCAAGCAGATCTCATCTTCTTGCGCTTCTGCACATTCCTCTCGACAGAAAGTTGTGCCACTGTGCCCGTTGCACCCCCTCGCCCGAGCCGTTGGTCGCGCCCTGCAGTGACGTTCGTCGCCACCGTGGCCGTCGTTGCCTCGCTCGCCGTCGCGCCTGCCGCCACCGCTGCCAGCACCGACGATGTTTTCGACCCGTCGATCATCGGCGGCACCGCCATCTCTATCGATCAAGCGCCTTGGCAGGTCGGCCTCGTCTTCTCGGACGCGTCGAATGACTACCTGGGGCAGTACTGCGGCGGCTCGATCGTGTCGTCGTGGGAAATCGTGACGGCCGCGCACTGCGTGGTCTTTGAAGGCTCGGTGCTCGCGCCGTCTGACATTCGGGTCATGACGGGCAGGGCGACTCTCAGCACCTCGGCACGCACCGGAGTGTCAGTGCAGTCGATCACCGTGCACCCCGGGTTCGATGAATCGACCTATGAGTCCGACGTCGCCGTGCTGCGTCTGGCCGAACCGATCGCTCTGACGCCGGGCGTGCAGCAAGCGATCCCGCTGCAGCAGTCAGTGGTCGGTGACGGCGTCGCGGCGCGCGTCACCGGCTGGGGCAACACCTCGACGACCGGTTCAGACTTTCCGACCCAGCTGAGGCAAGCCACCGTCAACACGGTGTCAGACGCATCGTGCGATACCGCGTACGCCGCCGAAGAGTTCACTGCGTCGACGATGCTCTGTGCCGTCGGCCCCGGCTTTACGACCGACACCTGCCAGGGCGACAGCGGCGGGCCGCTCGCCGTGCAATCGGGCGGCACCTGGTACCTCGCCGGCATCACGAGCTGGGGATACGACTGCGCCGACTCGCCCTACCCAGGCGTGTACACCGAGGTCTCGGCTTTCACCACGTGGATCAACGACCAGCTGCTCGGCTCCCCACAGGTCGCCCGCATTGCCGGCTCGAGCCGGTACACCACGGCGATTGCGATCTCGACGGCAGCATTCCCCGATCCCGTCTCGAGCGTGCCGGTCGTGCTTGTCGCATCCGGAACGAACTTCCCCGACGCTCTGAGTGCCGGACCGGTGGCCGCAGCTCTCGGCGGACCTCTGCTGCTCACGAACCCGACAAGCCTGCCGACCGAAGTCATCGCAGAGATCAATAGGCTCAACCCCGACGAGATCATCGTGGTCGGCGGCACCGGTTCAGTGTCGGCATCGGTCTACACCGCTCTCAGTGGCTTGGCACCCTCGATCAAGCGCGTCGGCGGCGCCGATCGGTACGCCACGTCACGCTTGATCACTCTCGAGGGCTTCCCCTCGGCGACCACCGCCTTCGTGGCCGACGGCCGCGGGTTTCCCGACGCGCTCGCAGCAGGCGCCGCGGCTGGAGCTTTCGGAGCACCCGTGGTGCTCGTACCCGGAGACGCCCCAGTCGTTCCGATCGACACGATGGTCTTCTTGAACTCGCTGGGCGTGAACGCCATCTACGTGGCGGGCGGACCAGGTGTCGTCTCGAACTTCGTGGTGTCGGCGCTCAACAACACGGCACCGACCACACGGCTGGCGGGTGCCGATCGTATCGCCACGGCGGTCGCCGTCAACGCGCTCGCCTTCTCGTCGAGCGAGTACGTCTATCTCACGAACGCGTTCTCGTTTCCGGATGCTCTTGCCGGAGGTGTGCTCGCCACTCGTGAGCCTGGTCCGCTCTTCACCGTGCCCGCGACGTGCGTGCCGGCCGCCGTGCTGTCGGCGATCGACGCGCTCGGGGCCAACGAAGTGCGCCTACTCGGCGGCACGGGAATCGTGACGGTCGGGGTGGCGGCTCTGCGCACCTGCTGACGAGAGCGATCAGTCGACGGTACTCGCTAAGGCGGTGAGCAGGCGCTGCAGAGTGGGCACTCCGCTCGCCCGCAGCACCTCGGCACCGTCGGCGCTGTAGATGATCGTTGTCGGAGTGCTCGTGAGTCCCAAGTCGGCGGCGCGGGCCTGATGCGCGGCGACGTCGCGCTCGGTGACCTCGAGGGCGGGCACGAGCCGTTGCGCTTCGGCGACGACCTCGCGCGCCCGATGACACGGGTCGCAGAAGGCGGAGGTGTAGAGGTCAAGGCGCACACCCCCAGGCTACGCGGGTCGCCTGAGCGCGCGACAAAGGGGATCAGAGCGCCTGGATAGACTGCACCGGTGAGTTCAACGACCGATCGTCTCGTCTGGATCGACTGCGAGATGACCGGTCTCGATGTTGAGGTCGACGACCTCATTGAGGTCGCCGTCGTCATCACCGACTACGAACTCGAGCCCGTGCATCCGGGTTTCCAGATTGTCATCGCGCCCACCGAGGCTGGCTTGGCGAACATGGGCGAGTTCGTGACGGCCATGCACGAGTCGAGCGGACTGCTGGCTGAGCTCGCCGAGGGAGTGCCGCTCAAGGATGCTGAGCAGCAGGTGCTCGCCTACATCGCGGAGCACGTGCCGACAGCCGGGCAGGCGCCCCTCGCTGGCAACACGATCGGCACCGACCGCGCGTTCATCACGAAGTACATGCCGACTGTCGACGCGCACCTGCACTACCGCTCGGTTGACGTGTCGAGCATCAAAGAGCTCGTGCGGCGCTGGTTTCCGCGCGTCTACTTCAATGCGCCGCCCAAAAACGGCGGGCACCGGGCTCTCGCCGACATTCTCGAGTCGATTCGCGAGCTCGAGTACTACCGCCGCGCGGGGTTCACGGGCGAACCCGGGCCGAGTTCTGACGACGCGCAGCTGATCGCATCAGAGGTCATTGCCAAGTGGGAGTCTCGGCTGTAATAGACTGTCGTGTCGGCTCTCGCGAGAGGGCTTGCATGGTGGGTATAGCTCAGCTGGCAGAGCGCCTGGTTGTGGTCCAGGAGGTCGCGGGTTCAAGCCCCGTTACTCACCCCAATTCGTATTTATCCCACGACGCTGTATCTGGTGCCGGTCGGCCTGTTCTGCGCGGCGATTCAGCGTCGACCGGCAGACTGGCCGTGTGACTCCCCCGGCCGCGGCTTCGCCTCAGCTCGACGAGAAACTCGTCGAGCTGCCGGTGCACGCCGCCGAAGTGCCGTGGCAGATCGTCGTGTGGAACGACCCGGTCAATCTCATGAGTTACGTCTCCTGGGTGTTCCGGCGTCATTTCGGGGTGGATGCTCGCACCGCCGAGCACCTCATGATGCAGGTGCACACCGCGGGGCGCGCGACTCTCGCCGAGGGCAACCGCGAGCACATGGAGCGTCACGCCGAGGCGATGCACGAGTACGGTCTGTGGGCCACCGTCGAGAGGGCGCCACGATGAAAATCAGCGCCGCAGAGCCCGATGACGACGACAGCGTCATCGGCATCGCCGTGGTCGAACCGGCAGAGGCAAGCATTCTCGTCTCGCTCGCCGACCAGCTGCAGGCTTTGCTGGCCGAGTCGCTCGAGTCGCCCGTCGACACCGACTCGGCCGTACTGAGGCTGTTGCCTGACGCCTATCGCTCTGACCCCGAGCTCGCCGACGAGTGGCGCCGGCTGAGCCGCCGGGGTCTCGTCGACCGTAAGATCGGCTTCGCGCACTCGCTCTCGAGCGCGCTCGCCCCCGGCGTCGAGAGCGACGAAGCGCGCACCGTTCGCCTCTCGACAGAGGTCGCACTCGACTGGGTGCGCGGCCTCGGCGATCTGCGCCTCGTCATCGCCGACCGCATGGGCATCGTCGTCGACGGCGACGAAGGCACCTTCGCCGAGCCCGGCCTGCGCGATGTCTACGACCTGCTGGCCTGGATGCAGGACGCTCTCGTGCAGGTGCTCGAGCGCGCAGAGCAGTCGTCGACGTCAGAGTCATCATGACCGACGAGGCGACGGCATCGCCGCTCGAGCTCGACGAGGCCGCGTTCGAAGAACTCGTCGTCGATGAGCTCGACGCCCTGCCCGACGAGATGGTCGAGGGGCTCGAGAACGTCGTCTTCGTGACCGAGGCTCGGCCCGACGACGGCTCACTCGATCTGCTCGGGCTCTACGAGGGCACGGCGCTCACCGATCGCGGGCAATACGGCTTCGGCGAGCTGCCCGACCGCATCATTCTCTACCGCGAGCCCTTACTCGCGATCAGCGCCGACCTCGACGAGCTGCGCGACCAGATTCACGTGACTCTCGTGCACGAGATCGCCCACTTCTACGGAATCGACGACGACGAGCTGCACCGCCTGGGGTGGGCATGAGTCGCGCGCGTCGGGTGCGCGGCATCGTGAGCGGGATGCTCGCTCTGGTCGTCGTCGCTGTGCTCGCCTATGCAGCCGCCGCCATGCTCAGCCCGTTGCCGCGGCTGCACGTCGAGCAGACGCTGAGCTCGGCCGTCGACGGCAGTTGGAGCGAATCGCTCACGCTGCCCGACGCGGGCTCGACGGCCGCTCTCGCCGAGAGCGGCTCCATCGTCGCGAGCGGCAGCACCGAGCCGCGAGCGATCGCGGGCGCCGCCAAACTCGTTCTCGTGAGCGTGGTGCTCGACGCCGAGCCGCTCGCACCGGGTGGAACGGGGCCAGCGATCACGATCGATCAGGCTGCAGTTGACCGGTATCGCGAACTTGATGCCGCCGGCGCCCGCACTGTGCCGGTGCAGTTCGGGCAGACCCTTACCCGCCGAGACCTCATCGCCGCGACCCTGCTCGGCTCGGGCAACAACACGGCGGAGCTGCTCATCGACGCCGTGTTCGGCGGGCTCGACGACTATCTCGAGGCGGCCGCCGCGTGGCTCGACGAGCAGGGGCTCTCGAGCACGACGGTGACCGACGGCACGGGTCTCGACCCCGGCTCGCGCTCGACCGCGAGCGACCTGGCGCGGCTCGGGCAGCTCGCGCTCGCGAATCCCGCCCTCGCCGACCTGCTCGACACCCGCCCGCGCACAACCTCGGCCGGTTCGAGTTTCAGCGACCAGGCCGCGTTTCTTCCCGAGCTCGGCACCGTCGGGCTCGTGCGTTCGTACACCGACGCGGCCGGCGTCTGCGTGCTGCTGGCCGTGCCGATGGGCGACGAGACGATCATCATCGCGATGCTCGGCCAGCCGAGCTACCCTGCCGCTGAATCGGCAGCCAGCGCGCTCGTCGCTGGCCTGCGCGAGGCCGTGCGCGAGGTTGAGGTCGTGGCCGCCGGGGGCGTCGTCGGCGTCGCGCGCTCCGCGTGGGGTCAGTCGACCGACCTGGTGGCGACCGAAGCGATTTCGGTCAGTTCGACCGAACTCGACGGCCTCGGTGTGCGCATCGAGACGGCTTCACGCTCAACGATTTTCCGCGGCGCAGACGCCGGCAGCCTCATCGTCACGGCCGGGGGCGAGCAGCAGACGGCGCGCCTTGAGTCGACGAGCGCCATCACCGAGCCGGGAGTCGCCTGGCGCTTCGCCGACCCCGCCACGGTGTTCGGCCGCTGGTTCGGCTGATCTACCTCAGCCGTCGATCACCTCGTCGGCGGTGCCGCGCGGATCGTGCAGGCGCGCGTGCCACTCCTCCTGCCGCGCCCAGCGCTGCCAGTTGCGCGCGAACTGCTCGCCATCGCGGGCGATCGCGCGACGGCGGCGCTCGTCGTCGGGCAGCTCGAGGTAGACGGCGTGATCGGCCAAGGCCCGTGCTGCAGGGCTGATCGCGCCGCAGCCCTCGACGACGAGCGGGCACATCGGGTCGAGGTCGTGCCATGAGCCGGGGCGAGCATCCGCCCAGTTCCACGACCGCCAGCGAGCGGGCTGCCCGGTCGCGAGCGCACGCAAGACGTGCCGCAGCACGTGGGCCTCGCCGGCCTCGAGGCCGTCCCACCCCGGATACACGTCGTCGAGACTCAGCAGCTGCGCGCCGGTCGAGCGCGCGAGCTCGGTCGCGTAGGTCGTCTTGCCCGAGCCCGACCGCCCGTCGATGAGGGTGATGCGCTCTCTACCCACCGACCACTCCGATCACGGGGTTGAACGTTCCGACGAGCACCGCCGTGGTCACCGCGGCGACCGACACGAGAACGGCGATCGCGACGACAGCGGTGTCGGATGCTCGCCACGGCGACGGCCGAATCCACGTGCGCGGCCCCGGGGCTCCGAACCCGCGCGCCTCCATGCCGATCGCGAGCGCCGACCCCCGGCGGATCGACAGCACGAGTAGCGCGAACACCAGACCCGCGGCACGCCGCACGCGGCCGCGATCGCCGAGGCCGCGCGCGCGACGCGCCCGCTCGAGCAGCCGCGCGTCGTCGCGCAGCACGGTCAACAGTCGCAGGGCTGCGACTCCCCCGAGCACGAAGCGACTGGGCAGGCGCAGGTTCTGACCGAGAGCATCCCCCAGCCGCGTCGCATCGGGCCGCGAGAACAGGGCGATGGCCGGAATCGCGATGGCCAGAATGCGCAGCAGGGTGGCGAGGGCCAGCTCGAGCGAGCCGTCGCTGATGCTCACGAGCCAGAACTCGGCGTAGACCGTGCCGCTCGGCTGGCCGTAGAAGACGATCGTGAGGGCGGCGAACGGGGCCGCGATGAGAATGGGGGCGATGCGCCGCAGCAGCAGACGGGCCGGGATGCCCAAGAAGGGTATGAGCATCAGCTGCAGGCCGAGGGCGACCGCAGCCGACACCACGTCGATCGTCGAGACGAGCAGCAGGGCCGGCACGAGCGAGGCCGCGATCGACGCGACCGGGTTGAGCCGCTCGCCGAGCCTGGTCTGCCCGCGCCTCGCACTCGCGCCCGACGAGCCCGCGCCATCCCCGCCCGCAGTCGCCTCGCCCCCTGTCGCCCCGCCCGCTGTCGCCTCGCCCGCTGTCGCCTCGCCCCGGAGTTCGCCCGGCTCGCGCGGCGTGTCGCCCGCGACACGCCGTGCCGGCTGCGATTCACCGGGTGGTTGCGACACCGCCGGTTGAGGAGCACGTGCTGCCAGGGCGACCTCGCGCGCGCCGAGTGCCTCGACGAGGGCGCGGTCGTGGGTCGCCATGACGACGGCTCCCCCGGCGTCGCGGTGCTCGGCAAGCAGGGTGGCGAGCTCGGCCCAGGTGCGCGAGTCTTGCCCGAACGTGGGCTCGTCGAGCAGCAGCACGGGCGGCGCGGTGGCGAGCGCGGTCGCGACCGAGAGCCGGCGCTGCTCGCCGCCGCTGAGTGAGAAGGGGCTCACGCCCGCGAGCCGGCGCAGCCCGAGCCGGTCGAGCAGCGCGTCGGCCCGGCCCGCCGCAACGTCGGCGCGCAAGGGCGAGTCGTCGAGCGACCCCGCACGCGGTGCGGAGAGCCCACGAGCACGGTCACCGCGGGCGCGAGCGAGCGCCCGCGGCCCGACGGCGAGTTCGTCACGCACGGTGCCCGCGACGAACTGGTGCTCGGGGTTCTGAAACACGACGCCGAAGCGGGCGGCGAGGTCGGACGAGCTCCAGTCGCCAGGCGCGCCCGCCTCAAGCGCCGCGATCGAGCCGGCGGCAGGCGGCAGCAGCCCTGCCAGAGTGAGCAGCAGCGTGCTCTTGCCGCTGCCGTTGGGTCCGGTCAGCGCGACGACCTCGCCCGCGCGCACCTCGAGGTCGAGCCCGAGACTGATCGACTCGCCCCCCGCGGGCTGCACGTCGAGCCCCGCCGTCTGCACGAGCACCTCGCCGAGCGGTGACGAGGCGGCGGGCGGATGCTCGGGCTCACGCCCCGGAACCCACACGCCGCGCGCCGCGAGCTCTGCACCCTGCGCGGCCAGCACCTCGTCGACGGGCCCGTCGGCGACCACACGGCCGCCATCGAGCACGATCACGCGATCGACGAGGGCAGCCCACACGTCCACGCGGTGCTCGACGACCACGAGGGTGAGGCCGCGCTCGCTCACGAGGTCGGCGACCGCCTGGGCGACCTGCTCGACGCCGGCCGGGTCGAGCTGCGCGGTCGGCTCATCGAGCAGCAGGGCCGCGGGCTCGAGCGCGAGCACTCCGGCGAGCGCGAGCCGCTGGCGCTGCCCGCCCGAGAGCCGGGCGCCCTCGGCGTCGGCGGGCAGGTCGAGCCCGACGGCCCGCAGCGACGAGTCGACGCGCTCGACGATCTGCGCGGCCGGCACCCCGAGGTTCTCGGGGCCAAAGGCCACGTCGTCTCGGGCACGGGCGAGCACGAGCTGAGCATCCGGATCCTGCAACAGCAGCCCGACGCGACCGCGCGTCTCAGCCACCGGGCGGTCGTCGACCGTCAGACTGCCGCGCTGATCGCCCTCGTCTGACCCGCCGAGCACGCCCGCCCATGCCTGCAGCAGCGTCGACTTGCCGCTGCCCGAGGCGCCGAGCAGCAGCACGCGCTCGCCCGGAGCGATGCTGAGGTCGACCCCGTCGAGCACGGGCGTCGAGCGGCCCGCGGGGGTCCAGCCCCAGTCGTGCGCCCCGAGCGCTGCGGCCGCGGTCGTCACGAGGTCGATGTGCGCTCCTGCGCCTCGGGGGCCGGGCTGGCCGACGCGGGCGCACCAGCCGCGACCTCGTCGACCTCCGTACGCTGCGCGATCTCGCGACCGGCCGCGAAGCGCGAGAGCGCACCCGTGCGCGCAAGGCCCCGCACGATGAGCCAGCTGCCGAGGCCCGCGATGACGGCGCCCGAGAGCATGGCACTCACGGCATACACGACCATGAACTCGGGTCGTGCGGCGGCGTAGTAGAACGTGAGGTCCATGATCGTGAGGCCGGCTCCCGCGCCCACTCCCGCGAGGATCGCGGGCACGAGGCCCCAGGCGCGGTAGAGCAGAATCGCGAAGACGAGCTCGGCCCCGAGGCCCTGCACGAGACCCCAGGCCAGGGCCGTCCAGCCCCAGAACCCGCCGAGCAGCGCCGAGACGGCGGCTGCGACGAGCTCACCATAGAGGGCTGCGCCGGGCTTGCGCACAATAAGCCCGACGAGCACGGCCGGAAACAGCCAGACCGCGTAGACGAGCGCCTGCAGGCCCGGCAGCACCGCCTCGATCGGCGCGGTGAGCGGCGAGTAGACGAGGTTCCACAGTGTGAAGACGAGCCCGCCGCCGACGCCGAGCACGCTCGCGATGACGATGTCGACGACGCGCCAGCGCATGCTCGGGCGCGCGGCGTGGGTGGAGGGGGATGCGGTGCTGGTCATATGCGTGCCTTTCGCTCAGCGCGGGCACGGCGTTCGCGCCCGCGAATTCGGTCGGCACGGGTGCGAGAAGTCCTCCCTGCGCCGGCATGATCCGGATCAGGTTCGACGGTCGAAGCTTGGAATGAGCTTCCTCTCAGCCCGGCTCACCGGACTCCCGTGTACGAGCACGAGTGTACGCCGACTCGTCGCCGACATCGAGCAGATCGCCGAGCGCGGCCGCCGCGAAAGCGATTCGGCGGGAACCTCACCATCGCTCACTAGTATGCGGGGATGGAATTCGTCTTCTCGCCCGAGCTGCTGATCGCCTTCGCCACACTGCTCGTGCTCGAGATCGTGCTCGGCATCGACAACGTGGTGTTCATCTCGATCCTCGCGGCGAAGCTGCCGCCCGAGCAGCAGAACCGGGCTCGCATCGTGGGTCTCTCGCTCGCCATGATCATGCGCATCCTGCTGCTGTTCGCGGCGAGCTGGATCATCAGCCTCACGAACGACCTCTTCGAGCTCTTCGGCATGGGCTTCTCGGGCCGCGACCTGATCTTGATTCTCGGCGGGCTCTTCCTCGTCTACAAGGCCGTCGTCGAAATTCACGAGAAGCTCGAGGGGGCCGAGGGCCACCAGCAGTCGAGTGGCAAGACCGTGACCTTCGCGGGCATCATCGTGCAGATTCTGCTCATCGACATCGTGTTCTCTCTCGACTCGGTCATCACCGCCGTCGGCATGGTCGACGAGCTGTGGATCATGATTGCAGCCGTCGTCATCGCCATCACTCTCATGCTCTTCACGGCCAAGGCGATCAGCGACTTCGTGAACCGCCACCCCACCGTCAAGATGCTCGCCCTCGCCTTTCTCGTGCTCATCGGGTCGACCCTCATCGCCGAGGGCTTCGACGTGCACATCGACAAGGCCCTCATCTACGGCCCCATCGCGTTCGCCATCGGTGTCGAGGTGCTGAACCTGGTCTACCGCCGCCGCCAGGCAAAGAAGCGTGCAGAGGCGATCGAGCCCGTCGAGCTGCGGCCGTTCCTCGTCAAAGACGAGGTTTCGGGTGACGTCACGCCCGTGCCGCTGCGCGGCGGTCGTCGCCCAGCGGCCGACTCGACAAATCACCCTGACGGCGCACCGTGACGTCTGCCGAGCAGCGGGCGCGCACCGTTGAGGCGGGCGCGGCGCAGAGCCCTGTTGTCGATGCGCTCGTGCGGCGCATTCTCGACCGGGCATCGACGACTGATGAGGGCTACCATCGCATCGGGCTGCTCGTCTCGGCCGCGCGTGCCGTCACCGAAGATCTCGAGCTGACGGCAGCCCTGCAACGCATTGTCGCCGTGGCCCGCGAGCTCGTCGGCGCGCAGTACGGCGCGCTCGGCGTCATCGGCCCCGACGGTGCCCTCGAGCGCTTCTTGCACTCGGGGCTGAGCGACGAGCAGGTGCGGCTGCTCGGCGAGCCGCCGAGCGGAAAGGGCATTCTCGGCGCCGTGATCACCGAGGGTGCGAGCATCCGTCTCGATCACTTGTCGCGTGACCCGCGGTCGGTCGGTTTTCCGCCTCACCACCCGCCCATGGACGCCTTTCTCGGCGTGCCCATCCATGTTGACGGCACGGTCTTTGGCAACCTCTACCTCACTGAGCGCAGCGAGGGTGCCTTCGACGACGTCGACGAATCGATCATCGCGGCGCTTGCGGCCATGGCAGGCACGGCGATCGCCAACTCGCGACTCTACGAGCAGTCGCAAGAAGACCGCCGCTGGCTGACCGCCTCAGAGCAGCTCACGCAGAACCTGCTGTCGGGCGCGATCGGCTCCGACGAGGTGCCAGCGATCGTCGACGTCGTGCGCCAGCTCTCGCACGCCCCGCATGTGGTCATCGTCAACGCCGATCACGCGGCGACGGATGCCCGCAGCGAGCTCGTCCGCCTGGCCGGCGATTCCGACCCCGGGCCCACGCTCATCGTGCCCATGCAGGGCAGCGCCGACCGCGAGTCGTGCGAGCTCGGCATCGCGCGCGGAGCGCACGGCCACCCGTTCAGCGCCGCCGAGCGCGAGACCATCACGCGCTTCGCACGGTCGGTAGCCATCGCGCGCGAACTCGCGGGGGCGCGCATCGACGAGCAGCGCATCGCGCTCGCCGATGAGCGCGACCGCATCGCGCGCGACCTGCACGACCACGTGATTCAGAGCCTGTTCGCCGTCGGGCTCAGCCTGCAGAGCGTCGTGGGTGACCCCTCCACGTCGAGCGGCGCACGCATCGCGGGGCAGGTCGACGCGATCGACTCGACGATCCGGCAGATCCGTCAGGCGATTTACCGACTATCGACGCCGGCGAGCGCGGGCATGCACAGCCTGCGAGCGCGCATCAACACGCTCATGCGCGAGACCCTTGAAGGCGAGACCCTCGATTCGCGCCTTGAGTTCGCGGGCCCCGTCGACACGCTCGTCAACACCGAGCTCGGCGACGAGGTCGCCGCCGTGTTGCGCGAGTCGCTCTCGAACGTCGTGCGGCATGCCCAGGCCACGGTGGTCGAGGCGAGCGTCGCGGTACGCGGTGCAGAGGTGATCGTGACAGTGCGCGACAACGGCGTGGGCATGCCCGAGACCGACCGGCGCAGCGGTTTAGGCAATCTCGAGGCACGTGCCCGCGAGCGCGGCGGAACTTTCGTGATTGAAAAGGCTTCACCTCAGGGAACTCAGGTGTATTGGAGCGTACCCTGGGAGGCACGATGAACATTCCTGTGAGCGTGTTCCTGCTCGACGATCATGAGATCGTGCGGCGCGGCATCGCCGACCTGCTCGAGCAGGAAGACGACATCAGCGTCGTCGGCGAAGCAGGGGTCGTCGCCGGGGCCGCCGACGCGATTCTCGCGTCGGGCGCGACCGTTGCCGTGCTCGACGGTCGGCTGCCCGACGGCAGCGGCATCGACGTCTGCCGAGACCTCAAATCAGAGCGCCCTGAGCTCGGCTGCCTCATTCTCACCTCATACGACGACGACGAGGCCGTGCTCGCTGCTGTGCTCGCCGGCGCCAACGGCTACCTGCTGAAAGAGGTGCGCGCGACGAGCCTCATCGAGGCGATCCGCCGCGTCTCGGCGGGCGAGATGCTGCTCGACCCTGCCGTCACCGAGCGCGTGCTGAGCCGCGCCCGCGAAGCGTCACCGCTCGACGGCTTGACTCCGCGCGAGACCGAGATTCTCGCCCTCATCGCCGAGGGCCTGTCGAATCGCGAGATCGGCGCGCGACTGTTTCTCGCCGAGAAGACGGTCAAGAACTACGTCAGCGGAATTCTCTCGAAGCTCGGCATGCAGCGGCGCACGCAGGCCGCCGTGCTGGCCGCCGAGTGGATGCCCAAGAACGGCCAGCAGCGCTGACCTGTCGTGCGGCTCACGCCACGGGCGCGGCGAGCAGCGACACGGTCACCGCGCCGCCCTTGGTCGACTGCACGCCGACCTGCTCGAACCCGAGGCGAGCGTGGAACGCCTGGCTGCCCGGGTTCGGCGGGTCGAGGTTGACCTCACACGTCACATCGCGCCGACCCGCTGCGCGCGCGGCCGCGAACACCTGCTCGTAGAGCATCGGGCCGAGACCATTGCCGCGCTCGCTCTCGGCGATGACGATGCGGTCGACATAGAGGTGGTCGACGCCGCGCGACTCGAAGTAGGCGTAGTTCTCGCTCTCGTAGGGCGACCCGGGGCCGATCGCGATGACGAAGCCCACAAGCTGCCCGTCGCGCTCGAGACCGAGGGCCAGCTCGGCGAGCTCGACGAGGCGCGCCAGGCCCGCCGGCTCGGTGATCGGCACGGCGGGGGTCGCGGCGTCGTTGAGCAGGGCGAGTTCGTCGGCGTCGGCGGCGGTGAGGGGGCGAATGAGCACGCCCCAGGCTAACAAGCAGCCCGGGCGATACTCTCTGCCCATGACCGCAGCTTCTGCCGCCCCGCTCGATGTCGACCTGCTCGTGATCGGGGGCGGCACCGCCGGACTCGTCGCCGCAAAGACGGCCGCCCGATTCGGTGTGAGCACGCTGCTCGTCGAGGCGCACCGCATGGGCGGCGACTGCCTCTACACCGGCTGCGTGCCCTCGAAGTCGCTCATTGCCGCGGCCGACGTCGCCGCGCGAGCCCGCGACGGCGCTCGGCTGGGCGTGCACGTCGACGGCGTGCGCGTCGACTTCGGGGCCGTCATGCAGCACGTGCACGCGGCGATACACGAGATCGAGCCGGCCGACTCGGCCGAAGTGGTCGAGGCGACTGGAGCCCGCGTCATCATGGGCCGCGCGCGCTTCACGGGGCCGCGCAGCGCCGAGGTCGCGCCGGTCGACGGCGCCGCGCCCCTCGCCGTACGCTTTCGCCAGGCCATCATCGCCACCGGTTCGGCGCCCGAGGTGCCCGACCTGCCCGGCATCGACGACGTGGCCGTGCTGACGAGCGATGACGTGTGGGATCTCACCGAGCAGCCCGAGCGGCTCGCCGTTCTCGGCGCGGGCGCGATCGGCTCTGAGCTCAGCCAGGCCTTCGCGCGCCTCGGCACCCGTGTGTCGCTCGTGCAGCGCAACACGCGCGTGCTGCCGAAAGAGGACCCCGACGCCTCGACTCTGGTCGCCGCGGCGATGGTGCGCGACGGCATCGACGTGCGGGTGTCGACGACGGTGGAGCGGGTCGAGCGGTCGGGCGATGCGGGTGCGGGCATCCTGCACCTCTCTGATGGGTCTGCCGTGCCCTTCGACCGCCTGCTCGTCGCGCTCGGCCGTTCGCCGCGTCTCGAGGGTCTCGATGTCGAGGCGGCCGGGGTGGCGCTCGACGAGCGCGGCTACGTGCAGGTCGACACCTCGCTGCGCACGAGCAACCGCCGCATCTGGTCGGCGGGCGACGTCAGCGGTCTGCCGCAGTTCACCCACATCGCGGGCGTCAACGGCAGCCTCGCGGCCACGAATGCGGCGCTCGGGCTGCGTCGCCGAGTGGATGCTGCTGCCGTGCCGCGCGTCACGTTCACGCACCCCGAGGTCGCAGCCGTGGGTCTCGCGCCCGCAGACGCCGAGGCTGAGAACTGCCACGTGGTCGAGGTGCAGCACGCGCACACCGACCGGGCGATCGCCGAGGGCGACGTTGCCGGCTTTGCGCGCATCGTCGTCGACCGCAAGGGCCGCGTGCGCGGCGCGGTCATCGTGGGCCCGCGGGCGGGCGAATCAATCGGTGAGGCTGCGCTCGCCGTGCGGCAGGGCATCCGCACGAGCGACATCGCGAGCACGACCCACCCCTACCCGACCTACAGCGACGCCTTGTGGAACGCGGCGATCGCCGACGTTCGAGTGCGGCTCGAGAGCGGGTCGATCGCTCCCGTGATCCGGCTGCTCGCGCGCTGGCGCCGCGTCACGACCCGTTAGCCCGCGCAGCCCCGCCTGCATCGCGCCGGTCCGCCGCTCGGCGGCCGTTCACGCCGCTGCCTCACGAGGTGCGCCGCGTCTGCCTCACGAGGCGCCCCGCGTCTGCCGCGCACCGCCTGCTGTTGCCGCGGGCCGACCGACGCGCCCCCTCGGCATAGCCTCCGCTGCACTTCAACGGATGCGGAACTATGCGAATGCGATTCATATTGTTCCGCATCCGTTGAAGTGTCCGCGGGTGGGGTCGGCGGAGGAGGGAACGAGCACGGGCATGGGCAGGTGCGGGACGTGGGCAGGGGCAGAGCGTGGCCGAGGACGGGCATGGGCGAGGGCGAGGCGTGGGCGAAGACGGGCGTGGGCAGGGGCGGGGCCGACGTTGCGACGCGGCGCGCGGATGGTCGCGGCACGGGGCACGCGATGGGGAGTTCAGCGCAGGGCGCGATAGCCCGCCACCATGCGCTGCACGGCACTCACGCCGACGAGGGCCGCCCAGCCGACGGCGATCGGCGCTGCCCAGAAGGGCAGAATCAGCCACAGCGCGTGCACGACGATTGTCTCGGTGCCCTCGGCGATGCGGCCGAGGAACGACAGCGAGCGGCCGTCGTCGAGCTGCCGCCCCGTGCGCTCGGCGATCGACGAGAACGCCAAGAAGGCCGCGCCGTTGATGTAGTACGCGAACAGCACCGCGAGAAAGGGCCACCAGGGGGCATCGAACGCCGTCGTCGCGCCGACCGCGACGCCGATGACCGTCGCGCCGTAGACGACGAAGTCGGCGGTGATGTCGAGGAAGCCGCCGGCCTCGCTGTGCGGGGTGCCGGGCGACTCGCCGACCTGAGCGGCGGGCGAGCCGGCGGGCGCAGCGCGGCGGCGGCGTGCGAGGGCGCCGTCGACTCCGTCGACGACGCGCGACAGAAGCCACAGCACGAGCGCCGCGGCCCACCACTGCAGCCCCGCGAAGACCGCCGATGCCAGCCCGATCATGAGTCCGGCGACCGTCAGACCATCGGGAGTGATGCCGGGGCGGTCGAGGGCGCGCGCGAGAGCATCCGTCGGCCGGGCGATGAGGGCGCGCATCGGGCGATCGAGCATCAGTTCTCCGTGTCTCGTTCGGTCTCGGGCGCGGCGGCCGCGCTGTCACGGCGTATTCGGCGCCCTCGCTCGGCCCAGATGGCTCCCGCGAGGGTGAGTGCACCGAGCACGCCGATCGCTACCCAGGCGGGCCAGCCGAACTCGAGGCCGAACGCGCCGAGTGCAACGTAGGCCGCCGACCCCGGAATGATGCCGATCGCCGTACCGAGGGCGTAGTCGCGCAGGCGTACTGCGGTCAGGCCTGCCCCGTAATTGATGGCGGTGAACGGGATGATCGGAATCAGTCGCACGCCGATGACCGCAGCGAGCCCGCGCCTGCGCAACAGTTCGTCGAGGCGGGCCACTCGCGTGCCCGTGTAGCGCTCCACGGCGTCACGGCCCAGCGAGCGGCCGAGCCCGAACGCCGCCGCCGCCCCCAGCAGCGCGCCGAGGTACACGAGGGCGAGCGCACCGGCGAAACCGAAGATCAACCCGGCCGCGACCGAGAGCACGTTCTTGGGCGCCGGAGTCAGGGTGATCGCCGCGTAGAGCGCCACGAACACCGCGCCGCCGGCCCAACCCCACGACGCGACCGTCTGCTGCACCTGTTCGAGCGGAGGAACTCCGACGATCAGCCCAACCGCTACGGCGAGGGCGACGAATACCCCGAGAGCGATGGCTCGAACGACCGAAGCCGACCAGCGGCGCGAGTGTCGCGCTGTGTAGTCGGGATCACACTGCGCGCTGCTCATGGTGCGTCAGTCTAGGTCGACGGGGCGTCGCGTACCCTGAAGTGCTCTTCACCGATTCTTCACCAAGGAGAACCCATGTCACCACAGCGCCGACACCGCTCGGGGGTCGCTCTGGCGATCACCTCCGGCCTCGTTATGACCCTGGCCGCGTGCTCAGCCCCGGCGAGCGCCGACGACCAGTCGTACGCGAGCTGGGACGAGGTCGTCGCGGCGGCCGAAGGCCAGACCGTCAAGCTCTGGATGTACGGCGGCGACGAGCAGGGCAACGCCTACGTCAACGACGTGCTCGTGCCCGCAGCGGCCGAGCTCGGCGTCACGCTCGAGCAGGTGCCGATCGCCGACACACCCGACGCCCTCAACCGCATTCTCAGCGAAGTGCAGGCGGGCGAGACCGACGGCGAAGTCGACCTCGTGTGGGTCAACGGCAACAACTTCGGCACCGGCAAAGAGGCCGGCGCGTGGGAGTGCGGCTGGACCGACCTGCTGCCCAACATGGCGCTGACCGACCCCGCTGACCCGCTGCTGCTCGACGACTTCGGCACGCCCGTCGACGGCTGCGAGGCTCCGTGGCACAAGGCGCAGTTCACTTTCGTCTACAACAGCGACACCGTCACCGACGTGCCGACCTCGCTCGACGAGCTGCTCGACTGGGCGCGCGCAAACCAGGGCCGCTTCACCTACCCGGCTCCGCCCGACTTCACGGGCTCGGTCTTCGTGCGCGAGGTGCTCTACAGCGTCAGCGGCGGGTACGAGAACGTGCCGCTCGCGTTCAGCCAAGACGACTTCGACGCCCTGACGCCGGCGCTCTACGCCGAGCTGCAAGACCTCGAGCCGAGCCTGTGGCGCGGCGGCGAGACCTACCCGCAAGACTCGAACGAGCTCAACCAGCTCTTCGCCGACGGCGAGGTCGACTTCACGATGACCTACGGCCCCGCGACGCTCACCGAGCTCGTGGCCAACGGCACGTACCCCGCCGGCACGAAGGTGCTCACGTTTGATGAGGGCACCGTCGGCAACGCGAGCTTCCTCGGCCTCGCCTCGACCTCCGGCAGCAAGGCCGGCGCGATGGTCGTCGCCAACCTCGCCCTCTCGGCCGAGCAGCAGGCGGCCAAGGCCGAGCCCGACGTGTGGGGCCAGTTCACGGTGCTCGACCTCGACCAGCTGAGCGACGAGCAGCGCGCACTGTTCGAGGCGCTGCCCGAGTCGCCCGTCGTGCCCAGCTACGACGTGCTGAGCGAGAACGCCAACCCCGAGCTCGCCGCCGCATGGGTCACGCCCATCGACGAGGGCTGGCGCCAGCTCGTGCTCACGCAGTAGGGCGCGCCACCATCGTCGCGATCGACCTCCCAGCGTCGGGAACCCGCACTGCGGGCTCCCGACGCTGGGTGTCGCTCGCGCTCGTCTCCCCCGCGCTGCTCATCGCGGGCTTCGTCGTCATCGGCGGCATCGGCATGTCGCTCGTGCAGAGCCTCGGCCTGCTACCGCTCGTCGGCGTTCCGAGCCTCAGCCTCGACGCCTACCTCGCCAACGGTGAGGAGCTGCTCATCGGAACGGGGCTCTCGCTCGCGATCGCGACGGCCTCGACCGTGCTCTCGTGCATCATCGGACTCACCGCCGCGGTCGTCATCACGCAGGGCCGTCGCACGGGCCGCATCGTCGCGGCGGTGAGCGCCCTCACCATCCCGATCCCCCACCTCATCGGCGCGGCCGCGATCGGCCTGCTGATCTCTGACGCGGGCATCATTCCGCGGATGCTCGGTATACCCGGCACGGAATGGCCCGACCTCGTCGGCGGGCCCTGGTGGGTCGCCGTCGTGCTCGAGTACACCTGGAAGGAGTCGGCGTTCGTCGCGCTCGTGGTCGCTGCGGTGCTCGCCACGCGCGTCGCCCGCTACGACGAGACGGCCGCGCTGCTCGGCGCGGGTCGTGCGCGACGGCTGCGCCACGTCGTCATCCCGCTCGCCCGCCCCGCGGTCATCGTGAGCGCCATCATCATCTTCGTCTACACGTTCGGCTCGTACGAGGTGGCCTGGCTGCTCGGCCGCCCCTATCCCGAGCCACTGCCCGTACTCGCCTTTCGCCTGTTCGACTCGATCACGCTGACCTCGCGGCCCGAGGCGGCAGCCGTCGCGGTCGTCACGACGGCGATCTCGCTCGCGGTCGTCGCGATCGGCATGGCCTGCCTGCGGCGCACGCCGCTGTGGAAGTAGGCGCCATGGCCATGCTGATCCCCTACGGGCAACGCGTCACCCCCGACGACCGCACGGTCTCGAGCCGCGGGCTCATGCGCCCGCGGCCGGGCGGTCGTGCCCTGCGCCTCACCGTCGCCGCGCTGCTCACCGTGTGGTTCGCCCTGCCGCTCGTGCCGCTGCTGCTGTGGTTCTTCGCCGACCGCTGGAGTGTTCCGGCCGCGCTGCCCACCGAGTGGGGCTTCGACGGGGTCACCTCTGCGCTCGCGAACGGGGCCGTGCCGGCGTTCGGGAGGTCCCTCGTGCTGGCGCTCGTCGTGGCTGCCATTGCGACGCCCATCGGGGCGATGGCGGCTCGTGCCCTGACACGAGGAGCCGTGCCGTTCCCGCGGCTCGTGAGCGGCATCCTGCTCGCACCCCTCGCCCTGCCCGCCTTCGTGGCCGTCATGGGGCTCACGATCGTGCTGCTGCGCGCGAGGGTTCCGGGGGTCGTCGGCGTGGTGATTCTGCTCGTCGCCGCCGCCCTGCCCTACACGGTCTACACGATGCGCGTCGCCTACGCGGCGCACGACCTCGCCTATGAAGACGAGGCGCGCACGCTCGGAGCATCCCGCTGGCACGTTCTCTGGCGCGTGCACCTGCCGCTCGTCGCCCCGGGACTCGCCCGCGCGGCCTTCCTCGCCTTCCTCGTCGGCTGGAGCGACTACGTCATCACCGTGCTCGTCGGCGGCGGCACGATCGTCACGCTGCCGCTGCTCGTCGCCTCGTTCGCCGCGGGGGTGGGCAATGACGCCGTCGTCGCCGTGCTCTCGGTGAGCGCGATCGTGCCCCCGCTCGTGCTGCTACTGGCTCTGGGCCGCTTCGGCCGCAGGTATCCAACCGCGAGCTACCTGCACGGGCCCACCGCCAGCCAGTCACCGAAAGGTTCACCGTGAGCGCCACTCTCGAGATCGACGCCCTGACCAAGGCATTTGGCGGCACGACGGCGCTTGACGGAGTCTCGTTCGCCGTCTCCGCCGGCGAGTGCCTCGCCGTGCTCGGCCCCTCGGGTTCGGGCAAGAGCACGGTGCTGCGGTCGATCGCCGGCCTCGACGTGCCGTCGAGCGGGCGCATTCTCGTCGACGGCACCGATGTCGCGGGGGTCGCGCCCGAGCGGCGCGGCATGGCGATGGTTTTTCAGCGTCCGCTGCTGTTTCCGCACTTGAGCGTGCTCGACAACGTCGCCTTCGTGGCGACAGTCGCGGGGCAGCCCAAGAGCGAGGCGCGCGCCGACGCCCGGCAGTTTCTCGAGCTCGTGCAGCTCGAGGGATTCGGCGACCGCTCGATCACGGCCCTCTCAGGCGGGCAGGAACAGCGCGTCGCGCTCGCCCGCGCGCTTGCCGCGCGCCCCCGCGTGCTGCTGCTCGACGAGCCGTTCAGCGCCCTCGACCCCGAACTGCGGGCCGACATGCACAACCTGCTCGGGCAGATTCGCCGCCAACTCAACCCGACGATCGTCATGGTCACGCACGACCGCGACGAGGCCGCCGTGGTCGCCGACCGCGTCGCCCTGCTGAGCACGGGGCGCCTTCTGCAGCACGACACCGTCGAGCGCCTCTACACGCGCCCGAAGTCGATCGAGGTCTCGCGCCTCATGGGCGGCCGCATCGAGCTCGCGGGCGAGGTGCGGTCAGGCGTGCACCATTCGGCGATCGGCTCGGTGCCGGCCCCCGACGGCGACAGCTGGGCCGACGGCCCGGGGATGCTCGTCGTGCGTCACGAGGCCGTGCACGTCTCGACGCTGCCGGTCGAGGTGCCGCCCGGCATGGTGGGCGTCGAGGTCGTCGTCGCCGATCGGCGCGCGCGCGGACCCCGCGCCGAGATCACGCTCGCGTGCGGTGACGGCGTGCTCGAGGCCGAAGTGCCCGCGAGCCGCCCCCTCGTGGTCGGTCAGAGCGCGACGGCGCACATCCCCCGCTCGGCGTGCACGGTCGTGCCCCTGCCGTAGCCGGGCACAACCGCACCCTGCCGTGGCAGGGCATCCCGACTACCAGCGCGATGCGCCTTCTTCTACGAGCTCGGCCGCGCGACCGTTCGTGATGCCCGTCGTCCGCTCGCCCTTCGGCTCGAGCGGCAGCAGCGTGCGCAGTCCGATGTTCTCGATCGGGTCGAGCACTGAGTGCTGCACGCAGGCGGGCACGATCTCGCCGGTCTCGGGGTGCGCCATGGCATACATGCACGAGCCGAGGCGCTCTTGCGTCTCTTTGATGAGCGGGTCATCGGCCACAACACCCTGCTGCATGAGCTGCCAGGCGGGCTTCACCTGCTCAGCATCCATGAAATTGTGCACGACGAACGTCTTGAAGCTGACCTTGCCCCGACGGGCCGCGCGAATCACGGCGCGCAAGCCGCCGCCGCGCTTCAGAATGCGGTTGACGAGCCCGATCATGGGCGGCAGGTCTTGCGGGTGGCTCAGCACGGCGCGCATGACCTTGATCGTGAGGGCCCAGGTCGGAATGTCGCCGAAGATCATGCCGCCGTAGTGCTTCAAGAAGCGGTCGCGCGCGGCGATGTCTTTCGGCTCGTCGGCGTCGAGCACCGAGGCGAAGCGGCCTTCGACCATGACGCCGACCGTGTGGCGGTTGCAGCGCGGGTCGCCGAACTGCACGGCCTTGTGCGGCAGCTTCTGGCCGACGCCGGCCTCGATGCGATCCCACACCGCGTCGATCGTGACCTCTTGAAAGTTCTCTTTCCAGCGGCGGTCGTCACCGATGAAGGCCGCGGGCTGAAACGACATCATGTCGTAGTTCATCTCGAGCACGTCGCGCGTGACCTGCTCGACCTCGTCGAGGTTGGTCGGCGTCACGGTCATGTTGTGCGCGAGGTACGAGTCGACCTTCTTCTGCTTCTTGAGATCCGCGAACATCTGCGCGAACTGCTCACGGAAGGGGTTGAGCTCGGCCTCGCTCTTCGGCCGCACGGCGCCGCGGCGACCGCGCATGAGCGAGTCGAAGTGTGCAGCGAACGACACCTTCTTGAAGACCGGCTTGCCGTCGTCGTCGAGCACGACGTCGAGCAGGTAGTCATAGTCGAAGTCGCCGTGCGTCATCGACATGGGCTCGCGGCCGACGGCGCGCATGGCGAGCAGCGTGTCGCGGTGCGCCTTGGCGGGCAGCAGGCTGACCTCGCCGCCGATGAGCTGGGCGTGCGCGCGCGGCCCGCGAATCTGGCGCAGCAGCCCCATCTGCTTCGTGACCTCGGTGACCGTGTGGTCGCCGTCGATGCGCACCTTGTTGGCGTCGGCCGAGTGGTAGCACGGCGAGCAGGTCAGGTTGCACTTCGGAAACACCCCGTGGGTGCCCTCGCACCCGACCGCGCACTTGCCGAGCAGTTGCTCAGGCGTCTTCGCATGCTCGGGCAGATTCTGCCACCGCAGGTCGAGCGCCTTGCGGGTCTCAGGGTGGATCGGGCGCGTCTGCAGCTCAAACTCGCGAAGGGCGGTGGTGATCGACATCGACAAACTCCTCGTGCAGGTCGCAAGACGACGATCGCTCGAGGCGACCACCGTGGCTCACGGTAGGCACAAGTAGTTCGGAGCCGTCGCCGATTCCGATGGGATGCTCGGTGTCAGCGGGTCGAGCAGGCTGCTTACTGAGCGCCGTTGGCCGCCAGCCACGACGCAGGGTTGATCGCGCGACCACCGATGCGCAGCTCGAAGTGCAGGTGCGGAGCCGTCGTGACACCCGTGCTGCCGACCGAGCCGACCTGGTCGCCGCCGCGCACCTCTTGGCCGACGCTCAAGGTCAACGAGCCGTTCTCCATGTGCCCGTAGACGCTCGAGATCGCCTGACCGTTGATGACGTGGTCGATGACGACATACACACCGAGCGAACTGCCCGAGGTGACGACCTTGCTGACGACGCCGTCGGCGATGGCGACGATCGGGTAGCCGCGACCGGGGTTCCAGTCGATGCCCTGGTGCATGGTCGAGCACGCGCCGCACGCGGCATCGCGCGGGCCGAAGCCGCTGCCGACGGGGGCGCCGATGCCGACCGGGTACTGCAGGGCCGGTCGAACATCGACCGTGTACTCGAGTGCCTCGAGCGGAGCCGCCTCGATCGTCGCGACCGACATCAGCTGCGTGCGCGGCGCCGGCTCGCCCGAAGGCTCGCTCGCCACGGCGATCGCGGCAGGAACAGTGTTGACGAGCAGTGCGCTCATGGCCACGAGGGCGGCAGCCGCGACGAGCGCGGTCTGTCGAAGTCGGTAAGGATTCAGGGCCGCTACGCGCGGCAGGGCAGGGTGAACCAAGTGGAGCATGAGGAGAAAAACACTTCCTGGTGGCGGCGGTCAGGCCGGAGACACGGTGAGTGCACGTCGTTGCGCGATTCGACCTCGCCGCGCTCGCAATGAGGAGGCGACCCATGAGGTCAGGAGGTCACAGCACCCGCCCGGTGGCCTTGTTCACACCGGCGGCACTCGCCCCTGTCAGCGTCGGCGCCAACACTCCAGCCTGACCCACGAACCTGTGAATCACCTGTTTCGGGTACGAACGATCAGGCGAGCGTCGTGCCGAAGGCCAGGCCGAGCAGGTAGGTAGCGGCCGCTGCGCCGTAGCCGATCGCCAGTTGGCGCAGGGCGCGCTTGAGCGGTGACGCCCCCGACAGCACGCCGACGATCGCGCCGGTGATAAGCAGTGCGATGCCGACGAGCACCGCCGCCGTCACGATCGCGGCAAGGCCTTCAAGCCCCAGCAGGTACGGGATGACCGGGATGATCGCCCCGGATGCGAAGAACGCGAAGCTCGACAGCGCGGCACCCCAGGCCGAGCCGATCGCGACGTGCTGCTCGGCTTCGGCCTCGGCGGCGCGTGCTGCCGCGACCGCGGGGTCGTAGTCGGCAAGCACCCCGCGCGCATGCTCAATGGCCTCAGTCTCGTCCATGCCGCGAGCGCGATAGACGAGCGCCAGTTCGTTCGCGTCGACGTCGAGGTTCGGCAGGGCCGTGTGCGCTTCGGGGTCAGGAGTCGAGGCGTCGAGCAGCTCGCGCTGCGACCGCACCGAGACGTACTCCCCCGCCCCCATCGACAGCGCGCCGGCGAGCAGGCCGGCGAGCCCCGTGAGCAGCACCGTGCCCGGGCCGAGCCCCGCCGCGCCGATGCCCATGACGAGGGCAAGGTTGCTGACGAGCCCGTCGTTGGCGCCGAACACTGCCGCACGGAAGGTGCCCGAGAGCCGCTGGCGTCCGCGCGCGGCGAGCCCGCGCACGACCTCACCGTGGATGCGCTCGTCGGCGGCCATCGCGGCCGTCGCGTGAGCATCCGTTTCATAGGGCGATCGTGATTCGGCGCGCTGGGCCAAAGCGAGCACGAAGACGCTGCCGAAGCGACGAGCGAAGAACGACAGGATGCGCGTGCGCACCGAGGCGGCCGGCACCCGATCGGCGTGCTCGCCCAGGAGGGCGACCCAGTGCGCCTCATGCCTAGCTTCGGCCTCGGCGAGGGCGAGCAGGATGGCGCGTTCCTCGCCTGTGCGGCGCGCGGCCAGGTCGCGGTATACAGCAGCCTCGGCGCGCTCGTCGGCGAGGTAGCCGCGCCACCGGCGCAGGTCAGCCGACGTCGGGGCCGCGGGCGCGTCGGAGGGCGCTGAGGAGTCGTGCTCGGTCACGTCGACAGTGTGCCAGCGCCGCGCAGAGCGCGCAGTTCGGCGGCCCGAAACAGCAGCGGGCTAGAGGTCGGGGCTGTGCGCCGCTACCAGCCCCAGGTGCCCTCGCCGCCCTTGAACGGGCCGACGATGTTCGCGGTGATCCAGCCGCCGTAGAAGTCGCCCTCTTGCGGCTGCACGGTCTCGCCGTCGATCGTGCAGCGATCCATGCGGCCGGGGTAGACTGAGACGAAACCGGCGATCGACTCGAAGCCGCGGCTCGGGGCGGCGTAGTGCCACGCCGCCTTCGGGGCGCGCACGTCGCCACTCACGACGTCGCTGTAGCCGGCGCGGCCCTTGAACTCGCAGAACGAGCTGCCCTCGGCGGGCTGCAGGGCGCCCTCGACGAACGCCTCGGGCGGCAGGTAGATGGCCGGCGGGTGGCTCGTCTCGAGCACGCGCACCGCGCTTGTCGTGTCGGCGATCACACGCCCACCGAGCTCGATCGTCACGCGGGCGTGCACGGGCTCGACGCGGGGCGGCCGGGGGTAGTCCCAGACCGACTCCTGACCCGGGCCGGGCTCGATGCGCTGCCGCTTCGCCATGGTCAGAACCCGAAGTCGCCGAAGTCGCCGAAACCGCCGCCGAAGTCTCCGCCCGCGTCGCCGCCGAAGTCGCCGCCGGCGAGGACTTCACCGCCGCCCGACGCATCAGCGCCGGGGTCGGCCGACTCGGCGCCGGCGGCATCCGTCGCGCCAGCATCCATGGGGGGCAAAAAGGCGCTCGCGAGGGCCGAGCCGATGACGTAACCCGCGACCGTGCCCAGCAGAGAGGCGCCGACCATCTGGCCGAACGAGGGGCCCGCGAGCGAGCGCTCCATCGTGCCAGGCTGACGCAGCTCTGATCGGGTGGCGGCGCGGGCGAGGGTGCCCGGCTCGTCGTCGACGGGAGCCTCGCCCGCAGGGGCCGTGCGCGCGAGCTCGTCGAACACGAGCCGCCGCTGTTCGGGGCTCAGCTTCGCAAAGGCCTCCGCGTGCACCTGCTCGATCGTCTCGGGCGGCGCCGTCTGCAACAGGTAGCGGTAGCGCTCGACGGCGCGGTCGTCGTCGGTGCGGGGGGCGGCTCGGCGCTGCTCCGGCTCGGGCGTGGGGGCACCGAAGAGGCGGTCGAAGAAGCTCATGCAGTCACTCCTGGGGGGTCGAGGCTTCTACGGTATGGGTCTTCGCTCGGCGATCGCTGTGCACTCGTCATGTAACAACTCGGTGAAGATGGCCCCGTTCTCTGCTGGGTGCACTACTCTCGGCAGTGAAGTTGATACGCCTCGGCGATCCGAACGTGCCGTGCAAGCAGTGCGTGCTCTCGTATAGAGCAGGATTCACGAGTGGTTCGACTGGTGGTTTCGACAGTCGAAACTCCGTGAGTAACAAGGAGTCAGTAATGACGACAGGCACTGTTAAGTGGTTCAACGCCGAAAAGGGTTTCGGTTTCATCACCCCCGATGACGGAAGCGCCGACGTGTTCGCGCACTTCTCCGCCATCCAGTCGAACGGGTACCGCTCGCTCGACGAGAACCAGAAGGTCGAATTCGACGTCGCGCAGGGCCCCAAGGGCCTGCAGGCCGAGAACATCCGCCCGCTCTAGTTCCCTCCCGTCTTCTCGAGTTCGCTCGAGCTGAGACACACGAGAGCCGCCCCCCGATGATGTGGGGCGGCTTTCGTCATTTCTGGCGACGTTTCGTCGCCAGGGTGTTCTCGGCCGACGGAACCCCTCGCCCAAGGACGCTGGTCGCGCTCGTCGCACTGAAAGCGACACCTCGTACGCTCACAAGCGTGCGAAACGGCGCAAACCGTGAGAAACGCGCACAGAGCACCTACTCGGCGGTCACGAAGTCGATGAGCTGCTCGACGCGACCGAGCAGGGCAGGCTCGAGGTCGGCGTAGCCGCGCACGCTACCGCGAATGCGGCGCCAGGCTGCCGCCCGATCGGCCGCCGACTCGTGCGGCCAACCGAGAGCTCGGCATGTGCCCGTCTTCCAGTCGATGCCGCGCGGCACGTCGGGCCACGCCTCGATACCCACCGACGACGGGCGCACCGCCTGCCAGATGTCGATGAACGGATGCCCCACCACGAGCACGTGCGCCGCGTCGACCCGCGCGAGCGCATCTGCGGCGAGCCGCGACTCTTTCGAGCCGGCCACGAGGTGGTCGAGCAGCACCCCGACGCGCCGCCCTGCTGACGGACCGAACTCGACCAGCCTCTCGGCCAGGTGATCGGCGCCCTCGAGGTGCTCGACCACCACACCCTCGACGCGCAGGTCGTCGCCCCACACCTGTTCGACCAGCTCGGCATCATGACTGCCCTCGACCCAGATGCGGCTGGCGCGGGCGACGCGGGCGCGAGCATCCGTCACCGCGAACGAGCCGCTCGCGGTACGCGCCCGTCCCGTCGGCGCGACCGTCGCGACCGGGGCCACGAGCCGCACCGGCTCGCCGTCGACGAGAAACCCGGCGCCGAGCGGAAACACGCGCACACGACCGTGACGGTCTTCAAGGTGCACGTTGCCGGCGTCGACGAGCACCACCGCGCCGACGAAGCCCGCGGCATTGTCGGCGGCATCTCCGTCGGGCAGCTCGACGACGAGCCCGTTGTCAGCGGGCAGTTCGGTCACCACCGTGCGCCCTGTCGCACGCCAATCGCCAGAGAGCACGTCTTCGCCGTAGTCACGCACCCCGCGAGGCTACGAGAGCAGACCGCCGCACGGCCGTCGGCTCGCCGCAGTCGCCGCAGTGCCGGGGTGAGTAGGGTGGCGGCGACGACTCGTGAATTCAAGGAGGCGCGCATGCGCACGACCGGGCAGCTCTTCCGCTGGGGCCTCACGAGCTTGCTGCTCGCCCCGCTCGCCTTCCTGGCCGCATTCGTCGCGGGCGGTGAGCCGGCCTTCGCCTGGCTCGGTCTCGCGCTCGTGCTGCTCGGCGGTCTACTCAACGCGCTCGCGATCGTGCGCGGAGTGAAGCGCATCGGCTCGGGTGCGCTGACGGCCGACCTCGACGGCGTCGACCTCGCGCAAGTCGGCCCCGACGCCCCGCGCCCGAACCCCGCTGAGCCGATCGTGCCGCGCCAGCGCATCATCTTCCCTCCCGAGCCCGCACCGCTGCCTGACCCGGGCCTGCGTCGCCGCGTCGGGCTCGGCGCGGCGGCCGCCCTACTGGGCCTCATCGCCGTGGGCGCCTACACGCTCGCGGTCGAGCAGCCGCTCGCGATCGCGCAGGGCATGCTGACGCTCGACGAGATCTACGGCGCGTGGGGCACTGCCTCGCGCATCGGCTTCACGATCACGCTTGGCATCTGGGTGCTGCTCTCGCTCGCAGTCGTGCTCGGGGTCGCAGTGCTCGCCCTGCTGCCGTCGATCGCCGCCGACCAGTTGCTGACGGAGCGACGGATGCTCGCCGCGGCCTGCATCGCCGGCAGCGCCATCGTCGTGGCCGCCGTCTTTCCGTACTTAAGCATCGGCATCAGCCTGCCCGACGACCTGCCCTTCCTCGCGAGCGGAGCCCAGAGCACCGGCAGCCTGCTCTTCGGCCTCACCGGCGTCGCCCTGAGCGCGACAGCCATTCTGCTCACGGTGCCCGACTGGAGGCGCCGACCGCGCTGAGGGCGCGGAATCCGTCGCCTCGGCATCGACCTTCGCCGCGGCGCTTGACACGCTCGCGGTTCTCTGGTTAGTTACTTGACTAAGTAACCAACACAGAGAACGGAGGTGAGCGTGGAAGAAGGCAGACCGATCTTTCGGCAGCTCGCCGAGCAGATCGAAAACCAAATCATCGACGGCTCACTCGTCGAAGGCCAGCAGGTGCCCTCGATCAATGAGTTCGCCGCGTTCCATCGCATCAACCCCGCGACGGCGCTCAAAGGCATCACGCTGCTCGTCGATTCCGGGGTGCTCTACAAGCGCCGCGGCATCGGCATGTTCGTCGCCGAGGGCGCGCGCGACTCGCTCATCGCCGCGCGTCGCGAGACGTTTCGCGACGTGTTTCTCCGACCCCTGCACGCAGAAGCGCGAGCCCTGGGCATCTCGCCCGACGAGCTCGCCGACATGATTCGAAAGGACGCCACCCCATGACCCCCGCCGTCGAGGTTCAGCACCTCACCAAGCGCTACGGCTCGATGAACGCCGTCGACGACGCCACGTTCTCGATCGCCGAAAACACCATCACCGGCTTGCTCGGCCGCAACGGAGCCGGCAAGACGACGCTCATGCGGCTCATCACCGGGCAAGAGTTCGCGACCTCGGGCACCGTGCGCCTCTTCGGCGCGCCGCCCGTCGAGAATGCCGCCGTGCTGCAGCACACGTGCTTCATCTCTGAGAGCCAGCGCTACCCCGACGAGTTCCGCATCAAGCACGTGCTCGCCGGCGCCCCGCGCTTCTTCGAGCACTGGGATGCCGAGTTCGCCGAGCAGCTCGTCGACGAGTTCAGGCTCACCCGCAAGCAGCTCATCAAGAAACTCTCGCGCGGTCAGCGCTCCGCCGTCGGCGTGATCGTCGGGCTCGCCTCGCGCGCGCCCCTCACGATCTTCGACGAGCCCTATCTGGGGCTGGATGCTGTGGCGCGGCAGGCCTTCTACGACCACCTTCTCGCCGACTACAGTGAGCATCCCCGCACCGTGATCTTGTCGACGCACCTCATCGACGAGGTCAGCCAGCTGCTCGAGCACGCGCTCGTGATCGACGCCGGCCGCATCGTCATCGACGCTCCCGTCGAAGAGCTGCGCTCGCACGCCGCGACCGTCAGCGGCCCGGCAGAAGCGGTCGAGCGGTTCATCGCCGGGCACGAGGTCGCGCATCGCGATCAGCTCGGCGGTCTGCTCAGCGCCACGATTGCGAACGTGACCGAGGTCGATCGCGACGCAGCTCGCGCGGCGGGTCTCGAGGTCGGCGCCGTGTCACTGCAGCAACTCATCGTGCGCCGCGCCGGGTACTCGGCGACGGATGCCCCCGCCATGATCTCGGAAGGAACGAACTCATGACCACCCTGACCGCGGACGCCCCGCGCTCGATGACCGCGCGGCCCCTGGGTCGCCGACTCTCGACCATCATGCTGCTGCAGCTCACCAACCCCATGACGCTGCTCGGCTGGCCCTTGACGATTCTGACCTTCATCTTTCTCGTCAACCTCGCGATCATCGGCATCATCACGACCGCGACCAACGGGGGCGCCGAGGTGACGGTGAACGGCGGCATCGGCTTCATCTGGGTCTACACGCTCGTGATGGCTGTGCAGAGCGTCAACCAGACGTTCCCGCTCGCCCTCGGCTTCGGCGCCACGCGCCGCGACTACCTGCTCGGCACAGGTGTGCTCTTCACGGCACTCTCGATCGGCTACGCACTGCTCGTTGCGACCCTGGCGATGGTCGAGCGAGCGACCAACTACTGGGGTGTCGGCCTGGCGTTCTTCGATACGGCGCGCGACGCGACGTGGTTCGAGATCTTCTACGGCACCCTTCTGATTCTGCTGCTCTTCGCCTCGATCGGGGCGGCAACAGCGGCGGTCTACGTGCGGTGGAAGGCGATGGGCATGTACGTGTTCTGGGCAGGACTCGTGCTCGGGCTTGTGGCCGCCGCCTACCTCATCACCGTGACCGAGTCATGGGGCGCCGTCGGCGAGTTCTTCGCGACCGCTGGCCTGCTCGGCACGATCATGTGGAGCTTCGTGATCACCGTGATCAGCGCGGCCGCGGCCTACCTGATTCTGCGCCGAGCCACCCCGACGAACACCTAGTCGGTCAGCAGCAGCCCGGTCGCGACGAGCTCGCGCACCTGGGGCAGCAGCTGCTCGCGCAAGGCGCCCTCGTCCACCTCGAGCAGGTGGGCGAGGGCGTTCGCGATCTCGGCGACCGTGAGCTCGCCGTCACTCGCGCCGACGAGGCCGGCGAGCGCAGCATCCGCGTCGATCGTGCGCGCGAAGCCGCCGCCCTGGCGCAGACGGATCACGGTCGGGTTCTCGTCGCCGGGCCAGTAGTGGCGCTCTTCGGTGACGTCCGGGGCGACCTGGAGCCTCAGCGCACCGAGCGCCTCGTCGTCGAGGGTCGCGATGGCGTCGTGCGCGCGCAGGCAGACCAGTAGGTGGTCGCCGATTCCAGCGGGGGTGCCGAGCGGAGAGCTCAGCGCCTCGGCGCGCAGCAGTCGCGGCAGGCCGGGGGCGACCGGCCGGCGCAGCAGCACGTAGCCGAAGCCGATCGCCGTCACCCCGCGGGCGGCGAAGTCGTCGAGCCACTCCCCCGCGAGCCGCTCGTACTCGGGGGTGCCGACGCGCGTGCCGCCATCGCGGATCCAGGTGGCGGCGTACTCGGCCGGGCTCTGCCGCTCGCGCTCGACGACCCAGCCGTCGAGGCCCGCCTCGTCGATCCAGCGGCGCACCCGGGTGAGCCCGTCGCCGGCGAGTTGGTCGCGGTACTCCCAGTTGCCGAGCAGGTGCGCGGTGCCGCCCGGAGTCAGGTGGTCAGCCGCGCCGCGCACGACCTGCTCGACGATCGCGTCGCCCACCCGGCCGCCGTCGCGGTACTCGTAGAGCGGCACACCGTCGCGGCGCGGCGTGATGACGAACGGTGGGTTGGTCACGATGCGGTCGAAGCGCTCGCCCGCGACCGGGGCAAAGAGGTCGCCCTGGCGCAGCTCGACGGCAGCGGTGCCTGCGCGCCCCGACTCGTCGGTCGCCGAAATTCCGTTGAGCGCGAGCGTGAGGCGAGCGCGGTCGAGCGCGCGGGCAGAGAGGTCGGTCGCGACAACCCGTCGCGCATGACGGGCCGCGTGCAGTGACTGGATGCCGCAGCCCGTGCCGAGATCGAGCACCGAGTCGACCGGCTCGGTGGGGATGAGTGCGGCGAGGGTCAACGACGCTCCCCCGACGCCGAGCACGTGGTCGGGCGGCAGCGCTGTGCCGAGCGCGAGCTCGCCCAGGTCAGAGGCGATGACCCAGTCGACGGCGCCCGAGCCGTCGATCGACGAGTAGGGGCGCAGGTCGAGCAGGGCGCGGCCGTCGGCGCCGACGAGGCCGAGCTGTCGGGCGCCCGCGGCGCCGAGCGTTGGCAACGCCGCGTCGAGCTGCGCATCAGTGGTGGCCTCGCCGAGCACGAAGAGCCGCGCGAGCGTCGCGGCGGGGCTCGGCGCGACGCCGTTCAGAGCGCGCACCGCCGGTACGCGGTCGCCGCGCGCGAGCGCCGCGTCGGCGTCGTCGCCCCAGAGCTGCCGCAGCCGGTCGACCGTGTAGTGCGCCGCGAGCAGGTCGGCGCGCAGCCGGGTCACGAGCGCAGCATCCACCCCCTCATTCTGCTGCCTGTCACAGATCACGGAGATTCGGATGCTCGCGGGCCTTTAGGCCCAGCGAATCGCCCTGACTCCGTCGTCTTTCCGTGATTCGTGACGCGGGCGGAATAGTTCGGGCTGGCGCGCGTTGGGGTCAGGGTGTCTATGCGATCGCATAGACCGGAGCTGATCGGCACACACCCCATCGGCTCAGACCGCCCACGACGAAGGAGAACCCCTCGTGACCACCATCACCGCCGACACCATTCCGGGCTACCGCGCCGGCACCTGGGTCATCGACCCCACGCACACCGAGATTGGCTTCAGCGTGCGCCACCTCGCCATCAGCAAGGTGCGCGGCGTGTTCGAGCGCTTCGACGCCACCGTGATCGCTGCCGAGAACCCCGCCGAGTCGAGCGTCACGGTCACGGTCGAGGTCGCCTCGATCAACACCAACAACGCCGACCGCGACGCTCACTTGCGCACCAACGACTTCTTCGCTCCCGAGCAGTACCCGACCATGACGTTCGTGTCGACCGGCCTGCGCGTTGACGGCGACCAGTTCTTGCTCGACGGCGACCTCACGCTGCGCGGCGTGACCAAGCCGATCACACTGAAGGGCGAGTTCGGCGGCATCGCGACCGACCCCTGGGGCAACACCAAGGCGGCCGCGAGCGGCACCGCCGTGATCAACCGCCACGACTTCGGGGTCAGCTGGAACGCGGCGATCGAGACCGGCGGCTTCTTGCTCGGCGACGACGTCACGCTGACGATCGACGCGCAGTTCGCGCTGCAGGCCTAGACAGCGCAGTTCGAACAGGCAGTGGATGCGGGGCGCCGAGCGCCCCGACCTCTCCCCACGCAGAACGGGGCGGCCCCAGAAGGGGCCGCCCCGTTCGCGCGTTGCGCGTCGTGACTACGGCAGCAGCACCGCGTCGATGACGTGAATCACGCCGTTGTCGCACACGATGTCAGCCGTGACGACGTTCGCGCCGTTGATCTTCACACCGTCGGTCAGGTCGACCGTGAGCTCGGCGCCGTTGACCGTGGCGGCCCTCATGCCATCGCTGAGGTCGGCGGCGTGCACGGCACCAGGAACCACGTGGAAGGTGAGGATCGAGGTGAGCGCCGGAATGTCGGCGAGCAGGCCCTCGACGGTGCCCTCGGGCAGCGCGGCGAACGCGTCGTCGGTGGGGGCGAAGACCGTGAAGGGGCCCTCTCCGTTGAGCGTGTCGACGAGTCCGGCAGCGCCGACGGCGGCGACGAGGGTGGTGAACGAACCGGCGCTGACGGCGGTTTCGACGATGGTGGCCATGGGGGTCTCTTCTCTAGCGATGAGGATGACGGCGCCTCAGGGGCGCCCGCTCGGAGCGTGCTGCCCGAGTGCTCTCACTCTGCGGCCTGCCGCCTGCCGTAAGCCCGTGCACCAGCAGTGCATCGCCCGCACGCCAGCCGACCATCGGCTGTGCGTCATGAACGGCCGGTGACGAAACGACTACGCGACGGGGTTTTCTTCGTCGACCGGGCGTTGCCGGCCGGTGGCCGCACCCGCACCCGTCACGATCGGCCCGGTCTCGGTCGACACGACGATCTCGGTGTCGGTGAGCGGGTGCGCGAGCTCGTCGGGCCCGAGCCGGGCGATGAGCAGGGTGAGCACGGCGAGCACGACGGGAATCGTGCCGGCGGCCAAGAAGGCGACGGGGATGCCGATGAGCTCGCCGACGGGGCCCGCAATCGCCATCGAGATGGGCATGAACAGCAGCGACACGAAGAAGTCGAGGCTCGAGACCCGACCGAGCATGGCGGGCGGCACGCGGCGTTGCAGCAGGGTTCCCCAGATGACGGTGGCGCCCGAGAACAGCACGCCGCACACGAACAGGGCCACGACCATGAGCCAGAGCTGGTCGGTGATTCCGATGACGACGAGAGGCGCGCATCCGAGACCCCACGCGGCGATCATGATCGTGAGATACCGGCGCGGCAGGCGCATCGAGGCGACCGCTATCGAGCCGAGAGCGCCGCCGACGCCGAAGGCCGCGAGGGCGAGGGCGAAGGCTCCTGCCCCGCCGCCGGTCTGGTCGCGCACGGCGAACGGCAGCAGCACCTCGATCGGCCCCATGATCACCAGCACGAGCAGCGCCGAGTAGAGCAAAGTCGCGAGCAGCCAGCGCGTGCGCACCATGTACCGCACGCCATCGCGCACGTCGATGAACACCGCCCGCAGCGCGTGCACCGGTTCATCGTCGGCCTCGCGGCGCACCGCTGTCGTGCGCATGAGGCCGAGCAGCACCGCGGCAAGGCCCTGCGTCACGGCAACGATCGCGAATCCGAGCCCCGGAGACAGGATGGCGATGGCCGCACTCGCCGCCGCGGGCCCCGCCGCCTGCATGACCGCGGGCCGCAGCACGCCCTCGATTCCGTTGGCCGCGAGCAGCTCGTCGGCCGGCAGCAGCGCGGGCAGCCACGCGGAGTATGCGGGGTAGAAGAAGCCGTCGGCCATGCCGAGCAGCAGCGACACGACCGCGAGGTGCCAGACCTCGATCGACTCGGTGAGCGCGAGCACCGCGACCGCGGCCATCGAGAGCGCCTTCACGGTTTCGACGACGGTGAGAATGCGCTTCTGCGGAATGCGGTCGGCCGCCACCCCGCCCAGCAACACGGCGAGCACGAGACCGATGCTGCCTCCCGTCGCGACGATCGACAGATCGATGGGCGTACCCCCGAGCTCGATCACCTGCCATACGACCGCAACGAGCCAGACTCCGGTGCCGAACAGCGAGAGCACGAGAGCGATCGCGAGCAGTCGATACTGACCGGTCGCGAAAGGTTGCAGGGCACGGGGCAACGAAGCCATGGCGCCATGCTAGCGACGCGGCTGCAGGTCGGTGACGTACGCTGAAGAGCGATGAGAGAACTGACCGCCGAGCAGATTCGGGCCTCGTTCGTGAACGCGAGCAACGCCGAGATCGAACGGATGACCCTGCCGGGCCTGCACGAGACCGTGTGGAGCGACCGCGAGTTTCTGGGCTGGCGCGACCCCGCCGGTTCTGCCCGCGGCTACATCGTGCACTGGGTCGACGACCGGCCCGTCGGCATCATGGTGCGCGCTGCGAGTTCACCGCTGCGCCCCGGCATCGGCGCGATGTGCTCGCTCTGTCACACCCCGCAGCCTTCGACGCAAGTGGTCATGTTCAGCGCCCCGCGCGGTGGCGAAGCCGGCCGTGACGGCAACTCGATCGGCACCTACATCTGCACCGACCTGGCGTGCTCGATCATGATCCGCATTCTGCCGGCGACGAGCGAGTTGAACCTGCACCGCGACGAGCTCATCGCGCGCCGCGCAGCGGGGCTGCAGCAGCGTGTGACCGCGTTCACAGCCAACATCCTCAAGACCGCCTAAGGCCGGCACTCCGACCGCCTAAGGCCGGCACTCCGACCGCATAAAGGAGGCCTGTCAGCGTTCGCGGTGACCCAAGATGTTGAACGGAATCGCCATCGACAGAGTCACCGACATGATGCCGATGAAGAAGGTCAGCGCCGCGAACTCTTCCGGCACCGCGAACGCATACGCGAAGAGCACGAACGACGCCACGAAGAGGGCGATGGAAACGATCACGGCGAGAATGTTCATGATGAGCCCATTGTGCCAGTTCTCGCCGCAATAATGGCGCATGACCTCCCCCGCTGCTGCTCAGTCTCGTCACCGCCCAGCCGGCCCCGCTCGACGCCGAGTGCGGGCGATCGGACTCGGCGCCCTCGGCGCCCTGCTCGTCGTCGTCTTCGGCTTCTTGATCTGGGCGAACACGCCCTACCGTGCTGATCGCGGCGCGACGCTCGAGGTGTTCCGCAACGGCGACATCTCAGTGACAACGGTCGACGAGGGAATTCTGATGCAGCCGGTCGGCGACAGCATCGATCTGGCCAGCGACCCGGTTGGGCTTATCTTCGTGCCCGGGGCGCGCGTCGAGCCCCACGCCTACCTGTTCCAGTTGAGCGGCGTCGTCGAAGAACACGGCGTGACGGTGCTCATCACGAAGCCGACGCTGAACCTCGCGTTCTTCGACACGCGCGGGGTCGAAGACTTCACGACCGCCGCCCCCGAGGTCGACCGCTGGTTCGTCGGCGGCCACTCGCTCGGCGGGGTGCGCGCATGCCTCATGACGCCCGGCACCGACCTCGAGGGGCTCGTGCTCTTTGGTAGCTACTGTGCTAACGATCTGAGCCAGTCGGGGCTGACGGTGCTGAGCATCGCGGGCGAGAACGATCTGCTGAGCGACCTCGCCACGATCGAGGGCGCGGCACCGCTGCTACCCGCCGACGCGCAGTTCGTCGTCATCGAGGGGGCGAACCACGCCGCGTTCGGCGACTACGGAGCCCAGTCGGGTGACGGCGAGCGCAGCATCACGAGCGAGCAGATGCGCGACGAACTCACGCGCCTGCTCGGCGAGGTGGTGCGCTAGCTCTTCTTGCGCGAGGCTGGCTTCTTGGCCTCTACCGGCACCGCCGTCGCGTCGTCGGCAGGCTCGGGGGTGGCCAGCGTGCTCGGGCCGGCCTCGACGGCGGCCGCACCCTCGGGCGTGAGGGCTGCGACCGACGAGCTGTCGGCGGCGACGACGACCGCGGGCAGCTTCTCGCGGTTCGCGAGGGCCATGAGCCACCAGAGCAGCGAGCCCACGAGAATGCCGCCGACAAGGGCGATCACCGGGGTCAGCAGAACCGGGCCGGCGATGCCGCTGTCGGTGAGCAGGTTGGCGATGCCGAGATAGATCCAGAAGAGCGCGATGTCGACGAGAGCCGCGACACCGATGGCGGCCATAGTCGTGCGCCAGGGGCGGTGCTGACCCGCGGCCGAGAGCATCCACCCGCTCACCAGAATCGACAGACCGATGAGAATGAGACTGCCGATCAGAAAAGCGATGACGATCCAGAACAAGATGTCAGAGCCTGCACCGATCGCCGCGAGAACGGCGTTGGCGTCCTCACCGCCGAGCGTGTTCGAGATGGCGCCGACGAGGCCCCCGAAGAGTGAGGCGGCGATGAGTGCCGCGAGCGACATGCCGAACGCGAACCATCCGGTCTGAAAGATCGTGTGCGCGACGGCGCCCGCGATCACGGCGCTCTGCGTCTGGTTGCGGGTGAGGGGTGTGGCAGCCATGGGTGCTCCTCGATTCGTGGGCTCGACAGCGAATCTAGCGCCTAGAGTGTCGGCATGCAGAAGACCGCGCTGCTCGTCGGCGGCTCTGGCCAGATCGGCACCGCGAGTGCCCGACGCCTGCTCGCACTCGGCTATCGCGTGACCATCGCGCATAGGGGCACGCGACCCCTCCCCCGCGATCTGGCCGGCGAGGTCGAGACGGTCACGCTCGATCGCAGCGAACCGCATGCTCTCGCCGAGCTCGCCCGCGGCCACGACCTCGTGCTCGACTGCATCGCCTTCAGCCCGGCTGATGCCGAGCCCTACGCGCGACTGGTCGGCGAGCTCGGATCACTCGTGGTCATCTCGACCGCCTCGGTGTACCTCGGCAGCAACGGCACGTGGATGGACATCGCGACGGGCCCCGACGACTTTCCGCTGCTGGCGGTGCCCGTCACCGAGCAGCACCCCACCGTCACCGACGAGCGCGAGGGCTACTCGACGCAGAAGTCGGCACTCGAGCGCGCGCTGCTCGGCGTCGACGGGCTACCCGTCACGGTGCTGCGCCCCGGCGCGATCCACGGCCCCGAGTCGCCGGCGCTGCGCGAGTGGTACTTCATCAAGCGCGCGCTCGACGGCCGTCGACGTGTACCCCTGACCGACATGGGCGAGAGCCGATTCGCCACCACGTCTACGGCCGTGATCGCCGAGCTCGTGCGGCTGGCGGCAGAGCATCCGGCCACCCGCATTCTCAACGCCGCTGACGAACCGGGGCCGACCGCCCTCGAAATCGGCCAGGCGGTGTTCGCCCATCTCGGCCACGAAGCCGAGTTCGACCTGCTGCCACGCGAGGCCGCGGGCGAGGTCGGAAGCCACCCGTGGGCAGTACCCACGCCGGTCGTTCTGAGCATGCAGGCGGCTCGCGATGAGTTGGGGTACGCGCCCACGGGTAGCCACCGCACGACCATCGGCCCGGCGATCGACTGGATGCTGGGCGAAGTAGCCGACACCGACTGGCGCGAGCGCTTTCCGGCCCTCGCCGACCGATACGGCGCCGCAGGGTGGTTCGACTACGAGGCCGAAGACTCGTTGCTCGGCGGCTGATCGGCACTCGCCGCGCGGTTCGCGGCAATGCGCTCGGTGATGTACGACACCACGATCGCCGAGGTCGTGCCGACGATGATGATGCCGCCGCCCATCAGCATGACGGCGAGAAACCGCCCCGTGGCGGTGACCGGGTAGGTGTCTCCGTAGCCGACCGTGGCGATCGTCACGACGGCCCACCACAGCGCGTCGCCGAACGTCGTGATCGTCGCGTCGACTGCGTCACGCTCGACCTGCAGTGTCGCCAGCGCAATGACGTAGACGAAGACGACGGCGTAGGTGAGAGCGTGCGCGATGACAGAACCTCGCACCGAGGCCCCGCTCTTGCCATTGAGAACGGGAATGTGCCGCAAGAGGTCGGCGACGCGTAGCGCGCGGAAGAGTGGAACGAAGACCGACAGCACGTCGATCGGGTGAGTGAACACGAACCGCCACCGGCGCCCGCGATCAGAGAGTGCGATACGCGCGACGAGATCGAGGGCGAAGGCCGCCCAGGTGGCGATGCCGACGACTGCCAGCACCACGATGAGCCAATCGGCCGGGTCGGTCACGAGCACGAAGACCGAGTAGGCGACAAAGAACAGCACGCCGAAGATGGCGAGCACGGGGGTTGTGCGCTGCTCCCAAGCGAGACGGCGGGTGTCGATGAGCCGTGCCTCCCCTCCCGGTCAGCGAATATCCCCCTGGCGTCGAGGGTTCCACGGTCAGAATAGTGCTGGCCGGGCGTGCTGGGGTCGCTTTACAATCACCCCATGACCCCCCACAGGTTGACGGCCGGTCGGTCGGCGATGATCGCGTTCGCGGCAGCTGCCTTGCTGTTCGTGGGCGGGTGCACACCCACCGAGCCTGCGGCGACCGAGCCCTCCGTCGAGCCGACTCAGGCGGTCGAGAGCACCCCGAGCCCGACGCCGACCTCCGAGGCGCTCGCCGACTTCGACATCGATCGGTTCCGCGCCGCGTCGCTCGAGCTCGCCGACGCAGACGCGGTCGGCACCGCCCTGGGCGGACTCGCTGCCGAGTTCGAGGAGTGCCCCTGGTACCCGATTCTCGAGAACCACAGCGAGTACAGCTCGACCTCGGCGAAATTCGACACCGACTTCTTCGGCCGCACCGACCTCGAGCCCAACGTGCGGTTCTTCTACACGATCTCGGGCGACGAGGTCGTGCCGCCCGGCATGCCCCGTAACCCTGAGGGCGTGGGGGTGGGGAGCACCCACGACGAGATTCGGGCTGCGTATCCGGGCGCTGTCGAAGCAGTGGAGTTCGCCGAGGGCCCGGGCGACATCGTGACGTTCACCGTGCGCAGACCCAACACCGACTCTGTGTACGTCTTCGCGAGTGACTCGTCGCACCCCGGGGTGATCAACATGCTGCAGTGGGGCCCCGACGCCGGCGGTCAGTGGTCGCACCTCTGCACCGGTCTGTAGCCGACCGGTCTTCTCGTTCGAAACGCTGACCGCCCTCAGGTTCAGCCCGGCTCCGAATGGTGTGATGACAGTACTCACCACGACTTCGGAGACGTCATGCCTCGCATTGCCCTCGACACCACCGTTCCGAACCTGACCGGTCGCCTCGCCGTCGTCACCGGCGCCAACAGCGGCCTTGGCTTCGGCCTGACTGGCCGACTCGCGGAGGCGGGCGCCGAGGTGGTCATGGCGGTGCGCAACCGCGCAAAGGGTGAGGATGCTCGCGAGCGGCTGCTCGCCCAGCATCCTGACGCGAACCTGCGGTTGCTCGACCTCGACCTCGCGTCGCTCGAGAGCGTGCGTGCGGCGGCGCACAGCCTGCTCGACGACGACCGCGGCATCGACATCCTCATCAACAACGCCGGGATCATGGCCGTGCCCGACCGCCGCGAGACGGCCGAGGGTTTCGAGCTGCAGTTCGGCAGCAACCACCTCGGGCCGTTCGCCTTCACGGGCCTGCTGCTGCCAGCCCTGCAGCGCGCTGAGGCGCCGCGCGTCGTCTCGACGAGCAGCCTCGCCGCGAACGCCGGGCGCTGGCAGTGGGACAACCTGAACGCCGAGAAGAAGTACAGCGCCTGGGGCGCGTACGGGCTCTCGAAGCTCGCCAACCTCGCCTTCGCGCGCGAGCTGCAGCGTCGCAGCGACCTCGAGGGTTGGGGCATCACGAGCACGGCAGCGCACCCGGGCGGCACGAAGACCAACCTGCAGTCGACCGGACCGCGCGACGGCAAGGCTCCGAGTGCCGCGCAAGAGAAGCGCTACGCGCGGTTCATGCAGGGCGTCGACACCGGAATCTTGCCCTCGCTGCACGCGGCGACGAGCCCTGACGCAACGCCCGGCGGGTACTACGGGCCGAACGGCTTTCTCGAGGTGCGCGGTGAGCCCGCGCCCGCGCGCCTGCCTCGCGGTGCGCGCGACGCGACGGCGGCCGTGATGCTGTGGGACACCTCTGAGCAGCTCACGGGCGTGCACTACGACGAGTACGCAGAGACGTTGTCTCGATAGTCAGGTTCAGCGGCGTACGCTGAACGTTTGTGACCGCCCCCTCGCACGCCGCTCGACGTGGTCACCTCGTCGACGTGCGACCGTTGCGCGAGAGCCCCGCGTTCGCGCGCATGTGGGCGGGCGCGGCGATTACCGGCATCGGCAGCCAGATGACCATCGTCGCGGTCGGGCTCGACATCTACGACCGCACCGCCTCGACCCTCGCGGTTTCGCTCGTCGCGGCGTTCGCGCTCGTGCCAATGGTGGCCTTCGGGCTCTACGGCGGCGTGCTCGCCGACTCGTTCGACCGCCGCAAGGTCGCACTCATTGCCGCGTTCGTCGCGTGGGGGTCGACCGCTGCGATCGCGGTCTACAGCTGGCTCGGCGTGCCCGAGATCTGGCCGCTCTACGCGCTCATCACCGTCAACACCGTCGCGGCCACGATGGTCGCGGTCGCTCGGCACGCGATGGTCGCGACGCTCGTGCGCATCGAGCTGCTGCCCGCGGCGGGCGCGCTCGGCGGCATCAGCGCCGGTGTGCAACTGACCGTCGGGCCGGCGCTCGCCGGGCTGTCGGTCGCCTACCTCGGCTTCAGCTGGACGTACACCGTCGACGTCGCTTTGTTCTTCGCCGCGTTCCTCGGGCTCTACACGCTGCCCGCGATGATCCCTGACGGCGACCGACGGCGGCCGGGCATCCGCTCGGTGATCGAGGGCTGGCAGTTTCTGCGCATCGCACCGAACATTCGCGCCTCGTTCGTGCTCGACGTCTTCGCCATGACGTTCGGCAACCCGCGCGTGCTCTTCCCGGCGGTAGGTGCACTGCTCATTGGCGGCGGGGCGATCACCGTCGGCATTCTGTCGGCAGCCAGCGCGGTGGGCATGCTCGTGCTCGGTCTGCTCTCGGGTCGCGTCGGCGGGGTGCGAGCGCACGGGCGCGGCATCGTCTACTCGGTCGCCGCCTACGGCGCCAGCATTCTGCTGTTCGGCGTGGTGCTGCTCATCGTCTCGACCCTGCCGATCGAGGTCGGCACCGACATCACGCAGGCGAACCTTCCGGCGCTCGTGGCCGCCTCGGTGCTGCTGGCCTTCGCAGGTGCGGCCGACACCGTGAGCATGATCTATCGCACAACAATGATTCAGGCCGCTGTGCCCGACATCATGCGCGGGCGACTGCAAGGGCTGTTCACGGTCGTCGTCACGGGCGGGCCGCGCATCGGCGACCTCTATGTCGGCGTGCTGAGTCTGACCGCGCTGTTGTGGTTTCCGCCGCTGCTCGGTGGTGTCGTCATCATCGTGGCCGCGGCCGTGAGTCTGCGGGTGTATCGCGGGCTGCGCGAGTACGACGCTCTCGACCCGAAGCCCTGAGCGCGCCCCGCTCGCGCCGCCGCAGACCCTGACAGGATGGGGTGACCGGGTCCCGACTCAGAAGGAGGCGACCCATGGCAGAACCAGGCGAAGGCCGCGTCGCGGTCTACATCGACTTCGACAACATCGTCATCTCGCGCTACGACCAGATTCACGGGCGAAGTGCGTGGCGCAAAGACAACGTCTACCGTCTGCCCGCGGGGCTCGCGGGGGCGACCGACGAGATCGCCGCCCGGCTCAAGCACGCCGAGGTCGACATCAGCGCCATTCTCGACTTCGCATCGAGCTTCGGCACGATCGTGCTCTCGCGCGCCTACGCCGACTGGTCGATCGGCGTCAACGCGAGCTACCAGGGCCAGCTCATGGAGCGCGCCGTTGACTTGACCCAGCTCTTTCCGGCGACGCAGCAGATGAAGAACGGTGCCGACATCAGACTGTCGGTCGACGTCGTCGAAGACCTCTTCCGGCTGCCCGACATCACGCACGTCGTCATCGCGGCCGGCGACAGCGACTACATCGCCCTCGCCCAACGCGCCAAGCGCCTCGGCCGCTACATCGTCGGTATCGGAGTCGCGGGCGGCACGAGCAAGAGCCTCAAGGCTGCGTGCAACGAGTTCGCCGACTACGACTCGCTGCCGGGAATCCGCCCCGCCGCCCACATCGCCGCCGAACTCGACGTGGCGCCCGACGCCGCAGCCGACGAGAAGTCGGCGCCCGCGAAGACCTCGCGCCGCGCCTCGAAAGCCGCCGCGACGAGCACTCCTCCCGAGTCCGCTGCTGACTCGTCGAGCGAGACGGCGACGACTAAGCGCGCCGCGAGTGCTCTGCTCGTGCGCGCCCTGCGCCTCGTGCACGAAGCCGACGACACTGATTGGGCGCATGCCTCGGCACTCAAGCAGCAGATGAAGCGCCTCGACCCCGCCTTCAACGAGAAGGCCCTCGGCTACAGCTCGTTCACCAGTTTTCTGAAGTCGCGCGCCAACATTGTCGAGCTTGATGAGTCGACGCAGACCCGGCTCGTGCGGTTGCGCGAGTAGCGCGCAGAAACGACAACGGCCCCACACACCCGAAGTGTGGGGCCGCTATCGCGAACGCGTGTCAGCAGCGTTCTCGCCATGCAGTCTTACGGACGCCCGCCGCCCACGCCCTCGGGCTTGCCGCCCTCGCGGGGCGCATCCTCGGTGCCGTCGGTGTCGTCAGTCTCGCCGCCGCGACCGCCGTTGCCGAAGCCGTTGCTGGCCCCGCCGTTGCCGGTGCCGTTTTCGGCGCGCTCGTCGGCCTTTTCTTCGCGCAGTTCGCGAGCCTGCTCCGACACCTCAGCGCCGAACTCCGCACCGACCTTGTCGGGGTCTTGCGCGCCTTGAACGACCCACGCGCTGAACTCCTTCGAGCCGACCGGCAAAGCGGGCTCATCGCCCACGCACTCGACGGTGCCGTCGTCGGTGCCGTCTTCGGCGCCCTCCTCCATGCCCTCGTCGACGGTGCTCTCGAGAGCTCCGCCATCGGTGCCCTCGCTCGCGCCGTCGTCGACCGTGCACTCGTCGACGAGCCCGTCGTCGGTGCCTTCGTCGTCGGTCACGATGATCGTCGAGACCACATCATCGAACGCGTCTTGCGCGGGGCCGGGCAGAGCGCCCGCGGCGCCCACTCCTGCGAGTCCGAGGACGAGCACGCCCGATGCTGCGGCCACCTTCGCGGCGATCCCGAGCCCTGCAATCGATGCAACCATCTTCTTGATCCCCTTGAGTCGTGTCGGTTCTGCGCCCGCGCTGACCCCCAGCGCCGGCTGTTCGAGGTAAGACGCGAGCGCAACGGAAGGCTGCGGTGCGACCTCGAGAGATGCACGGCGCACGTCGGCGATCGAGGCTGCGAGCCCTGCCAGCTCGGGGCGGCCCGCAGGGGTCTCGCCCGAGAGCAGCTGCTGCGCCTCGGCATCGGTGAACGTGTGCTTTCTCATCTCACTCTGCGCTATCGCTCGAAGGGGCTTCAGGGGTACGGGTGGCGTCGAAGTTCTTGCGCAGCCTTTCGAGTGCCCGCCGCTGCAGGGCATTGACCGCCCCTGGGCGCTTGCCCACCACCTCGGCCACCTGCTCGACGGTGAGGTCGGCGACGATGCGCAGCACGATGACGTCGCGCTGGTCTGCGGGCAGCGCCATGAGCAGGGCGTGAGCGTGCACGTCGCCCATTCGCGTCGTCGCTTCGTCTTCAGCGCTGGATGCCCGCCGCGGGTCTTCGGCCTCGACTAGCTCTACCGTCTCGCCGCGTCGGCCGCGCATGCGCAGCTCATCGACGAGTCGTCGGTAGGCGATCGAGAACACGAACGACCTGAACGCGTCAGCATCGCCGCGAAAGGTCGCGAGTCGGTCGAACACCGCGAGAAAGACTTCGCTCGTGAGGTCATCGGGCTCGCGCGAACCGCGAGCCTGCGCGAATGCGCCCACTGCCGGGGCGTGGTCGTTCCATAGTCGCGTGCACGCCCAGCTCGCCCCCGCTTTCGCGGCGGCGAGCACCGTCGCGAACGTCTCGTCGCTCGTGCTCCCCCTGGCGGCCATGGATTCACACGGTAGAGCCGAGACGCCCCCAGAGCCAAACGCGGCACACCGTTGGGCTGCGCGCTGCAAAGACGGCGGGCACGAGATCTGAGGGGCGGTGACGCCCTTGCTAGTACCGCTGGGAGAGCGTGTCAACGGGGTGACGGGTCAGTGCAAACACTCTTACCGTGGGCACCTCCCCCACCGACGACACCTCACGAAGGGAACAACACCATGACCTACGACCTCAGCGGCAAGAGCGTCGCCTTTCTGCTCACCGACGGTTTCGAAGACAGCGAGCTCACTGCTCCGTGGCAGGCCGTCACGGCCGCTGGCGCCGCGGCGGTGCTCGTCTCGCCGGCCGGGGGCTCGGTGACCGGCAAGAACGGCCACACCCAGTCGGTCGACCAGCCGGTGGGCGAGAGCGACGCCGACGCCTTCGACGCACTCGTGCTGCCCGGCGGCGTCGTCAACGCCGACCATATGCGCATGGATGCTGACTCGGTCGACTTCACGCGTGCATTCTTCGAGCAGCACAAGCCCGTCGGCGTCATCTGCCACGGCGCCTGGGTCATGATCGAGGCCGACGTCGTGCGCGGTCGCGAGCTCACAAGCTACCCGAGCCTGCGCACCGACCTCGTCAATGCGGGGGCCGAGTGGGTCGACGAAGAGGTCGTCGTCGACGCGGGGCTCGTGTCGAGCCGCACCCCCGACGACCTGCCCGCGTTCTGCGACAAGCTCATTGAAGAGATCGACGAGGGTGAGCACGCAGATCAGACGGCCTGACCACCGCGCCGCGCCGGGCAGAGTGCGGGGAAGGATGCTCGCGCTCTGCCGCGGTGCGCTCGACCCGCTCATGCGCGCGCCCCGGCCAGCCCGGCGATCGCCTGTTCGGTCGTGACGACGGTCGCGAACTCGCCGTGCAGGCTCGCGGCCGCGGCCCGCGCAACCTGCTCGGCAGGGATCACCGTTCCGTCGGGCAGCGCGCGGTCATGGCAGTGGGTCGCGTCGAGCACGAAGTCGACGTCGTAGCCGAGGTTGCCGGCCATGCGCGCGGTGGTCGAGCAGCAGTGATCGGTCGTGATGCCGCAGATCGTCACGGAGGTCGCACCCGCGTTCTGCAGCCACGCGTGCAGATCGGGGTCGCCGTAGAAGGCCGAGTTGACGTGCTTGGTGACGAGCAGGTCGTGCGGGCCATCGACCCCCTCGTGGAAGGCGTTGCCTGAGGCGCCCGGCGCCAGCGGTGATGCGGGCTGATTCGAGTCGTGCCGCACGAGCACGATCGGCAGCGCAGCCGCCCGCCAGGCGTCGAGCAGGCGCACGATGTTGGCTTCGGCGTCGGGGTTGTCGCGCGGCCCCCATGCGGGGTCGGCGAAGGCCTTCTGCGGGTCGACGACGATGAGCACGCGAGGGTGGGCGGTCATGGTCAGAGGCTAGCCGACCGCGCAAAGCGGGCCGTGGCTCTCTATCGCGCCCGACGCTTCACGACTAGATTGCGCTCGGGGCTCGTCTGGGCCCGCGCCGCCGATCAGAGGCAGACCATGACTGTTCGCATCGCCGCTACCACCCTCGCCCTCGTCACCGCCATCGTGCTTGCGGGGTGTGCCACCCCCGCACCGCCTGCGGCGGAGACCCCGGCCCCGACCGTCACCGTCACGGTCACGCCGACGGCCGAGACCGAGCCCGAAGCGCTTGCCGACTTCGGCTTCACCTACTTTCGCGGCGGTCAGCTTGGCGCCGCCGACTTCGCCACGTTCAGCACGCAGTTCGGCTCGCCCGTGACGGGAATCGCTGAATGCCCCTGGTACGCCCAGGTCGAAGAGCACTCGCCTGACGCCTGGACCTACGCGTTCACCGACCCCGAGGGCGTCGACCCCGGCATTCTGTTCTTCTACACGCAAGACTTCTCGGGCGGCAGCGCCCCGATGCCCCGCAACCCCGAGGGCGTTGGCGTCGGTTCCACGCAAGCCGAGGTGCTCGCCGCGTATCCCGGCGCCGTCGTCGATGCCTACGAAGACATCAGCGTCGGGCCGATGACCCGCATCACCGTCGATGACCCCGACAGCGACTCGATGTACGTCTTCGCCCTCACCGACGGCTCGCCCGTCGTCAACCTGCTGCAGTGGGGCACGATCGCCGGCGGCCAGTGGGCGCACCTCTGCCTGCCGCTGTAGCGCGCCCGCTCGAAGTCGTCAAGGCCGGAAGCTCGGCGAGAGCCTGCGCGTAGGCTGGGCGGGCATCCGCTGGATGCTCGCAGCTGATCTCGCGACCCAAAGGAATTCGCCGCATGTTCTTTCGACGCCGCACCGAGCCTGTGCCCCCCGCCAGCCCGACAGCGCCCACCATGCGCAGCATGTGGACAGACCGCCTCGGCGTCGCGGGCACGCGCAGCCTGCAGATTCTGCTCGTGCTGGCGCTCGCGAGCATCGTGGTCTACGCGCTGATCCAGCTGCGCATCGCGGTCATTCCTCTGCTGCTCGCGATCATCATCGCCTCGGCGTTCAGCCCCGTGATTTCGTGGATGCGCAACCGCGGCCTTCCCGCCATGGCCGCGGCGTGGATCACCCTGCTCGGCTCGCTGCTCATCTTCGGCGGCATCATCACGGCGATCGTGTTCGCGGTGCGCAGCCAATGGGCAGAATTGTGGGAGCAGGCGCAGACCGGATTCGACAAGCTACTGGCGTGGGTGCAGACCCTGCCGCTACCGCTCGACGACGTCGACTTCGAAGAGCTGCGCGACCAAGCCGTCGACTTTCTCACGAGCGCCCAATTCGGCTCGGGGGCGTTGACGGGCGTCGTCGCGGTGGGCGAGTTCGCCACGGGGTTCATTCTCTTCTTGGTGATCTTGTTCTTCTTCCTGAAAGACGGCGACCGCATCTGGGCGTTCTTCTTGCATCGCTTCGACGGCGTGCGCAAGGCCCGCGGAGAGCGCGTCGGCCGCACGGCCGTCACCACGCTCGGCGGTTACATTCGCGGCACGTCGATCGTCGCGCTCGTCGACGCGCTCGGCATCGGAATCGTGCTGGTCATTCTGCAGGTGCCGTTGGCCCTGCCGCTCGCCGTCATCGTCTTCATCACGGCCTTTATTCCGCTCGTGGGCGCGACGCTCGCGGGTATTCTCGCCACGCTCGTCGCCCTCGTCGCCAACGGGCCGATCATCGCGCTCATCGTGCTCATCGCCGTCATCGTCGTCAACCAGCTCGAGGGCAACTTCTTGCAGCCCGTCGTCATGGCGCAATCGCTCAAGCTGCACCCGCTCGTGATCTTGCTCGCCTTGAGCGCGGGCACGATTCTTGGCGGCATCGTCGGTGCGGTGCTGTCGGTGCCGATCGCCGCAACGGCCTGGGCGATCATCAAGACGTGGGATGCCCCGGGCTCTCAGCTCGAGACCGCGCCGAAGCGCCGCACGCGCTAGCCGAGCAGGGCAAGCACGGCGTCGACCGTGCGCAGGTTGCGCGCCGTGCCGACGACGTCGAGCGCGCGCAGCAATCGGGCGACGTCGAGCTCGGCACTGCCAGCGCCGTGCTCGTAGCGCACGTGCAGGTCGTCGCCGATCAGCGCCCACTCGTCGGCGCCTGCGGGCACCTCGGCGGCCTTCTCGTGCGCGGCCGACTCGGGCACCGCGCTCAGCGGGATCAGGTACGAGAAGCGAGGGTCGACGATCGAGAACGGATGCGCATCCCGCGCCGCGCGCAGCGCCGCCGCACCACGCACGATGACCTCGCGACGAAACCCGAAGCGCGACTCGACGTCGGCCTCCAGCTGCTCGGCGAAGGCCAGCGGGTCGCCCGGTGGCGTGGCGATGAGGTTGCCCGACGCGATGTAGGTCTGCACCTCGGTGGCTCCGAGCTCGACGGCGAGAGCGCGTAGCTCGGCCATCGGCAGCTTCGCGGTGCCGCCGACGTTGACGGCGCGAAAGAAGAAGGCGTGCCTCACGAGAAGTCGGCCAGTTCGATGCCGACCTGCGCGGTGCTGCCATCGTCGAGCCCCTCGGCCTGCCGCACTGCCTTCTTGATGGGCAGCAGATAGGCCTGGCGCTTCGAGTCAGGAAAGAGGCTTGTCATCCACTCACTGCCGCCGATACGCACGCGCACCCGCACACTGCCGAACCCGTTGGTGAAGCCTTCGGTGCGCGCGTCAATCTCGTCGCTGATGTCAACGGGCACGGTCACGAAGAACCAGGCCGCCTTGCCCTCCCACTCCCAGAGCAGGGCGGCGAAGTCGTAGGCCGGCGCTCGACCGGTGCGGGATGCTGGCACGCGGCCATTCTGCCGCACCTGTCCGACGTGCTGTCAGACGCCGACGAGAACCGCGATGTGCTCGGGCCCGGTACCGCAGCATCCACCCATCACGGCGAGGTTAGGAAGCTGCTTCGTCAACTCGTCGTATGACGTGCTCAGCAGGTCGAGGTCGCCGGCGTCGAGCTCGGTGGCCTCGTCAAGCTCAGCGTGGGTGAGAGTCGAAGCGTTGGGGCTCAGCTTCACGATGCGGCTCAGCCACTCCCCCTCGTCGAATCCAGGGGCGATGTGGGTGGGGTGGGCGCAGTTGATGATGAACCCAGCGGGTGTCGCGTCGTTGTCGACTCGCGTCACAGCCTCGGCCAGCGGCGTGCCGTCGGGCAGACGGCCGTCGGTCTCGACCGTGAAGCCGATCAAGACAGTGATTTCGGCCTCCCGGCCCGCGCGCGCAATGCCGATGCCCTCCTCCGTTCCCGTCAGCGTATAGGCGCCCACCGCATCGGCACCCGCAGCCGCGAAGGCCTCGACCTGACCGCGGTGGTAGTCGGCCGCCTCGGCGGGGTCGACCCTCTCGCCAGCGACGTAGCCGTCACCGCGGGGGCCGATGGCGCCGATGATGCGCACGTCGTGAATGTCGCTGTACGAGTCGCGCAACTCGTGCAAGAACTCGACTGCGACCCGATTGACGCGATCGAGCGCCGCACGGTCGTAGCCGAGCTTGGCTCCCCAGTCGGGGTTCGCCCGCCAGGTCGGCGACTCGAGGGTGAGTCCGGTTCCCGCTCGTCGCGCGACCGCGGCGTAGCTGTCGTAGTAGGCGCGCAGCACTTCGCGGCCCGACGCATCGTCGAGCAACGGGAAGGCGGCGAACTCGGGCAGGTCGACCCCGTGGTCGTAGATGAGCCCGGTCTCGAGCCCGCCGTCGCTGATGTAGCGACCGGAAAGCCATGAGGTGCTCGTCGTCGCAGTCATGGTGTCTCCTCTGTTCGTAATCAGACTGTTTGGTCTAGTTCTAGCAGACTGTCTGGTCTGATACAAATGGACCATGCCGAAAGATGGAACCATCAACCGCGAACGCATTCTCGAATCGGCCACGCACCTGGTCATCGAGAACGGGTTCGCCGCCACCTCGCTCGACCAGGTCATCGCAGCGGCAGGCACGTCGAAGGGCGCGTTTTTTCACCATTTCGCGTCGAAGTTCGATCTGGCGCAGGCGTTGACCGAGCGGTATGTCGAGGCCGATATCGCCGTGCTGAATGGTGCACTCGTTGCCACCAGCGACATTGTCGACCCCGTCGATCGACTCATCGCCTTCATGAGATTCTTCGAGGACGGAGCCGACGAGTTGATGGAAGAGCAGAGCAGCTGCCTCTACATCTCGGTGCTCACTGAGCAGCAGCTCATCACGCACGGCACGGCTCAGTCGATCAACCGCGCCATCGAGGCGTGGCGGCACGAGATCGTTGACCTGCTCACTGCGGCCGCCGCGTCGGCCGCAGTCGACCTCGGAGACCTGGATGCGCTAGCTGATCACGTCTTTGTGACCTTCGAGGGCGCATTCCTGCTCTCTCGGTCGACCGGCGAGCCATCGCACATGCGCACGCAGCTGGGCGTCGTGCGGCGACTGCTCGAAGGCGTTTTGCGGGCGCGGTGACGTTGCGTCGACGAACTCAGGCGGTTCGTCGCCGAACGACAACTCCCACGACACCGAGCACGAGCAGCAGCGCCGCGATTGCGGCGAGACCGAACGCCCCGGTAGTGGCAGCGCCCGTCGCGGCGAGCTGCGCACCAAGCACGAGTCCGCCGGGCTGACCCCAGATCTCAGCCTGGGTGGTCATCGGGCCGAGGTCGTCGATGACAAAGGCCGAGTCGAACTTGGTGTCGGCATCGTCGAGCGGGATGTCGGGCACGTCGTTCTCGTCGTAGGGGATCGTCACGAGCGTGTAGGTGCCGGGCTCGAGGTCGACGATGAGTTCGGAGAAGTACTCGTCGAGGAAGCGGTTCTGACTGTCTCGGGCGCCGCCGGCGTAGTCGAACTCTTCGTCGATCAAGGTGTCGATCGCCTCGCTGTCATCGTTGCAGTCGATGAACCCGGCGTCGGTGTTGGCAGGGTCGAAGGTGCTGTAGAGCACGAGCGCCGGGTCAGAGAAAGGGTTGTAGGTGCCCCACGGGTTCGGCGGGGTGCCGTCGCCGGTGGGCGTGTAGTCGTAGTACAGGCCGCCCTCGTACGGCGTGTAACCGGTGACGCGGAACGTGTACGTGCCCGCGGTGAGCACCGTGAAGACCTGGGTCACGTAGGGCTTGGCACCGTCGTCCACGCAGTCGTACACCGGGCCGTCTTCACCGGTAGCGAAGTTCGCGATCGGTCCGCTCGAACCGGCGTGGCTGGCGTCGAGCTCGTGCAGCAGCGAGCCGCCGGGGTTGTCGAGGGATGCGGTCAGGTAGTACTCGACCTCGAAGTAGCCCTCGTCTTCAGGCCAGTTGACGCTGAAGTCAGTGTTCGGCTCAATTGTCACGACCGTGCTGCCGTCTGACGGGTTCACTCCGATCGACGACGGAGAGTCGACATCAGCGAGGTCTGAAACGTCGAAGTCGTCGCCCAGAAGTTCGCAATCGAAGGTGATCGTCAGCGATCCGCCGGGCACATGGTAGAGCTCGGCATAGAAACCGAGCTCGTCGATGTCGTACTGCGCGAGGAAGGCGTCGCAGTCGACCTCGAGCTCGTAGTTCGGGAAGGCCGACACGGCGGTGATTCCTTCGTCAACGACGGCCGGGTAGACGACAGGCGCAGCGGACGCGACGGCGGCCGGCGCGAGCAGTGCTGCGAGAGCGATGCCACTGGCGGTCAGGGTGACGGAGGCGCGGGGGAATCGACGCAAGGCGGGGCTCATTTCGTGCGAGGGAGATTTGTCAGCAGATTATCAGCGAAACCCCTCGTTTCGGGAGTCATAGCGAAAGAACTTCGCTATGAAAACTCACCTCTTGGGGTCAGTTCATGAGCCTTTCCTCCAGCGCTGCATGCGCCTCGAGTGCACCGCGCGTAGGCGCGATCGCACTAAGCCCTCGGCAGAGCCGGTCGAGCGCCTCGACATCGACGACCCCCGACTCGGGCCACGAGCGCAGTGCGCGTTCGAGGGCGTGGGCGAGAGCATCCTCTGCCAGATGAAGATCGCGCGTCGAACTGGCGACGAGTGCGAGCAAGCGGCCGTACGACTCCCGCGCCGCACGTGCAGCGGCGAGCGCAGCGCGGCATCGAGGTCGGCCACGTCGATCACGACGGTGCCGCCGAGCTGCTCGCGCGAGTCGGCGAAGGGGCCATGCCCTCCGCGAGTGCCTCGGGGCCGAGGTCGTCGGCCGACATGTCGGGGTAGTGCATGAGCAGGGTGTAGCGCATGGTGTCTTTCCCTTCGCGGACCGTGGGTCGATCCTGCCAAAGAGATGACGATCGAGGCAGGGGCAAATCGCCGCGGCCGTCAACGCTGTCGCGGCCGGCTCGCGCCTCATGGTCATCGACGGCGACGACGCCTCGCCGCGCGCAATCTGGGGCTGGCTGCTCGTCGAGGTCACGTCGCAGGGAGTGCGCGTGCACGGTCACCCCACGAGGCCAGACATGACGCGCACGATCGCGGCGCTAGAAAGTGTCGACGCCGCACCGGGTGCCATCACCTCGAGCACCCGCAACTCAGCGCGACGCGATCGTCGTCGTGACGACGAAGCTGTTCGCGATCATCGCCGCCATCGTGCGCGCGACAGCCTGCGAGGCGGCTTCAGCGCCCCAGTTTCCTTGCTTGAGCTCTTCGGCCCGCGTGATCGCCACAGAGTTCCACGGAATCTCGCGGTGAAGGTGCGACAGCACGCCCGCTCCGTACACGAGCGCGATGAGCGCGGCGATGCGGGGCGTCGGTTCCGCCCCGTCGACGAGTACGTCGTATACGCCCGCGATCAGCGCCTCACGTCGACCCGTGTAGCCCAGCGACAGCTTCTTCGACGGGAAGACGCCGAGTACCTTTCGTTTTCGCTCGACGAGGTCGCCGCGGTCAATGAGCCGCTGCAACACCGGCGCGCGCAAGGTGGGGCCGATGGCCGCGAGCACCGTTTGCACGTTGCGCGGCTTCTGGGCGACGTATTGCCATGCCGAGAGCAGCAGCGGGTCATCGGGCGCGGCGTCGGCAATAGCATCCACTTTCGCCAGCATCGATATCTCGCTCGTGGCCGTGACGCGTTCCTCGATAGCGAGGTCAGCCAGCATGGCACCAGCGAGCGCATAGAACAGGAGGTTCTCGCCCGCGAACGTGCCCGAGGAGGGCTGGAACAACACCAGCAGCAGTTCTTCGGCCAGGGTCGGATGATCGGTAGCGGTGGTGTCGGCGACGGCGTCTGGGTCGTTCTGCATCATCAGACTCCCAAGGTGACGAGCGCGAGCCACGCGAGAACGGTCGCCAGCACCGTCCAGAAGATGATCGCGACACCCTGCCAGAGCAGCACCCAGCCTTTCGGAGTGCCTGACGCGACGAGCATGGCCGACATGAACTGCGTCGGAATCGCGAGCGGGCCCAGGATGCTCGCTCCGGGCACGCCGAAGCGAACGACCCAGCGCGCGAAACGCTGTCGGCCCTTCGACTGCGGCTTCTGCGGTTCGGGTCGCTCCTCGGTCAACACCGATGATCCTGCGCCGTTGCGGCGAGCGAGCGCGAATTCTCGCGTTCGCGAGGTGACCGCGACCACGCCGACGACCGCGGCAAAGTTGCCGATCATGGCTGCGGCGGCCGCGATGAAGGGGTTGATGCCGCCGGCCACGCCGATGAGCGCGCCCACTTCGCCTTCGATGAACGGAACCGTAGCCGCCAGCATGATGATGAATGGCTGCACAAATGCGGGCACCTGGGCAACGAGGTCTTGAAAGTTGACGATGAGATCGGCAACGGGATTCATGGTGGTGTTCTCCTGTCTGAGTAGAGCCGAAACCGGCCCAGAAGACAGTAGAAACTGTGTTCTCAGAACACAGTCAAGAGGTGTCTTCTTCTTTCGCGAGGAGTTCGCGAGCGAGCACCCCGGCTCGAACGAACACGTCGAGTTGCGCTGGGTTGTAGAGCTCGACCATCGCGTCGGCGATGGTCTGCCCCGTGTCGGCGGGGCGGCCGACCATCTGAGCGCCGGGTTCGCTCAGCCAGGGGTATTCACGCATCTGCCGCGCCAAGAACGGCGCCATCGCTTCACTGAGACGCTGGCGGGTGGCGTCATCGGCGTCGGGGGCGAGCGCGTCGACTTCACCACTCACCGGATTCGTGGCGAGGTCGTCTTCGACCATGCGCTGAATGTCAGTCAGGGCGTCGGAGTCATACAGTCGGCCGAACACGTGCAAGATCGAGTTGTCGGCCTCTGACAATTGCGAGGCCACGGAACTGAAACCTGCCGGCGAGTCGGCCGGAGCATCGTCGCGCACGATCGCGGCGAGTTCCTCTCTCGCCTTCGTCAGGCGGTCGATCTGCGCGCCGAGTTCGGCGTCCAGAGTGCCGAGCAGCTCGCGATCGGTCGCGCCGCCACTGACGTCGCCGATCTGCGCGAGCGGCACCCCGAGGTCGACGAGCCGTCGAATGCGCAGCAGGCACACGAGATCGCGCACGCCGTACTGCTTGTAGCCGTTGACGCGGCGCTCTGGCTCGTCGAGCAGCCCGAGCCGGTGGTAGTGGCGCACGGTGTTGACCGTCGTGCCGGCGAGGTCGGCGAGTTCGCGGGTGCTCCAGGCCATGAGGCCGCTCCCCTCTCGCGCAATCGCTGCTACTTCCTCGAATCTACTCGGGGCGCCATTCGGTGTCGGTCCAGAGCATCCGTCGCAGCACCGGGCGCTCGATCGCGCTCCACAGACTGCTGACCGCGAGGTAGATCGCGGCCCCGAACGGCACGATCAGCGCGGGGATGATCGTGACGAAGGGCAGGATGCCCATGAGGCTCGTCATCGCGGGCGGGAGTTCTGCTTGCGGGACGCCCCGCTGGAGCTTTCGCATAGACGCGCGCAGGAGCATCCCGGCCCCGACGAGCACGACCGTGATGATGGCGACCAGCGCGAACGCGCCCGGTGTGCCGGTGAAGAGGGCGGCGCCGAGCGGTTCGCCGAAGCCGACTCCGAGCAGTGTCTCTGTTCGCAGGGGATTCGGGTCGCCGTTGATCGCGGGGCTCGCGAGCACGAGGTAGAGCACCGAGACGATGGGGGCTTGCGCGAGCATGCTGCCGAAGCCGGCGACGGGCGAGACCCCGGAGTTCTTGTACAGCTGCATCGTGCGGCGCTGCAGTTCTTCGGGGCGTTTCTTCCAGCGGCGGCGCAGTTCGGCGAGGGGCGGCGCAAGGCGTCGGCGTGCGCCTTCCGCCCGCACGAGGCGAATGTCGAGCGGAATGAGCAGGATGCGCACGGCGTGCGTGATGAGCACGACAGCGAGCGCGGCTGCGCCTGAGCCGACGAGTGGCTCGAGCAGGTCGATGAACCGGTGCAGGCCAACGGCGCCGAGCTGCACGAGGGGTCCGATGATGGGCAGGGTCGTGAAGTCCATGGAGGGTCTCCAGAAGTCGAAGGGATGCGGGGGGTCTGGCCGCCGCATCCGTCGGTTCCGGGGTGGACCGGTGACGGAGCGTGTGCGCGTGTGCGCGGTTAGGCGGCCGAGGCCGCCGCGCCGGGAGCCCGCGAGAGGGGTCGACCGGCGGTGGTGGGGTGCGAGGGCTGGGCCTGCACGGCGAGCGACTCGCGGTGCGCTCGGGCGCGTGAGCCGACGGTGATGGCTCCTAGCGCTGGAGCGCGCACTGCCTGCAGCGCGATGAGGGCGATACCGGCGAGCAGCACCGTGGTGGTGAGCACCGTCGCGGTCGCGAGCGTGCTCGGCTGGCCGAACGCGACGGCGATGAGCATCGCAACGCTGCCCACAAGGGCGAGGCGGTGCAGGCGCTCGGTCATGATGTCAGCGTAGCGCCGCCACCGGTGCCGTCGCTCAGCCCTTCCGCGACGCGCGTGAGCAACGCGCCAGCGTAAGACTCGTTGCCCACTCCGGTCGCTCCGCGGAGCCCACGCGAAGACAGCAGTCGGGCCATGTGCGCCCGCGAGTCATGACTCCACCGGGTATGCAGCTCGGTCGCGAGCCCGGGGCCGAGCAGTTCAGCGATGTCTCGGCCCAACAGGTGGCCTGCGGCCGCGTGCAGATCGAACTCGGGTGCGCGCACAAGATGCGAATGCTGCAACGCCAGTCGCTCCATCGTTGTCGCATCGCTCACGAACCACGCCAGGGCGACGCCGAAGTCTCCCGCGTCTTTCGTCTCACCCAGAGCTGAGCGCTCAAGCCAGGCGTGCAGCTTCAGGGCGGCGAAACCAGCAACCGTCGGCACTCGGCACGTCAGTCGCCAGGCTTCGGGAAGGGTCATGGGCGTGGCGGTGTCGAACACCGGTCGCAACGCTCCGACACTGAAGGGCTCGTTCATCCACGGAGGACGAATCGAGCCCGGCGGGTCTTCGACCGGCCCGAACGGAATGATGTCGACTCTGACCCCAGCGACGGTGAACATCATCCCTCTCGGCCCGAAGGGGGTGAGTCCGGCGAAGGTGTCTGCATACTGGCGCCAGTCGTCGACCGCGAGCACCAAGTCGACGTCGGTGGTCGCGACAAGACGCAGGTCGGGGCTCAGCTGGGAGGCAAGGATGTCGCGGGCCTCAGCGCCAATAGCGAGCAGATCGACGGGATGCTCGAGCACAGCATCCATCTCGGCGAGTACTACACCGAGCGGGGTCGTGAGGTCGAGGGCGACGTTCATAGTGCGTGTGTAGCGCGCAGCGCCGACGCTGCTTCGCGGCGACGGGGGTCGGGTGATGACGACAAGTCGGCGAGAACGAGCAACGTGGGGGCCAGCGACGGCTCGGCCACCTCTGTGGCATCGGGGTTCCGCCAAAATCGCTTCTTGACGGTGATGTTGCCGTTCACGTCACGCACCCAACGGTTGCGAGCCACCAGATCGGCCGTGAGTTCGTCGACATAGACGATGGCTTCGCTGGGCCTCAGAAGGTGCGGCACGGCCGGGTCGCCGCTCACGTTCACGGCGCCGCTGATGGCCCTCACGTCAGGGGTGCGAAAGCGTCCCAACTGGTGCGCCGCGCCGAGGCCTGTGGGGTAAGCGGCGAGCCAGGCCGAGAGTAGGCGCTCGCACGACTCCGGTGAACTCGGCCACAACTCTACTTCGTGACGCAGTTCGGTAAGAGTGCGATGCGCAAGACCCACTGAGGTTCCGGCGACCTGCGCGATCGTTCTCACATCCGCCTCCTGCAGACCCTCCCACTGCAGAATCGCGAAGATCACTTGCGCGCGCTTGGTGCTGAACGCGTTGCGCGGCGTGCGGAGCGGAGGCGCCTCGTGGGCCTGTGTGTCGGTGCGCCGGCCCCGCACGTCGATGTACCAGTCGTCAAGGTCGATGTAGGCATTGCCGGCCGCATCGACGAAGTTGACGCGGCGGGAGCGCAAGGCGTCTGCCGCGCGCGTCGACACACGCTCGCCGATGCGAATCGTGTGGTGGGCGTCGAGATCCGCTCCGTCGCGAAGGAGCCCTGTAAGGGTGAGTTCACGGTGGGGCGCAAGCGTCACGCCTTGTGTGACGGCTCTGCCCTGAAGGCGCACGCGGATGCTGCCGTCGGGCGCTTCACTGAGCACCGTGGATGTCAGGCCGTACTCGCAGAGGCGATCGAGGCAGCGGTCGACGAGCGGAGTCGTCGCGACGATATGTTCACTGCTCATACTTGTTCACTTTATCTGAAAACATTGCGGAAGTGAACGCTGCGATTCGACTCACTCTCGTCGCCCGGCGATGTGAACAGTTCGTCAGCCAGGGATGTAATGTACCGCTTCTGGAACATTCGTTCCGTTTCTGGGACACTAGGCGTATGGACCTCAGCACGCCCGGCGCCGACCTGCTCGGCCCAATTCGAGCACGCGTCATGGCCGCGCTCGCCCGAACCTCTGAGCCAGCCTCGGGCCGAGAGGTCGCACGGCTCGCGGACGGGCTCGCCCCAAGCTCGACACACCGCGAGCTGCAGGCACTCGTCGAGATCGGGCTCGTCACCGCTCGACGCAGCAGCCACGCCACGACTTACACCCTCAATCGCGAGCACGTGCTGTGGCCACCGCTCGCCGAGATTCTGGGCAGTTCCGTGCGAGTCGAGCAGCGCATCCGCGAATCAGTTGAACGACACCTGGCCGACGAGGTGTCATGCGCGCTCTTCGGATCCGTCGCCCGAGGAGATTCGACGCCCTCGAGCGACATCGACCTGCTCATCGTGACTGACACGGAGCCTGGTGAGGTTGTGGATGCTCTCGACCGAGTTCGTGACGACCTGGCACAGTTCACCGGCAACAACCCCCAGCTCATCGCCGTCACTCGCCCGCAGGTGCGGCGCATGGTCGCCGCGAGCGATCCGCTCGTCGCGTCGTGGGAGGCAGACCTGCGTATGGTCTGCGGCCCCGACGTGCGAGACCTCCTCCGAAAGGCGAGCCCCTGACCCCTCGCACGACCCCGATGTCTCGAGCAGACTCACTCGCCCGGGCCAAGCATGCCCGCGGATTCGTCAGCGCCGCCGAGATCGTCACCGAGTTCGCCGACGAGATCGGCGACGAAGCCGTCTCGACCGTCGTGTCGTCGCTGGCCGTGCTCGCCGGAATCGCGGCAGCCGATGCGATCTGCGGTGTCGCGCTCAAGCAACGTTCGTCAAGTGACGATCACGCTGAAGCGGTGGGGATGCTCGCCACCGTCAGCCCGAGTGGCGAGAACTACGCGCGCGACTTCAGGCGGCTCATCGCGGCGAAGTCAGGCGTGCAGTACAGCCCTCGGCTCGTGTCGCCTGCCGTCGCTCGCGGCCTGGTGAAGTACGCACGCCGACTTGTCGACGGGATGGAGCGCGAGTTGCGCGGGCCTGGGGGCTAAACACCGGTGAGCGCACCAACCCAGGCGCGAGACGGACGCTCACCCTGTTCCAATGACGCCCCCGCACAGGGGGTGCCGCTGCACGCCCGTGACCGACAGACTGGAGGGAGGCTCGCATTTCTGCGCACCAGCGCGGCCGAGCGGCAGCCGGGGGGCGGCATGAGCGAGGCGGGCAGGTCGGCGGGCGTCGAAGCCGCGCGCCTCGTCGCGCTCGCTGACGCGTTCGACGAGCGGGCCGCTCTGGCCAGAGCCGAAGCCGAACGGTGGCTGATCGGCCACCGCACCGAGCGGCAGGTGGCCGGCACGCTCGCGCCCTTGACCGCGTGTGGCTACACCTTTCTGCACGACAGAGGCTGGCCCGGCGCCCGGCGCGGCAGCCGCGCCCAGATCGACCACGTGCTTGTCGGGCCCGGCGGCGTCTTCGTCGTCGACACGAAGGGCTGGCGCGATGTGACCGTGGCGGGAGGCCGCGTCTTCCGCGGGCAGGCCGACGTCACCGACGACCTCGCGGGGCTCGCCGACGTGGGCGTGAGCACCGAGGCGGCGCTCGTCGAGCTGGGGCTCGCTCCGGGTGAAGTGCGGGTGGTCGTGGTGCTCGCGGGTTCCGCCATGGACCCGGTGCCGCTCGCGAGCCTGGGCGGCCTGGTGGTGGTCGGCGAGCGGAGGGCATCCGCGTTCATCAACGGGTTCGGCAGGCGCCTGACCGAGCGCCAGCAGAATGTCGTGCTCGGCGCGGTCATCCAGCACTTTCCGGTGCTGGGCGACGAGCCGGTGCCGCTCGACCTGAGCGTGCCCGACCCGGTGCTCGACGAGCCCGCCCTGCTGACCGTCGACGAGGTGGCCGACACGTTCCTGGCCGGGATGCTCGCCGCCCCGATCGAGGAGTGGATGGCCTTTCTGCACCCCGAGCAGGCGAAGCTCGTGCGGCGCAGCTTCTCGGGCCCCGCGCGCATTCGCGGCGCCGCGGGAACCGGCAAGACGGTCGTCGGGCTGCATCGGGCGGCATACCTGGCGCGCGGCACGACGGGCCGCGTCATCGTGACGACGTTCGTGAAAACGTTGCCGGCGGTACTCGGCACACTGCTGCACCGGCTCGCCCCCGAGACTGTTGAGCGCGTCGAGTTCACGGGAGTGCACGCGTTCGCGATGCGGGTGCTGCGCGAGCGTGGGCAGCGGGTGAGCCTCGACTTCACGGCGGTGACGCAGGCGTTCAACTTTGCGTGGGGCACGGTCGGGCGCCGCGGGCCGCTGTTCGCGATCGATGCGAACCCGCGCTACTGGCGCGACGAGATCGCGTCGGTCATCAAGGGTCGCGGACTCACGACGTTCGAACAGTACGCCAACCTGCCGCGAGCCGGTCGGCGTCGCCCGCTACGGGTCGAGCAGCGGCGCGCGGTGTGGGAGCTGTTCCAGGCGTACGAGGCGGCACTGCGCGACCGCGGGCTCGTCGACTTCGAAGACCTGGTGCTGCGCGCCGAAGCCTCCCTGCGCGAGACCCCGATGCAGGGCGTCGACCACGTCATCATCGACGAGGCGCAAGACCTGTCGTGCGCGATGCTGCGCATGCTGCACGCGATCGTCGGCGACCGCCCCGACGGCCTCACGCTCATCGGCGACGGCCAGCAGACCATCTATCCGGGCGGCTACTCGCTCGCCGAGGCGGGCATCTCGGTCGCCGGCCGCGGAGTCGTGCTCTCGACCAACTACCGCAACACCCGCGAGATCGCGGCGTTCGCAGCGGCCGTCGTCGAGGGCGACGAGTTCGTCGACATCGAGGGCGGGCCGGGGCGGGCGGATGCTGCGCTCGATGTTCCCCGAACGGGCCCGTCGCCCGTGCTCGCGTCGTTCAAGTCTGTCGCCGAGCATGATGGGGCGCTCGTGTCGCAGGTGCGCACGCTCGTCGCGTCAGGCGTCGACCCCGGCGACATCGGCGTGCTGACGGCGACGAATCGGGATGCTCTCGCCATGGTCACCGCGCTGCGCGCTGCCGGGTTCGACGTCATCGAGCTCGAGAGCTACGCGGGCCTCAGCGCCCCGTCGATCAAGGTCGGAACGATCAAGCGCGCCAAGGGCCTCGAGTTCAAGCAGGTGCTGCTGGCGCGGGTCGATGGGTCGTTGCTCTCCCCGGCTGCTACCGGGCTCGACGAGGGCGCGCTCGAACGGCGGGAGATCGAGCGGCGGGAGTTGTATGTCGGCATGACTCGCGCCCGCGACGGGTTGTGGGTTGGCGCCACCTCGAGCCAGCGGACAACGTGAGAGATTGGCCACGACGGTGGATCGGGGACAGGGTGGCGATGAAGATGACCCATGTGCAGATGAAGGTGTCCCACGTCCAAGGGGCACGATGAGGATCGGGAGCCATCTACATGCTTAAGAAAATCGTCCGCGTAGAAGACTTCCGCGCAATGAAGGCGTGGTCCTCGGGTGTCGAGTTCGTGACCGTCAATCTCATCTATGGCTTGAACGGGTCAGGCAAGTCCACGTTCGCATCGCTCTTCGACCATGTCGTGCAGAACCCAACTGAAATCGGCAACGTCCGCGTAGAGATCCTCGACGCCGCCGATTCTCCCCGCACACTCTCTGCCGTCGATGACTTTTTCTGGCCGAACGTCCGCGTGTTCAACCGCGCTTACGTCGCACGCAATATTCGGTTCGACGAGTCGAGCGGTCCAGATGCGAGCGCGCTCTTGACTCTCGGCGAACGACAGATCGAAGCGGAGGCTCGACAAGAAGCGATCCAAAGTCGACTTGATGCCATCAGCACCGAGCAGGACGTCGCTGGGCGTCAGCGCGACCAAGCCCAGACCAGTCAGAACCAACTGGCGACTCGCACTGCGTCGCAAATCGCGCAAGAACTGCAGTTGGTCGGCGGGCGCTACGCAGCACGCTCCTACCGGGCTCCGGAGGTGAAAGCTCTCCTGGTCGACCGCGCCGCGCTCGCCAGCGGACAGTCTTCCGATGTCGAAGAAGACTTGAAGACTGTCACAGCGTCGCCGATGAGTGAGGTACCGCTCGAACCATCAACGATCGTCGATCTGTCAGCATTGTCGAACCGCCTTGAGCAGCTCAGGGCTCGAACGGTCACTTCGGCGCCGATACCCGAACTCGCGAACAACCCTCAAGCAGAGCGTTGGGTACAGTCGGGCTTGCCACTTCACGAGCATGCCACGACCTGTTACTTCTGCATGAACGAGTTAACCGCAGGGCGAAGGGCGGATCTGGATCGCCATTTCGATGCCAGCCTTATTGCGCTTCAGGCCGACCTCGCCGCCTTCAGATCCGAAATCTCGGCCGCGGTTCAGAGCGCGCGAACCTCCATCGCTGAGCTGCCGGCGACGAACCTTCTTTTCGAGTCATTCCGAGCGGACTACGGCCGTGCGCGCGAAGCGGCCGATGAAGCACTTGAACTCTATGTGGCCTATGCCGCAGCGCTGGAGAGTCTCGCGACTGAGAAGAGTGAGCGCCTCTTCTCTGCGCTCCCGGTCGGGGCACTACCCCCTTACGAGTCTCCCGACCTCGCTGCTGCGGAGAAGCTGGTCGATGAGCACAATAACCGCGTGGGGTCTCTAGAGACCATGCGCTCGGAGGCAGCGCAGCGGATCGAGCATTCGCGGATCGTCTCGATCACTGAAGAGTACGACGGCTATCAGACAACAATCGAGACGAACGGTGCGATTCTTGCGGCTCTCACAGAGGAGAGGGCAACACTCCTCGAGGAGCGCGACGCCCTTCCGACCACCGAACTCGACCCTCGGCCGCTAGCTGAGTCGCTGAACTCCGACTTGGCCTATCTCCTCGGCCGCGACGAGTTGAGGTTCGCTGTCAACGGGGACCACTACGAGATTCAGCGAGGTGGCGAGCCTGCACGCCACCTCAGCGAAGGCGAACGCACCGCAATCTCCCTCCTCTACTTCCTGTGCAGCCTCAACGGCCACGAAGTCGAACAGGGACGCGTAACCGTCGTCATCGACGACCCGATATCGAGTCTCGACAGCAACGTGCTCGTTGGCGCATCGTCGCATCTTTGGGGCCGGCTCGTGGACGCCCCGACTCCGCGCCAGGTCTTCATTCTGACTCACAACTTCGACCTTTTCAGGATGTGGAGCAATCAGTTCCAACAGCGACGTCAACCATGGCGTCGAACTCGACCGGCAGCTCTCTTTGAGATGCGGATACGGGCCGTCACGATGGGTGGCGTCGCGCGACGGCTCCCGGTCATCACTGAGTGGCCAGCGGACTCGGCGATCCAGAAACGCATTAGGTCCGAGTATCACTACCTATTCTGGCGGTTGGCACACACATTGGAGGATTGCCGGAACAACCCTTCGATCGAGAGCGATCTCGATGCCGCAGCAATCCTTCCGAACATCGCACGTCGGGTGCTCGAGGATTTCTTCGCCTTCAAGTACCCGGACCTCATCGACAACTTTGAGGGCTCAGTGACCCGGGCGAACGAGAATGCTGACCCGACTACCCAGCGGCGCATCTTGCGCTTCCTTCACCAGTACTCGCACAACGGCGAAGCCGACACCAGCCGGGGCGTTCCCCGGCCCGAAGCCGTCACGGTCCTAACAGCAGTCTTCGACCTAATGAAAGTGATCGACTCCGATCATCTGAGCTCAATGTGCGCCGCGCTCGATGTTAATGAAGCCTCGTTGACGAGCTCTGCCGAGTCAGCGACGTAGATCGAGCCCCACGCCCGCTCACCGATCTTCTCCAGCACGTCGGGCTTCTGCGTCAGGACCGCACCGGCCGCCAGTATGAGGGCTCGGTTTTCAAGGACGACCTGGAGTCATCGGCCGGGTGACACACATCACTCGTTCGCGGCTTTACTGGCCCATGTCGCTGACAGCGAAGCAATGAGTTCACGTATCTCGGCTTCATCGCGCACTCGAACTCCGACACCCTCCTTGATCATGCCGTCGAGGCTGACTGCGAACTCCTCGTCGTCTCGGTTTATGGCCACCTTGATTTGAGGCGTGTAGTCGGTGGGAAGCAGTGTGGGGTAGAGGCCCCCTGCTTCGCCGCGTTCGAAGCAAACCTCGTCGCCCTCGACTGCGAGAAGCATTGTCCGCGGAGTTCGCCCGGCTCGACCGACGGCTACGCCCGATGGCCCAACTGCGAACATCAGAAATGGTGGCCAGCGCTTGCTCAAGCGCCTCAGTCCGGGCACCGCCGAATCTGCTGTGGGATTGGACCTGACATGGCACGCGAAAGAGACCATCGGTTCGCCAACCAACTCACTGAGAGCGTGATCGAGCGCTTCGAACCTCCTCAGGTACCCGCTGCCAGGACGAAGCATCACGAGCATCAGGATGACGGTCACCAGCCCTACGACCGCGACGGAGCCGGCGATGATTTCGCGATCATCGTCGAATCGAGGCGCGAGAGGCCCCCACAAGAAGAGGGCGATGAGCAACCCGCACACTGCCAGCAGGCCGGCCGAGACACCCAAGAGCCGACGCCATGCGGAAGCCCGCTCGCCCATGTCTGGCTAGGCCTGCGCCCGCTCCAGCACCAGCTCGCGCACGCGCGCCGCATCGGCCTTGCCGCCCATCGACTTCATCACGGCACCGATCACGGCTCCGGCGGCCTGCACCTTGCCGTCGCGGATCTTCTCCAGCACGTCGGGCTGCTGCGCCAGAGCCGCATCGACCGCGGCGATGAGAGCACCGTCGTCCGAGACGACCTCCAGGCCCCGAGCCGCGACGACCTCGGCCGGCGTTCCCTCCCCCGCGATGACACCCTCGACCACCTGGCGAGCGAGGCGGTCGTTGAGCGCACCTGAATCGACCAGGGCCACAACCTCGGCCACGTGAACTGAGCTGATGAGCGACGCGGGCTCAGCATCCTGAGCATTCGCGATGCGGGCGATCTCGCCCGTCCACCACTTGCGGGCCTGCTGGGGGGCGGCTCCGGCGGCGACCGTGTCGGCGATCTCGACCAGGAGCCCCGAGTTCACGACGTCGCGGAACTCCAGCTCGGTGAAGCCCCACTCTTCGCGAAGACGACGGCGTCGGGCCGCGGGGGGCTCAGGAAGAGCATCCCGAAGCTGCTCGATCAGCGCCGGCGACGGCACCACCGGTAGCAGGTCGGGCTCGGGAAAGTAGCGGTAGTCGTCGGCGTCGCTCTTGACGCGTCCGGGTGAGGTGGTGCCGGTGTCTTCGTGCCAGTGGCGGGTCTCTTGCTGAATGGTTCCGCCCTTGGCGAGAATCGCCGCCTGGCGCTGGATCTCGTAGCGCACCGCGCGCTCGACCGACCTAAACGAGTTCACGTTCTTCGTCTCGGTGCGCGTGCCCAGCTCTTTCTGGCCGCGCGGACGCAGCGAGACGTTCGCGTCGCAGCGCAGGTTGCCGCGCTCCATGCGGGCCTCGCTGATGCCGAGGGCGCGCACAATGTCGCGGATGGTGCTGACGTAGGCCTTCGCGAGCTCGGGGGCGCGGTGCTCGGCGCCGTAGATCGGCTTCGTCACGATCTCGACGAGCGGAACCCCGGCGCGGTTGTAGTCGACGAGGCTGTATTCGGCGCCCTGGATGCGGCCCGTCGACCCGCCGACGTGCGTCAGCTTGCCGGCATCTTCCTCCATGTGGGCGCGCTCGATCGGAACCTGTACGAGGCTGCCGTCTTCCAGCTCGATCTCGAGGCTGCCCTCAAAGGCGATCGGCTCGTCGTACTGGCTGATCTGGTAGTTCTTCGCGAGGTCGGGGTAGAAGTAGTTCTTGCGGCTGAACGTGCTGCTCGGCGCGATCTCGCAGCCGAGCGCGAGGCCGAGCGAGATGGCGAACTGCACGGCCTGCTCGTTGACGACCGGCAGGCTGCCCGGCAGGCCGAGGCACACGGGCGTGATCGCCGTGTTCGGGTCGGTGATGTTATTCGCGGCGAGGGCGGGGTTGGGCGCGTCGGAGAACATCTTCGTCTTCGTGCTGAGCTCGACGTGCACCTCGAAGCCGAGCACGGGCTCGAAGAGTTCCAGTGCCTTGTCGAAGTCCATGAGTTCTGCGCGCGCCATGGGGTCAATCTTATGGGCGCGGATGCTGGCCCTTGGTCGGGCGCCAGCCTCAGCCGCGCGGCACCGTGCCCTGCGCCGCGCGCGATCGGGCGCGGTCGCGGGCGGCGGAGAACATCCACCCGATCCCGTCGATGAGGGCGTGCAGCGCGATCAGCAGCACGGCGGCGGCCGCGGGCCACTGCAGCTCGGCGATGAGCACGATGCCCACGATGACCGACACGTGCAGCGAGATGATGCGGCCGTAGGCGCTGAGCATGAGGCGCGACCCGCGCTGCTCGGGCAGCGGGCCGAACCGGGCGGCGAGCACTTGGGCTGAGCCGCCGATGATCCACACGAGCAGGGCGCCCCACCAGTTCACCGGAGTCTCGCTGTCGACCGGCACGAACACGCCCGCGATGATGAGCACCACGAAGATTCCGTGCACGAGGGTGAAGATGCCGTAGTGCAGGGCGAAGAAGCCGGCGAGGGCTCGACCGGCACCGGGGCCGCGCACTCGGCGGCCATTGATGGTGAGGTTGCCCACGACCTCGGGGTCGTCGCCGCCGGGCGCGTCGGCCGACCGCAGCAGCTTGATGAGCATCGCGACGCCGAGGCTGATGTTCTCGAGCCAGTAGAGCAGCACGATCTCGCGCCAGTCCCAGCCGAGCAGCAGCACGCCGATAAGCGGCAGCGCCGTGTAGGCGAGCAAGGTGATCAGGCGGGGCATGGTGCTTGATTCTTGCAGGGGCTGGATGCTCGCAGAAGGCTCATCGCACCGACGACCCGCTCTGCTCGGCTGCGGCCTGACGGCGCCGCACTGGTGCGCCCTGCCATCGCCCCTCTGCCCCGCCGCCTGGGACGCTCGGCCTCGCCCTCTCGGCGCCTCCTGCTGCCCCCTGGCCTGGTCCGCTCGGCCACGCCCTATCGGCGGTCTCGTGCTGCCCCCTGGCCTGGTCCGCTCGGCCACGCCCTGTCGGCGGTCTCGTGCTGCCCCCTTGCCTGGTCCGCTCGGCCACGCCCGGCCTCCGCCTCTCCTCCCCAACCGCGCCTCGAAAGTTCTTATCCACGAGTGTTGCTCGACATCTGTACACCAGTTCTATAGTGCGAGAGAATCAGGTATGCATTCTTCGAACACAGAAACCCAGGCCCTGGGCGGGTCTGTTGCTGTGCTCGAGCGGCCTGCGTTCAACACCCCTGCGGTCGACAACCCCGGGTTCGACAGCCCTGATGTCGACGACGACGGCACTGTCGACGACCGCCGCGATACCGCCAACTCGCCGTTCGCGGTGCCGGCACTCGCGCTGCTGCAGCGCACGACCATCGCGCACCTCCCCGACGATGCGCTTATGACGCTGCACAGTGATTTTGCCGAACTGCGCCAGCGCACCGACTCCAACCTCGCCGTGCTCGCCGACGAGATCGCCCGACGCTCGCATCACACGCTCGGGCACGACGGGCTGGCGCAACGTCTCGGTAGCCGCACACCCGAGAACCTCATCCAGCGGCTCACCGGGGTCGGCGCGCGTGAGGCCGGGGCGATGGTGCGAGTCGGGTCGATGCTCGCGGGCGCTGAAGGCCTGCTCGGGTCCGATGACCCTGCGACGACCACCGACCTGCCTGCAGGGGCTACCGACCTGATCGCCTCCGAGAACGCCTGGCTGCGTCCGCTCGCCGTAGCTGTAGGCGAGGCGCGCCTCTCTGTTGAGGCTGCCGACGCCATCGGCCGAGGGCTGGGCCAGCCCACCGTCGGTGTCACTCCAGCTCACCTCGAGAGAACCGCATCCCAACTGGCCGCCGAGTCGGCCCTGCTCACGGTCGAACAGCTCGCGGTTCGTGCTCGACAGGCGCGGGCGTTGCTCGACCTCGAGGCCGAGTCTGAACTCGTCGACGACCGTGAAGCCGCCCTGCGAGACCGGCGATACCTGCACCTCACGCGCCAAGCCGATGGCATGACACGGCTGAACGCGCTCCTCGACCCCGAATCGGCAGCGCTCGTGCGCGACGCCGTCGATGCCGCGACTTCACCGCGTCGAGACGGCCCGCGCTTCGTCACTTCTTCCGAGCAGGGCTCTGACGAGCTGGATGCAAACGAGAACGATCGCGCCTTGCGGATGCTCGCCGACACCCGCACCACGCCGCAGATCGCGCTCGACGCAGTAGTCGAGCTGATCCGTCTCGGTGGCGAGGTTGCACCCACTGAGGTCATCGGCGTGCGATCCCCGGCCGTGCAAGTGATCGTGGCCGAGCGCGACCTGCGCGAGCACCGTGGCCTCGGGTTCTTCGAAGGGCAGACCGAGCCGGTCGGCACCACGACAGCTGAACGTCATGTCTGTGCAAGCGGGGTCGTGCCGATCGTCATCAACGAGGTCGGCGATGTGATCGCCCTGGGCCGCGAGTCGCGGCTGTTCACGCGACGCCAGCGCATCGCCCTCGCCGCCCGCGACGGCGGGTGTCGATTCCCCGGGTGCGATCGGCCACCCTCCTGGACAGAAGCGCACCACATCGTGCCCTGGAGCTCAGGCGGCTCGACAGACCTCCACGACGGAGTACTGCTCTGTCGACATCACCACCTGCTGCTGCACAACAACGGCTGGCGGTTCGCGCGGGTCGACGGAGACCTGCACGTGATTCCGCCACCCGACATCGACGCCGAGCAGAGACCGATACCCACACCCAGTAAGAGCGTGCCCCTCGAGCGCGCCCGCGCGGGGTGAGCCCCGTGCGCTTAGCCCAGTGCCGGAGCCTTCGCCCAGAGCGGCCCACCCCACTGCTGCTCGAGCAGAGCCTCGATACCCGCACCCACGTCGTACAGGCGCGCATCCTCGCGCGCCGGCGCCATGAGCTGCAGGCCAACCGGCAGCCCGTCTTCAGGAGCCAGACCCATAGGCAGACCCATGCCGGGCACTCCCGCCAAGTTCGCCGGAATCGTCGTCACATCGTTGAGGTACATCGCCAGCGGGTCAGCCATCTTCTCACCGAACCGAAACGCCGTAGTCGGCGCACTCGGCGACACCAGAATGTCGGCCTGCTCGAAGCACGACGCAAAATCGCGCTGAATCAGCGTGCGCACCTTCTGCGCACTGCCGTAGTAAGCGTCGTAGTAGCCCGCCGACAGCGCATACGTGCCCAGAATGATGCGGCGCTTTACCTCGGGCCCGAACCCGGCCTCACGAGTCGCACCCATGACGTCTTCGACCGTTCCGGTCACATCAGCACGCATGCCGAACCGCACCGAGTCGAACTTCGCCAGATTGCTCGAGGCCTCCGCCGGCAGAATCAGGTAGTACGCCGCGATCGCGTACTCGAAGTTCGGCGCCGACACCTCGACGATCTCGGCACCCGCACCAGCCAGCAGCTCGAGGGTTTCAGCGAAACGCTGAGATACGCCGGCCTGGAAGCCTCCGCTGTCACCGCGCAGCTGCGTCACGACACCGACGCGCAATCCCTTGAGCGACTCACCCGAGGCACCGCGACGCGCCGCCTGCTCCATCGAGGGCCAACTCTCCGGGATGCTCGTCGCATCGCGCGGATCATGCCCACCGATGACGTCGTGCACGAGCGCAGCATCCAACACCGAGCGCGACACCGGCCCGACCTGATCGAGCGACGACGCAAGCGCGATCGCACCATAACGACTGACGCCACCATAGGTGGGCTTGACGCCGACCGACCCGGTGACGGCAGCCGGTTGACGGATGCTGCCACCGGTGTCACTCCCGAGTGCGACCGGCGCTTCGAAAGCCGCGACCGCCGCGGCCGAACCGCCACCCGAACCGCCGGGAATGCGCGTGAGATCCCACGGGTTCTTTGTCGGACCATAGGCCGAGTGCTCGGTGCTCGACCCCATGGCGAACTCGTCCATGTTGGTCTTGCCGAGCGGAATCATGCGCGCCGCACGCAGTCGCGCGACGACTGTGGCGTCGTAGGGCGGAACCCAGCCCTCGAGAATCTTCGAGCCCGATGTCGACGGCATGTCGAGCGTGCACAGCACGTCTTTGATGGCGATCGGCACTCCGGCGAGCGCCGGCAGCGAGACCCCGGCTGCACGATCGGCGTCGACCTGCGCGGCCGTCTCGAGCGCGGCAGCGTTGACGTGCAAGAAGGCGTGCACATCACCGTCGACCGCGGCGATGCGATCAAGATGAGCCTGCGTGACCTCGACGCTCGAGACCTCGCCTGCGGTGAGGTGGGCTGAGAGTTGCGCAGCAGAGAGACGCGTGAGGTCGCCAGTGCTGCTGGCCGTGCCGCCAGTGGTCGCGCCCGTGCCGCCGCTCACTGCTCCTCCCCCAGAATCGCCGTGACGCGAAAACGGCTGCCGTCGTGGTCGGGCGCCCCCGCCAGAGCCTGCTCAGTCGTGAGGGTCTCGCCAATCTCGTCGGGGCGCATGCCCCCGACCAGCGGAATCGGGTGACTCGTCGCGGGCACATCGTCACCGGCGACCTGCTGCACTGTCGCCACAGCGTCGACGATCGCACCGAGCTCGCCCGTGAGCTGCTCGATCTCGGCCTCGGTCAGGGCGATGCGCGCTAGTGACGCAAGATGCGCGACGCGCTCGGGAGTGATTTCAGACATCAAAGCTCTCAGACATGACGGTTCGCAGACAACGGGGTGCCCCAAGTGGCCTTCGTCGGGGGATGCTCCAGTCTACTGAGCGCACCGCAACCACCTCCGCCGCGCGTCACGCTGCCCGCCCCCAACGTTTCACCCCGCTCGAGCGTCGAGAAGAGTAGACATCTCTGTCAAGAAAGTGAGGGCCACCATGGTGCGCAGTCGACTCGTCAGAACTCTCGCGGTCGGGATGCTCGCCGTGAGCATCCCGATGCTCTCCGCCTGCTCGGGGCTCACGAGCGGCACCACCGCGCTGCAAGGCGAGTGGGTGCTCGATGGCGGCAGTGACGCCGGCGGCGTGTTCGTCGACAGTGCGAATCCGGTAACCCTCGTATTCGAGGGCGACTCGGTGAGCGGCCGGTCGCCCTGCGGCAACGTCTACAGCGGGCCGGTCATCGAGGGGCCGGGCGCGGCGGGCAGCGGCACGCTGCGGCTCGGAGGCCTGAGTCGCACCGAGATGGGCTGCCTCGAGCAAGACCAGAACCAGCTCGAGAGTCGCTACTTCAGCGCCCTCGAGGCAGTCGACCGCGTCGCGGTGAGCGATGACGGCGAGAGTCTCGAGCTCACAGGCGACGACGTGTTCGTACGGTTCACCCTGAGCGAGAAGCGCGAGGGCTGAGGCCCGCATCGCGCGAAGGGCAGGGCGAGAAGCGGGCTCATGCGGGCGAACGTGACTGCTGACGTGCCTGCTGGCGTGACTGCTGACGTGCCTGCTCGCGAGCCTGTTCGCACCCGGCGCCCCCGTCTCAGCGCGGGCGGCACTCGCTCTCGCCCAGCAGAGTGCTCGCACTCTCGCTCACCCGCAGCACGAGCAGCTCGCCCTCGGCGCTCTCGCCCTTCACCTCGATCACATCACCGATGTCGGTTCGGGTGACACGCATGCCCTGGTCGTTCCACGCCGACTCGACCCGATCGGCGGCAACAGAGGCGAGAACGGGCGCATCGCCCACTCGCAGGGCGGGGTACCGTTCGCCCGCCACCCAGAGCGGAATCACGCACTCCCGCGGTGTCGGATCATCGAGCACGTCCCAGTCGCCACCCACGATGTCCTGCGTGTCGTCGAGGGCAGCGAGAAAGCGATCGTGCGCTTCGGCGTCGGTGACGGGCGTCGCCTGCTGCACCGCGCATCCGCTCAGACCGGCCACCACGAGCCCGACCGCGCCGAGAACGGTCGCGACGGCGAGAGGGGTGCGGCGATGCATGCGCTCAGGCTAGTGCGCGCGCGCCGAACGACGCTCGATCATGTTCGAGCCACGAATGTCGCGCGAACGGAGGAGCGCTGTGCACGTGGCGAACGGGAGTCATGGCAAGCGCGCCGGAGCCAGAAGTCAGCGCAGCAGCACTCAGCGCAGCAGCGCGAGCGTGCGTCCGGCGTCGCGCTGAGAGCCGTCGGTGACGAGCTCGCCCTTGTCGATGCCGATGAGCGCGAGGTTGCGCATCGACTCGGTGCCCGGGCTGAAGTACTCGTTGTGGCCCATCGATGAGGCGAGCATCCGATTCGTGATGACGTCGACTGCTCCCGCCACGCTCATGACCTGCGCACCGTACTCGCTCGCTCCGGGGTCGGAGCCGAAAAACGAACTGTTCGGAATCGGATCCCACGCCGCCTCGGCCACGAAGACCTCGCCGCGCACATTCAGGTCGCGGATGCTCTGCGCCGGACTACCCGGTGACCCCATCATCGCGAGCGCATCGACGGTGGTGCTCTGCTCGAGCGCCATGAGCGCCGCAGTCGAGCCGTACGAGTGGGCGAGCAGCGAGACGAACGGCTGATCGTCACCGCGCAGAGTCTGCAGCCCGTCGATCGTGGCCGCGATCGCATCACGCCCCTCATAGGCAAGGTCGAGGCTGCCGACGTTGAGCAGGTGAGGGGTCTGGTAACCGATCCACGCCACGGTCGCCACGGTCTCGACCTCGGTCGCAGCACCGGCTTCGGCCAGCAGTGAGAGCCACGACACCTGCTCGTCGTAGAGGCGCGCAGCCGTGTCGGTCCACTCGACGACATTGCCGCTCACGGTGATGAACATGCCCGGAATCAGGTAGCTCACGTAGTCGGCCGTGTCGAGGTCGCCGAGCACGATCGTCGCCTTGCCCTCGTCAAGGGTGTCGAGGGTCAGCAGCGAACGCGGGGGGTTCGCCGCAGCCGGGCCGAGCGCGTCGGCGATCGAGTAGAGCATCTGCAGCCGGTTCAGGTTCTGGGCAGCGACGGCTCGACCAGCATCCAGCCCGTGTAGTTCGAGCTCACGGATCGTCGAGCGCAGCTCTCGACGGTTCACATCATTGCGCACGGCGTAGGGAATGCCGTCGAGGTTGCCGATCAGTTCGGGGGCCACCGCGGTCATCGACCGCCGTGCCGTGTCATCAAGACCTGCCCACCAGCCGCTCACCTGCGTGGCGGCCGGGGGAGCCTCCAGCAGTGCGCGGAGAAGTTGGGGGTTCTCCTCCACGTAGTCGGTCACCGCGGTGGGGGGCATCGCGGTGAGAGCGTGCAGCAGAGAAACGCCAGTCGTTCTGGTCACGCTCAAGGTCGATTGGGGGGGGACCGGAGCTGTGGAGGCGGTACTCGGCTGGGTACTGGTGGGCAGGTCGATGCTCCGCTCGAAAGCGGAAGTCGAGGGTGTCGCGATGATCGAGATGGCAGGCGGTGCAGAGTTTTCGGGCGCGGAAACAGGCCCCGCGACCGTGACGACGGTGAGCGAGGCGATGAAAATACTGATCGCTTCGAGCAGCAAGCCGTGAATCCCCTCACTACCGAGGGTCTGGGCTTCCCCACTTCAGTACCCTCGGCGCAGTTTCATGCTAGGGGAAAAGCACCCCACTTTGGGGGTGAAACGAAAGTTCTTCCCAATTCACACTCAGTCTTTACATGGCCGACATCTGGGAAGGGAGTGTGAAAACCGGCTCTCGCTATGCCGGAGGCAGTGAGTCTGGCCCTTCGCTGACCAGAATCGCGAACTGCTCGGCGTCGATGATGCGCAGCCCGAGCTCTTCGGCTTTCGCGAGCTTCGAACCGGCTCCGGGGCCGGCCGCCACGAAGTCGGTCTTCTTCGACACACTCGACGCGGCCTTGCCGCCCGCCGCGATGATCGCTTCTTGGGCACCTTCGCGCGTGAAACCCTCGAGAGATCCCGTGGCGACGACGGTGAGCCCCGCGAGCACTCCCCCGGCGGCGGCCGCCGCACCTGGTCCGGCGTGACCTGGCGTCGCCCACTGCACTCCGGCAGCCGCCCAGCGCTCGACAATCTCGACGTGCCAGTCGACCGCGAACCACTCCTGCACGGCCTCGGCGATGATCGCCCCCACGCCATCGACGGCCGCGAGCTCGTCGAGGGTTGCCGCCCTGATCGCGTCGAGTGACCCGAACCAGTCGGCCAGCGCACGAGCGGCAACCGGGCCGACATGGCGAATATTGAGCGACACGAGCATGCGCCACAGCGGCTTAGTCTTGGCCTTCTCGAGCTCGTCGAGAAGCTGCAGCGCCAGCGCACTCGGCACGGCAGCCGGCTGACGACGGATGCCCCGCGCACGAATCTCGGCCGGCTCGAGCCCTTCAGCCTCGGGCCCGTACTGCTGCTCGATCTTGCGGAACGGCGAGCGCAACTTGGCCTCGCCCTCGTCGTCGAGCTTGGCGAGCCCCGTCTCGGCATCGCGCACGACCACTTCGATGGGCAGCAGCTGGTCGAGCGTGAGGTCAAACAGGCCCGCCTCGGTGATCAGCGGCGGAGCATCCGGAATCTGGGGCTGCGTGAGCGCGGCCGCGCTGATCTCACCGAGGCCTTCGATGTCGAGGCCACCACGACTGCCGATGTGCTCGACACGGCCGCGCACCTGGGCGGGGCAGCTGCGTGCGTTGGGGCAACGCAAGTCGATGTCGCCCTCTTTCGCCGGAGCGAGCGGCGTGCCGCACTCGGGGCAATCGCGCGGCATAACGAACTCGCGCTCGGTGCCGTCGCGCAGCTCGACGACGGGCCCGAGCACTTCGGGGATCACGTCGCCGGCCTTGCGCAGCACGACCGTGTCGCCGATGAGCACGCCCTTGGCCTTGACGACGACTTGATTGTGCAGCGTGGCCTGGCGCACCTCACTGCCGGCGACGCGCACCTTCTCCATGACCGCGAACGGAGTCGCGCGACCCGTGCGGCCGACGCTCACGACGATGTCGAGCAGTTTCGTGTTCACCTGTTCGGGCGGGTACTTGTAGGCGATGGCCCAGCGGGGGGCACGACTCGTGGCGCCAAGCTCGCCGTGTAACTCGAGCTCGTCGACCTTGACGACGACACCGTCGATCTCGTGCTCGACGGCGTGGCGGTGCTCGCCGTGGAAGGCGATGAACTCGGCGGCGCCGGCGGCAGTGTCGTGCACGCGGAAGTGCGTGCTGATCGGCAGCCCCCAGCGCTCGAGTAGCTCGTAGACCTCGCTCTGCGCGGTGACGGGCGGGTTCGGCCAGGCGCCGATACCGTGCACGAGCATCCGCAGTCGGCTCAGTCGGTCACGCATGCGCACGAGTTGCTCGGCGTTCTTGCCCTCAGCCTTCTGGCGCAGGCTGCCGCTCGCGGCGTTGCGCGGGTTGGCGAACTCGCGCTCGCCCGCCGCGCGCTGCAAGGCGTTGAGCTCGTCGAATGCCGCCTTCGGAATGAACACCTCGCCGCGCACCTCGACGAGGTCGGGCAACTCTGCGGTGTCGCCAGCGAGCCGGGTCGGGATGCCCGAGAGTTGCAGCACGTTGGGCGTCACGTCTTCGCCCACGCGTCCGTCGCCGCGCGTGGCCGCCGTGACCAGAACTCCGCGCTCGTAGCGCAGGTTGAGGGCCAGCCCGTCGATCTTGAGCTCGCACAGCCAGCGCACCGGGCGCCCTGCGTCGCGCTCGACCTTCGCCGCCCACTCGGCGAACTCGTCGACGTTGAACACGTTGTCGAGGCTGAGCATGCGCTCGGCGTGCTCGACCGGGGCGAACATCGTGGTCTCGGCGCGACCGCCGACCGTCTGCGTCGGTGAGTCTTGGCTCTGCAGCTCGGGGAACGCATGCTCGATGAGCTCGAGCCGCCGCACCATCGCGTCATACGTGGCGTCGTCGTCGAGCACGGTGTCGCGCGAGTAGTAGGCGTCTCGCAACTCAAGGATGCGACTCGTGAGCGCCTCGACCTCGGCCCGGGCCTCGTCGCGGGTCAGGGTCTCGACATCGCGCTCGTCGACGGGTTTCTCAGCCACGCGCACAGTCTAGGAGCGCGCCCTGACTCTGCGGCTAGGGGCCGAGGACTCGGTCGAGGTAGGGGTTCGTGAAGACCCGGTCGGGGTCGAGTCGGTCGCGCACGGCGAGGAACTCGTCGAAGTGCGCGTAGGCGGGCCTCAGATCATCCGCCGTGCGGCTGTGCAGCTTGCCCCAGTGCGGGCGGCCGTCGTGCGCGCGCAGGATCGCCTCGGCGGCGGCGAAGTAGTCGTGAGCATCCTCGCGGTGGTAGCGGTGCACGGCGATGTAGCTGCTCTCGCGGCCGTGCGCGGTCGAGAGCCACACGTCGTCGGCGGCCGTTGCGCGCACCTCGATCGGAAACGAGATGCGCCAGCCGTTTGCCTCGATCACGCGGTCGAGCTCGCGCATGACGGGTGCGACGGCGTCGAGCGGCACCGAGTACTCCATCTCGCGGAACCGCACGCGCCGCTCGCTCGCGAACACGCGGTGCGAGAAGTCGGCGGCCTGTCGGTTGAAGGCCACGCCGCACGCGAGCCGGTTGAACCCGGGAATCGTGCCGGGCGCGATCGAGCCGATGCGGCACAGCACCTCGTAGAGCCCGTTGCCGAGCAGGTCGTCGTCGACCCAGCGCTTCACGCGACCGACCGGCTGCCGCGGGGCATCGGCGGGCAAACGCGTGTTGCTGCGGGTGAGGGCGAGTTTCGTGTGCGGAAACCAATAGAACTCGACGTGGTCGGCCTGCGTCGACCGGTTCGGCCAGTCGTCGAGAACGTCATCGAGGGGCTCCGGATGCTCGTCTGCCGCGAGCACGAACGTCGGCACCGTCTGCACGGTGAGGTCGACGAGCACCCCGAGGGCTCCGAGCCCGAGGCGCGCGGCGGGCCACAGCTCGGCGTTCAGGGTCGGGCTGATGGGCAAGAGGTGACCGTCGGCGGTGGCGAGGGTCACCTTCCGAAGTTGCGTGGCCAGGCCGCCGAATGCCCGACCCGTGCCGTGGGTGCCGGTGCTGAGCGCCCCCGAGATCGACTGCACGTCGATGTCGCCCAGGTTTTCGAACGCGAGGCCGTGCTCGTGCAGAAGCGCCGAGGCGGCGTGCAGCTTGGTGCCGGCCGCGAGGGTGACGAGACCGGTGGTGGCGTCGAGGTGCGTGAGGCCGGCCAGGTCGGTCAGGTCGAGCTGCACGCCCGGCGCGACGGCAATGCCCGTGAACGAGTGGCCCGAGCCGATCGCCTTGACGGGCAGCCCGTCGGTGCGAGCCCGCGCGATCGCGGCGACGACCTCGTCACCGCTCGCCGGGCGCTCGACGCGCGCGGGCGTCACCTGCTCGGTGCGAGCCCAATTGCGCCACGGGCGCGAGGCGCGTGTGCGCCTCGCGCTGGTTTCGGAGGTGGCCGCCGTTGCCTGCGTGCCCCTCAGCCGGGTTGCGTGCGCCTCGGTCGCGCTGCTCTCGCTCACAAGAACACCTGCCCTTCGCCGCGATACGTCGGCAGCTCGCCCACCACCCGGTCGCCGTCGACGACGTGGAAGGCGTCGAGGTGCTCGCTGAGCTCCCCCGCCTTCGTGTGGCGCAGCCAGACCTTGTCGCCCACGTGCAGCGTGCGGGCGGCGGCCCCGCGCAGAGGAGTCTGTACTTCTCCGGCACCCTCGGAGCCGAGCATCCGCAGGCCTTCGGGCCACACCACCTGCGGAACGCGGTCGGCGCCCGCGGGCCCGCTCGCGATCCAGCCGCCGCCCAACAGCGTGGCGATGTCGTCGGTGGGGCGGCGCACGACCGGCAGGGCGAACGCAGCAGCGGGCGCGGGCGTGAAGCCGCGGTACGTGTCGAACAGGTGCGGGCCCATGAGTCCGCTGCCGGCGGCGAGCTCGGTGACGCTGGGGTCGGCGGCGGTCGACTCGAGGCTTCCGGTGCCGCCGCCGTTCACGAACTGCAGGGGCGTGCCCGCGGCCTCGGCGATTGCGCGCACGGCGGCGACGGCACGACCACGACGGTCGGCAAGCTCGGCACGAGACCGTCGCTGGATGCCGCGCACGAGCGCACCGCGCACCGGCCGCCCCGGCGGCGCGTCGCCGAGACCGGCGATCTGCGCCTCATAGGCCATGACCCCGACGAGCGTGAAGCCGGGGCGCTCGGTGACCGTGCGGGCGAGGGCAGCGAGCTGCTCAGGTTCGTGCAGCGGACTGCGTCGCACCCCGAGATGGCCGAGCGGGCCGCGCCAGCTCGCATCGAGTTCGAGCGCGATGCGGATGCTCGGCCTCGCGCCCGGCGGGGTGACCGAGTCGATCAGATCGAGGTGGGCGACGTCGTCGATCATGAGTGTTACGCGCGCGGCCAGCTGCTCGTCGGCCGCGAGCCGCGCGAGGGCCGCGCGATCGGTCGTGGGGTAGCCCAGCACGACGTCGTCGATGCTGCCGTCCGCGCTGCCCGGGGTGCCCGCGCTCGTGCCGCCCGTCGCGCGCGGGGTCGCGAGCCACAGCGCCTCGGGCAGCGTGTAGGCGAGAACTCCCGCGAAGCCGGGGTGCGCGAGCACCGCGTCGAGCAGGCCGCGCACGCGGATCGACTTGCTCGCCACCCTGATGGGCACTCCCCCGGCACGACGCACGAGGTCGGCGGCGTTGAACGCGAATGCCGCGCGATCGATGACGCCCAGCGGCGGGTCGAGGTGCGCCGTTGCGGCGGTCAAGCGCGGCCAGAAGTCGGCGGGCGCGGCGCCAGGGCGCGTCGCGGGCGCGTCAGTCAGGCGCAGCAGCTCGGCGGTCACGGCGCCAGTCTAGAGAGCGGCGGGCCCCGCGAGGCTCGGTGCGCCTGGCCCTACTGCGCCGCGACGAGGTCGGCCGCGACCGTGCGGTCGATCGTGCACTGTCCGAGCACACGAGTGCCTACGTAGATGACCGCGGTTTGGCCCGGCGCGACGCCGAGCAGTGGCTCGCTGATCGTGACGACGAGCTCGCCATTGGCGACGCGCGCGACCGCGGGCACGGGGTCGGCGTGAGCGCGCACCTGCACGTGGCAGTCGAACGGCAGGAGGGCATCCGGAGCATCGGGCCCCGCAGAATTGTCGACGGCGGTGATGCCGCTCGCGACCGGGTCGAGCCCCGCCCACGTGAAGCGCCGCCCGGCGAGCTCGCGGATCGCGAGCGCCTCGCGCGGGCCCACGACGACCTCGTTCGAGCTCGGGCGCACCTCGAGCACGAAGCGCGGGCGACCATCGGGTGCGGGCACGCCGAGGTTGAGTCCACGGCGCTGACCGACCGTGAAGCTCGTGGCCCCGTCATGCGCCCCCACGACCTCGCCCGATCGGTCGACGATCGTGCCTTCGGTGGGCGGGATGCGGTCGGCGAGCCATCCGCGGGTGTCGCCGTCGGGAATGAAGCAGATGTCGTGACTGTCGGGCTTCTGCGCCACCGTCAGCCCCCGCGCCTCGGCCTCGGCGCGCACGACGGCCTTCGACGGCGTCGTGCCGAGCGGAAACATCGAGTGCGCGAGCTGCTCGGTTGTCAGCACGCCGAGCACGTACGACTGGTCTTTGGCCTCGTCCGATGCGCGGTGCAGCTCGCGATTGCCCGCGGCGTCGGTGACGATGTGGGCATAGTGGCCGGTTGCGACGGCGTCGAAGCCCAGCGCGAGAGCCTTCTCGAGCACGGCCGCGAACTTGATGCGCTCATTGCAGCGCATGCAGGGGTTCGGGGTGCGACCCGCGGCGTACTCGGCGATGAAATCGTCGACGACGTCGGCGCGGAAGCGCTCGCTGAAATCCCACACGTAGAAGGGGATGCCGAGCTTTTCGGCCGCTCGACGCGCGTCGAGGCTGTCTTCGATCGTGCAGCAGCCGCGCGCTCCGGTGCGCAGGGTTCCGGGCATGCGGCTGAGCGCCAGGTGCACGCCGACGACGTCATGGCCGGCGTCGACCGCGCGCGCAGCGGCCACGGCGCTGTCGACGCCGCCGCTCATCGCTGCCAGAACTCGCATGCTTCCAGGGTACGCGGCTCCGCTTGGTGCGCGCTCAGCGGCCCAGGCGCGGAACCTGCGCCGCGAGACCCGCCGCCTGCGCGCGCTCGACCGCGGCCGGCAGCGCAGCCAGCAGCGCGTCGATCTCGTCGACCGTGGTCGCCGGGCCGAGGGTGACGCGCAGGGCGCCGCGAGCATCCGCTTCGCTCAGCCCCATCGCGAGCAGCACGTGCGAGGCCTCGGGAACCCCCGCCTGGCACGCCGAGCCCGTCGAGACGGCGAAGCCCGCCGCATCGAGCAGCATGAGCAGCGAGTCGCCCTCGGCGCCCGGCACGGTGAAGTGCAGGGTGCCGGGCAAGGCGAGGGCATTGAGCTCGGTCGAGTCGAGGCGGCCGCCCGAGGCATGAGCCGCGTCGCCGGAGTGCGCATCGGTCATCGCCCGAGCGACCGCGCCCGCGGCCCCGCTGATCACCGCCTGCGGCACCGACCGACGGATGCCCTCCGCGAGCCGCTCGCGCAGCGCGCGCTTGTGCTCCGCACGCTCGTCGAGCTCGGCGTGAGCAAGCTCGGCCGCGACAGCGAAGGCCTCGGCGCCCGCGGCGTCCATGGTGCCCGAGCGCCCGCGCTGCTGCGAGCCGCCGTGCAGCAACGGCACGACCTCGGCCGTGCGACGCAGCACGAGCGCCCCGACCCCGACGGGTCCGCCGACCTTGTGGGCTGATATCGAGACGGCCGACACCCCGTGCGGCAGCGGATCGAGCCGCACCTGCCCGTAGGCCGCGATCGCATCGACGTGCACGGGTACGCCGACTGCCGCAGCGAGCGCCGCAGCCTGCGCGACCGGCTGCAGCGTGCCGACCTCGTTGTTCGCCGCGAGCATCGTGAGTAAGGCCACGTCAGAACCGTCGCCGAGCGCCTCGGTCAGGTGGTCGAGGCGCAGGGCTCCGAGCTCTTCGACCTCGAGCCAGACCAGTTCGGCGCCCTCGTGCTGGGCGAGCCACTCGACCGCGTCGAGGGTGGCGTGGTGCTCGGCGCGCGGCACCAGCAGGCGCGATCGAGGTCGCGCGTCGCCCGAACCGGCAGCACGCGCGCCGCCCGGGCGCGATGCTGACGCGTTGCGAGCCCAGAACATCCCCTTGATCGCGAGGTTCACCGCCTCGGTGCCGCCGCCCGTAAACGTCACCTCGATCGCCTCGACGCCGAGTGTTGCCGCGATGCGCACGCGAGCGTCGTCGACCATGGCGCGCGCCCGCTGGCCGGCCGAGTGAATCGACGAAGGGTTGCCCTGCAGCTCGAGAGCGTCGAGGTAGGCCTCGCGCACGGCCGCAGGCATCGGCGAGGTGGCGGCGTGGTCGAGGTAGATCACGGGGCCTCCTCTCGGCAGGGGTGCGACACGGGTGTGCGACACGGCGCTGCGGGACCGATCGCCGACAAGCGTCGCGGGGGCGGTGAACAGCGCGCGGTGCCAGTTGACCTAGCCTAAGACGCATGGCCTCGATGGATGCGCTCGGGCACCTCGGGGTGCGGCAGACCTCGCGCGGCGGCGAGCTGCGCGTCTGGAGCGAGCACGCAACTTCGATGCAACTGTGCATTCTCGCGGCCGACGACCCCTCGTGGATCACCGAGACGCACGAGCTGCAGCGCAACCGCTTCGGAGTCTGGCGCACGACGACGCGATCACTCACCCCGGGCACGCGCTATGCCCTGCGAGTCGACGGCCCGACCGGCCCGACCCACTCTTACGACCCCGAGCGCCTGCTGCTCGACCCGTATGCGCGCGGCCTTGCCCGCACCCCCGACGGCGACTGGCGCGCCTATGTGCAAGACGACGCCTTCGACTGGGGCGGCGCGCAGAAGCCGCGCATCCCCCTCGATCACACGGTGCTCTACGAAGCGCACGTCAAGGGCCTCACCAAACTCGCCCCCGAACTGCCCGACGACCTGCGGGGCACCTACGCGGGGCTCGCACACCCCGCCACGATCGCGTACCTGAAAGACCTCGGCATCACGACGATCGAGCTGCTGCCCGTGCATCAGTTCGTGAGCGAACAGCGCCTGCAGGGCCAGGGGCTCATCAACTACTGGGGCTACAACACCCTCAACTTCTTCACCCCGCACGCGGCCTACGCCACGCGCCACGCGCAGTTCGGCGGCACGGGCGCGGTGCTGCGCGAGTTCAAGGGCATGGTCAAGCTGCTGCACGAGGCCGGCCTCGAAGTCGTGCTCGACGTGGTCTACAACCACACCGCCGAAGAGGGGCCCGAGGGGCCGACCACGAGCCTGCGCGGCATCGACAACGCCGCCTACTACCGCCACACCCCCGACGGCGACTACATCGACACCACCGGCTGCGGCAACACCGTCGACTTCTCGCGCCCCGCCGCCCAGCGCCTCGTGCTCGACTCGCTGCGCTACTGGGCGAACGAAGTGCAGGTCGACGGCTTCAGGTTCGACCTCATGGCGACGCTCGGGCGCGATGCGAACACCGAGTTCGACCCCGGGCATCCTCTTCTGCGCGCGATTCTCGACGACCCGGCCCTGCAGGGCGTGAAGATGATCTCAGAACCCTGGGATGTCGGCATGGGCGGGTGGCAGGTCGGCAACTTTCCGGCCGGGTACCACGAGTGGAACGACGGCTTTCGTGACCGGGCGCGCGCGTTCTGGCTCACCGACATCGGAACCGACCGCAGCCACGGATTGGCGCCCGAAGGCATCGGATCGCTCGCCCGCCGCATCACGGGCAGCGCGCACGTCTTCGCCGAAGAGCGCGGACCCCTCGCGAGCGTCAACTTCATCACCGCGCACGACGGCTTCACGATGGCCGACCTGGTCTCGTACAACGCGAAGCACAACCTCGGCAACGGCGAAGACAACCGCGACGGCACCGACAACAACCGCTCGTTCAACCACGGCGTCGAAGGCCTCACCGACGATGCCGTGATCACGACCGTGCGCCGCAAGGCGATGCGCAACCTCATGGGCACCCTGTTGCTGAGCGCGGGCATGCCGATGATCACCGCCGGCGACGAGATCGGGCGCAGCCAACGCGGCAACAACAACGCCTACTGCCACGACAGCGAGCTCACCTGGCTCGACTGGCAACACGACGGCTGGCAAGAAGACTTGTATCGCGTGACCCGTCGACTGCTGCAACTGCGGCGTGAGAACCCCGCGCTGCGCCCGCTGCGCTACGGCCGCTGGGGCGAGACCGTGCCGAACGCGACGCAGATGGACTGGTACAACAAGGACGGCGAAGCGATGACGATGGAGGACTGGGATTCACCTGAAGAGCGCACCCTGCAGTACCTCGCGGCCTCCACGCCCGAGTTCGAAGACTTCAACCGCATTCTGCTCATCGTGCACGGCCTCGAAGTCGAGGTCGACGTGAGGCTGCCCGCCCACGAGGGCGTCGTCGGCTACACGGTGCTGTGGGACAGCTCGCACGACGACATCGCCCAGGTCGAGCCGCACCACACCCCGGGCGAGACCATCACCCTCGGGCCCACGTCGATGCTGCTGCTGCGGGCACATGACTGAGGGCTGCTGCGGAGGTCGGAGCACGGCTCATGGCTAGGTCGGCACCGCAGGCAGGGCCGACGACTCCCGCGACGGTCGCGCTGACCGCTGCGGGCATCCCGTTCACCGCCCACACCTACGTGCACGACCCCGCGACGTCGAATTTCGGTCTTGAAGCCGCCTCCGCGCTCGGCCTTGATCCCGATCGGGTCTTCAAGACGCTGCTGGCTGAGGCGGACGGCCGACTGTGCGTCGGCATCGTTCCGGTGACGGGGATGCTCGATCTCAAGGCCCTCGCCGCTGCCGTCGGCGCCAAACGCGCCGTGATGGCCGACCCTGCCGTCGCCGAGCGCAAGACGGGCTACGTCGTCGGAGGCATCTCGCCCATCGGCCAGAAGACGGCGTTGCCGACCGTGCTCGACGAGACTGCCGAGCTCTGGCCGACGATCTTCGTCTCGGGTGGTCGCCGCGGATTCGACATCGAGCTCGCGCCCGATGCCCTGCTGCGCATCACGAGCGGTCAGGTCGCCGATATCGCGCGCTGACCGCCCGCGGCGGTGCTCAGTTCAGGGGTCAGTGCGCGACGGCGATGAGCCCGAGCTCGGCCGGGTTCGCCAGCAGAGCGTGGCGCGGTGTGACGCGCACCGTGTAGCCGAATGATCCCGCGCGCTCGAGCGAGACGGTTCCCGCGAAGGCGGCCGGCTGGCCGAGCTCGTGGTGTGCGAGCTCGAGCGGCTGACGGTGCACGTCGACGAGGTCATCGCCATTGCGAGCGCGACCGAAGGCCACCTCGACGAGCACGTCGTCGGCGGTCAGCCCAGCGAGCTGCACGTGCGCGCGCACCGTGAGCTGGTCGCCCACCTGCGGCGACTGCACTCCGCCCGACTCCACATGCGTCACGGCGACGTGCGGCCACTCTTGCGCCACCCGGGCTTTCCAGGCGGAGAGCTCACGAGCTGGGCGGTGATCGTCGGCCGTGATCGCACGCTCGGCGTGCGCCGCCGGCACGTAGAGGCGCTCAACGTACTCGCGCACCATGCGGTCGGCCGAGAGCTCGGGCGACAGGGTGGCGAGAGTGTGCCGGATGCTCTGCAGCCAGCGCTTCGGCAGGCCGTCGGCGTCGACGTCGTAGAACCTCGGGGCGATCTGGTGCTCGATGAGGTCGTACATCGCCTCAGCCTCGAGCTTGTCGCGCTCGGCACCGTCGCCCGCGGCATCGGCGGTCGGAATCGCCCAGCCGTTCTCGGCGTCGTAGTACTCGTTCCACCAGCCGTCGAGAATGGAGAGGTTGAGAGAGCCGTTGAGGGCCGCCTTCATGCCGGATGTTCCGCACGCCTCGAGCGGACGCAGCGGGTTGTTCAACCAGATGTCGGTGCCCGGGTACAGCACGCGGGCCATGCCGATGTCGTAGTTGGGCAGGAACACGATGCGGCGACGCACCTCGGGGTCGGCCGCGAACTGCACGAGCTTCTGAATCAGGGCCTTGCCGCTGTCGTCGGCGGGGTGCGACTTGCCGGCGATCACGAGCTGCACGGGGCGCTCGGGGTCGGTCAGGAGCGCGCGCAGGCGGTCTTGATCGTGGAGCATGAGCGTCAGGCGCTTGTAGGTGGGCACGCGACGCGCGAAACCGATCGTCAGCACGTCGGGGTCGAGCAGCTCGGTCATCCAGCTCGGTGCCGCGACGCCGGGGTTCTGCTCGGCCCACGCGGCGATCGTGCGTGCTCGTGCATCGCGCACGAGCTGCTCGCGCATCGCGCGGCGCACCGACCAGAGGTCGGCGTCGGTGACGGCGTCAGAGTTCCAGTCGCACGACGAGGTCTCGTAGGTGCCGAGCTTCTGCTTCGCGAGCGAGACCATGAGCGGGTCGGTCCACGTGGGCGCGTGCACGCCATTGGTCACCGAGGTGATCGGCACGTCATCCTGATCGAAGCCCTCCCAGAGCGCTCCGAACATGCCCCGCGAGACGTCGCCGTGCAGCTGCGAGACACCGTTGGCGCGTTGCGCGAGCCGCAGGCCCATGACGGCCATGTTGAAGACGGCAGGGTCGCCGCCTTCGTAGTCTTCGGTGCCGAGCGCGAGCACGTCGGGTGCACTCACCCCGGGCAGCAGCGAGGTCGAGAAGTAGCGCTCGATGAGCTCGCCGTCGAAGCGGTCGATGCCCGCGGGCACGGGAGTGTGGGTCGTGAAGAGTGTGCCGGCGCGCACGATCTGCAGCGCCTCGTCGAACGAGAGGCCGTCAGAGATCAGGTCGCTAATGCGCTCGAGCCCCAAGAAGCCTGCGTGGCCCTCGTTCGTGTGGAAGACCTCGGGGGCAGGGGTCTGCGAGAGCTCGACGTAGCGCTTGATGGCGCGCACGCCGCCGATGCCGAGCAGCAGCTCTTGCAGCAGGCGGTGCTCGCCGCCGCCGCCGTAGAGCCGGTCAGTGACGCCGCGCAGCTCGTCGGTGTTGTCGTGAATGTCGGTGTCGAGCAGCAGCAGCACGACGCGGCCGACGGTCATCTGCCAGACCCGCGCGTGCAGGGCGTCGCCGCCGGGAAGCGTCAGCGAGACGCGCGCCGCACTGCCGTCGTGCTCGCGCAGCATCTGCATCGGCAGGCCGTCGGGGTCGATGACGGGGTAGGTCTCTTTCTGCCAGCCGTCACGGTCGATCGCCTGGCGGAAGTAGCCGGCGCGGTAGAACAGACCAACGCCGATCAGCGGCACCCCGAGGTCGCTCGCGCTCTTGAGATGGTCGCCCGCGAGAATGCCGAGGCCGCCCGAGTACTGCGGAATCGCCGACGCGATGCCGAACTCGGGCGAGAAGTAGGCGATGCGCGCGGGGGCGTCGTGCAACCCCTGGTACCAGCGGGGGTTCTCGAGATAAGCCGTGAGGTCGGCGCGCAGAGCTTCGGCGTCGGCGATGAACTGCGCGTCGTGGGCGAGCTCGTCGAGTCGAGCCGGGTCGACGCCGCCGAGCAGTGCGATCGGGTCGTGGTCGAGTAGTTCCCACCGCTCGGGGTCGATACGGGCGAACAGCTGCTTGGTCGGCTCGTGCCACGACCAGCGCAGGTTCGCCGCGAGCGCCGTCACGGCGTTCAACGATTCGGGCAGCACGGTTCGCACAGTGAAGCGGCGGATCGCCTTCACAGTCATCACTCCTCGACGTGGGGCGGGTGGGGGCACCCCGACCACCCACTCTAGGCGGGTCGAGCGCGAGTTCCGCAACCGGTTCCAGATTGGCGCCGAGCGAGCGCCGCCACCGCTGCGCGCACGCACTTCCGTCGCACCGAGATCGACCCCGCGTCGGCAGCCCGCCGTTAACCCGAACAGGACCGGCCTCGCACGGGGGCGAGACTCGGTCCTGTTTCACCACGCCATTCGGGTTGGCGTGGTCGTTCGGCGCGGGCGGCCCGCCGAGTTCGGGTCTCTCGGCGGTACGTCGCGTGCTCATCACACTGTATGCGTGCGCATACACGCCCGCCAGCTTCTGACGAAAGTTCGCGTACCCCGCGCGGGGTACATTTTGTCCGCCACATGGAGGACACACGCGGTTGTCGGCCTGGTTCACGTCGAATCGGCCCCCGCCCACCCGGTGCGGGCCGGCTCTGTCAACCATCTGCGGTCATCGCGCGCACGATTCACTCCCGGCGTAGGGTCGTAGCGTGGCAACGACGCATCGCTCCTCCTTCTCCCACCGCATCGGGCGCATCCCGATCCGTCACCTGAGCCCGGTTCAGCCGGAGAATCGATGGCCGAGCACCGCGTTCGTCGGCGAGGTGGTGCCGTTCGCCGCGACCGTCTTTCGCGAGGGCCATGACCTGCTCGGCGCCGAACTCGTGCTCACGGCCCCTGACGGCACCGACTCCCGCCACCCGATGAGCATCGGCGCGCCCGGCACCGATCGCTGGCATGCCGAGGTGCAGGTCGAGCAGCCCGGAGACTGGACGTGGCACGTCGAGGCCTTCGCCGACGACTGGGCCACGTGGCTGCACGCCGCAACCGTCAAGATCGCGGCCGGCGTCGACGTCGAGCTCATGCTCATCGCGGGCGCGCAGCTGCTCGAGCGCGCTATCGCCGATGCCGGCACGACGCCCGCCGCGGCAGTGCTCACGGAAGCCCGGGCGGCGATGCGCAAGATGACGCTGACCCCGAGCGCGCGGCTCGCCGTCGCCACCGATGCGCGTCTCGCCGCAGCGTTGGCCGAGCACCGCCCGCTCAGCCTGCGCACCGTGAGCGAGCAGCTCGTGCTGCGCGTCGAGCGCACGCGCGCCGCCGTCGGCAGCTGGTACGAATTCTTCCCCCGATCAGAAGGGGCCAAGCAGAAGCGCGATTGCTCCTGGCAGAGCGGCACGTTTGCGACAGCTGCGAAGCGCCTGCCGGCCGTCGCCGCGATGGGGTTCGACGTGCTGTACCTGCCGCCGATCCACCCGATCGGACGCGTCAATCGCAAGGGGCCCAACAACACGCTCACCCCTGGCCCGCACGACCCCGGCAGCCCGTGGGCGATCGGCTCTACCGAGGGCGGGCACGAGGCCGTGCATCCCGATCTGGGCACCGTCGCAGACTTCGAGGCTTTCGTCACCGCCGCCGCGCAGAACGGGCTCGAGATCGCCATCGACCTGGCGCTGCAGTGCGCGCCCGACCACCCCTGGGTTGCCGAGCACCCGGAGTGGTTCACGACACTGCCTGACGGGTCGATCCAGTACGCCGAGAACCCGCCCAAGAAGTACCAAGACATCTACCCGCTCAACTTCGACAACGACTTTGACGGCCTCAGCCGTGAGGTGCTCAAGCTCGTGCTGCTGTGGATCGACCGAGGGGTGCGCATCTTCCGGGTCGACAACCCGCACACCAAGCCGCTGCATTTCTGGGAGTGGCTGCTCGAGCAGGTGCGCCTCGTGCACCCCGACGTCGTCTTTCTCGCTGAGGCCTTCACCCGCCCCGCCATGATGCAGTCGCTCGGTGCCGTGGGCTTCCAGCAGTCGTACACCTACTTCACCTGGCGCAACACAAAGCGCGAGCTCGAGCAGTACCTGGCCGAGCTCAGCCACGAGACGAGCGCCTTCCTGCGCCCCAACCTCTTCGTCAATACCCCCGACATCCTCACCGAGTACCTGCAGTTCGGGGGCGTGCCGGCTTACAAGACCCGTGCCGCCATCGCGGCGACAGCGAGCCCCACGTGGGGCGTCTACAGCGGGTACGAGCTCATCGAGAACATCGCCCGACCCGGCAGCGAAGAGAACATCGACAACGAGAAGTACGAGTACAAGCCGCGCGACTGGGCTGCCGCCGCGAAGGCCGGAACGACGATCGCGCCCTATCTCACGAATCTGAATACGATCCGGTCGAGGCACCCCGCCCTGCGGCAGCTGCGCAACCTGACCGTGCATGCGAGCGACGACGAAGCGATTCTCGTCTACTCGAAGGTGCTGCCGGGGCGCTTCGTACGGAGTGGCCGCACCGACGGCATCATCGTCGTCGCCAACGTCGACCCGCACTCGGCTCGCGAGACCACGGTGCACCTCGATCTGGAGGCTCTCGGCCTCGAGCCCGGCGCGACCTTCGACGTGAAAGACCTCATCACGGGCGAGCGCTACCGCTGGGGTGCCGACAACTATGTGAGACTCGACGCTTTCATCGAGCCGGTGCACATTCTGCGCATCGACTACCCGAAGGGCATGTGATGGCCGAGAAGAAGACCACGCCAAAGAAAAACGCTCCCCCGATCGAGAGCTCGACGCCGTCCCTCCCACTTCTGCACCCCGACCATCGCCGAGCGCTCGTCGAGGGCAGGCACCCCCGGCCGCACGACGCATTGGGGCAGCACGTCGTCGGTGCAGGCTGGCTTGTGCGAGTCGTGCGCCCCCTCGCGGCAAGCGTCACGATCGTGCGCGCCGACGGCAGCGAACACGCGCTCACCCACGACGCCGACGGGCTCTGGCACGGGCTGCTGCCGGGCGGCCCCGCCGACGGTCAGGCCTACACGGTCAGCACGACCTACGACGGCGGACCCGACTGGCATGCCGATGACCCCTACCGCTTCGTGCCGAGCGTCGGCGACATCGACCTCTACCTGTGGGGTGAGGGCCGTCACGAGCAACTCTGGCAGGTGCTCGGCGCCCACCATCGCCCGCACGAGGGCATCGATGGCACGAGCTTCAGCGTCTGGGCGCCGCACGCCCAGGCCGCGCGCGTCGTGGGCGACTTCAACAGCTGGAACGGCGTCGGCCACGCGATGCGCCGCCTCGACGACAACGGCGTGTGGGAGCTCTTCGTGCCCGGGCTCGACGCCGGCTCGACGTACAAGTTCGAGCTGCTCACGGCCGAGGGCGCGTGGGTGACCCGCGCTGACCCCATGGCCCGCTACACCGAGACTCCCCCGGCCACGGCATCCGTCGTCGGCGACTCGCACTATGACTGGAACGACGGCGACTGGATGGCCCGCCGTGCGGCGAGCAACCCGCACGACGCCGCCATGAGCGTCTACGAGATGCACCTCGGCTCGTGGCGGCCCGGCCTCAGCTATCGCGAGATCGCCGACCCGCTCATCGACTACGTCACTCAGCTCGGCTTCACCCACATCGAGTTCATGCCGCTCGCTGAGCACCCCTACGGCCCCTCGTGGGGCTACCAGGTCACCGGCTACTTCGCGCCGACCTCCCGATTCGGGCACCCGGATGACCTCCGGTACCTGATCGACCGCCTCCACCAGGCCGGCATCGGCGTGATCATGGACTGGGTGCCGGCGCACTTTCCGAAAGACGAGTGGGCGCTCGGCCGGTTCGACGGTGCGGCCCTGTACGAGCATCCTGACCCTCGACGCGGTGAGCACCCCGACTGGGGCACCTACATCTTCGACCTCGGCCGTAGCCAGGTGCGCAACTTCCTCGTCGCCAACGCTCTCTACTGGCTCGAAGAGTTTCACATCGACGGCCTGCGCGTCGACGCCGTCGCGAGCATGCTGTATCTCGACTACTCGCGCTCAGAAGGCCAGTGGCTGCCCAACGCGCAAGGCGGGCGCGAGAACCTCGAGGCGATCAGCTTTCTGCAGGAGGTGACGGCGACCGCCTACAAGCGCGTGCCGGGCATCGTCATGATCGCCGAAGAATCGACCTCGTGGCCCGGCGTCACGAAGCCCACGAGCCAAGGCGGCCTCGGCTTCGGCATGAAGTGGAACATGGGGTGGATGCACGACACCCTCTCGTACATGGCGCGCAACCCCATGTGGCGTTCGCACCACCACGGCGAGATCACCTTCAGCTTCTTGTATGCGTTCAGCGAGAACTTCTTGCTGCCGATCAGCCACGACGAGGTCGTGCACGGCAAGGGCTCACTGCTCGCCAAGATGCCCGGCGACCAGTGGCAGAAGCTCGCCAACGTGCGCGCCTACCTCGCGTTCATGTGGGCGCACCCCGGCAAGCAGCTACTGTTCATGGGCCAGGAGTTCGGTCAGCCGAGCGAGTGGAGTGAAGAGCGCGGGCTCGACTGGTGGATTCTCGATCAGCCCGTGCACCAGGGGCTGCACCGACTCGTCAGCCAGCTCAACCGCGTGTACCGCGAGACGCCCGCTCTGTGGCAACTCGACAATTCTGCCGCCGGTTTCGAATGGCTCGAAGGCGGGGATGCTGGCAACAACGTCATCGCCTTCGAACGCCGCGACGCACACGGTGCGCCCATCGTGGCGGTCGTCAACTTCAGCGGCAACCCCGTCGAGTCGTACCGGCTGCCGCTGCCGCGCGAGGGCCGCTGGCGCGAAGTCATCAACACCGACGCTGGCGAGTTCGGCGGGTCGGGGGTCGGCAACTTCGGCAGCGTCGAGGCGACCGCCACGCCCTGGGGTGGGCGACCGGCCTCGGTCGAGCTGACCCTGCCGCCGCTCGCGGCGCTGTACTTGCAGCCGGAGTAGGTCTCCCGCGCGTCAGAACAGCAGTGCGGTGAGTGCGCGGCGAGCGACAATGGTGCGCTCGTCGTCGGCACCGACGATCTCGAAGAACTCGAGCAAGCGGGTGCGCACGAGTGCCTTGCCGTCGGCATCTGCCGTCGGGAAGACGCGCAGCAGGCGCGCGAAGGCGTCGTCGACGTGCCCTCCGCTGAGGTCAAGGTCGGCGACGGCGAGCTGAGCATCCACATCATCGAGCGCGGCGGCCCCCGCCGACCTCACCGCGGCCGCATCGAGGCCCTCGAGCCGCTGCAGCAGCGAGACCTGCGCAAGGCCGGCGACGGCGAGCTGATCGCGCGGGTTTTGGGCGATCGCCGTGCGATACGCGCTCGCGGCCTCGTCGTAGTCGCCCGCGCTGATCGCGTCGAAGGCCTGCTGGTGCAGCGGCGGCAACGGCGGCTCATCGGGCTCGTCGGCCGGCTCGGCACCCTCGGTCGGCACCATTCCGGTGACGCCGTTCTGCGCGGCGAGCTCGAGCACCTGGTCGAGCACCTGGCGCACCTCGGCGTCGCCGGGAATGCCGACGAAGAGCGGCAGCGGTCGGCCGCCGACGAGCGCAACCACGGCGGGAACCTGCTGAATCTGGAAGGCCTGCGCGAGTTGGGGGTTGCGGTTGCCGTCCACTGTCGCGAGCGCGAGCCGGCCGCCGTACGCCGCGATCACCGACCCGAGCACCGGAGCGATGTTGTCGGCGTAGAACTCGACGATCACGGGCACCGTGCGCGAGAGCTCGACCACCTCGCCGAACGACGCCTCATCGACGTCGCGGGCGATCGATGCTGGTGCGCCGGCGGCTGGTTCGCCTCCCGACGGAGCAGCAGGGGCCTGTGCCGCACGCACGAGCGACGACAGGTCGACGGCGCCTCGCAACGAAGCGCTGGTCATGCGGGGGTCGGTCACGATACCTCCGCGGCGTCGATGAGCCCCTGGGTGTAGCCGAGCTGCACGATGAGCGCGTCGCTGCCCACGGGAGGCACGTAGAAGAGCACCTGAATACCGTACGTCGCCGAGATGCCGCGCGTGCTCTGCGTGCGCCCCGCCAGAGCTGCCACCGGCGCGGGCGCGTTGATCGCGGCACCGGCCTGCGTGGGCGTGACGCGCTCAGACTCGGTGAGATACACGGCCACGAGCGCGCCGCCGTCGTTGGTCACGAACGAGACGATCTCGGCCTCACCCACGGCACCGTCGAACCGGATAGCCGCAGTCTCGGGCAACGCCGATCGCCGTGCGTTCTTCGCCGCGAGGCCGATCTGCTCGATAAGCGTGTCGCCCTCGACCTGGAACAACGGATACGACTCGCTCTCTTCACCGAGCAGCAGAATCTCGGAGTACCCGGCCGCGACGTCGGCGGGTGCGACCGCGAGCAGGGTCGTGTCGCTCTGCAGCACCGGGGTGCCCAAGGCGGCGGGGGCCACCTCCGGGCGCTCGGCATCTTCAGCGAGCGTGACCGTGACTGCGTAGTGCACCTTGTACTGACTGCGCGGGTCGTCTTGCACGAGCACGAGCGCGAGCGGCGGCGTGGCAGACTCTTCGCCTTCGTCATTCACCACGACCGGAGCCTGCACGATCGCGAAGACGCGGCGCGGCCAGGTGTCGCCCTCTTCGGGAAGCCGCTGGGGCAGGGTGATCTGCACGTCTCCGGTGGGGATGACCGGAAGGATGGCGTACTCGGCCTCATCGTCGCGAATTTCGTAGCTCGCCTGGCGCAGCTGCAGCGCAGGCCCCGCGAGTCGTGTCGCGGCGAGCGCCGGGTCGGTGTCGGTGTCGGCCTGCTCGAGGGTGGTGCCCACACGAGTAATGATGCGCTCGAGCTGGTTCTCGGTCACGGCCACTGCTGGGGTCTCCGTGCCGGGAGTCTCGGTCGGGGCCGGGGTCTGGCCGGCGAGCGTGGCTCCGCCGGTCGTGCAGGCACCGAGCAGGAGAGCGCCCGTGACCAGCACGGGCACGAGGGCCACGCGCGACGCCGCGCGACGGCCCTTGGGTCGGCCGATGAGGGTGCGCCCCGCCGGCAACCGGTAGCGCGACGGTTTCGGAACCTTGGGCATCTTGGGGGTCTTGCGCCGAGGGCCCCGCTGGCGACGCATGTGCAGGAGTGCCCAGAGCAGCAGGAGCAGCCCAATAATGAGCGCGGCGACACCGCCCAGAATCAGCACAGTCGAGAAGGGCGTACTCGAGTCGAGTGGCCACGTCACCGACACCTGCTGGGGCGCCGGCAGGGTGCCGTCGGAGACGATGAGCATCGAGACGTTCTCAGGCACGTTGAGGGTCACGCCCAGTTCGGCCTCGCCGAGGTAGTCGCCAAACCAGAGGTCGCCGCCGAACGGGCTCGGCACCGAGGCTTCTGTGCCCACCACGGTCTCGCTGACGAGCTCGCCCAGCTCTGCGTCGAAAGTCACGAGGTTGTACGTGGCGGGGCCCACCCAGGCCACGACATCGGCGGTGCGGCCGTACGCCGCGGCAATGGCATCGGTCTCGGTCGCCACGTCGCCTTCGGGCGCCACGGTCTGCGCCGGCGAGGGGTCGATCGCCGGGGTCTCCGACGGCTCCGGTTCCGGAATCGGGGGCGCGACGACGCCGCCCGTGATGGCGATCGTCTGTCGCCCCTCGTACGCGTTCAGGGCGGTGCCGTCGATGATGGTGACAGCAGCCGGGCTGTCGAGCTCGAGGCTCGAGGTGACGCGGTCGGGAGGCGCGAGGATCGTGCGCTGCGCGACCCCCAGTCCGACTCCGACGACGGCGACAAGGAAGAAGACGATGGCGGCGATGAATCGCACGGGGAAGCTCCTTTCGTGCTGGTTCGACGCGATCGAGCGATCGCGGGCCACGATCATCCGGCGGTAGAGGGGGTGATCACGGTGCAGGTGCACCGACTCTCCCCGCGCTCGACATCGGGCGATAACCGTCGAGACGACGGTCGACCAGCAGAACAACGACATTCCAGAATAGCCGATGCTCGCCTGGTAGCCCATTCGAGAGTCGAATGTGCGGGGACGACGGCCTCGCTTGAGCCGGTTCGCCTGCCCTCCTGCACGACTACACTCGAACGCATTCCCCCCTCGAACCCCCGGAGAAGAACGTGGCAGACACCGAGTACGACTTCGGCTCAGAAATGCGCGGATACAAGCGCGAAGAGGTCGACCGCGCACTGCAGGAGATTCGCCGAGAACTCATCAAGGCGAACTCCGACCGCGCCGATGCGGCGAAAGAAGTAGGACGGCTGCAAGCAGTCATCGACGACCTGCAGGCAGAACTCGACGAAGTCGGACGACCCACCTACAGCGGCCTCGGCACCAAGCTCGAGCAGACCCTGCGCATCGCCGAAGAGCAGTCGACACGACTCATCAGCCAGGCCGACATCGACGCCGAGAAGCTGCGCGCCGCCGCGCAGTCAGAAGCCCAACGTCTGCAGGCCGAGACGGCCGAGCGCACCGAGCGCATGGTCGCCGAGGCCGCCGAGCGGTCGGCCCAGCTGACCGATTCCGCCGTGCGCGATGCCGAACAGGCCGTGGCCCGGGCGCGCGCCGAGGCCGACGCCCTCATCGATGAGGCGACGCGCGAAGCGGCCGCCATCCGCGGCGCTGTCGCCACCGAAGCCGCCGAGGCACGGGCAACCGCCAAGCGCGAGGCGGCAGCGCTGCGCGCCGAGACCGAACGCGAGCTCGCCGAGCTGCGCGTCGTGACCGACCGCGAGGTGGCCGAAGCGCGCGAGGCAGCCGGAGCGCTCGCTCGAGAGACCGAGCAGGCGCGCGTCACGTTCGAGAGCGACGACACCACACGGCGCGCTCAGCTCGACGACGACGTGCGTCACGCCCGCGCAGCCCTCGCCGCCGAGCTCGAGCAGAAGCGCGAAGCCGTCGAGTCAGACCTCGCTCGGCGCGAGCAAGAGTGGTCGGCCGAAGAAGAGCGTCGCCGTGCCGAGCTCGAGCACCTCGAGACGCGTTCGCGCGAAGCCCTCGAGAAAGAGATCACCGCTGCGCGGGCATCGCTCGCCCACGAGCTCGACGCCGCCCGCATCGCCCTCGAGCACGAGGTCGAGAGCACGCGTACTGCTCTCGCCGAAGAGCTCGATGGTGTGCGCCGCACCACTGAAGCACAGCAGGCGACGCAGCGCGCAGAGCTCGAGCGCGAGATCGCTGAGGCTCGAGCAGCCCACGAGACCGCCGTCGCGCAGCAACGTGCTGCCCTCGAGCGCGACGCTGCGACGCAGCGACGCACTCTCGCCGACGAGGCAGCGCGTGTTGCCGCGCAGCTACAGCATGACCGCGACGAGCACCGTGCACGGCTCGCCCGCGACGCCGAGCAGGCCCGCGTCGACCTCGACGTCGAGCTCACCGCGCGCCGCGACGAGGCCGAGCGCGAGTACCTCACGCGGCAGCAAGACGCTGTCGCCCAGACCCAGCGCTACCTCGACGAGGCAACCGCGCAACTCACGGCGGCCCAGGAACGGGCCGCGACAGCGCGCGCGGAGGCCGAGCAGCTGTTGCGCAGTGCGAACGACGAGGCTCAGGCCGCCCGATCGGCGGCCGATGCGACCGCCCGATCGGTGCTCGAGAACGCCGAGACCCGAGCAGCCGAACTGCGGCGCTCGGCCGAAGAGCGGTCGGCTGCTCTCATGGCCGATGCCGAAGAGCGGCTCGAGCGGCTGCGCGTCGAGCGCGACGCCGTGGCGGGCTATTTCGAGGGCCTGCAAGGGGTACTGTCACAGGCGGAGACGCTGACCAAGCGCGAGGTGTGATCCCTCCTCGCGACGCGCAAGAAGGGCAATCGTGAAGATTCAGAACGCGTTCAGGCTCGGGCTCTTCGGAGGCCTGGGCGTGCTCATCGCCGTGCTCATCGGCGGCGCCTTCGCCTCGCTCGCGACGATTCTCACCTACATCGGTGCGGCGATCTTCATCGCGCTCGGTCTCGACCCGCTCGTCACCTGGCTCGAGAGCCGCAAGTGGCCCCGATGGGCCGCGATCCTCACCGTGCTCGTCGGGGTGCTCGGGCTCTTCGTGGGTCTCGTGTTCGCGATCATCCCCGTCGTGATCGAGCAGTCAACCAAGCTCGTCAATCAGATCACCGAGTACGTCACGAACATCGAGTCGCTCGACCAGTTCTTCGAGCAGATTCAAGCGGTCATCCCGATCGAGATCATCGATGTGCGGCTCGCCGCGCAAGAAGCCCTCGCCTACCTGACGAACCCCGACAATCTGGCACAGATCGGCGGCGGTGTCTTCTCGGTGGGCGTCTCGATCGCCACAGGCATCTTCGGCGCCCTCATCATCTTGATTCTCACCCTGTACTTCACGGCATCGATCGGGAACATCAAGCGCGCCCTCTACCGTCTCGTGCCGAAGTCGCGTCGAGAGAAGTTCATCGACATCGCCGAGCAGGTGGCGCACGCCGTCGGCCGCTACGTCGTCGGCCAGGTCTCGCTCGCCCTCATCAACGGAGTGCTGAGCTTCATCTTCTTGAGCGCGATCGGCGCCGCCTACCCCGCACTGTTCGCCTTCATCGCCTTCTTGTTCTCGCTCGTGCCGCTCGTCGGAACCCTCACCGGCTCGATCATCATCGTGCTCACGCAGCTGCTCGTGAACCCCGAGTCGATGCTCACCGTGATCGTCGCGGGCGTCTACTACCTCGTCTACATGCAGGTCGAGGCCTACCTGCTGAGCCCGAACATCATGAACCGCGCCGTCAAGGTGCCCGGCGTCGTCGTCGTCATCGCGGCGCTCATCGGCGGCACCCTGCTGGGCATTCTCGGCGCGCTCATCGCGATTCCTGTCGCGGCCTCGATCCTCATCGTCATCGATCAGGTTCTCGTGCCGAAGCAGGAGGAGAAGTAGACGGGCACTGTGCCGCCCGCGAGGGCGACGACGACGAGAGCAGCCCCTATGGCCACTCGGTCGGCAACGGCAGCACCGCCGGATTGAGCCGCTCGACGATCTCGGTCAGCACGCGATAGGTCTGGTTCTCACCCACCCACAAGTGCTTGCCGCCCTCGACAGCCACGAGCTCGCACTCCGGCACAACGGAGAACCGCTCGGCAGCCTCGGCCGGGCGCAGGTAGTCGTCGAGCTCAGGAATGACCGCCACCAGCCGCTTGCCACTGCCTGCCCACTGCGCCAGCTCGCTCTGCTCGGTGCGGTGCAGCGGCGGCGAGAGCAGCAGGGCGCCGACGACCGGATGCTCGAGCCCGTGCTTGAGCGCGACCTCGGTGCCGAACGACCAGCCGAGCAGCCAGGGGTCGGGCAGCTTGTGATCGGCGACGAACGCCATGGCCGCATCGAGGTCGAATCGCTCGTCGTCGCCGTGGCCGAACTCGCCCTCGCTCGTGCCGCGCGGCGAGCTCACCCCGCGGAAGTTGAAGCGCAGCACGGCGATGTCGGCCATCGCCGGAAGTCGTGCGGCTGCCTTACGCAGAATGTGCGAGTCCATGAACCCGCCCGCCGTCGGCAGGGGGTGCAGGCAGACGAGCGTCGCGACGGGGTCGTGCGACTCGGGCAACGCGAGCTCGCCGACCAGGGTGAGCCCGTCAGCGGTACGCAGCTCGATCTCGCGGCGCACCGCGGGCAGTAGGGTCGCGGCTCGCACGAGCTCGGTCACGGTTCCATCCTCCAGCAGTAGCTGTGCCAGTGCCGCCGGGCGGAGAGCTCGGCGTCGTCGCTCATGGGGCCGTCGGCGCGCCAGGCGACGATGTGGGCCTGGCCGATCGGCACCTCCGCGCGGCACCCGGGGCAGCTGTAGACCTTCACCGAGGCGGCGGCTGAGACCGACTGCACCGAGAAGGCTCCGGCTCGCTTGATCTCGGTGCGCTTCAGACCCGTGCGTAGCCGTTCGAGGTCGAGTGCATCGTCTGCGGCGTGTGCGCGGTCAGGCGTGCGCCGCGAACGCGGCCGATTGCTGCGAGGCATGGATGCTCTCGCCTAGTACCAGCCGACGCGCTGGCTGTGCGCCCACGCGCCACAGGGCGTGCCGTACCGGCCGCTGATGTAGTTGAGGCCCCAGGTGATCTGCGTCGCGGGGTTCGTCGCCCAGTCTGCGCCGGCGCTCGCCATCTTGCTGCCGGGCAACGACTGCGGAATGCCGTAGGCGCCAGAGCTCTTGTTGTGCGCGTAGACGTTCCACCCCGACTCTTTCGCCCAGAGGGCGTAGAGGCAGTTGTACTCAGACGTGCTCCAGCCGCGAGCGGCGACCATCTGTGCGGCAATGGCCTGCGCGGTACCGGGATCGGGCGTGCCGACGGCGGGAGCGACACCGTAGGTGACGACTTGCGAGGTCTTCCAGGTCACGCGTTCGACGCTGCTGACGTAGTCGTCGGTGGCGATGATGACCTGCGGCTCGTGGTCGGGTGCAGGCGCCGTCGTGATCGCCGTCGTCGCCGTCGACGAGGTCGGGTCGATGATGGTCGCCATGACGAGCGCCAGACTCGCGAGCGAGGCGAAGACGGGCAACGACCACGGCGCACGCACGTGCCGCTCAGTCGCGACGGGTCGCCGAACAGCGCCCCCCGCGCCAGCGACGATCGAATCGTCGCTTACTGCAGTGGAGCGCGTCGTCGCCGTTTGCCACCGTTCCACAGTCCGAGAAGTCTACCCGAGCCCGTGGCGGGGCTCAGCGAACGGCCAGCATCAGGTCGACGACGGTGTCGAGCAACAGATCGACCTGCGCCTCGTGGTAGCCGCGAAACTTCGATCGAAAGGCGATCGTGCGCACGGTCTCGACCGGCAGCGACCTGCTCTGCTCGAAGTACGCCGAGATGCGGCTCGCGAAGGCGTCGACGTCTTTCGGGTGGTAGCCGCGCGTGAACGGGCTCACGCGCCTGAAGCGCTTGCCCTCGCCGCGCGCGAGACGGTCGATGATCTCTTGAGCCGTCGCGCGGATTCCGGCGTAGTAGGCCTCCGAGCCCTGCTGCGCGATCGCGTGCTCGCGTTCTCGCGCGGCGAAGGCCTCGTCGAGGCGCTCGAGCGCAGCATCCACGTGCCGGGCCGAATAGCCTTTCGAGCGCACGACCCGAAACGCCGTGCGTCTGATCTCACCGCTGCTGACGACGTCGTCGTGGCCGGGCGGCAGCGAATACGAGGCACGCGCGCGCTCGAGGAACGCATCGACCTCGGCAGTGTCATAGCCGGGAGACCCTTTGCGGGCGAGAGGAAAGGTCGACGTCACCGCCCTATTCTGCCCCAGGGCGGCGCATCGCGACGCCAATCCTTGCTCAGCCTCGCGGTGAGCAAACTCAGCCCGCGACGATGCTGAAGATCAGGTATGCCACGACGGTCGAGGGCAGCATCGAGTCGAGCCGGTCGAGAAACCCGCCGTGGCCCGGCAACCAGGTCGAGATGTCTTTGATGCCCAGGTCGCGCTTGATGAGCGACTCGGTGAGGTCGCCGAGGGTGGCTGCCCCGACAAGCGCCACGGCGAGGATGAGCCCCACCCACCAGGTCGTGCCGATCATGAAGATCGCGAGCAGCACTCCGGCGACCGTCGCCGCGACGACCGAGCCCGCGAAGCCCTCCCAGGTCTTCTTGGGGCTGATCTTCGGCGCCATCGGGTGCTTGCCGAAGAGCACCCCGGCGGCATAGGCACCCGTGTCGATCGCGATGACGATGATGAGGTAGGCCAGCACCCACCACTCGCCGCCCGGCTGGGCGCTCATGACGACCGCGAAGCCGGCGAGCAGCGGCACGTAGGCGAGCACGAACACGCCCGCGGCGAGGTCGGTCGGCAACGACACGCCCTCGGCCCGCATGGCAGGCCGTACGGTCTCGACGGTGCGCCACAGGCTGATGACGACGACGCCCGCGACGAAGGCCCACCAGAGGCCCGCGGCGCCGCCGTAGAAGGCCGCAGGCACCATCGCGACCGCCGCGACGACGAGCGGGATGCGCGGAATGTCGCGCCCGGCGAACCGCAGCGCGCTCGCGAGCTCGTAGACGGTGAATGCGACCAGTGCGGCCGCGAACAGCATGAAGACCTCTTTGACCACGATGAGGCTGAACAGCAGGGCGAACCCGAGCACGAGGCCGAAGAAGATGGCTTTGGGCAGGTTGCGACCGGCGCGCGCCTCGATGCGAGCATCCATCTCGCGCGCCTTCACCTCGAGATCGTGCACCTTCGACTCGATGTCGTGGAAGGCAGCTTCGACCTCTTCGCGGGCGGTGCCGGTGCGACGGCGCCGGAAGAAGCCCGAGCGTGCGGGCGCGGCGTCGACGTCGTCGACTGAGACGGTGTCGTCAGCGACGGCGTCGGCGGTGGGTTCGACTGGCTCGGCCATCTAGACCTCGAGCAGCTCGGCTTCCTTCTTCTTGAACGCGTCTTCAGCGGCGTCGGTAGCGCGCTTCGTGATCGCCTCGAGCTCTTTCTCGGCGCGCGCGACCTCGTCGTCGCCGACCTCGCTCTTGAGGGCGTCAAGGTCATCCTTGGCCTTGCGTCGCACGTTGCGAATCGCGATCTTGCAGTCTTCGGCCTTCTGCTTCACGATCTTGACGTACTCTTTGCGACGGTCTTCGGTCAGCTCGGGCATCGTCACGCGAATGATCTCGCCGTCGTTGTTGGGGCTCGCACCGAGGTTCGGAAAGTTCACGATCGCCCGCTCGATCTCTTTCAGCGCGCTCTTGTCGTAGGGCGTGATGAGAATCGTGCGGGCCTCGGGGTTCTGCAGACTCGCAAGCTGAGCGAGGGGCGTCGGCGTGCCGTAATACTCGACGAGGATCTTCTGGAACAGCTGCGGGTTGGCCCGCCCCGTGCGCACGGTCGCGAAGTCTTCTTTCGCGACCTCGACGGCCTTGGTCATCTTCTCGGTGGCTTCAGCCAGAACGTCGGCGATCACTTACGGCTCCTTCGGTGGGTCGCCCCCGAGTCTAGTGGGCCAGGTTCAGGGAGCGAGGGCGGCGCGAGCGCGCGGTCGAGCTGCAGAGCGGTGTGACAGCTCAGTGCGTGCGTCGGCGAGCGGGACGGGCCACGACGGCGGCTGTACCTAGCAGCAGCAACAGCACTCCCCCCACCAATGGGATCACCACAGAGAACTCGGCTCCGGTTGCGGCCAGCTCCGGGGTCGCCTCCACCGCACCGACGTCGATGCGCCCGCCGATCACCCGCGGGAAACCGGTGAAGCGCTGATCGAAGGTCGGCGGCGTACCACCCGGAAGCCCGCTGTCGATCGCCGGGCTGCCCGCGAGCGGCAGACGGGTGAGCGTGGGTCCACCATTGTTCTGAAGTGGGCCGAGCTTCGTGTCGGCTACCGAGAACTGGTTGCCACCCAGATCGTTCACATTGGCCGGAACCAGGGGCGACGTCATGATCGAGTACCAGACATCGGCCGGATCGCCGGCATCGACCACGAGAGCGGGGTCGAACCCGCCATCGAGGATGCTGCTGACGACCTCACTGGTGCCTGCGTTGCTGTCGATGAAGATCATGCCGTAGACCGTCGAATAGTGCACTCGGAGCTGACCCCCGCTCTCGGTCGCCGCATACACCGCGAAGTCAACGAGCTCGCGCTCGTCGAGGGTGCTGTTGATCACAGTGACCTCGCCGGCGATCGAGGGGATGGCCAGCGAAGCTCCGACGTCTCCGGCAAAGTTACCGAAGAACGCGGAGGAGTCGATCGTGACCGAGCCGTCTGACTCGACCTCGTCGACATAGATGGCGCCGCCGTCATCATCGGTCTCATTACCGTCGAAGGTGGTGCGCTCGATCGTCAGCGACCCGTCGGTTCCGAACTGACGGATCGCACCCCCGACGCCGCTCGACGTGTTCTCTCGGAACGTCGAGTCGGTGATCAGTACCTCGTTGCCCCCGTCGATCAGAAGACCGCCTGCGTCCAGTGCAGCGTTGAACGTGAACTGCACGGAGTCGAGGGAGACGGGCTGCAGGCTTTGCGCCACGTACAGGCCACCGCCCTCGTTGGCGGTCACCGTGTTGCGGGAGAACAGCGTGTCGGTCACCGTGAGGGAGGTGACGGAGAAGACGACCAGCCCACCGCCAGCGTTGTACGAGGTGTTCTCCTGGAAAGTGACGTCACCAACCGTCAAGTGGGTCGCAAACAAGACGAAAACTGCTCCGCCGGCGCCGCCGAAACCCGCCACATTCGACAAGAACTCGCTTCCCGAGATGTTCACGAACGCCGTGGGGCTGTTGATGTAGATCGCGCCCCCATCGGTGGTCGACGCATTGGCGGTGAAGAGACTGTCAGTGACGAAGATCGCGGTGCCGACATTCGTGGCAGAGATCGCACCGCCCGGCCCCGCGCCCGAGTTGTCAGCAAACTCAGAATCGGTGATGTTGAGCACACCGGTCATGCCGTCCACAATCACGGCGGGCCCGCCGATCGCACTCGTCACCATGTCTTCGATGGTGACGTCGTCGAGTGTCACGCTGCGCGGAGTGGCGACGTTGTCATTGATGACGACTCCGCTGCCGGTCTTGACGAGGTCGCCCGAAATCGTCAAGCCAGAGATCGTCAGGTCTTGGTCAGCCGCAGTGGGCTGGAACGCGAAGAAGTCGGAGGTGGGGTTGCCGCCCGAGCGCTCGATCGAGAGGTTCGCCGACCCCAGACCATCGATCACGAGACCTTCTGTGATCAGCAGAACCGAGTCGATGACGAGGGTGCCCCCCGAGAGGCCGGGCGCGAAGGCAATGGTGTCGACTCCTGCGCTGCCGTTGGCCGAGACGATGGCCTCGCGCAGAGTGACGCCCGCGCCGTCGTCAGTGAGGCTGTCGACGGTGAAGGTGGCGGCGTAGGCAGGCGCAGCGACAACGACCGCACCAGTGCCGCCAAACACCAGGCTCATGGCGGCCGCGAGTGCAACACGGCGGCGAGACGATGGTGCTGGTGGCATGCTGACTCTCCGGGTGCTTGAGTCACCGCTAAGGCGACAGCCGTTCAACTAGCCAGATAGTAGTGGACGGTGGGCATCCTGGATATAGTGCGCGGCACGCAGAGTGTTGTCAGCTGAGAGCCAGTAGCGCGATGCCGACGAGCACGACCACGCTGCCGAGAAGGCGGCGAACCGGGTGCGGCTCTCGGAAGAGCATCCACCCCGCCAGCGCGATGAGCACGACGCTCACCTCGCGTGCCGGTGCCACGATCGCGACGGGAGCCAGCTGGTAGGCGTAGAGCACGGCGATGTACGCGAGTGGCGAGAGCACTCCGACGAGCAATGCCGCGACGGGATGCGCCCGCACGGTCTCGGCCGCGATCGCTGGCGTACGCAGGGCGATGGCGCCGAGCACGAGCAGCTGCACCACCATGCTGGCCCAGTAGTACCCGACCGGATCGAGGTCGGCGAGTGTCACCGCAGCGGCATCCCAGAGCGTGTACGCCGCGATCACGACGCCGACGAGCGCTCCGTAGCGGATGCCCCGCGCGCGTCGGGCGGAAGCTGCCCGCTGCGCCGTGCCGTCACTGGTTGAGTCGTCGGTGCGCTGCTGCCGGGCGCCCGCGAGCCCGATGACCACCACCCCTGCGACGACGAGCAGCGCCCCCGCGAGCGCCACGGGGCCGGGCCGCTCGGCGAGCAGCACGATCGCGGCGATGACGCTCAACACGGGCCCGACTCCGCGCGCGACGGGGTAGACGACCCCGACATCGGCCAGACGGTAGCCGCGCTGCAGCAGCAAGAAGTAGGCGAGCTGCAGAGCGGCGCTGCCGATGATGAGCGCAAGCCATGCGGGTGCCGCGGGCGGTGCCGCCACGAGCGAGGCGATGCCGAATGGCGCGAAGGCTACGACGCCGATCATCAGCGTTGCGGCGATGAAGGGGGTGCCGCTCGTGCCAGCGCGCTTCATCGCGATGTTCCACGTCGCGTGCGCGATCGCGGCAGCGCCGATGAGCAGTGCGGCGATCACAAGGCGCGTCTCAACCGGTGCGCCGTCTCAGCCCGCCGCACCGGTCAGTTCGAGACGCGTGTGCCGATGTGCTCGCCGCGGATGGCCTTGGCGATGTTGCCGCTCGGCTCCATGCCGAACACGACCATCGGCATGCTGTTATCCATGCACAGCGAGAACGCGGTGGAATCGACCACCTTGAGCCCCTTGACCAGGGCTTCTTGATACGTGATCGTGTCGAGCTTTCGGGCGTCGGGGTTGTGCCGAGGGTCATCGCTGTAGACGCCGTCGACGCCGTTCTTCGCGACGAGCACCTCGAGGGCCCCGATCTCAAGCGCACGCTGCGCTGCAACGGTATCGGTCGAGAAGTAGGGCAGCCCTGCGCCGGCGCCGAAGATGACGACGCGGCCCTTCTCGAGGTGCCGCTCGGCGCGCAGCGGAATGTACGGTTCGGCGACCTGCGTCATCTGGATGGCCGATTGCACCCGTACACCTGCGCCGGCCTGTTCGAGGAAGTCTTGCAGCGCGAGTGCATTCATCACGGTGCCGAGCATGCCCATGTAGTCGGCGCGGCCGCGGTCCATGCCGCGCTGGCTGAGCTCGGCGCCGCGGAAGAAGTTGCCGCCGCCGACGACGATCGCGACCTCGACGTCTTTCGCGGCCTCGGCGATCTCGCGAGCGATCTCGCTGACGATGTCGGGGTTGACGCCGAGCGAACCACCCCCGAAGGCTTCACCCGAGAGCTTGAGCAGTACCCGACGCTTCTTCTCGACCACAACGTGCTCCTTCTCTCGTACGGCGACTCCAGCGTATTGCGTGGCGGCCGCCTCGACGACGAAAGCCCCGGGCCTGATGCAGACCCGGGGCTCTCGTGATGATGCGGCTAGGCGCCGACCTTGAAGCGGGCGAAGCCCGTCACGGTGAGGCCGGCATCTTTGAGCACGTTCGCGACCGTGAGCTTGTTGTCACGTGCGTAGTCCTGCTCGAGCAGGGCGACCTGCTTGAAGAACGCGCCCACACGACCTTCGACGATCTTCGGCAGGGCAGCCTCGGGCTTGCCCTCGTTGCGCGAGATCTCTTCGACGATGCGACGTTCGTTCTCGACCGTCTCGGCCGGAACCTCGTCGCGCGTCAAGAACTGCGGGTCGGCGAACGAGATGTGCTGCGCGATGCTGCGCGCCGTCTCAGCGTCAGAACCCTCGTAGGCCACGACCACACCGACCTGCGGAGGCAGGTCTTTGTTCGTGCGGTGCAGGTAGACGGCGAACTGCGAGCCGTCGATGCGCGCCACGCGGCGCAGCTCGAACTTCTCGCCGATGATCGCGGCTTCGGCGTCGATCGCCTCGGCGACCGTCGACCCGTCGAGCGGCGCGGCCAGAGCGGCCTCGACCGTCGCCGCGCCGGAAGCCACGACAGCGGCCAGCACGCGCTCGCCGAGGGCGACGAACTTGTCGCCCTTGGCCACGAAGTCGGTCTCGCAGGCGAGCTCGATCATCGTTGCGGCGTCGCTGCCCTCGTGCGCGGCGATGAGGCCCTCGCTCGTTGAGCGGTCGGCACGCTTCGCGTTGCCCTTCGCACCCTTGAGTCGCAGAATCTCGGTGGCCTTCTCGAGGTCACCCTCCGCCTCGACAAGCGCGTTCTTGGTGTCGACCATGCCCGTACCGAGACGGTCGCGCAGGGTCTTGATGTCTTCCAGGCTGACGTTCGCCATAGAGGGGTTCCTTACTCGGTCTCGGCAGCCGGGGCGTCAGCCTCGGCGGCGGTCTTCGTGGCGGCGGGCTTCTTCGCCGCCGGCTTCTTGGCCGCGGGAGCCTTCGCAGGCTCGTCGCCAGCGTCAGCGGCGTCCTTCTTGGGGGCAGCCTTCTTGGCGGGAGCTTTCTTCGCGGCGGGCGCCTTCTCGTCAGCGCTCGCCTCGGCCTCGATCTTCTCCTCGACGGCGGCCTTCGACTCCGGAGCGTGCTCGGGCTCGGCGTCGGTGGTCGGCTCGGTTGCGGCGACCTCGGCGTCAGCGTCGTTCTCTTCGACCGTCGCGCCCACACCCTCGGTCTGACCGGCCGGCGTCTCCGCCGACTCGGTCTTTGCCTCGGCCTCGGCCTGACCCTGCTCGAGCAGCTCGCGCTCCCACTCGGCGAGGGGCTCGACGGCAGAGACGTTGCCCTCTGCTTCGGGCTTCTGGTGCTTCTGGATAAGACCCTCGGCAGCAGCATCCGCGATGATGCGCGTCAACAGCGCGACCGAGCGGATCGCGTCGTCGTTGCCCGGAATCGGGTACGCGAGCTCGTCGGGGTCGGCGTTCGTGTCGAGGATTCCGATGACGGGAATGCCGAGCTTGCGGGCCTCGTCGATGGCGAGGTGCTCGCGCTTGGGGTCGACGACCCACATGGCGCTCGGGGTCTTCGTGAGGTTGCGGATTCCGCCGAGCGACTTGTGCAGCTTCGTCAGCTCGCGCTTCTTGATCAGCAGCTCTTTCTTGGTGAAGCCCTGCGTCGTGTCGTCGAAGTCGATCTCTTCGAGTTCTTTCATGCGCTGCAGTCGCTTCGACACCGTCTGGAAGTTGGTCAGCAGACCACCGAGCCAGCGCTGGTTGACGTAGGGCTGGCCGACGCGCGTGGCCTGCTCGGCGATCGACTCTTGCGCCTGCTTCTTGGTGCCGACGAAGAGAATGGTGCCGCCGTGGGCGACCGTCTCTTTGGCGAAGTCGTAGGCCTTGTCGATGTAGGCGAGCGACTGCTGCAGGTCGATGATGTGAATGCCGCTGCGCTCGGTGAGGATGAAGCGCTTGACTTTCGGGTTCCACCGGCGGGTCTGGTGCCCGAAGTGCACGCCGCTGTCGAGCAGCTGGCGAATAGTGACGACGGCCATGGCCGTACTCCTTTGTTCTCAGTTGTCGCCCCGCCCGACGGGAGGGGCCCTGGTGCCCGGCGCTGGCCCCGACCCGCTCGACTGCCGATTGCTCGGGAGACATGCGGGACTGACGGGGATATGCGCCACGAATGTGGACACGCGAAGTCAGCCGTGACGCGCACGACTGCGTCGGCCAGCATATCACCGCTCCTTCACTGCGCGGTCGCGCGGGCTGCGTCTCCCCCGTCTGACGCATTCGCGATCGGGATGCTGCGCCCTCGTCGATGCTGGAGCGATGCTGCTGCCCTCTCGAGTCGCCCTGGTCGCCCTGCTTGTGCTCGGTGGCGGAGGCAGCGCCGCACCGCTCCCGTCGGCGACCACCGCGGCGGCGGGCTGGGTCTGGCCGGTCGAGGGTCAGCGTCACGTCGTGCGCCCCTTTCTCGCGCCGCCGACCCCCTACGGCGTCGGGCACCGCGGGGTCGACCTCGCGGCGAGTGGCGCGGGGGTCGAGGTTCGCGCCGTGACGAGCGGCGTCGTGCACTTCGCCGGGGTCGTCGTCGATCGACCCGTCATCACGGTGCGGCACGGGCAGCTGCTCGCGACCGTCGAGCCGGTCGAGCCGCTCGTCGCGGCGGGCGATGTCGTGCAGGCCGGTGAGGTCATCGGCGTGCTGCTGCCGGGCCACTGCGCCCACCCGTGCGTGCATCTGGGCGTGCGCATCGCGGGCGAATACGTCTCGCCGCTCCTGTGGCTCGGGGGGCTGCAGCGCGCCGTGCTCCTGCCCATGGGCGTCTCTGCAGGCGGTGCGTACCGCGGCCCGCCACCGCATGTTGAGGTGTTCTGACGCGAACCCGCGCGGGCGTCGGTCGTGAGCGTGGCGTGCGCACGCGGGCGGCTCAGGCGCGGGGGTGAGCTGTGCGATACACCGAGGCGAGGCGCTCGGCGCTCACGTGCGTGTAGATCTGGGTCGTACCGAGGCTCGCGTGCCCCAGAATCTCTTGCACCGCCCGCAGATCGGCACCGCCGTCGAGCAAGTGGGTCGCGGCCGTGTGCCGCAGCGTGTGCGGGCCAGAAGGCCCGGTGCCCGGCAGCTCGGCGAGCAGCCCGGCGACGAGACCGTACACCGCGCGCGTCGAGAGGCGACGACCGCGAGGGCCCAGCAGCAGTGCCGAGGCCGACTCGGCCGCGACCAGTGCGGGTCGACCGCGCTCCAGATAGGCGCGCACCGCCCGTTGCGCCGGCAGGCCGAATGGCACGATGCGCTCTTTCGATCCTTTGCCCAGCACGCGCACGACGCGCCGCTGGTCGTCGACGTCGTTGACGTCGAGACCCACCAGCTCGCTCACGCGCAGGGCGCTCGCGTAGAGCAGCTCGATCGCCACGCGGTCACGAAGGGCGCTCGGGGCATCGCTCACGGCGCGCGCGTCGAGGTCGTCGAGCACCTCGTCGATCTGCGAGCGGGTGAGCACGCGCGGCAGGCGCCGCTCGCCGCGCGGAGCCCGCAGGCGCACGCCGATGTCGGCCGGCGTGCGGCCCGTGCGGGCCAGCCACGCCGTGAATCCGCGCACACTAGACGTGCGACGCGCGAGCGTCGAGGCGGCAAGCCCCTGCTCGTTCTGCTGCCAGACCCAGTCGCGCAGCAGCTCGAGATCCCACGCGTCGGGGTCGTCGGCAGCACCACGGGCCTCGGCAAAGTCGACGACCGTGTCGAGGTCGCCCGCGTAGGCGCGCAGCGTGTGCGCGCTCGCGCCGCGCTCGAGCTCGAGCGCGCGCAAGTGCAGCGTCACCGCCTCCCGCATCGCCGATGCCCGCTCGTGCATGCACCCAGCATGAGCCTTAGCGCTGGAGAATGCCGAGTTGACAGGCCGCGCGCTCGTGAGGTCGTAGTGACAGGCCGACCGCACGATACCCACGTGTTGCAGACCGCGCTCCGCAGGCGCACGGCACACACACGACCCGTCGGCGCGGGATGCGCGCCGACGGGTCGCGGGTGACTTCCCTAGAAGTCGAGCTCGTTAGGCAGCCGGAGCCGGCTCGGGCATCCGCTCGGTCACCTCGTCGGGCATGCGCTCGGCTTGGCCGTTCGCGCCGCGAGCGGCCGCGTCGGCGTCGGTGAGCTCGGGGCGGCGGGGCCACCAGAAGCGATCTTTCGCGATGAAGGTCATCGCCGGCACGATCACGGTGCGCACGAGCAGGGTGTCGATGAGCACACCGATGCAGACGATCACCCCGATCTGGGTCAGAGCGATGAGCGGCAAAACACCGAGCACCGCGAACACCGCCGCGAGCAGAATGCCCGCGCTCGTGATCACGCCACCCGTCGCGGCCAGCGCCCGGATCATGCCCTCTGAGGTGCCCAAGAGCGGCACCTCCTCTTTCGCGCGCGTGACGAGGAAGATCGAGTAGTCGACTCCGAGCGCGACGAGGAACAAGAAGCTAAAGAGCAGCACTGTGGTGTCGACGCCGGGGAATCCGAAGACCGTCGCGAAGATGATCGATCCGATGCCCACAGCGCTGAAGTAGCTCGCCACGACGGCGATGAGCAGCAGCACCGGCGCGAGCAGCGCTCGCAGCAGCACCACGAGCACGACGAACACCAGCACGAGGATCAACGGGATCACGAGGCTCTGGTCGCGCTGCTGAGCGTCGCGCAGATCGAGGCCTTCGGCGTCGATGCCGCCGACGAGACCGGTGCCGTCGCCGAGATCATCGAGCGCGAGGCGCAGCTCGGCCACGATCTCGAAGGCGCGCTCACTCTCGGGGTCGGCATCGAGCACGACGTTGATCTGCGCGATGTCATCGTTCGCGGGGCCGGGCACGGCGTCGTCGACGCCGTCGACGACGAGCAGCCCGTCGAGCACCTCGTCGACGTCGCGTGCCGGCACGACCACGGTCGCGGGTGCCGAGCTTCCGGCCGAGAAGGCCTCGGCGAGGCGCTCCTGACCGAGCACTGCCTCGGGTTTCACGATGAAGCGATCGTTCTGCGAAAGACCGACGTTCAGGGTCGTGAGACCGGTCGCCATCGCCCCGAGCACGACGAAGCCGACGATCGCGACGAGCACGGGCTTCTTGCTCACCGCGCGCCCGAGCTTGCCCCACGGGCTGCGCGAAATCGCATCGGGTGAGCCGTACTTCGGCACGATGGGCCAGAAGATCCAGCGACCAAAGACGACGAGAGCCGCCGGCAGCACGAGCAGGGCGTAGGCCATGGCGACGACGATGCCGACGGCACCGGCAAGGCCGAGCGACCGGTTGCCCGACAGCTCGCCGAACAGCAGCGTCGCGAGTGCGAGCGCCACGGTCGAGCCGCTCGCGATGATCGCGGGGCCGGCGCCGCGCAGGGCGATGGCCATCGCTTCGCGCCGATCGAGGTGCAGCCGCAGCTCGTCGCGGTAGCGAGCGATGAGCAGCAGGGCATAGTTCGTGCCCGCACCGAAGACGAGCACCGACAGGATTCCCGTGACCGAGCCGTCGAGCGTGATGTCGAGCGACTCAGCGACGAGGCGCGCGGCGATGCCGGCGATGAAGTCGGCGACGCCGACGACGGCGAGCGGCACGATCCAGAGCACCGGACTGCGGTAGGTGATGATGAGTAGCAGGGCTACGACGAGGGCCGTGATGCTCAGCAGCACGAAGTTGGCACCCTCGAACACGGCCGCGATGTCGACCGCGAAGCCTTCGGCACCCGTGAACCAGACAATGATGCCGTCGGGCAAACCGTCGGCGGCGATCGTGCGAATCTCGTCGGCTCGCTCGGCCTGCACCGAGACGCGCTCTTCGATCTCGAGCGGCACGACCACGAGGGCAGTCGTCCCGTCGTCGGAGACCGTGGGAGGCGGCACGAATCCGTCGAGCGAGAGGTCGGCGAGTTCTGCCGTGCGCTCGGTGATCGCGGCGAGGTCGTCGTCGCTCAGATCACCGCTCTCGCGTCCGAAGACGAGCAGGCCGCTCGTCGACTCGTCATCGGCGAACTGCTCGAGCAGCTCAGCGGCCTGCACCGACTCGGCAGACTCGGGAAGACCGACCGGCGGCGCGGCATCGGCGGTCTGATACCCCGCCGCGACGAAGAGTGCGACGGTCGCCGCGATGCCGACAACAAGCACGATCCACGAGGTCTTCGCGGCGGTGATGAAGCGCGTGAGCGCGATCATGAGTCTCCTAGGTACTGAGGGACGGGAGGGTGCAGTTCGAAAGGTCAGAACTCAGAAGAGCTGCTGTGAGTATCTATCTTGATGATCGAGATACATGACCTTCGAAGAAACTAGCGGTACTCTGGCCCCGTGAGCCAATCGGATCAGCAGACTCCCAGCTTCGGGGATACCCACCCCGCCACGCTGCTGCTACGCGAATTTCTCGACGTGACCTCCGACTTCGAGCGCGGACTCGGTTCTGAGCTCAACGTCAACGCCACAGATCTGACCGCTATGCAGCACCTCATCGTGGCCGGTTCACTGACGCCGACGGGTTTGGCCCAGCGACTCGGGCTCTCGTCGGGGGCCGTCACGACCGTCATCGACCGCCTCGAGAACCTTGGTCACGTGCATCGCACCCCGAACCCGGACGATCGACGTGGCACGCTCGTCGTGCCCGAGCCCGCATCGGTCGGCCGCGCCATGAGCCGCATCATCCCGATGGTCACCGAGGTCGACCGGGCGATCACCGACTTCGACGAGGACGAGCAGTCGGTCATCACGCGCTATCTGACGCGGGTCGTCGAGGCGTACCGCGGGCACTCCGAGGCTTCGGATCGACCGCGCACCTGGCGCGCGGATGCTCCTGCAGAGTCCACCTAGACGTCGCTCGCCGCAGCCTCATTGAGGTTGAGGTGCGAGGTCTTGCTCGAGAGCTGCTCGAGGCGGGCATCCGCCGGCATCGCCTCGATCATGGGGCGGTAGTCGGAGGAGAAGCCGGTGACCTCGGCAAAGCCCTCGAGCGGAATGGTCGACGTCACGACGCGATCGTCGTAGACGTGCACGAAGTCGAACGACTGCCCGCCGTCGACGCCGCTCAACAGTCGGGCGGCATCGGCACCGAGGTCGAGCGTGTAGCACGTGGCCGCCGCGACCGATACGGGGATGCCGGCGAACATGCTGTGCGTCGAGTAGTGCAGGTGGCCGCCCAGGATCATGCGCACATCAGTGCCCTGTAGCACCTCGGCGAGCGCCGGCTGATCGAGCAGCTCGAGCACCGCCATGACCTCAAGTGGCGTCGGCACCGGAGGGTGGTGCACTGCGATGATCGTGCCGTGCGGTGCGGGCTCGGCAAGCACCCCCGCGAGCCACTCGAGCTGCGCTGCGGTGAGCTCTCCGTGGTGGTAGCCCGGCACCGTCGTGTCGAGCGAGATGACCCGCAGGCCGCGAATGTCGTAGACGCGGTCTTGCGTGGCATCGGTCTCCGGCTCGTCGAACAGCAGCGAGGCGTAGGGCGCCCTTTCGTCGTGGTTGCCCATGACCCAGATCAACTCAGCACCGAGGCGCGCGGCGACCGGCTCAACGATGGCGCGCAACCGCACATACGCGTCGGGTTCTCCGAGGTCGGCGAGGTCGCCCGTGAAGACGAGAGCATCGGGCTTCACGGGGCCGGCTTCGAGGCGCGCGAGCGCGGCGGCGAGCCGTTCGTCGACGGGTACCTTGCCGTACAACGAGCGCCCCTGCCCGAGCAGGTGGGTGTCAGAGATGTGCACGAGCACGTGGCCGGCCGGTGGATACTGCCCCATCTGCGTCATGCGTTCAGGGTACCGGGCGCCCTGAACAGCCGTCAGGATGCTGCTGCCGCGTTCGTGCTGCCCACGGCACCCGCGATCCGGCGCCAGCGACCGTCGGCGCCGCGAGCCGCCTGACCGTCGAGGTCGAGACGGCCCAGCACCGATCGGATGCGTTCAGTGCCCTCGCCCACCGCTCGAGCTAGTTCGTCGACGGTCTGCCCTCGACGCGGTCGGAGGGCGTCGACGACTCTGATCACGAACGGATCCGTCGGTCGGGTGTCGGCAACGCTGCTCTCGACTCCGCTCTCATCGAACTCGAGAGCCATCGGGATGTCGAGCACGCCGTCGGCCTCGAACGCGAGTTGCATGACCTCCGCGGCACTCGTGACGCAGGTGACGGGCTCTGCGCGCAGGCTCGCGTGACAGCCGGCGCTCGCTGCGCTCGTGATCGGGCCCGGCACGATGCCGACCGGTCTCCCCATTCCCAGGGCGAGTCTTGCCGTGTTGAGCGCGCCGGAGCGTCGGCCCGCTTCGACAACGACGGTCGCGGCCGCGAGCGCGGCGATGAGCCTGTTGCGCTGCAAGAACCTCCACTTCGTGGGAGGGGTTCCGCACGGCACTTCGGAGAGCAGCAGCCCCTGCTCGGCCACCCGGGTGAGCAACGCTTCGTGCCCACTGGGGTAGAGGCGGTCGATGCCTCCAGCGAGCACGGCGATCGTCGCGCCGCCGCTCGCCAGGGCGGCACGATGCGCCATGCCGTCGATGCCATACGCGCCGCCCGATACGACCACGACGTCGCGCGCGCACAGCCCGGCGGCGAACTCCATGGCCACGTGCTCGCCGTAGCCGGTAGCCGCCCGCGCGCCGACGATCGCGATGCCCGGTCGCCTCAGCAGCTCGAGGTCGCCTTTCGCCCAGAGCAGCACGGGCTGGCTGTCGCCGAGCGCGGCGACCGCCTCGTGGGGCCAGTGGGCGTCGCCCGGCACGACCATGTGCGCGCCGCACCGGCCCGCGCTCTCCAGGCTGCGCAGCACATCCGACGCGCGCAACCGCTCTGTCCAGCGCTTCAGCCCCGACGTGGCATCCTCAGCGGTGACCTCACCCGCTGCCGCATCGCTCAGCACCGTTGCCGGCGCCCGGTCGAGGACGAGTTGAGCGGCGGTGACGACTCCGACTCGGCGAATGAGTATGCCGGCGACCGAGTCGCCCGGCTCGACGAGCACGCTCCAGATCGCTCGCGCGAACAGTTCATCGAGCACTCCGGGTTCATCGTGACCCACACCCTCGATCCCGTGTGAATGGTCGCCCCCTGGTGCATTCACAGAGTCGTCGAGCTCCCATTCCGCGGCGCCTCGTGGGCGCACGAGTGCCATCACCGATGCGATGCGGTGCTGATCGATAGCCCAGCGGCTCATTCAGATTCCCTTTCTCAAATACAGCGCCCGACCCACGTGGTCGGCCGAGGGTCGTTCGTCGCCATCGAGGTCGCACAAAGTCCAGGCGACGCGCAGCACACGGTCGTAGCCGCGCATGGTGAGAGCGCCGCGCTCGAGTGCACGATCGAGTGCGCCGCGATCGGCGGCTGGCAGCCGCCATCGGGGGCTCCGCAGGGCCGCACCCGGCACGTGGGCGGTCAGACCCCACCCTTCCGACCCCCAGCGAGCTCGAGCTCGGGCGCGGGCCGCGACGACCCGAGCGCGCGCCTCGACCGTGGTGACTGGCCCGGTTGCGCCTTCGGTCATCTGCGCAACGCTGACGCGGCGCACCGTGAGGTGCAGGTCGATGCGGTCGAGGAGCGGGCCGGAGAGCCGACCGAGGTAGCGCCGGCGCATCATGGGCGTGCACGTGCAGTCGTCACCACCACCCTGGCCGCACGGGCACGGGTTGGCGGCCAGCACGAGCTGAAACCGTGCGGGAAACCGCGCGACCGTGCGCGCACGGTGGATCGTGATCTCGCCCGTCTCGAGCGGCTGGCGCAAAGCGTCGAGCACCGCGCCAGAGAATTCGGGCGCCTCGTCGAGAAAGAGAACCCCGTGAGCGGCTCGCGAGATCGCGCCCGGTCGCACGAGGCCGCTGCCGCCCCCGACGAGCGAGGCCATCGTCGCGCTGTGATGCGGCGCCTCGAGCGGAGGGCGAGTGACGAGCGAGGCGCCGAGCGGCAGCCCGGCGAGAGAACGCACCGACGACACCTCGACGGCGGCGTCGGGCTCGAGGTCGGGCAATAGCCCGGGCAGGCGCGAAGCGAGCAGCGTCTTGCCCGCGCCCGGCGGGCCGAGCATGAGCATGTGGTGCCCGCCCGCTGCGGCCACCTGCAACGCTTCCACTGCCTCGGGGTGACCCACGACGTCAGCCAGATCACCGCTCTCGGGGCGAGGCCCGTCGACCTCGGAGGCGACGAGCGCCTCAACGGGCACAGAATCGAGCGCGGCCCCGTGACCGATGAGCACGTCACGCAGCGAGGCTGCAGCGATGATGCGGATGCCCGGCACGAGCCGCGCTTCGTCGGCATTGCCACTCGGCACGACGACGGCACGCGCACCGCCTCGACGAGCCGCGAGCACGGCGGGCAGTACGCCCGCGACGGGACGCAGCCGGCCGTCGAGCGACAGCTCGCCCAGATGAACTACCGACTCGATGGCCGCGTGGCTGACGATGCCGGTCGTGGCGAGCGCTGCGACAGCGATGCCGAGGTCGAACCCCGAACCGTGCTTGGGCACCGACGCGGGCGACAGATTGACGGTGACCTTGCGCGAGGGCAGATCGCAACCCGAATTCGCCGCGGCCGACCGAACCCGGTCTTTCGCCTCACCGAGGGCCGCGTCGGGCAGACCAATGATCGTGAAGGCCGGCAGCCCGTTGGCGAGGTCGGCCTCGATCTCGACGAGGGCGCCGTCGACGCCGCGCAGGGCTACCGACAGGGTGCGTGCAACAGGCATCAGCACACCTGCTGAAGGTGGTCGATCGCAATACCGTCGCGCCCGGCGACGACCCCGATGACATCGATGCGCAGATCTCGAGCGCCCCGGTCTGGGGCTGCCGACTGCGCCGCGCACCAGGCACCGGCGAGCCGACGCAGTCTCGCCAGCTTGCGCGGCGTGACGGCGTCGAGCGGGTGGCCGAAGCCCACACCCGATCTCGTCTTCACCTCGACCACGACGGTCGTGCGGCCCTGCTGCGCGACGATGTCGATCTCGCCGATCGCGCAGCGCCAGTTGCGCTCAAGGATCGTGTACCCCGCCGCGGACAGGTGCTCAGCGGCGAGCCTTTCGCCAGCCCGGCCGAGCTCGTCTTTGCGTGCCATGTCGCCTCCCGCAGAGCAGGATGGCGCGCGAGCACCGCGCGCAGAGCCAGAGGCCCGATCGGTGTGCGATCGGGCCCCTCACTCGCGACTGTGAGGGAGTGACGCGATCAGCGCGCGGCCGACGCCGGCTGCTCGACGAGCTCGTCGTCGTCGCTCTCGCCGCGGGCGGTGAAGTGCAGGATCGCCCAGAGCGTGAGGGTGACGGCGGCGAAGATCACCATGACGAGCATCCAGAACCCGACATTGGCGACGTCGTCCGTCTCGCCCGCCGCCGTGGGCAGCACGATGAGCGAGAACACGGTCGCGACGGCCGCGAACGACCCCGCCCACAGCAGCTTCGAGCGGCGGAACACCTCGTGGCCGTCGAGGAACCCGAGCGGCAGCAGCGCGGCGAGCGCTGCCGTGAGACCCTCGGCGGTGGTCGCCACGAGCGCGTCACTGACCAGCAGACCGACCACGGTCGGTTCGCCCGTCATGACCGCAGACATGATCGAGAAACCGATCCACGACGCCACGGCCAGCCCGACGATCACGCCAATGTTGGTGAGAATCGCCCGCACCCGGTGAGGCGCACCGACGCGGGTGACGAGGTCGAGACCGATCACGAGCCCGATCAGGAAGCCCGGCGAGAACTCGAGAATGCGGGCGACCACCACACCGATCACGGCGAACACCAGCGCTGCGGGTTGCAGGCTCACGCGGGTCTCGATGCTCCAGACCCGGCGAATAATCGCGCCGCTGATCCACGACGACACGTAGGTCACGATGAAGAGGCCGATCGCGAGCGATACCGTCATGCGCACCGACACCGGGTCGAACCCGTACTCAGGATCGACGAAGCCGAAGATCAGGCTCGTGAGCACGACCAGCAGTGCCGCAGCGAGAGCGCGCGTACGGGTCACCGAGGCGAACCATTCCGTCGCCCGATCGACACCGTTCTCGATAGCGGCGTACCAGCGCCCGAGCCGGCGTGAGTTCGATGCGAGCGTGCTGTTGAGCAGCTCGGCCGGGAAGGCGACGAGCAGCAGAATCGCGAGCGCGAGACCCCCCGAGACGATGATCGTCAGCGGCGAGCTGAAGATGCGCTCGATAGTCGGGATGCTGTCGCTGATGGCCGACGGTGTGGCAGGTTGCGACCGGTCGCCGGCACCGCCGGCACCGCCCGCCCCGCTCGAGCCGTCGTCGATCTCGGCCGCTTCGGGTTCTTCTGCCAGCGGCGCTTCGTCGATCGGCTGCACGGGCTCGAGCACGATGACGGGTATCGCGACGGCGGAGTCAACCCCGCCCGGCGGTGTCGCGATCGCGACAAGCGTGTGCTCACCCGGCTCCAGGTCATCGGGCACGACGACATCGAGCGCGAAGACGCCGGTGTCGCCCACCACCGTCGACCCGAGAACCTGCGGCGTCGAGCGGATCTCGACGACGACGACGGTGCCGACCGGAAGGCCGGTGGCCGACAGGCTCAACTGCTGACCCGGCGTGAGCGGCGAGCCGTCGTAACCCTCGAGCACCCACGGCAACGGGGTGGGCTCAGCGACGGGAGGGGCCGCGGGCGGTGGAGGTGCAGGAACGGCGGCAACGAACACGGTCGGCGTGAACGCCGAATAGCCGTCGAACGACTCGGTGAGCCCGAAGTAGACCGGCGGAGTAGCTTCGAAACCCTGCGACTGCTGCTGGGCGCGCAACAGCGTGTCGCCAGCAACGCCAGAGACAGCGCAACTCCAGTCTCCTCCGGTGTCGACGACGGCCGTGCACGAACCGGCGCCGCCGAGTTGTCGCACGTGCACGCGGTGGCCCGGCTCACCCGTTCCGCTCGCGGTGACCTGCCCGATGCCCGCCCGCGTCGCCACCAGCGTGGGGCTCGGGGGGATGAGAACGTAGTCGTCGCGATACTCGCTCTCTTCGAAGTAGTAGTTCTGCGAGGAGTACACGTTCCAGATGCCGGGAGCGAGGTTGCTGAAGAGGCAGTCGTCGACGAGCGAGGGCGTGGTGACGATGGAGCCGAACCCTTCGCCCTCGCCCTCGATGACGGCACCGCACGACGCGACCGCTTGGCCGTACTGGTAACCCTCGCCAGAGATCTCTTCAACCTGGTAAAGCCGCACGCCGACCGCGGAATTCTCGATGCCCTGCGCCGTGACGTCGATCGACGCGGCGCCGAGGCCGTAAGTCATGGTCGGCGCTGGGGGCGTGACGCTGGCCTGGATGGTCGCATCGACGGCCGGTGAGAGCGTCGCCCCCGTGCCGTAGCTGCCGTTCACCGCGCCTGCGACGTCGGGATCATCGCCGAAGCCCTGGACGAAGGTGTACGCGGCGAAGCTGTAATCACCTGGCTCGAGCGGAGCATCGCACGACCACGCGCCCGTGGTCAGGTCAACAGCACCGCCGCACACTTCGTTCACGCCCTCTTGAACGACGGCGAAGAGGTCACTCACGACGGTGCCGGATGCCGCGAGCTCGTTGGCGAGCGTGTCGACCGTTCCCGAGAACGTCGCGCCCCCGGGAAAGAGGTCGATCGCCAGCGTCGGCGCGGCAGCGACGTAGATCACATCGTCGCGGATGCTCGATGCTGCGCCGTTGAGGAACTGGGTCGAGCGAACGAGGTGGATGCCCGGCGTCACGTCGCTGACGACGCAGTTGACGCTCGGACCGTCGGCAGGAGGCCCGGCGGGGTTGCCGTCCCACGCCACAGGGCAGAAGCCACCGCTAGTCGGCGCGACGTACGCGTCGAGCACCACCGCGGCACCGACGTTCGAGCCCGCGAGCCCGGTGAGCTCGGCCGAGATCACCGAGAACGAGGTCGAGATGTCGACCGTCGGCGTTGGCGGGAAGACCTCGAGGCGCAGAGTGCTCTCGACGGCTTCAGGTTCGACAGCGAAACCGCCCTCAACATCTTGTGCAATGACCCGCACCTCCCAGATGCCGTACGACGGGAAGATCGCGGGGCACGAGAACGCGCCCGACGTCGGAACGCTCACGAGACAGAGGCTCGACTCGGTGCCGACGCCAAGATCGCTGCGGTAGCCGAGCACCTCAACGGTGCCCAGGGCGGGCGCGGTGCCTGAGATAGCCGGCTCCAGGGTTCCGATGCGGATAGGAAAATCTGGAACGTTCAACGGCGGCCCGAGCTCTAGGCTGCTGGGCGTCGCGGCGGCGCCGTAGCGCACTGACGAGATGGTGTTGCTCGGCGGGCTGTCGCCGTCGACATCGGTCGAGACGGCGACGAGGTCGTAGAAGCCGTACTGCCCGTCGGGCACGACCGCATCGCAGGGAAAGGTTGTGCCGTCAAGCGTGTCGGCGGGAACCACGACCTGGCACCCGACACCCACAGCGCCTGTCTCCTGAAGCTCCCACGAGACGGTGACGGTCTGCTCGAGAGCGCTCGGTGCGGGATCAACCTCGACCGTGAGCTGGTTGATCGTGCTGTCGAGCGGACCGAAGATCACCGGTGCATCGGGAACGGCCTGCGCGGCAGTCGTCGCCACCAGAGCGCCGGAGACTCCGAAAACGCCGACGACGGCGACCGCAAGCGCACGGCGAAGTCGGGAACGGGCAGCAGACACGGGAGACCGCCTTGGTCACGGGTTCGCGCGAGCGGGGGCATCGCACGTTGCGTCAGCATAACCCGACACTGTTTCGTACGTATGATGAATACGTCGAGGTGCCCGGCCTACTCGTCGAGCGCGAGCTCTTTCGGCAGCTTGAGCTCTTTCTTGCCGAGCTCTTCGACGTTGACGTCTTTGAAGGTCAGCACCTTGACGCTCTTGACGAAGCGGTCGGCCCGGTAGACGTCCCACACCCAGACATCGGTGAGGGTGAGCTCGAAGTAGAAGTCGCCGCCCATCTCGCGCACGACCTGCTCGACCTCGTTGGCAAGGTAGAAGCGGCGCTCGGTCTCGACTACGTACTGGAACTGCGACACCACATCGCGATACTCGCGGTAGAGAGCGAGCTCGACCTCGCGGTCGTAGTCCTCGAATTCGTCGTCGTCCATAGCGGTGTTGAGTCTAGACCGTCGAGCCGGGGCCCACATCGTCGGGGTCGAGCAGCGCGGGCTGGCGCAGCCAGGTCAGCCGATGCCGCGGCGACGCACCGTGGGCAGCGACAGCCGCCAGGTGACTGCTGCTGCCATAGCCCTTGTTGCCCGCCCACTCGTAGGCCGGCCAGCGGTCGTGATCGGCGACCATGAGCGCGTCGCGATGCTGCTTCGCGACCACGGAGGCGCCCGCCACCGAGGCGCAGTCGCGATCGGCTTTCACCCGGGTCAGGATGCGCGGTGGCGAGCTCAGCGCCGGCGTGAGCCAGTCGTGGCTGCCGTCGAGCACTACCGCGGCCCGCGCGACATCGATACCTGCCTCGTGCAGCAGGATGAGCGCGCGGCGCGCGGCGAGCCCGAGCGCCACGATGATGCCGTGCTCGTCGATCTCGTCGGGCCCCGCCTCCCCCACTGCCACGGCGGCCGCCCAGGCTCGCACCTGCGGTTCGACCTCGGCACGCCGCGCGGGCGAGAGCAGCTTCGAGTCGCGCAAGCGCCCGGGCGGAGCATCCACCGTCGGAAGCACGGCGCATGCACCGACCGCGACGATGCCCGCGATCGCGCCGCGACCGACCTCGTCGCACCCGATGACGACGGGGGCTCCGGCGGCGAACAGAGAGCGCTCGACCTCGAGCGTCGGTGCCGTGCTCATGGTCGCGCCGTCACTCGATGCGCTCGACCCCGTCGAACGTGAGCGGCGGGTTGTCGAGCCAGCGCCAGCGATCGATCGGCCAGCTGATGACAAAAGCGCGGCCGACGACGTCGTCGATCGGCACGACACCGTTGAAGCGCGAGTCTGACGAGTCGTAGCGGTTGTCGCCCATCACCCAGATGGTGCCCTCAGGAATGTCTTCTTGAAAGTCGCGCGAGCTGACATCGGTCGTGTCGGGCGGCAGCTGCACGTAGCGCTCGTCGATCGGCACTCCGTTGACGCTCAACTGACCGAGATCGTTGCAGCACACGACGCGGTCGCCCGGTAGGCCGATGACGCGCTTCACGAGGTGCTCGTCGCTATCAGATGTGCTGAGCCCGATGACCTGCAGTACCCAGTCACCGACGACGTCGATCGGTGCCTGCGGCTGCTCGATGCGCGGCGGCAACCAGCCGCCCGGGTCGCGGAAGACCACGATGTCGCCGCGCGAGATCGGCACGACGTCGGGTACGAGCTGGTTGACGATGATGCGGTCGTTGACCTGCAAGGTCGACTGCATCGACTCGCTCGGAATATAGAACGAGCGGATCAGGAACGTCTTGATGAGGAACGAGATGACGAGTGCCGCGGCCACGATGACGACGACGTCACGCAGGAACAGCAGCACGCTGCGGCCGGGCGATCGTGCCGGTCGCGACGCCGCGGTGGATGCTCCGCCGACGGCGGTCGCGTTCTGCTCAGTCATGACTCCCCTGGTGTTCTGAGCCAGTCTAGGCGGCGGCAGACCCGCGGACCGCGAAGGGCCCCGCCGAGAAATCGACGGGGCCCTTCGTGATGAGTGGCAGAGAGCTCAGCTCTCGCGCTTCTCCTTGATCTTGGCCTTCTTGCCGCGCAGATTGCGCAGGTAGTAGAGCTTGGCGCGGCGCACGTCACCACGGGTGACGATCTCGATGTGGTCGATGACCGGCGAGTGCACCGGGAAGGTGCGCTCGACGCCGACCTGGAAGCTCACCTTGCGCACGGTGAACGACTCGCGGATGCCCTCGTTCGAGCGGCCGATGACGACACCCTGAAAGACCTGGATGCGCGAGCGGGTGCCCTCGACGATGTTGACGTGAACCTTGACGGTGTCACCGGGGCGGAAGTCGGGAATGTCGCTGCGCAGTGAGGCGGCGTCGACGTGGTCGAGGATGTGCATGAGGATTCGCTCTCTGCGACCGCCACAGGTCGACCGCGGCTCAGGAAGATGATGAGTCGAGACGATGCGTCTCGCAGTAGCGCGGCTCCCCTGTGGCAGAACCGTGCCGAGACACAAAGGGAAATGATGCCATACTGTGCGGCTTGCCACCAACCAGTGGCACGATGGTACTGACACACAATGTTGAATCCGGGGGGATATCCATGAACGCACCGACCGCACTCGCCACCGACAAAGTGGCCATGCGCACTGAGCCCATCCAGCAGCGCAGCAGTGAGCGCATCACGCGCCTGCTCGACGCCGCCGCCTCGCTCATCGATGACGACGGCATCGACGGCGTCACCACGAGCGCGGTCGCGCAGCGCTCGTCGTCGTCAGTGGGCGTCGTCTACCGCTACTTTCCGAACATCCAGTCGCTGTTGCGCGCCCTCGCGGCCCGCAACATGGAGCGCTACCTCGAGATCGTCTGGAAGGGCGTCGAAGAGTCAGGCCCCGAGCCGTGGTCGTCGTTCGACAGCACGCTCAACGCCTTCATCACCATGACGCGCGATGAGCCCGGCTTTCGCGCTCTGCGTTTCGGTGACGTCATCGACCAGCGCTTCATCAGCCCCGAGCTCAGCAACAACGCCATTCTCGCCCGCGAGTTCGCCGCGCAGATCGGGCGCACCTACGACTTCGAGCCCGATGACGAGATCGTGTTTCATGTCGAGGTCGCCGTCGAGATTGCGAGCGGGCTGCTCTATCGCGCTTTTCAGCTCGACAAGCAGGGCGACGAGCGCTTCATCGAGACCACCCGGAAGCTCTGCGGCGACTACCTGCGCACCCACATTCCCCTGCCGAGGAGCTAGATGATCGAGTTGCTGAGCCCGGCCGAGATCGAGCAGATGCGACCGGCGGGCCGCTTCGTCGCGAGCGTGCTCACCGCCACGAGCACCGCCGCCGACGTCGGGGTCAACCTGCTCGAGCTCGACGCGCTCGCGCACGACATGATCAGAGCCGAGGGCGCGACCAGCTGCTACATCGACTACCACCCCTCGTTCGGCGGCTCGCCGTTCGGCAAGGTCATCTGCACCTCGGTGAACGACGCGGCCCTGCACGGGCTACCGCACGACTACCGCCTGCGCGATGGCGACTTGCTCACCCTCGACTTTGCGGCCTCGGTCGACGGCTGGGTGTGCGACTCGGCGGTATCGATCATCGTCGGCACGCCTCGACCCGACGACGTGCGGCTGATCGACTCAGTGGAGCGGGCGCTCGCGGCGGGCATCCGTCAGGCCACGGTCGGCAATCGCATGGGCGACATCTCTGCCGCGATCGGCGATGTCGCGGCCGACGACGGGTACCCCGTCAACCTCGACTTCGGCGGTCACGGCGTCGGGCGCACCATGCACGGCGACCCGCACGTGCCGAATGACGGCAGGCCCGGTCGCGGTCTCAAGCTGAAGGCCGGCCTCGTCATCGCGATCGAGCCGTGGTTCGTGCTCGACACCGACGAGATCTACACCGACGACGACGGCTGGACCCTGCGCAGCCGCACGGGCGCGCGCGCGGCCCATGCTGAGCACACGATCGCCCTGACGCCTCAGGGGCCGATCGTGCTCACGGCGCGGGAGTAGCGCCGCTCGGTTCTGACGGGGCCGCGGCGTTCCAGTCGATGACGATGTCACCCTGACCATCGCCGCGCTTGGCACTCAACCGGGAGCCTGGAAAGAGCACGGGCAGAGAGGCCGCGGGCACGGCATTGCCGACCTGAGTCTGGTACGGCGCCGCGGTTCCGTCGATGACGGTGAGCGTCAGCAGGTAGACATCGTCACCCGAGGGCGCCTTCATGCCCAAGGGCTGGGCCTGCACGAGCACGACCTCGACGGGTCGACCCGTCGCCAGAATCTCCTCGGCGCTCGACTGGCCCTCGACGGGCTTCACCTGCACCTCGGGCGGCGCCGTGGCGAAGTCGAGCGCGATGCGCGTCGGATTCGCGGGGTCGACGCGCACGGCCACCCAGGCGCGCCCTGAGGCGAACTGGGGAAGGTAGACCTCTTGCACTCTCTGCACCGCCGTGGCCTGGTAGGGCTCGTGCCCTTCGCGGTAGACCTGCACCGTGAAGGTGCACTTGCGCTCGCGCAGCCCGTTCATGACGCTCATCGACATCGAACTCGCAGCGACCCCGAGAATGTGACCCCGCGCGAGCTCACCGTGCGTGAGCAGGGCATCATCGGGCGAGCCGATCAGATCTGACAACCAGCGCATGAGCACAGCATCCCTTCTGCCGATTCGCCCCCGCGAGGGCTACACCCCGCTCACAGAGTCGTGGGCGACGAGCTCGTCGTGATGACCGTCGTGCGCCTCGCCGCGTCGAGAGCGGATCGTGTTCGAGGCCATTGAGGCGAACGCCGTCGCCGCGATCGCGATGAGCAGCGGCCACAGCAGGTAGCCGAGAACGAGCGCGTCGGGGCTCAACGAGATGGCGAGTATGGCGACGACCACGGTGTATTCGATGACGAGCAGCAGACGTTCGCCGATCGTGAGTCTCGGCGGGCGCCGCAGCATCACCGTCGCGTGGTTGATCGCGAGCGAGAGGGCCAGGCCCGGCAGCACGAACGACCCGGTGACGAGCGCCTGCAGCGTCGGTAGCGCGCTCACCTGACCACTCAGTTGAAGAAACCATGCGATCGCACCGGCCGCGGCGGCGAGCACCGCGATGACGGGCTGCGACCACAGCCAGAGGCGGTCAGCGGTCGTCATGAGCCGCTCAGCAGGTCGGGGCGGATGCGGCGCGTGCGGTCGACCTGCTGCTCGTGGCGCCATGCCGCGACGGCTCCGTGGTCGCCACTCAGCAGCACGGGCGGCACAGCGAGCTCTCGCCAAACGGCGGGCTTCGTGTAGGCGGGGTACTCGAGCAGACCGCTCTCATGGCTCTCTTCGACGAGGCTCTCGGGGTTGCCCACGACGCCGGGCACGAGGCGGCCGATCGCTTCGATCATCGCCATCGCCGCCACCTCTCCCCCGTTGAGCACATAGTCGCCGAGGCTCAGTGCGCGAACCTCGTAGCGCTCAGAGTAGTGCTCGATCACGCGGTGGTCGATGCCCTCGTAGCGACCGCACGCGATGACGAGGTGCGGGCGGGCGGCGAGCTCACGAGCGATGGACTGCGTGAACGGATGCCCAGCCGGGCTCGGCACGATGAGCACACTCTCAGGCCGCATCAGCTCGTCAAGCGCCTCGCCCCAGGGCTCGGGTTTCATGACCATGCCCGCGCCGCCGCCGTAGGGGGTGTCGTCGACCGTGCGGTGCCGGTCGTGCGTGTGCTCGCGCAGGTCGTGCACGGCGACGTCGACCAGGCCGGACTGGCGAGCCTTGCCCAGCAGCGAGATGTCGAGCCCGCCGAAGTACTCGGGAAAGATCGAGACGACATCGATGCGCACGGCTTCGAGTCTAGGCAGGGGCGGTGCCTGTCTGCGCAGGGTCAGCCGCTGCATCGTCGTCGAGGTCTTCGAAGAGGCCGGGGGGAGGAGTGAGAGTCACGGTTCCGGCGGTCATGTCGACAGCGGGCACCATGGCCGCGACGAAGGGCACGAGCACCTCGCGGTCGGCCGTGCGGATGACGAGCAGATCTTGCGCCGGAAAGTGCTCGACGCGCGCGATCGTGCCGACCTCGACGCCGTCGCGCAGCGCTCGCAGGCCCACCAGCTGAAAGTCGTACCAGGCGTCGGGCTCATCGGGCTCGTCGGCGACCGGCTCGATCCACAGAATCGCCTTCACGAGGCTCTCGGCGCCGGTGCGGTCGACGACGCCCTCGAAGAAGGCGACCGGCTGGCCGTTGTACCAGCGCAGCTCGACGAGCGTGAGTGTCTTGCCATGCCAGGGTGAGCTCGTCGGCACCTGCAGGGTGAAGACGGCGCCAGGGGTGAAGCGCCGGTCGGGCGCGTCGGTGTAGAGCTCGACCTTGAGGGCGCCCTTGAGGCCGTGGGCCTTGATGAGGCGACCGACCCGCAGCTGCTGTGGCGCAGGGCTCACAGTTGGTCAGTGTCGACGACGTCGACGCGCACGCGCTTACCATCGGCGAGCGACGAGATGACCGTGCGAAGGGCCTTGGCAGTGCGCCCGCCACGGCCGATCACGCGGCCGAGGTCCTCGGGGTGCACGCGCACCTCGAGGACCTCGCCGCGAGCAGAGCTCTGCGCGACGACGACGACATCGTCAGGGTGATCGACGATTCCCTTGACGAGATGTTCGAGCGTGTCAGCGAGCACTGTCGTCAGGCCTTCTCGGCCTCGGTGTCGTCAGCAGCCTCGTCAGCAGCGGGTGCCTCATCGGCAGCAGCCTCGGCAGCGGGTGCCTCGTCGGCCGGAGCCTCGGCAGCGGGTGCCTCGTCGGCCGGAGCCTCGGCAGCAGCCTCGACGGGGGCCTCGGCGGGAGCATCCTCAGCAGGCGCCTCGGCGGCAGGCGCTTCAGCGGCGGGGGCCTTCTCGGCCTCGGCGGGCTTCTCGGCCTTGGGCTTGAGCACCGGCTTCTTCTTCTCGTCCATGACGAAAGCGGCCTTGGGCTCGGCGGTGCGCACCGTGCTCACGGCGTTCTTGTCGCCCTTGAACTGGCCCCAGTCGCCCGTGAGCTTGAGAATGGCGAGCACCTGCGGGCTCGGCTGTGCGCCGACGCCGAGCCAGTACTGCGCGCGAGCCGAGTCGACCTCGATGAACGAGGGCTCTTCGGTGGGGTGGTACTTGCCGATCTCCTCGATGACACGACCATCGCGCTTGGTACGCGAGTCGGCGACGACGATGCGGTAGTACGGTGCACGGATCTTGCCCATGCGCTTGAGACGAATCTTGACAGCCACGTTTCTCCGAAATGTGTGAAGGAAGTGAGTCGCAGCCGGTTGCGTGGGGCACACTCGGCGCGAAAGCTCGTGAGGGATGCTGGCAACGCCTGATTAGAGGGTCGGGCGCGCAAGCTCTCGACCGCCTATTCTGGCAGACTTTCGCGGGCCGTGCCGCCGGGGCCGCCTCGGGAGGCCCTTCCGGGTCTCAGCCGTTGGCGCGATCGCGCCACGCGAGCCACTCGCGCACGACGCCCATGTCGAACTCGGGGCCGTCGAGGCCGAGGGTGAAGAGGGTCGCGCCGGCCTCGTGCAGCTCGTCGGCCTGCTGCATCGTGCGGTCGCGCAGCTCGACCGAGACCTCGATCTCGCTCACGTTGCGGCCCACCGCCTCGCCATGCTCGGCGAGGATGCCGAGCTTGCGGTGCAGCGTAGGCACGTCGGCAAACGAGTGCCAGATGTCGGCGTGCTCGGCGACGATGCGCAGCGTCTTCTTCTCGCCGCCGCCACCGATGAGGATGGGGATGCGGCGGGTCGGCGCGGGGTTCAGCTCGTCCCAGCGCGAGCGGATGATCGGCAGGTCGCGAGCCAGGTCGTTGAGCCTGCTGCCAACGGTGCCGAACTCGTAGCCGTACTCGACGTAGTCGCGCTCGAACCAGCCCGACCCCGTGCCGAAGACGAACCGGCCCGTACCGCCCTTTGCGCTGATGTGGTCGATCGTGCGGGCCATGTCGGCCTGCAGGTTCGGGTTGCGGTAGCTGTTGCAGTTGACGAGAGCGGCGAGCTCGGCGTGCGTGGTCTGCTCGGCAATCGCGGCGAGCATGGTCCACGACTCGAAGTGCAGGCCATCGGGCTCGCCGTAGAGCGGAAAGAAGTGATCCCAGTTGAAGATCACGTCGACGCCGAGAGCATCGAGCTCACCAGCCGCGTGCCGGATGCGGTCGTAGGGGCTGTGCTGGGGCCGCAGCTGCACACCGAGGCGCACGGGTCGAGTCGTCATGCCTCTCAGCCTACGTCGGCGGCCGTGCGCCGCCAGGGCGCGGCCGCCTCGAGCTGCGCGGCGACGCTCAGCAGCAGCGCTTCACCGGCTCCATTGGCGGTGGGATTCGCCACGAGCTGCACGGCGAGCGGCACCCGCGCGCCATCGTGCCACCCGGCAGGTACCACGGCGGCCGGCCACCCGAGCAGGTTCCACAGTGCCGCGTAGGGCGCATAGCCGATGTTGGCGCGAAGGTTCGCGACCCAGCCGCGACGGTGCCAGCCCTCGGCGAGCGGCCCGGCTTGGGCGAGCCCGGGGGTGAGGATCACATCGACGTCGGCCGTCGCGGCCTCGACGCGCGCGCGCAACTTCTCGACCGGACCGGGCCGCAGAGCGCCGACTCGCCGCAGCCGTCGCCCCGCCCGCACGTGAGCGCGCACGCGCGGCTCGAGGTCACGATCGGCGAGGCCTTCGTGCGCAGCATCGTCGGCCGCGCCAGCGAACCAGCGCGCGAGCACGGGCAGAGGGTCAGCCGGGTAGGGAATACGCAGCTCGACAACCTCGTGGCCAGCGGCCCGCAGTGTGTCGGCAGCGCGATCGGCGGCGGCCTTCCACTGCGGATCGAGCGTCGCGAGAGGGGTCGGGATGCCCGTCGCGAGTCCGACGCGCAGCACACGTTCGGGCATGCGCACCTCGGCGAGCTCGGGGCGGCCTGCCATGACCGAGAGCACGAGCGCAGCATCCGCCACGGTGGTCGCCAGCGGGCCGTTCTCGCTCATGCCGAACCAGCTGTGCGCGCCCATGCAGGCGGGCACGAGCCCCGAGCCAGGCTTCAGTCCCACGAGGCCGCAGTTGGCGGCGGGGATGCGGATCGACCCCATGCCGTCGGCGGCATGCGCGACCGCGACCATGCCGCTCGCGACCGCGGCGGCCGAGCCGCCTGACGAGCCGCCCGAGGTGCGCTCGGGGTTGTGCGGGTTGCGGGTCGTGCCGTAGACCGAGTCGGTCGTGCCGAAGACGCACAGCTCGGGCACGCGCGTGAGGCCGACGACCACGGCGCCCGCGGTGCGCAGGCGTGCGACCACCTCGTGGTCGGCCGGTCGCGGCTCAGCGCTCGTGGCCGCACTGCCCTCGCGCATGGGCTCGCCGGCGACGGGAATGTTGTCTTTGATGGCGATCGGCACGCCCGCGAGCGCGAGGTGCTCGCCCGCGGCAACCCGGGCATCCACCGCAGCAGCCTCGGCGAGCGCTTTCTCGGCCCGGACCAGTTGGAACGCCCCGAGTGCAGGGTCGAGAGCCTCGATGCGGGCGAGCGCTGCCCGGGTCTCGGCGACCGCGGTCGTCGTGCCGGCCCGCACGGCGGCGGCGGTCTCGACGGCGGTCTGGGTCAAGGCGGGCACGGCGTCGGGCGAGCTCATGGGCTCACCATACGGCCGCACACCGTGCGACAGCAGGCTCAGCGACCGAGGAACTTCTGCAGGGCTTCGAGCTCTTCGGCGGTCGGCTGCTTGTCGCCGGCCGGAGACGCTCCCCCACCGAGCCCGAAACCGCTACCGGATGCGCCCGATGCCGCCGGACGCACACCTTGCGCGCGAGCGGCTTCCTCTGCCGCGCGCTTCGCCGGGTTGCCCGACTTCGAGGCGCCCTTGCCCTTCTTCTTGGCCGCGGCCTTGCGGGCCGACGCGGCTCCCCCGCCTCCGCCCATGCCGGGCATCGGGCCCATGCCCGGAATCTGCGGCATGCCGCCCTTGGCCATGGTCTTCATCATCTTGGCGGCCTGCTCGAAGCGCGTGACGAGGGCGTTGACCTCGGTTACCGTGGTGCCCGATCCCTTCGCGATGCGCAGTCGGCGCGAGCCATTGAGCAGCTTCGGCACGCGGCGCTCGGCGACCGTCATCGACTGGATGATCGCCTCGGTGCGCACGAGCTCGCGCTCATCGAAGTTGTCGAGCTGCTCGCGCATGCCCCGCGCGCCCGGCAGCATGCCGAGCATGCCCTTGATCGAGCCCATGTTCTTGAGCTGCTGCATCTGCGCGAGAAAGTCTTCGAGGGTGAAGCTGTCGCTCGCGAACTTCTCGGCGGTCGCGCGCGCTTCTTCTTCAGTGAACGACTTCTGCGCCTGCTCGATGAGCGTGAGAATGTCGCCAAGATCGAGTATGCGGCTCGCCATGCGGTCGGGGTGAAAGGGCTCGAAGTCGTCGAGGCCCTCGCCGGTCGACGCGAACATGATGGGGCGCCCCGTAATGCTCGCAACGCTGAGCGCGGCACCACCGCGCGCGTCGCCGTCGAGCTTCGAGAGCACGACGCCCGTAAAGTCGACGCCCTCTTGGAAGGCCTTGGCGGTCGACACGGCGTCTTGACCGATCATCGCGTCGATGACGAACAACACCTCGTCGGGGTCGACGGCCTTGCGGATATCGGCAGCCTGCTTCATGAGCTCGGCATCGACACCGAGACGGCCGGCGGTGTCGACAATCACCACGTCGTGCTGCCGATCACGGGCATGCTTGATCGCGTCTTTGGCGACCTTCACGGGGTTGCCCACGCCGTTGCCCGGCTCGGGCGCGAACACCGCGACCCCGGCCTGCTCAGCCACGACCTGCAGCTGCTGCACGGCGTTGGGGCGCTGCAGGTCGGCGGCCACGAGCAGCGGAGTGTGGCCATCCGCCTTCAGCCACTTCGCCAGCTTGCCCGCGAGAGTCGTCTTTCCGGCACCCTGCAGGCCCGCGAGCATGATGACCGTCGGCGGGCTCTTCGCGAACTCGAGCCGGCGCTGCTGCCCGCCCAGAATGGCGATGAGCTCGTCGTTGACGATCTGCACGACCTGCTGCGCCGGGTTGAGCGCCTTGTTGACCTCGTCGCCGAGGGCCCGCTCGCGCACCGCGGCGGTGAAGTCTTTGACGACCGGCAGGGCGACGTCGGCGTCGAGCAGCGCGCGGCGGATCTCGCGCACCGTGCCGTCGACATCGGCGGGGCTGAGCTTGCCCTTCGTGCGCAGAGCGCTGAAGGTCGCGGTAAGCCGATCAGAGAGAGTGCCGAACGTCGCCATAGTGGCCCCATTCTAGGCGGGGCGGTCTGATTGACTGGGCGCACCGGCTTCGAGGAGGAACCATGCGACGCGCGATCTTCGGTCACGAACCCCACGTGGATGCTGCTGCCTGGGTCGCACCCAACGCCACGCTCATCGGGCAGGTGCGCATTCACCCGCGCGCCTCGGTGTTCTACGGGGCCGTGCTGCGCGGCGACCGCGACCTCATCGAGCTCGGCGAAGGCTCAAACCTGCAAGACAACGTGACCGTGCACGGCGACCCCGGCAAGCCGACCATCGTCGGTCGCGGTGTGAGCGTCGGCCACGCCGCGATGCTGCACGGCTGCGTCATCGACGACGACTGCCTCATCGGCATGAGCGCGACGGTGCTCAACGGGGCTGTGATTGGGCGCGAGTCACTCGTGGCCGCGGGCGCGGTCGTGCTCGAAGGCACCATCGTGCCGCCCCGGTCGCTCGTGGCCGGCGTGCCCGCGAAGGTGCGGCGCGAGTTGACAGACGACGAAGTGGAGGGCATCCGTCGCAATGCCGAGACGTACCTGATGCTCTCGGCCGAGCACGCGGCCCTCGACGCCAACTGAGCCGAGCTACACGAGGGTCTCTCCGAGATAGCCACCCGGTGCGCATCCGGGCGGAACGGCGAACACCGCCGAACCGATCGGCGTCGTCCAGATGTTGAGCAGGTCGACGTCGGCGAGGCGCTGCTGGATCGGCACGAACTGTCTCACCGGATCAGCTTGCAGCGAGCCGAAGATCAACCCGGCATCAGTGCCCTGCTGCGCCGTGAGATCGTAGTTGTAGCCGCGGCGAAAGATCTGCGGCGCTCCGTCGCCTGACCGCGCCCGTGCGACATGGGCGATCGGAGAGATGACCGGCAGCCCGTTCGAAGCGCGTGCCGCGAGGTCGGGAGCATCGAACTCGCTCACGCCCGAGAGCGGTGCCCCCGTATCGAGCCGACGACCGACCGCTTGCTCACGACTGCCACGGTCGAGTTCGTCCCACGTGTCGAGGTTCATGGCGATGCGCCTGATCACGTAGCTGGTGCCGCCCCTGAGCCATGCCGGCGACGAGGTCTCTCGCCAGACCACGCGGGCGAACGACTCAGAGGCGAAGGCTGGATTCGCCGTGCCATCGAGCTGGCCGAACAGGTTTCTCTGTGTCGAGCCGTGAGGCACGCTGCCAGCGGCATGACGAAAGCCGTCTTGTCGCCAGCGCACGGCGGCATAGCGACGGATGTCCTTCACGAGCATGCGCGATGCATGAGCGATCGTGATCGGGTCGTCGGCGGCCACTTCGAGCAGCAGATCGCCGCCCGACCAACGTGGCTCGAGCTGATCAATCGTGAACGCCGGCAGCGGGGCCAGCCAGTCAGGTCGCTGCACCGGGTCGACTCGGTCGACGAGATCTGGGCCGAAGGCCACCGTCACGGTGAGTCGGGCGGGTGTGAGGGCCAGCTCGGGCTCGGTATCGGCGAGCGCCGGTCGCCCCGCCGTCAATCGCTCGGCGTCGCTCGTGATGAGGCGGAGCATCCGTCGAATGCCGTCTCGATCGGCGCTCGGCGTCAGATCGAAGGCGATCATCGAGCTGTGGGCCTGAGGCTCGAGCTCGATGCCCGCTTGGTGCCGACCGTGAAAGGGAATGGTGAGCGAGCCGACCTCAGACGGGGTCTCGAGCGGTGTGACCGGAGCATCAGGGGCGGGCGCGGGACCGAGCGCGTAGCCCCCGACGGCTCCCAGCCCGGCAGCGCCGAGGCCAGCGGCGCCACCGAGGAGGAGGCGCCGCCGACTCACGCCCGCATCGTTACTGGTCGCGGCATCGGATGCCGCTGACGAGTGCGCGGGCATCGCTCTACTCGTCTTCCGTGTCGCCCACGTATTGCTCGTCGGCGCCCGTGAACTCTTTGACCGTGAACGCGTGCTCGAGAACCGAGCCGTCAGAGAACTCGAGCGTGATGACGACCTCGTCGCCGGGCATCAGCGGCTCGGCGACACCCATCATCATGAGGTGATCGTTTCCGGGGGCGAGCTCGTGACGGCTGCCCGCCGCGACGACGATGCCACCCTGCTTCTGCTGCATGACCATGACGCCGTCGCTCATGACGACCTCGTGCAGCTCGATCATGGGTGAGACGTCGGCACTCGCGGCGATCAGCGTGACGTCGGCGTCGCCCGCGTTCTCGAGCACACCGAAGGCGGCGGTCATGCCCTCGTCGACGGCTTTGACCCAGCCGTCGACGACCTGGATCGATTCGGCGGCCGTCGACGTGACCTCGGCGGAGGGGGAGGCGCCATCGACAGGAGCGCCGGCGCACGCGGTGAGCGCCAGCGCAGTTGCGAGGGCGAGGCCGCCGGCCACGCTCGTGCGGCGTCGCGTACGGCGAGTGATGGCGGTGCTGGTGGTCGTGGTGAAGGTCATGGACTTACTCCTTGCTGAGATGCTCAATCAGGTGGTCCGTGCTGCGGTGGGCAGGCGGACGGCTCCCGTGCCGTGCGGGCACACGGGGGAGGTCGAGGCGCGCGAGGGCGCCTCGACAACGCAGAGCGGCAGACGCCGCGGCGTGATCAGCCGAACGAGATCAGAGCAGGGGGCCCGCGTCGTAGCGGCGGCGGAAGACTCGAACGCCCGCGGGGGCGCACCGCGTCACGGTCGAGCGGCGCTGCGGCGCGCACGGCGCGAACCGGAGTGCTCACGAACGGACGCAGCCTGCGCAGCACGCGCGCGGTCAGGGCTACCAGGCCGTCGACGACTCGCTGCTCGACGAGAAGCACGACGAGGGCGAGCAGCCCTGCGACCACGTGGGCGAGAAGCATGGTCTCGGCGCCGTGCGCGTGCAGAGCATCCGCTGATGCCACGGTCACAGCGGCGTGGAGGTGAGGATCCACCGGCACTATTGCGGTGCCACCCCACGTGAAGACCGTATGGAAGACGAGCTGGCCTCCCGCGATGGTCGCCGCCGTTCGCCAGGGGGTGAGGCGTCCGTTCGACAGCAGAGCCGTGCCGAGCATTGAGCCCAGCACGATAGCCGTGACGAGGCCGATGAGACCCGGCGCGGCGCCGCCCGCCGCCATATGCGCAGCCGACGCGAGAGCGACAGCCGAGACAGTCACGGCGGTGGCCCGCAGCAGTCGCGCGGCCCGGGGGTTCATACCCCTCAGGGTATCGCTCCCTCGGGGGTGAGAGCTGACAGACGCGGGTCGTGCATCGACGGCGGTGTAGGTCAGGGCACCAGGCTCGCTGCGAAGACGTGGGGCGTGAAGCCCGTCAGGTCGCCGATGCCCTCGCCCTGCCCGATGAGCTTGATTGGGATGCCCGTCTGCTGCTGCACGCGCAGCACGAAGCCGCCCTTGGCCGAGCCGTCGAGCTTCGTCACGACGAGCCCGGTGACCCCCGCGCTCTCGATGAACGCCTCGGCCTGCGCGAGGCCGTTCTGGCCCGTCGTGCCGTCGAGTACGAGCAGCACTTCAGCGATCGGAGCGAGCTTCTCGATGACGCGCGTGACCTTGCCGAGCTCGTCCATGAGGCCCGACTTTGTCTGCAGGCGGCCGGCCGTGTCGACGATGGCGATGTCGACGTTGTTGTCGATGGCGAACTGCACCGTCTGGTAGGCGACGCTCGCGGGGTCTTGTCCCTGGTGCTGCGGGCGTACGACCTGCGCGCCCGCGCGCTCGGCCCAGGTCGCGAGCTGGTCGACCGCCGCGGCGCGGAACGTGTCGGCCGCGCCGACGACGACGGAGCGCCCGTATCCGGTCAAGAATTTTGCGAACTTGCCGATCGTGGTGGTCTTGCCGACGCCGTTGACGCCCACCACGAGCACGACCGCGGGCCGATTGCTGAGCGTCAAAGTCGGGTCGTGGGCCGCGAGGCGCTCTTCGAGAGACTCGCGCAGCATGCGCTTGAGGTCGCGCGGGTCGGTCGTCTTGTACTTGGCGACCTTTGCCCGCAGCTCGTCGAGCAGCGCCTCGGTGATGTCGGGGCCGAAGTCGGCGCCGAGCAGAGCGGTCTCGAGGTCGTCCCAGGTGTCGTCGTCGATCGTCGGGCTCGTGAACAGCCCTTTGAGTGCTCCCCCGAGTCTCCACCCCTCAGCCATGCCTCCAGCCTAGTTGCGCGCACCCCTCACGCGACCTGCGTCAGATCTGGGGCAAACAGGCGCATCGCGGCAGGAGTATCGCCGATCTGGGGCGAATCTGGGACCCACTGCGTCGGCTGGGGCGAGCAAGGCCAGCACTCGGGGCGAGCGCAGCGCGCGCGTACTCACGGCTTCGCCAGGGGTGGGATGCTCGACCTGAGTCGCGACCGCGTACGCCAGCCACGCGCGCGCAAGCGCCGCGCCGCCGAGCCGAGCACTCGGCTGGGGTCTGAGTACAACTCCTCCCGCGTGCACCGGATCGCGCTCCACTCGGCATCGGCGAATGCGTCGAAGCGACTCAAATCACGCGCGAACACTCGAGGGTTGGTGCGATGTCCGTCGCCCTCATACTCGACCAGCACCCGATAGGAGGGCCAGGCGAGATCGGGGTGGAGCGGACCGATCGGCGTCGAAACCTCGGGCGCTACCTCCGGCTCGGGCAAGCCGGCGCGCGTGAGCAGCAATCTCAGGTGCGATTCTGGTCGGGAGCGCACGCCGGCTCGCGAGAGAGCAGTTGCACGGCGAAGTGCCGCAGCCCCGGCGCGTCGCGAGCTGCGCGCGAGCATCCGTTCGATTTCGGCGAGTGCGGAAAGGTCGTCTGCGAATCGCGCCGCGTCAACGAGGGCGACGAGATCGGGCAACCCGAGATCGGTCGCCGCGGTGAGCAGCGTCGTGCCGATGGTCGCCACCCGCAAAGGCACGAGCTCACCTGTTGAGCAAGGCAGCAGCAACTGCTCGAAGGTGGGATCGGCGAGATCGCGCTGGTGACCGATGACGCCCGTCGCGCGAGGCGTGTGGGCGCCGCGAGGGACCGTGACGTGCAGGGGGCCTTGCTCGAGCGCGGACGGAAGCGGCAGCCCCCGAAGCGCCGCGGCAGTCGTGTTCGAGAACCACGCGAGCTGCGACATGACCTGCGCATAGGCCCACGCGCGGTCGGCAAGCGTCTCGAGCGGGGCGCAGAAGGCGGCGACCCCGTGGAACGGATGGAGGACATCCGCGCGCCGCTGTCGATCCGGCAGCACTCCGAGTCGGCGGGCTTCGGCGGTGGAGAGCACCTCACCGTGAACCGCGAGCGGGAGTTGGCTGGGAGCACGGGACATGCCCGAGAGGATCTCGCTAACGACGAGTTGAGAGCCCTGGCCGTTCGAAATCGGTCAGATTCACCTAAAAACAGTTGAACTGTGAGGGAGAAGCGCCCGTTTGCCCCAGATCTGGGGAAGGACAGCGGGTTACTCGTCGCGCATGCGCTCGTAGATCTTCTTGCAGTCGGGGCAAATCGGAAACTTCTCGGGGTCGCGCCCCGGAGTCCACTTCTTGCCGCACAGGGCGCGCACGGGCTTACCCGTGAGGGCGCTCTCGATGATCTTGTTCTTGGGCACGTAGTGCGAGAAGCGTTCGTGGTCGCCGTCTTCGAGCTGCTCTTCGTTGAGCAGCTTCTCGAGCTCGCGGTCGAGCACATCGGTGCCGCCGCCCTGCCCCGCACCGCCCGGTTCGTCCAGTGTCGCCATGCGGCCAGTCTACGACCGGTCGCTTCGCAGGACTCCGGATGCTGCGCCGCAGCCGCGCGCCCGCCTCAGGTGCGCAGCATGAGGTCAAGCAGTTCGGGCGCTCGACGTCGAAACGCGCGCCCGCCAGCGGCGATGCCGAGCACGAGCATGCCGACGCCGGTCGCGATGCCCGCGATGCCTGCCACCGTGAACCACTGGGCATCGCTGAACCCCCACCACACCAGCAGCAGGGTGGGAGCCATGAAAGCGATGATGGCGAGTAGCGACAGCGCCTGACTCCAGCCGGCGCGGGCCTCGAGGCTCGGTGGCTGGTCGAACGGCCCGGCGCCGGGCCGCGCGGCGGGGTATGCGCCGATCGCCGACGAGACGCTTGAGATGCCGAGGCCCGTGAGCAGCAGACCGATGCTCGTGCCGATGAGCGCCGGCAGCACCTCGTCGACACCCGACCAGACGGCGAGCAGCGGCGATAGGGCGAGGATGATCGGCACGCCGAGCAGCAGGGGCGGCACGGCGCGGCCCCAACGGTCGGACGAGCCCCGGAACGACGCGGCGACGTGCAGCCAGATCGCACTGTGGTCGTAGGCGACATCGTTGTGGCTGAACCATCCGAGGAAGAGCGCGAGCACCGGCAGCGGCAGAAGCCACAGCGGGGGCAGAGGCGCTCCCGCCACGGCGAAAGCCAGCATCATGATGACGGGAGCGAGGGGAAGGCCGAGCAGCACGAAGCGGTAGCGCGGATCGCGAGTCCAGTAGAGCAGGCTGCGAGCAGCGATGACCCCAGAGGGAGTCGCCGGCACGAGATCGAACCAGCCGAGGCTCGACCTCGGGGCATCGGCTCGCGCGCGTTGCGGCGACTCGAGCAGGCGAGCAACGATGACTCCCCAGCCGAGCGCGAGCACCACCACCATGACGACGCCCGCGACAAGGCGAGCCGCCATTGGCGCGAGCTCGCTGCCCGGCGCCGCCCACAGCATGCCCATCGGAGTGTGGGCGAGCACGCCAGCCGTCGCCACGAGCTGCTGCGCCGCGCTGTCGCTCGAGTCGACGACCACGACGGCGACAGTCACGATCGCACTCGCGAGGGCGACGACGATCACGGTGCGAGCGATGGCGGTGACCGTGCGACGCGCCGCGGTCGACACCGAGAGCTGGTCGCCCACGACGACCAGGTATTGCGACACGATGACGATCGAGATAGCACCGAGCACCGCGGCGACGACCGCGGCCACCGCCGCCGTTTCACCGGCCCAGGCGCGCTCGAGAGAGATTCCGAGCAGGGCGGCGAGTACGGCAGGCAGGCCGATGGCGGCCGCGGCTCCGAGTGCGAGCGCCAGCTCTCGCGGGGCGATCGGGAAGGCGGCGAAGCGCCGCGGTTCGAGCGCTGATCCGAGCCCGGCACTGAGCGGCGCCACGGCGATACCGATCGACACCGCCGTCGCGACGATCACGAGGGCGGCGCGATGGGTCTCGAGCGACACATCGACCTGCGTCGAGAGCCAGATGAGACCAGTGCCGACCGATCCGGCGAGCAGCAGCACACCGATCGTGCGGGCGAGTGCGACTCCAGGGCGGAAGGCCGAGGCGAGCAGGGCGAGCTTCAGTCGGAGAACGTGGTCAACCACTCCAGCCCCTCCACCGCTACGCGGCCGCCGGCGAGCTCGACGAAACGCTCTTCGAGGCTCTGAGCCCCGCGCACGTCGTCGAGAGTGCCCGAGGCGAGAATACGACCGCCGACGATGACGGCCACCGCGTCGCAGACCCGCTCGACGAGGTTCATGTTGTGGCTCGAGAGCACGACGGTGCCGCCCGCGGCGGCGAAGCGCTTGAGCAGCTCGACAGCCTGCGCGGTCGAGACGGGGTCGACAGACTCGAAAGGCTCGTCGAGCACGAGAACGGCGGGCGAGTGGATGAGCGCGGCGGCGAGCGAGACCTTCTTGACCATGCCGATCGAGTAGTCGCGCACCGGGCGATCGAGCGAGCCGTCGAGGCCCAGCGCCACGGCGAGGTCGTCGGTGCGGCTGCGCGCCGTCTCGCGGTCGAGGCCGTGCAGCACTGCGCAGTAGTAGAGTATCTGCGCACCGGTGAGGCGATCGAACAAGCGCATGCGGTCAGGTAGCACGCCGATCGAGCGCTTGGCGGTGGTCGGGTCTCGCCACACATCGGCGCCCGCGACGACCACCGTGCCCGCGTCGGGCCGCAGAAGCCCCGTGATCATCGACAGCGTGGTCGTCTTGCCCGCTCCGTTCGGCCCGACGAACCCGAAGATCGAGCCTTTGCGCACCTCGAGATCGACGGAGTCGACGGCACGGCTCTGACCGAAGCTCTTGCTGAGCGCCGAGACCGTGAGCACGACCGGCGGGGGCGGGGGCGTCGCTGCGGGGCGCTTCGCCCGGGGCTTCTTGGCTGTGGGGCGGGCCGTCGGCTTGCTCACCCGCCCGGTCGCCGTCTGTCGAGCGGGCTTGGCCGGGCGATTCGACGACGGCGAGGATTCCACGGTTCAACGCTACCAACCCTGGCGCGTGCCGTGAGTCGCTCTGGGTCCGCGCGCGGTGCCGCATCACGTTTGGGAAACGATGGGTGAACAGCGCATGGCCATTCGACTGACGAGCCGGTAAACTTCGATGACACGACGATGTGTTCTTCTTTGCACGCAACGACACATCAGGAGCCTTCACATGACCACTCAGGTTGTCATTCTCGCCGCTGGCATGGGCAGTCGCCTCGGCCGCGAGCTGCCGAAGCCGCTGACCGAGCTCAGCGACGGTCGCACCATCATGCAGCAGCAGCACGACAACATCGCTGCTGCGTTCGGCAAGGCCGTCACCATCACGACCGTCGTCGGCTACAAGCTCGAGCACATCGTCGACACCTTCCCCGAGGTCGAGTATGTCTACAACGAGCAGTACGACCAGACCAACACCTCGAAGAGCCTGCTGCGCGCCCTCAAGGCGACCGGCAAGCACGGCGTGCTGTGGATGAACGGCGACGTCGTCTTCGACCCGCAGGTGCTCGTGCGCGTCGCGAGCCTCGTGCACGCCGACCGCTCGTTCGTGAGCGTCAACACCGCCACCGTGAGCGATGAAGAGGTCAAGTACACCGTCGACGCCGAGGGCTTTATCGCCTCGCTGTCGAAGACGGTCAAGGGCGGTCTCGGCGAAGCCGTCGGCATCAACTACATCTCGAGCCGCGACAAGGCCGCCGTCGTGCGCCACTTGACCCGCTGCGCCGACCAAGACTACTTCGAGCGCGGCCTCGAACTCGCCATCGAGCACGACGGCATCCGCATTGAGCCAGTCGACATCAGCGACCTCTACGCGGTCGAGGTTGACTTCGCCGAAGACCTCGAGCGCGCGAACTTGCACGTCTAGCGATTGCCTCGGCCGGGCATCCGCTGAAGGAGGCCCGATTCGCGGGCGAAGCGGTGCGCGTGCCGCTAGCGTTGTCGTTCGTGACCTCCGCCCCGCCGCCGCGCCCTGCACGCAGCCCTGCGCAGGTCTATCGGCAGTCGCTCTGGCTGCTGACGAGCCGCGACCTACGGGTGCGCTACACGACCTCAGTGTTGGGCTACTTCTGGTCAGTGCTCGACCCGCTCGTGATGGCGGTCATCTACTGGTTCGTCTTCACGCAGATCGTCGAGCGCACGATCGGCGAAGCGCCCTACATCGTCTTTCTGATCGCCGGGTTACTGCCGTGGATGTGGTTCAACGGCGCCGTCGGCGACATGACGCGGGCGTTCATCAAAGACGCGAAACTCGTGCGCTCGACCCGCATTCCTCGCACCGTGTGGGTGACGCGCATCGCACTCTCGAAGGGCATCGAGTTCGTCGCCGCGATTCCGGTCATCATCATCTTCGCGGTGATCTTCGGCGCGCAGCTCACCGCCGGAGTGCTGTGGCTGCCGGTCGCGATCGCGCTGCAGGCTGTGCTGACGGTCGGGCTCGGCCTCATCATCGCCCCGCTCGTCGTGTTCTTCCGCGACCTCGAGCGCGCAGTCAAGCTCGTTCTGCGGTTCTTGTTCTACGCATCGCCGATCATCTACGGGCTCAGCGACCTGCCCGATGGGCTCGAACTCTGGGCGGCCTTCAACCCGCTCGCGGGCATCATCTCGCTTTACCGGGCCAGCTTCTTTCCCGGTCAGGTGGATGCTCTCCCGGTGATCATCTCCGCCGCCATGAGCCTGCTCATCTTCGGTGTCGGCGTGCTCGTCTTCCGTCGCATGATCAGCGCCGTGCTGAAGGAGGTCTGATGAGCTCGGAGCAGACGGCAGCCGCCCGGCCCGCGCACGATGACGTGGTGATTCGCGTGCGCGGTGCGGGCATCCGTTTTCGCCGCAATCGGCGCGGGCGCCGCTCGTTCAAAGACCTCTTCGCCGGCCGCAACCGCAGGTCGCGTCCCGATGAGTTCTGGGCCCTGCGCGGCATCGATGTCGAGGTGCGTGCGGGCGAAGCGATCGGGGTCGTGGGCCGCAACGGTCAAGGCAAGTCGACGCTGCTCAAGCTCGTCGCCGGCGTCATGCTGCCCGACGAGGGCGCCGTCGAGGTGAACGGCGGCGTCGCCCCGCTCATCGAGATCACGGGCGGCTTCGTCGACGACCTCACCGTGCACGAGAACCTCTACCTCACCGCGGGTCTGCACGGCATGTCGAAGCGCGAGATCGACGCGCGCTACGACGAGATCATCGACTTCGCCGAGCTGCGCGACTTCACGCAGACGCCCTACAAGCACCTGTCGAGCGGCATGAAGGTGCGGCTGGCGTTCTCGGTGATCTCGCGCCTTGAAGAGCCGATTCTGCTGGTCGACGAGGTGCTCGCGGTGGGCGACAAGCCCTTTCGCGACAAGTGCTACCGCCGCATCGACGAGTTGCTGGCCGGCGGCCGCACGTTGTTCTTCGTCTCGCACAACGAGCGCGATCTCAAGCGCTTCTGCACGCGGGGCCTCTACCTCGACGGCGGCGCGCTGAAGCTCGACGCTCCGATCGCCGAGGTGCTCGCCGCGTACAACCGCGAGCACGGCGACGGTGCGTGATGACTGACGACTCCACGGCGATCACGCCGGCCACTCCCCCGGTCGACCCGATGCTCATCCGCGGCCTGCGTGCCGCGATGTCGGCGCAACGGCCAGCGGTGCTGCTGCACATCCGCTCCATTCGGCGGCAGTACCCCGCGGCAACGCCCGAGCAGGTCGTGCGCATTCTCGAGCGCCGCTTCTTGAACTCGATCACGCTCACGGGTGCCGGCAGTGGTGCGGCCACGCTGATTCCGGGCGTCGGCACCGCGATCGGCATCACCGTGATCGGCGTCGAGACGGTGGCGTTCTTCGAGATGACCGCCCTCTTCGCGCAGTCGGTCGCCGAGATTCACGGCATCGTCGTCGACGACGAAGAACGCGCCCACAATCTCGTCATGGCGCTCATGCTGGGCGGGCCGGGCAAAGACCTTGTGCAGCAGTTCGTCGGGCAGGCGACCGGCGTCGGCCCCGACCGAACGCAGTACTGGGGTGAATCAATCACCGCGGGCATGCCCAAGGCGCTCGTCGGCATGCTCAACAAGAGACTGCGCGATGAGCTCGCCAAGCGCATGGCGCTGCAGCAGGGCGGCAGCATGGTCGGCCGCTTGATCCCCTTCGGCATCGGAGCGATCATCGGCGGCGCGGGCAACCGCATCATCGGCGGCAAGGTCGTGCGGGCGGCGCAGCAGGCCTTCGGCCCCGCTCCCGCGTGGTGGCCGGCCGAGCTCGAGCAGCTCAGTCCTCCGAAGGAGCCTCGTCTTCGTCGTCGTCTGCGTCGAAAGGGCTCGACTCCGACGTGACCGGGTCGAGGGCGTGCATTGCCGCCACCCGGTCCCACTCGGCGTAGAGCGTGTCGACGGCGGCGTGGAAGCGCGCCGTCGCCGCGCCGGGCGTCGTGTCGCCGAAGTAGCGCTGCACCCAGTGCGTGAGGGCCTCGTGCGCCTCGGTGCTCGTGAGCACCCGGTCGACCGCGGGCACGACGGCGGCCGCCTCGTCGGCGGTGAGCCACTCGCACGCACTCAAGTAGCCCGACTCGTCGATCTCGGCCTCGGGTGATGCGGGCCGGGCGACAATGATCGGTTTGCCCGTCGCGAGCCGGTCGTAGACCATCGCCGAGATGTCGGTGATGGCGACGTCGGCGGCGGCGAGCTGCCAGCCGAGCGCCGAGCCGGTGTCGTGCACGTGCTGGGCCGAGGGGTCGGCGGCGTTGGCGCGCTCCAGGGCCTCGATGATGCGCCGGTTGGCCTGGCCGTAGGCAGAATCGACGACCCCGCTACGCGGGTGCGGCCGGTAGATCACGCGGTGGCGGCCGGTCGCGAGCAGAGCATCCACCAGCGTCATACCGTGGCTCGCGATCGAGCCGTACGCTGCCGACGGCCGGTCGCCCTCCCAGGTGGGTGCATAGAGCACGACGGTGCGGTCGTCGGGCGTGTAAGGGGTGTCGCCCGCGAAGTGGTCGGCCTGGGGGCGACCGATCTGCAGCGTGTGCCGGTCGAGGTCGTACGACCACAGCTTGCGCTCGAGCCGCTCGCGCGCGGCCTCGCCCGCGATGAACGCGTAGTCGTAGGCCTTGTACTGATTCGTGGTCATGTACATCTTGTCTGACTCGCCGTGGTTGATGAACACGTGCCACATGCGGCCGTAGCGGAACATCTGAAAGTTCTTGGTGTTCTGATTGACGTAAAACACGATACGCAGCGGCTGCTGGGCGACGAACGTCTCGAGGTCGGTCACCTTGCGCAGGTAGACGACGGGCACGGGGGCCTCGTCGAGCAGCGTCATCATGGTGCCCGGGCTGCGGCTGATGATGGCGACCGGATGCTCGCGCGCGAGCTCGGCGAGCGGCGCGTACCACTGGCGAATCTGGTAGAGGTTCACGCGGGTGTCGGCGAAGTAGACGGCGATCTCGATCGAGCCGGGGGCCGGAGGCGTCTCGCGCTCGAGGCGCTTCGCGAGCTCGTTGCGATTGCGGCGCGAGCGCAGCAAGTTGCGCACGATACGGCGCGCGGTCTTGAACTGCCCCACGATCTTCACGCTCACGATTCTCCCAGCGGGCCCCGCAGGCGCCCGACCATTCGGCCACACCGTTACCCACTTGTTCGCAATTCAGGCTCAGCGGCCCGATGTGCCCGACTATTCGCTCGATTCGGCCTCTCAGCCTGAGTTGCGAACGACGACGGCGTGACAGAATCGGGCGCGATGGCCCGCTTCACGTTCAGCGCCGGCAACGCGCGCGTACTCGCTCGCGCCCCGCTCTATGCGCTCGGGGCGCTCGTTGCCGTGCTCGTGCCGCGCAGCCCCCGCCGCTGGGTGTTCGCGTCGGGCATCGGGTTGGGCGAGGGCGCGCTCGCGCTGCACGACCACGCACGCGAGGTCGACCCCGCGCGGCACCTGACGTGGCTCGCCTCGAGTGACGCCGAGCTCGCCGAGGCGCGGGCGCGCGGCATGCGGGCTCTGCCCAAGCGCGGGCCGCGTGGCCTGTGGGCGACGCTGCGCGCGAGCGTCGTGGTCGTGACGCACGGGTTCGGCGACGTCAACCGCTTCGGCACGAGCGGGGCCCGCGTCGTGCAGCTCTGGCATGGCATCCCGCTCAAGCGCCTTCACCTCGACACGGGAGCCACGCTGCGATTGCCCCTCATCGGTTCGCTGCCGGGGGTCGGCCGCCTCATGACGGGGCTCTACCGGCGGGCGGCGGCGCAGATCGCGCTGTTCCCGGTGGCGTCTGAGCTCGTGGCGGCGCGCATCCGCTCGGCGTTCGCCCTGCCCGCGTCGCGCGTGATCGTCACCGGAGACCCGCGCGACGACGTGCTGCTCGCGGGCACGCCCGCGGCGCGGCGCGACACGGCACGCGAGCTCGTCTCGGCCTCGCTCGTCGCGGCAGGCAATACGGCCCTGCCCGACGACGGACCGGTCGCCCTCTACGCCCCCACCTGGCGCGATGGGGCGGTGGATGCAGCGATCCCGTCCGCAGACGAGTGGCGGTCGATCGCCGCTTGGGCAGACCGCACGGGGTCGACGCTGCTGATTCGCTCGCACCCGCTCGGCGCGGGCTCGTATGCGGAGGGCGCCGCGGGCTCCCCGCGCATCCGGCTGCTCGGCCGCGATGTGCTCACCGACGTGACCCCGGCGCTACCAGCGCTCGATGTGCTCGTCACCGACTACAGCTCGATCGCCTTCGACGCCTCCATCGCCGGGGTGCCGAGCGTCTTCTTCGCTCCTGACCTGGCGACCTATCTTGCAACCCGCGGGCTGTACCAGCCCTACCGCGAGTTCGCCGGCGGCGAGCCCACGACGACGTGGGCCGAAACACTGCAGCGGCTCGACGCTGTGCTCGACGGCCCGGCCCGCGAGGCCGCGCTCTCGCACGCCGCGTGGCTGCGCGACGAGGTCGTCGACCATCTCGACGGTCGAGCGACTGAGCGCGTGCACGCTGCCGTGCTGCACCTGCTCGGCGAACCCGCGCCCTCCGCTGACCCGTCTGCCCGCGCTGTCATCAGTTCGCGTCGCATCGTCGTGGAGGAAGCGAAGGTGAGTGACGACAGCGCGGGGGTCAGCAGTGTGCGCGTCGCGGGCCGCGCAGAGGGCACACTGTTGAGGCTCGCGCTCGTCGGTGCACGCAGCACGATCGCCGGTGAGATCGACCAGCAGGGCGACTCGTACACGGCAACGTTTTCGCTCGTCGGCGAGCGGTGGGGCAGCGGCCGCCTTGCGCCGCCGAGCGGCGACTACCGGCTCGAAACCCGGTTCGAGGGTGCCGTGCACGCGACGGCCCGCGCGGTCGTGACGGCGGCACCGGCCCTCGAGGTGCGCGGCGACCTGATGCGCGTCGAGCTGCGAGCCGACGCCGGAACCCTCGTGCTGCGCGTCGCGGCCCCGCTCGCCGATGACGAGCGCGGAGCATCCGCCCAGAAGCGCCTCGAGAAGCAGTACCGCGCGCGCGCCGCGAATGCGCAGAACGCGGTGTTCTTCGAGAGCTTCTACAGCCAGACCGTGGCGTGCAACCCGCTCGCGATCGACCGCGAGCTCGCCCGCGTGCGGCCCGACGTGACGCGGTACTGGTCGGTCGTCGACCGCTCGATCGCGGTGCCCGAGGGGGCGATCGCGATCGTCGAGGGCTCAACCGAGTGGTGGCGCGTGCGTGCGGACGCCCGGCTGCTGGTCGTCAATGACTGGCTACGCAAACGGTGGATGCCCCGCCCCCACCAGACCGTGCTGCAGACGTGGCACGGCACGATGCTCAAGCGTCTCGCGCTCGACCGTGATGGCGTGGGCCTGCGCACGCGCATTGCCGTGCGGCGCGAGAGCAGCCGCTGGAACGTGCTTCTGGCGCAGAACGACTACGCCGCCGAAATTTTGCAGCGCGCCTACGCTTTTCGCGGTCCGGTCTGGGTCGAGGGCTACCCGCGCAACGACATGCTCGTCGGCACCGACCCCACAGTGCGCGCAGCGGTGCGCGCCCGCCTCGGCTTGCGCCCCGACCAGCGCGCGGTGCTCTACGCCCCGACCTGGCGCGATGACGCGACCGAGATCGTCGACTACCTCGACCTGCCGAGCCTGCCTGCAGCTCTCGCCGAGCTGCCCGGCGAGCACGTCGTGCTCGTGCGCGGCCACAGCCGTACCCTGCGTCACGGCCGCAACCTCGACGCCCCCGGGCTCATCGACGTCACGACCTACCCCGACATGGCCGACCTGCTGCTCGCGGCCGACATCGTCATCACCGACTACAGCTCGCTCATGTTCGACATCACCGCGACCGACATTCCGCTGGTGCTCTTCGCGCCCGACCGCGCGCACTACGAGCGCGAGCTGCGAGGCTTCTACTTCGACCTGCTTGACGAGGCGCCCGTGACGGTCACCGAGAGCCGTGAGGCACTTCTGCGCGAGCTCGCGCGGCTGGCCGAGGCGGGCGGCGAGGGCGCAACATCCGCTGCTCTGCTCGCCTGGCGGCAGCGCTTCAACAGCCTCGATGACGCACACGCGGCCGAACGCGTGGTCGCCCGCATTCTCGAGAGCGGGATGCTCGCACCGGGTTGAGCCGACCCGCTACGACCCTGCCCGCCGCGACCAAGCCCGCTACGACTCGATGCGCGAGCGGTCGACGGCGTCACGTGCGCCGAGCAGCACTCCGCGCAGAAAGCCGGCGCCCCAGCTGAAGTGCATGACGGCGATCACCCGCGCGAACGTCGCCCGGTCGGCGAGCGCCTCGCCGCTCGACCGCACGAACAGCAGCGAGATCAGCAGCGCCGCGTAGAGCACCGGCCCGAGGTAGACCACCGACAGCAGCCAGGCCGCGAGCCCCGTGATGACGCCGGTCAGCTCGAGCACGAGCAGCACGAGGCTCAGGGCGCTCGCGAGCACGAGCGCAGGCGGCGCGAAGTAGCGCAACGAGTTGCGGCCGCCGAGACGCCGCACGAGCTCGCCGCGCCAAATGCCCGTCGCCGTGAACTGACGTGCGAGCTTGCCCCAGGTGTCGCGCGGCCAGTAGGTGACACGCAGCGCAGGGTCGAGCCAGACCAGGTGGCCGGCTTCGCGCAGGCGCAGGTTGAGCTCCCAGTCTTCTCCGCGGTTGAGGCCCTCGTCGTAGAGGCCGACTGCCAGCAGGTGCTCGCGCCGCATGATGCCGAGATACGCGCTCTCGGCGGGGCCTTCGGATGCTCCTCCGTGGTACGCGCCGCCCCCGAGCCCGAGCCTGCTGTTGTAGGCGCGCGCCACCGCCGACTGCAGTCGCCCGCGGCCGGTCGCGACCATGAGGCCGCCGACGCTCGCGGCGCGGGTGCGCTGCAGGGTCGCCACCCCGAGGGTGGTGTAGTCGGCGGTCAGCTCGGTGTGAGCATCCACCCGAACGATCACATCGTGAGTCGCAGCGCGGATGCCCAGATTGAGGCTCAGCGGAATCGACAGGGCGTCATTCGTCACGACGCGGATGCGGGGGTCGGCCTCGGCCCGCGCGGTGACGAGCTCAGTCGTGCCGTCGGTCGAGGGGCCGAGCACCACGACGAGTTCACGCTCTCCCTCGTACTGCTGCGCGAGCACGCTGTCGATGGCATCGTCGATGTAGGCGGACTCGTTGTACACGGGCATGACGTAGCTGACGCCGGGGAGCGTCGCTGCGGGCGGGGCCATACCTCCCGAGGCTAGTGCCTCGCCCGCAGCGACGGAGCAGGTGTTACCGCAGTTCGCCGAGGGTCACGGTGACCTCTTGCGCGTTGCCGCCGCGCACGTAGGTGAGGGTCGTGCTGTCGCCGCCGGCCAGCACCCGCACCTGCGCGGTGAGGTCGACGCTGCCGCCGATCGGCACCCCGTTGAACACCGTGATGACGTCGCCCGAGCGCAGGCCGACGACATCAGCCGCGCCACCCGGCGTGACGGAGTCGATGAGTGCCCCGACGACCGTGCTCTCGGCGTCGTTGATCGAGTCGGTGACGGTCGCGCCGAGCAGACCGTGGCTGGCGGTGCCATCGGCGATGAGCTCGTCGGCGACGCGCTGCGCGAAGTTCGACGGAATCGAGAAGCCCACGCCGATGCTGCCGGCCTGGCCGTTGCCGCCGCCGGCGGTGGCGAGAGCCACGACGATGCCGATGAGCTGACCCTGGTCGTTGAGCAGGGCTCCGCCCGAGTTGCCGGGGTTGATCGCAGCATCGGTCTGGATCACCGGCAGTGAGATCGTCGCCTGCGGGGCCTGCGGCGACGCGGGCTCGTCGTCACCGGGGGTGTCGAAGTTCCAGAAGTCGAACGGTGCGTCGACGTCGTTCTCGGGCAACGGCTGCTCGAGCGACTGCTCGGGCACGGCCGATGACCGCACGGTGATCGAGCGGTTGAGGGCCGACACGATGCCGTTGGTCACGGTGCCCGTGAGGCCGAGCGGCGAGCCGATGACGATCGCCCGGTCGCCGACGTTGAGCGCGTCAGAGTCGGCAAACTCGATGACGGGCAGGTTCTCGGCGCCTTCGAGCTTGACGACGGCGAGGTCGGCGAGCGGGTCAGAGCCGACGAGCTCGGCGTCGAAGATGCGGCCGTCGGCGAGCGAGACGCGAATGCTCGGCGTGATGGTGGCGCCCTCGAGCGTGGCGACGTGGTTGTTGGTGAGCACGTAGCCGTCTTCGCTCAAGATGACGCCCGAGCCACCGCCGGCCGTGCCGCCGCCGGCGACGCTCAAGCTCACGACGGAGGGCATGGCGGTAGCCACAACGCCGGTGACGAGCGTGGCGTCGTCGGGGTCGTTGACGGTGATCGCGGTCGGACCTTGCGGAGTGTTGACGACGGCGGTCTGCGTGCCGGCGAGCACGGCGGCCGTCACCCCACCTCCGGCGACGCCGCCGATGAGGGCACCGACGGCGAGCATGGCGACGAGCGGGCCGACCGCCATGGGCGAACGGGTCGAGGTCTCGGTGGTCGGGGCGGTGTGCGCGGGCGCCTGTGTCGTCGGGGGCTCTGCTGCGGGCATCACGGGCGCAGCCGTGTCGCTCGGGGTGCGCTCGACCTCGGGCCGCTGCGCCTCGCCGCTCGTGTCGGGCGTGTTGTCGGGCGTCGTGGTCATGGGGAGGGCTCCTTTCGCCGGTGTCAGCGTCCTCCGCAAACCTGTGCATTCTATTTGCCCTGCCTGAACGCCTCCCGCCGCTTCCCTCAGTCGCTCCTCAGCAGCCGGGCCCGGCGGGCGGCTGCGCGCAGTGGCGGTCGACGAGCACGGTGACGGCGTCGCCGGCGGTGGCGACGAGCCGGTTGGCGGGTAGCACGATCGTGCCGCTCAAGGGCACCCAGCCGCCGCCCGCGAACCGGTATTCGGCGGTGTATTCGACGTCGAGATCGATGAAGTATGTGCCGGATGCTCGATACACGTGACTCGTCGCCGTCGGGTCGAACTCGCTCAGGCCCTGCGCCTGCCACGAGGCGCCTTTGGTCGTGAGTCGTGCGGTGCTGCCGTCGCCGTAGCTCCACCGGTAAGCGACCGGGGTGAACCGTACGTCGGCAGGTGCGCCGAGTAGCGAGCCCGCGACGACATGGCGCTCGATGAGCGCGTAGAAGTTGGTGTCGAGCCCGACCACCATCCAGCCGTCGGGCTGCATGCGCTGCGTCGCCGGCTGGGGGCGGAAGTGCGCGATGTCGCTGAGCGTTATCGGCGGGATACCCGGCGCCAGCTCTTCTCCCGGCTTGTCTTGCCCGTCGCCGTAGCAGAGCCCGGCGAAGACTTCTTCGCATGGTCGCGGCGGCTCTGCGCTGCCGCCGGAGCCGCCCGAGCCGCCCCCAGTCCCACCCGGTGAGCCCGGCGTCGTCTGATTGCCAGACAGGGTCGCCCCGCCGCCGCCGACCTCACCGCCGACCTGCGGGCAGCCGACCACAGCCGATGTCTCTGTGCACGTTCCTGACTGCAGTAGCCCGGTGCCCGCCAAGGTTGTGCTGAGAACCGCGACCGTCCAGAAAGTTACTCCTCGCATATCGAACCCTCAGGCCAGGACTCGCTGCGAGCCACCGCGAAGCTCGGGGTGACCCTCCCGGCAGCCCAAATTTCGACTTCCAGAGGGACCAGCTCCTGTCGTTCTGCTGGCGTTCGGTCCGTACCCGACTGGTCTACAACGCGAACTGACGACACATCGATACAGGCGTAAATGATGATGGTCGCGTCGGAAGGCGTCTCGGAGACGTATTGCTGAAGGGAAGCAGATCGTAGCCCGATAACGCCTTCAGTTCGCAAACCCTCCGCATGTAAGGCGTCAATAGAAGCGACCACTTCGTCGAAGTAGCGCACGTCAGCCATTCGCAGAAGTTCGCTTCTGTCGAAGTTCGGATCCGCAGAGGCTGCGCTTGATAGGACCAGGTACTCCTCGTACGCCGCAGTGGCCGCGGCGAGCGCCTCTTCGTCTGAGGCGAAGAGCGGGGCGACCTCCGAACTCGGCTCCGATTCAGGCAGGCGCGTGGCCTGAGTGCAGGCGGCGATCGGCACGACGAGGGCGATGGCGAGGCCGACGAGGGCGGGGCGTCTCAGCATGGCGCCCACGGTAGAGCGCGAGCGAGCATCCCGAGCGGTCTCTCCACATCGCCGCCCCCCAACTGGGGTGCACAGACTCGTCTATCGGCACCTTATGCTCAGTGTCAGAGCTCGACCACCACCCGTACACCGAACTCTTGGGACATCTCCACCATGTCGCAATCCAGCCTTGATCTCGTTGACTCCGTGCTCGACGCCGCCGCCGACCTCATCACGAACGACGGCTACGGCGCGGTGACGCTCGCCTCAATCGCCTCGCGCGCGGGCCTCAGCATCGACGAGGTCACTGAGACCTTCCCGACCGCGAACGACGCGATGGTCGCGATGCTCAACCGCGAGTTTCAGGGCATGTACGGCAACATCGTCGAGAACATCGAGCGCGACCCACGAGGCGGGCTGCTGTCGCGCATGTACACCTACATTCTCAGCTCGGTCTACGAGCGTCCGCTCGCGAAGACGCTCTTCGTCATCGACCGCGAGGCGCTCAACTCGATCATGCGCAACGCGCACAGCTTCGTCTACGTGCCCAACGTGGGCATTCGCAGCGAGCTCATCGAGGGTCTGCAGGCGGCTGGCATGGTGCGCTCTGATGTGGATGCCCGCATCATCTCGAGCGTGCTCTCAGCCTGCTCGGCCGGAATGGCCCTGACGGCGCCGCACGACGACCTCGACCTCATCATCGACGGTCTCTCGACGCTCATCTCGCGCGGCGTCGACGCCGACGTCGACGACACCTCGCCCGGCAAGGCCGTGTTCTTCGACTGGGCGACGAGCCTGGTTGCCCGCTCGAAAGACGACTAAGCGGCGGCGCTCAGGCTCTCGCCGCGCGCGTCGGCATCGACGATCACCACGAGTGCGCCGACGATGAAGTCTTCGTCGGTCAAGACGTCGCGGATGGGGTGCAGCTCGATCGAGCGCATGGCGACTCGAGCTCGCCCGCCCTGCCACGGCCACACGGCCTGAGCGCGACCATTGAGCACGTGGCGCCATGCTTGCTCGATCGACTCGGCAGCGGCACCACCGGCGATCTTCGCGAGCGGAGCGCCGATGAGGCCCGAGGCACCCAGGTCGTCGGCACGGCAATCGATCAGTCGACCCGACCGGTCGACGAGAAACCAGTCGCTGCCGTTGTCGAGAACGCGCTCGAGCAGACCGTTGAGCACTGCGCCGAAACGTAGCACGAGAGCGTCGACCGACGTCGAGTTGCCTGCGCTGACCCAGTCAAGTGCGGTGGTGTTGGCGGTGATCACGTTGTTCTCCTCATAGGCGCGGTGCTCGATGGTGGCCGGTCATCGAGTGACCGGCCACCATCGGCGCACGCTCCGCGCTTGGGGGGGGATAGAGCGGCCGGACGGCCATGAAGGCCATCCGCAGTGCGTGCCGGGTCAAGCCTGACCGACCCGTCTTGGTGCCGCAAATAGAGGGCAGCGCCCATTGACGCATTGCGACAGTGATTCACGACCGGCACGAACGTTCGAATTCTCACCGGGGCAAAATCATGACGGCTCTTCACGCTCCGCCCTCTGGGCGGGGTCTCCCGTCGCAGAAACGAGCAGTACATGATCCCCCGAGCTACAACGGTCAGCGGCCCCTACGCTCCTATCCCCTCGACTTTCGCACGCACGTCGATCCGCGCGGGCAGTTGGTTTCAGGTCCGACCCCGGCGCGCCCGCACACTCGCTGCTATCGCGGTGCTGGTGGGGGCGAGCTATCTGATCTGGCGAGTCGTAGCCACCTCGACGGGGGTAAACCCGTGGCTCTTCTGGCCACTCTTCGCCGCCGAGCTCTTCGGTTATCTGAGCTTCGTCATCATGGTCATCGAGACGTGGAGCCTGCCACCGACACCCCGACCACCCGCTCTCGACCTTGCCGTCGACATCGTGATCGTCACCTACGACGAAGACGTCGACGTCGTCGAGCCCACGGTCATCGGGGCGCTCGCCGTGCGCGGTCGCACGAGCCTCTACCTCTGCGACGACGGTCGGCGACCCGAGATGCGCGCTCTCGCCGAGCACTACGGCGTCACCTATGTCACGCGCAGCGACAATGCGCACGCGAAGGCCGGCAACATCAACGCGGTGCTCCCGCGCCTCACCGGCGACCTGCTGCTGGTGCTCGACGCCGACCATGTCGCGGCTCCCGACCTGCTCGAGGCGATGACCGGGTACTTCGACGACGACCAGGTGGCCCTCGTGCAGTCGGCGCACTCATTTCGCAATCACAACTCGGTCATGCACCACGAGTCGGGTCGTCACGAGCAGTCGTTGTTCTTCGACGTGCTGCTGCCTGGGCGCAATCGCCTGGGGTCGGTGTTCTGGTGCGGCTCGGCGGCGGTGATCAGGCTCAGCGCTCTTCGCGACGTCGGAGGCATCGCGACCGTGACCTCGACTGAAGACTTCGAGACCTCATTGCTGCTTCAGCGAGCCGGCTATCGCATCCGCTACCACAATGAGCACCTCATTCAAGGGCTCGCACCCGACAACCTCGCGTCGTACACGGTGCAGCGGGCCCGGTGGGCAGAAGGAACCCTCTCCGCGTTCCACTGGCGCCTGCGCATGCCCTTCGGTCGCGGGCTTCGATTCTCGCAGCAGGTCTCGTACGTCGGCACGCTGCTGCACTATCTGACCCCTGTGCAGCGGCTGGTGTTCGCAGGCTATGTGGTGGCCGTCGGCGTCTTCGCCCTCATTCCCGTCGCCATGCCGGGCCCGGCTGGCGTCGCGTTCTGGGCGTTCTGGATGCTCATCTCGGCCTTCAGCGCCACCGCACTGCATCGTGGGGTCAGCGGTCGAGTAGAGGGCATCCGCACCCTGCACCTCACCTTCGAGGCGCACCTGCGCGCGCTACCTGCTCTCGTCACGCGCAGGCCCATGCGCTTTCACGTCACGCCCAAGAACGAACCCGATCTCGGGGGCTGGGCATCCGTTCGCTTTGTGCGACTGCCGATCGTCATGGCGGGGGCACTGGCCGCCGTTCTGCTTGCTCGCGCCGCAGACACGGTCATGCGCAGCCTCGGTGCCGACGCAGCTCTGCCGCCCCTCGAGCTCGGTGCGTTCGCGGTCATCAGCTTCTTCAGCGTGCTCGACATCACTGTCGCGCTGCAGCTGGCCGTGCGAGCGCATCGACGTCGACAGTATCGGCGGCTGTGGCGGTTTCCGGTCGTGTTGAGCGCGCGCACCGCCTCGACAACGGTGCAGTGTGTCGACCTTCATCAGTCGGGAGCGGCGCTCGTCGTGCCCCGCGACCTGGTCGAGCTGGCCAGCACCCTCCCCTTCTCGGTGAAGTGCCGAACCCTGGGGGGCTCGATCGAGGCGGCCACGGGAGTGCTCACGATCACGTCGCGCAGCGCGATCGGGCCGTCGGGCGCGATGACACGTGTCGGAGGGTCGGTCAGGTGGAACGACAGCGCGTCACGCACTCGGGTGATCACGCACTGCTACGTGGTCGAGCCCTACCGTGCGCGCAACCGTGCATGGACTCGAGCTGCAGCGCGTGTGCCGGTCATGATCACGGCGAGCCTCGGCGAGACGACGTCGACCTGCGTCGACGTGAGCATCGGCGGGGCGGCCTTCATCACCACTGAGCCGGCGTGGAATCTGCATGACCGCTTGCCGGTCGAGTTGCAGCTGTCGAGCGGTGAACGCGTCACGGGCGAGTTTCGCGTGCGCAACATCGTGCCGTCGAACGCTGGGCTCACGCGCATCGGCGGCACGGCAGAGTGGCACCAGACGGCGTGGCTCGCCCGCTACGGAGCAGTCGTGCACACGCCGAGCCGACCCGCTCGGCGCCAGCGCTCGGCGCAGCTCACGTCGCCGTGATGCGCACCGCGTCATGCTCATCGAGCCACGAAGCGAACTCGGCGATCGGCATCGGCCGTGCATAGTGCCAGCCTTGGCCGAAGTCGACCCCCAGCTCGCGCAGGTCGTGCGCTACCGCAGCCGTCTCAATGCCCTCGGCCGTCACCGCGAGCTGGAGCGTCGTCGCGATCGACAGAATGTCGCCAATCAGTGAGAGCTGCTGCTGGTCGAGGCGAGGCGAAGGCAAGAATGAGCGATCGATCTTGAGAATGTCGAGAGGCAGCGAGCTCGCCTGCGACAAGCTCGAATAACCCGTGCCGAAGTCGTCGAGGGCGATGCGCACACCTTGGTCGCGCAAGGTCTCGAGCTGGCCGATGGCCACGTCGCCGACGAGCAGCGCATGTTCGGTGACCTCGAGCACGACACAGCGTGCCGGCACTCCGCTGCGCTCGGCCGCGGTGAGGATGTAGTCGGCCAGCGTCGGAATCGCCAACTGTGCCGCGTCGAGATTGATCGACAAATAGGTGTCGTCGAGCCGGCCGCGCGCGATTGCGCGCTGCACCCCCCACGCATCGAGCGATTGCTCAATGATCTGCCATCCGAGGTCGACCGTCAGGCCGGCTCGAGCGACCGCGGGCAAGAAGTCGTTCGGGCCGACGACGCCCACGCCTGGCCGGTTCCACCGCACGAGCGCCTCGCACGCGGCGATCGCACCCGTCTCGAGCGCGACGATGGGCTGGTAGTGCATGACGAATTCGCCCGAGTGCAGTGCCGAGCGCAGCGCCGACTCTTCGCGCATGACGCCCATGAGATGCCCATCGTGCTCTTTCGTGAAGTACCGTACAGTGCGGCGAGGCGCGTCGCTCTGCGCCGCCGCTAACGCAGTTGCCGCCTGCTGAATCAGAGTCTCGGCTCCGTCGTGGCCCGAAGAAGAGATCACTGCTCCGACGGTGACGGCGATGGCGACCGACTGGCCCGAGACCGTGGTCGTGATCGACACGGCATCGGAAATGCTGTCGATCGCTGCACGGGCCGCCGACTCGCTGACGAACGACCCCACCAGGGCGAACTCATCTGCCGAGAGACGCAGCACACGGTGCGAAGAGCCGCAGTGCGACTGCAACCGCTGGGCAACCTCGATGAGCAGCTGGTCGCCCTCGGCGTGCCCGAACGAGCTGTTGAAGTCGGCAAAGCGATTGATGTCGACGAGGGCCAGCGCGACGACAGTCTCGCGGCGTCGACGAGCGCGCGCAGTCGCATCCGTGACGCTGCTGGGCAGCAGTTCGCGAGTGGGTAGGCCCGTGAGCGGGTCGTGCTGGCGCTCGATCTCGAAGCGGCGCTGATCGAGGTCGCGAATCTCTGCCAGCGCAACACTCTCGTTCGCCCGCTCGAGCGCTGCAGAGACGTCGTCGTCATCAACCTCGAGGTCGACGGGGTCGTCGCCCACGCCCACCGGCGCATGGTCAGCGACGACGAATCGCACGCCGCCACGCGCGTGCTCGATCACGTCGAGCGGCACGGTGGGCAAGAGCCGACCGAGATCGGCTCGAGCGGTCGTGAGGATCTCAGACAGTGGCAGACCACTCGCGATGGCGTCGCTCCAGGTGCGGGCGAGCCCATCGAGCTCGTGCCGCAGCGCCAGACTGCGGCGCGCCGAGTCGAGTCGGCGTGTCTCGGCCGTCAACCGCTGCGAGGCCTGCAGGTACGACTGCCGCAGGTCTACTGAGAGCCACACCGCGAGCAGCACGCCCATGAGCACGATGACCCCCGCCATGATCGCCTGCAGCTGCTCTACCGAGGCACGACGTTCGATCGCGGCGACAGAGTTGTCGCGCGTAATCTGCTGGAATACCGCGCTGAGTTCACGCGACTGCGTCGCGAAGTTGTCAACCGTGGCTGCGATGGCGCGGCGCTCGACGAGGCGCTCAGCCAGAGCATCATTCTGCAGTGAACGGATGACGGCGTCGAGATCGAGCAGGCTGTCTCGGTAATCGGGGCCGGTGAGCTCGAACGTAGTCGAGCCCGACTCGGTCACCACCTGCAGGCGCTGCCCCAGACCTGCTCGAGCGATCTGCACTTCGCGCACGGTCGCGTCGTCGCGCGCCCATGAGTCGATGGCGACGATGACCCCGAAAGATTCTCGCTGCACGAGCGTCATGGCTGTGCCATCGCCCTCCTGGCTGAAGATGCCCTCGAGCTCGCTCTCGTGCGCCGCGACCGAGAACACCGATGACACGAGCAGCGCGCCGACAGCGGTCAGCAGCCCGGCGATCAGCATCCATTGTCCGCCTCGCAGTGAGAGCAAGCCCTGCCAGGTGCGCGGTTCAGTCCCCCCCGGGGTCATCGCCGGCCCCTACTCGACCACGGCGATGGTGCGAAGGCTCCAGTTCCAGGCATCGAGCTGGCCGTAGGCCGCAGAGTCTTCGGCGAAGACGATGCGAATGGGGCCACCCTGGTCCATCGGAATCAACGCTCCGTCGCGGTAGACAGCAAGCAGCGCATCGGCGTCTGCCCACTGCGAGGCGCTGTCGGCGAAACGGTAGTCGTTGAGGGCGATGGTCTCGATGCGGTCGCTCGCCGTGATGCCGGCGAGACCCAGCAGATCAGCGAGCGGTACTCCACTGAACGATTGCCTCTGATTCACGAACGGCTCCAGAATGCTGATCTCCACGGTTGCCAGTTGCTGAAGCTCGCTGTAGGTAAAGTCACGGTCGGCAGCTGCCTCGATCGTCAGCACGATCTCATCATCGGCGGGCGGGTCGATAGCGAAACCGCCGTAGGCGCTCGCGTCTGCATCGGTTTCCGTGCTCGTATTGCTCGAGACAGGAGCCGGCGTGTCGTCGACGGGCGCGCATCCTGCCAGTATCAGGGCCGAGGCCAGGGCAAGCGTGGCGTGCAAGGGCGACATGGTCATGCGTTTCTCTTTTCGGGATGCGGATCAGCGATCGGGGTAATCGCGAGGTTCAGGCCCCAATCGGCCAGGCGGTGGGGCTCGAGCGAGCTCGGCATCGCGGGCATGATCAGGGCGGCTCCGAGCGCCTGGGCGAGCGCTCCGGCAAGAATCGCAGCGATACCGGGCGGCTGGGTGCGACCAAGATTCAACGCGGTCTCGCGATCGAGCGCGAGGGCGTCGGGCGAGGTCTGGGCGATCATGCGCACGTCTCCGCCCGACGCTGCGCCGATGCCGCCGAGCACCAGCCCCACTCCGAGCCGCGCACGAATCTCTTCGACAACGAGGCGCAATTCGACCGACGATGGCTGACTGTCAACCATGAGCAGAAGCTCGGTGCCCGGGTAGTGCGCGAGCAATCTCTCGACGAGGTCAAGCAAGAGGCCTTCGCGCGACCAACCCCGGCCGCGAGGCTCGATCACCAATCGCGACATCGAGCCTCGATCGACCAGCGGAGCGAGTGATGCTTCGATGAGCGAGATCGAGTGATCGATCGGTTCAGTGCAGAGCTCGCCTCGCAGCAGCAGGTGGCCGCCCCACATCTCATCACCGAGCACCTCGAGCACTGCAGCCGCGAGCACCGCGGCCCGGCCTCGTTCGACCTCTTCGGGCTCGGCATCGCCGCCGAGCGGGTCACGAACGAGCACCCGGCCCGTGGCATCCTGCACGGCGATTCCGCCGCCGATCCGTTTGGCCTCGTACATGAGAGCGTCGGCTGAGGCGACGGCATCGGCGAACGACATCTCGGGGGGCCACACGGCGACTCCTCCGCTCGCGGCGATTGAGGCGACCGCACCGCTCGCGACTACCGTGTCGCGCGACAACGCGGCGACGAGTCGCTGAGCGAGTGTCACGGCCGCCATCTCGTCGAGCACCGAGGTTGCCACGACCACGAACTCATCGCCGCCGACGCGCCCCACAAGATCGGTGGGGCGCACCAGTCGCTGCAGATGGCGGGCAGTCTCGACGATCAGATGATCACCAGCCGCGTGGCCGTGCGAGTCGTTGACCTCTTTGAAGCCATCGAGATCGATGTAGATGACTGCTCGTGCTTGTGTGCCGGCTGGCACGCGCTGCGCCAATTCTTCAAGGCCCGAACGATTGAGCAGTCGTGTCATGGGGTCGTGCATCGAGCCGAACCGCAGTTCTTCGCGCTCGACCTCTTGCCTAAACACCGTCGGTAGCAACGCTGCGCTCGTGCGCAAAGCCTCGAGCACTTCGGGTGCGGCCGCGTGCTCAGGAGGCGCCGCGAAGACGAGACGCACGTCGAAGTCGAGCATGCCCGCGACGTCGACCACGGTTAGCTGGGTGACACCGGCGGTGTCGAACGCGCTTGTCGCGCCCCGCGTGCATTGCACATCGGCGACGCCGACGAGTATCGGATCAGGAAACCGTGCGGCCCCAGGATCGATCGGCTGCGCCGGGTTCTGCAAGTGAGGCAGGGCATCAAGTGCGCGCGGCGCGCTCGGGTTCACCCTCCAGGGCTCGACGACCATGCCCTCTTCGCTCACCCAGGCCGCCCGGGCTGCCCACCACCCGTGCCTGGTGATGAACTGATCGAGAAAATCGGCAACGAGTTCGCGCGAACGGTTCTGCCGCAGCAGCTCACGATACAAGGGTTGCCTCCCGGCGAGCCGAGTGCCGCACGCGCACGCGCCCGGTCTGCCACATGCGAATCGCCTCAACCCGAGGATTCGATTCGCGCGAGGTGTCGAGCCCGAGCGTGCCGTAGAGACGCACCAAGAGGCTCTCGACCGCCCGGATAGAAGTGCCGCGCTTCTCAGCGAGGGCGCGCGTCGACGCGCCGCTCGCCAGAATGCGCAAGACCTCGGCCTGCACCGCGGTCACGGTGACCGTGCCTTTATCTGCCGCGTGGACCACCGAGGGGAGTGCGCGACCCGTCATCGCTGCCTCGACCGCCTCGACGATGTGCGCCACCGAGCGCACGGTCGACTTCACCATGTAGACGACGTCGGCGGGCAACAGATGCGCGTCAGGCACCGCGAGTTCGGGCGATCGATGGCTCGACAGCACGACGCACGCGACCCAGGGTCGCGCTTCGCGCACGCTCGAGACGAACTCGGCACCCGACTCGCCACTGACGAAATTCAAATCGCACATGAGAATGTGAGGGTCGACGTCGTCGAGCATCGAGCGAGCATCCTGAGGCGACGACGCCACGGTCACGACGTGCCCGTGCGATCGCAGACCATCGGCGACCAGTGTCGCGATGAGCGGGTCGTCGTCGACGGCGAGGATGCGCCACAGTCCCTCTTGCGGGGTAGCAGTCATGACATGGCTCTCTCTCGTGAGTGGTGCGTGAGTGCGTCGTGCACGGCGTGCAGCAGCGTGGGCGTCGAGAGCGGCTTGACCAAGAAGCCACGCGCCCGACGACCGACCGGCTGCGAGACCGTGGCTCGGTCTTCGAGGCCGCTCATGAGAATGATCGGAACAGTCGACTCATCGTCGATCAACTGCTCGACCAGCTCGATTCCGTCGCCGTGGGGCATGGTGACGTCGCTGAGCACGAGGTCGGGCATCACGCGTCCGGAGTCGATGAGAAGCCGGGCCTCACGGCCGCTCGACGCCACGAACACCTCGTAGCCGTGCGCCGCGAGTACCTGGCGCACCACAGAGCGGATGGCCTGCTCATCATCGACCACGAGTACCAGCTCGCCGTGGCCGCGGGGCATCGGTGAGCTGGGCACTTCTCCCGTTGGCGTCGACACCACGGCAGAGGCGGCTGCGGGAAGCCGCAGGGTGAAGCACGAGCCCGACTCTCCGTCGCTGTGCGCACTGATGGATCCGCCGTGGCTGCGCATAATCGCTGCGGCCATCGGCAGGCCGAGTCCGGTGCCCTCGCCGACAGGCTTGGTCGTGAAGAACGGCTCCCAGAGGCGAGCGATGACCTCGGGACTGATGCCGTGACCGTCGTCGATCACGTCGATGACCACGCAGTTGTCTGAGGCGTCGTCGTCGATTTCCAGCCGCGACTTAATGGTGACGGCGCCGGGCCCCTCGATCGCATCGTTGGCGTTCGACACCAGATTGGCCAGCACCTGTAGCAGTTGCGTCGCGTCGCCTGAGAACGTCACCGGTTGGCTGGGTGACTCGACGACGAGCTCGATCGACGGTCGCAGAGATTCGCGCACCATCGCCTGCAACTCGTCGAGCAGCGCGGCGAGCTCGATGCTCTCAATGCGGCTCTCGACGCCCCGTGTGAAAGCGAGCACTTGACGTACCATGTCGGCTCCGCGCCGAGCAGCGGTCTCGATCATGGCGACGACGTCGCGGTCAGGGGTGCCCTCGAGCGACGAGCCCAGCAACTGCGACGCCATGAGTATCGGAGTCAGCACATTGTTAAGGTCGTGCGCAATTCCGCCCGCGAAGGTGCCGAGCGACTCGAGACGTTCGGTGCGGCGCAGCGACTCTTCACGCGACACCTCGTCGGTGACGTCTGCCGACACGGAGAGCACGGCTTCGGGCTCGCCGCGATCGTCACGCATGAGTTGCCAACGGCTCGACACCACGATGTCGCGGCCATCGCCCGTGCGCACCTCGAAGCGACCCGACCAGTGTTCTTCGGCCAGCACCGTGGCCATGGCATGCTCGGCGAGGTCGGGGTCGATCGTGAGCAGGTCGCGCGAATCTGATCCGATGATGCTGTCGGCCTGCCAGCCGTAGAGGTCCAGAGCGCCGGCGTTGGCGTAGCGGATGCGATGCTGCGGATCGCGCACGACGATGGCGTCACGTGAGATGTCGAGCAGGCCTCCCAACGTCGCCAGCTGCTCTTGCGCATGGCGGTACCTCAGTGCGGCGACCTCGCTGTCGGTGATGTCGCGCAAGTGCACCGCGAGACCGCCACCGCTCGGGTAAGCGATCGCCTCGAGCCAGGCATCGCGCGCATCGATGCGGTCTCGCACGTGCACGGTCGAGGCGGTCTCGACAGCAGAGCGAAAGCCGATCTCGAACTCGGTGCCGCCGAGCTCGGGCACGACGGCCCATAGGGTCGAACCGATGACCGCATCGCGGTCGACCCCGATCATCTGCACCATGCGATCGTTGACGAAGGTGAAGCGCCAGTCGGCATCGATGATGCCCAGCCCGTCTGTCATGGCGTTCACGGTCGTCGACAGCAACTGCTCGACCTCGCGTCGCTGCTGCTGCTCGACCACGGCGTCGGTGACGTCGTGGGCTGCGCCGCTGAGCGCTGGTCGCATCGAGCCGGGCACAATTGCGGGCTCGCCGACCAGGCGCAGGTGCCGTTCTCCGGCAGACGTCGAAACCGAGAGGGTGATGTCGAGCAAGCGACTTTCACGTTCTGACTTCTCGAGCGCGCGAGCCAGCCGCGCGCCATCCGTCGTCGACAGCGCAGCCATGAACTGGTCGAGCGTCGACGGCAGCGCGCCGGGCACTGCCGGAAGCGCGCCCGACCAGACAAGGTCACCAGAATCGCGATCAAGACTGAACCCGACGAATCCGGCGACTCGCCCGGCCAGCGCGAGCAGGGCACCCTGCCGCTCACGGTCGCGCAGCACGTCAGCCGCCTCCGAGAGGTTCTGTGTGATGACGAGCGAGCCGAGCGCGTGGCTGTTGTGGTCGAAGAGCGGAACGAAGGTGATCGCCAGTTCACAGGTGTCGCCTGAGGCCTTGATTCCCGTAGCCCGCACTCGCACCCCGTCACCGCTCGCGGAATCGGCGAGAGCAGCGCGGATACGACGCTGGTGAGACGGCACGACGATCTCGACCATGGTGCGGCCGATCACTTCGTGACGCGAGTGGCCGGTGCGATGAGTCAGGGCCCGATTGCAGTCGATGATGCTTCCGTCACGGTCGACGATCAGTACGCCGTCGTCTTGGCTGTCGGCGAGAAAGCTGTCGAGTCTCGACTCACGCAGTGCCCGAAAGACCGGATGCGGAGCTCTATCTCCGGGGGTTCCGACCCACTTCTCGTAGGCCACCGAGATCATCGAGTCACCCACTTGGTCGACCAGTTCCGCAGCAAAATGACAATCCTCACAACAGGGCGGCTCGTGGAACGAGCAGGCTTCGCTCCAGTGTGCGGAATGCGTCAATGTCCTCCAAATGGCGGACACGGCGATGCATTCGCAATGCGAATGAAGGCGCGCCTGTTTCACGTTCTGCGGCCGAATTTCCTCGCATCCGACCCCCGAACGAGGCACGCCACGCCCGATACGCTGGCGGAATGGTCGACACCGCCGATGCCCCGTGGATGCGCGTCGCGCGCGCGGCGGGACTCGTCGACAGGTCGGGCCTCGTGCGCACGACGATCTTTGCCGAGATGTCGGCACTGGCCGCGCAGCACGGGGCGATCAACCTCGGCCAGGGCTTCCCTGACGACGACGCTCCCCCGATCGTGCTCGAGACCGCGATCGGGGCGATTCAGGCCGGCGTCAACCAGTACCCGCCGGGTCGCGGGTTCGCCGACCTGCGGCAGGCGATCGCCGAGCACCAGCAGCGGTTCTACGGGCTGAGCGTCGACCCCGGCACCGAGGTGCTCGTCACCGCGGGCGCGACCGAGGCGGTCGCCGCGAGCCTGCTCGCCCTCGCCGGCCCTGGTGACGAGGTCATCACACTCGAGCCGTTCTACGACGCCTATGCGGCCGTGATCGGCTTGAGCGGGGCGCGGCACGTCACCATTCCGCTCAGCGAGACAGGCTTTCAGCCGACCTCTGCCGCGATCGATGCAGCCTTCAGCGACCGCACGCGCGTCATCGTGCTCAACTCGCCCCACAACCCGACGGGCTCGATTCTTGCCGCCGAGCACATCGAGCGCATCGTCGCCCTGGCCGCGAAGCATGACGCCGTCATCGTGAGCGACGAGGTCTACGAGCACCTCGTCTTCGACGGTCGGCAGCACGTGCCTGTCGCGAGCACGCCCGGCGCCGCCGAGCGAACGCTCACCGTGTCGAGCGCGGCCAAGACCTTCTCGGTCACGGGTTGGAAGATCGGATGGGTCACCGGTCCGGCCGCCCTCATCGACGCGGTCATCGCCGTCAAGCAGTGGCTCACCTACGTCAACGGGGCGCCGTTCCAGGGCGCCGTGGCCGAAGGGCTGCGGCTGCCCGACAGCTTCTTCGACGAGCTGCGCGGCACGATGCAGCGCCGCCGCGACCTTCTCGCGACGGGTCTCACCGACGCCGGCTTCACGATCGAGCCGACGGCGGGCTCCTACTTCATCGTCGCCGACGGCGCGGCCCTCGGGCTCGGCGACGCGGCGACGAGCGCACGCGAGCTCGCGGTCGACCCGGGCGTCGTGGCGATTCCGCTCAGCTCGTTCGGCCAACCGGGCGGTCCGGTCAGCGCCACGGCTCTGCGCTTCGCCTTCTGCAAGGCCGACGAGGCGATCGCCGAAGCGGTGACGCGCCTGCAGAGCCTGCGCCGCTAGAGCGGCACGACGCCGAACCGGCGCAACTGCAGGGCGGGATTGATGCGGCGCACCTCGTCGAGGTGATCGCGCGAGACGGGGGCGACCACGGCATCCGTCGCCGTCTCGATCGAGGCAAGCATCTCGCCGCGCGCGTCGACGATCATGCTGTGCCCTACTCCGATCGGCGGAATGTGGTCGGCGGCCGCGAGGTAGACAGTGTTCTCGATGGCCCGCGCGGTGACGAGGGTGCTCCAGGCGTGCACCTTGCCGGGGCCCGCGACCCACTCGCTCGGCACGAGCACGAGCTCGGCTCCGGCGTCGACGAGGCGGCGCGTGACTTCAGGAAACCGCAGGTCGTAACAGGTCTGGATGCCCACGCGCACCCCGACAGCGTCAAAGAGTTGCGGCGGCTCGATGGAGCCCGCCTCGGCCCATTCCGACTCCCTCGCGCCGAACGCGTCGTAGAGGTGCAGCTTGCGCGAGACGCTCAGCAGCGAGCCGTCGGGGGCGATGGCGACGATGGTGTTGCGAAACTTATCGGGTACGGTCGCCGTCTCGACGAGCCCCGCGACGATGACCGCGCCGGTCTCACTCGCGAGGTCGCCCAGACCTTCGACGAACGGGCCGTCGAGCGGCTCGGCCGCCGAGACCCAGTCGGGGTCGAGCTTCGGCGTGAAGTACGACGAGTACTCGGGGAACACCACGAGGCCCGCACCCTGCTCTACCGCATGCAGCGCGAGGCTGCGCATGGCAGCCAGGTTGGCGTCGCGGTCGGCGACGGGGCCGAACTGGGCGACGGCGACGGATGCTGTGCTCACGATTCCCAGCCTAGGCCGGTGCTCGGCCCGCCACACTGCTGTCATGACCTCCGACGCCCCCTCCCCCGGCTCGACCTGGCCGCAGCGCATCGCCCGCTGGCTGCTCGGCGCGGCACTGCTCTTCGCTGGCATCGGGCATCTCACCTACGGGCGCGAAGAGTTTCTCGCGCAGGTGCCGCCGTGGCTGCCCCTCGACGGCGATTTCGTGGTGGTCGCCTCGGGCGTCGTCGAGATCGCGCTCGGGCTCTCGCTCCTCGTGCTGGGCCGCTGGCGGGTCTGGGTCGGGTGGGCGACTGCCCTGTTCTTTCTCGCGATCTTTCCCGGCAACATCGCGCAGTTCACCGAGGGTCGCGACGGCTTCGGCCTCGACACTGATCTGGCGCGGGGCATCCGTCTGCTGTTCCAACCGGTGCTCGTCGCGTGGGCGCTCTGGTCGACCGGGGCGTGGCGCGCCTGGCGCACGTGGCGAGCGCGGCGCTCCCCCGCGGCCGACACCTCTGCCACGATGGAGCCATGACCGCCTCGCTCATCGTTCTGGGCTCTGCCAACACCGACTACACCGTGCTCGTCGAGCGGCACCCGCAGCCGGGCGAGACGCTGCTCGGCGACGAGCTCGTCGTCGCCACGGGCGGCAAGGGCGCCAACCAGGCTCTCGCGGCGGCCCGATCAGGCGCGATGCCGGTGTTTCTCGGCGCGGTCGGCGACGACGGCAACGGTCGGCAGATGCTCGACGCGCTCGGCTCGGGCGGCGTCGACGTCTCGAGCGTCGCGGTCGTCGACGACGCACCGACGGGCATCGCGCTCATCACGGTGTCGCGCGACGGCGAGAACACGATCGTGGTGGCGGCGGGCGCCAATGCGCGGGTGAACTCGCACGAGGTCGAAGCGGCGATTCGCGCTGTCGCCGGGCCCGGCACGGTGCTGCTCGCGCAGCTCGAGATTCCGCTGCCGGTCGTGGCCGAAGCGGCCGCGATCATCGATGAACTGGGCGGACGCACGGTGCTGAATCTGTCGCCGAGTCGAGAGATTCCGGATGCTCTTCTCGCGCTCTGCGACCCCCTCGTCGTCAACGAATCCGAGGCACACGACCTCGCCGGTCTGCCGGTCGGCTCGGTCGACGAGGCCACGGCCGCCGCGCAGGCGTTGCTCGACCGCTGCCGCAGCGTCGTCATCACCCTCGGCGGTGACGGCGCCGTCTACGCGGCGCCGGGCGCGAGCGGTCACCTGCCCGCGCCGCGCGTCACCGTCGTCGACACCACCGGAGCCGGCGACGCCTTCGTGGGCGCGCTGTGCGCAGACCTTGCCGAGAACCGCGCCGACCTTCGCACCGCTGTAGAGAGCGGAGTCGCGGCCGGCGCCGCGGCCGTGCAGTGGCTCGGGGCTCAGCCGCCGCGCGACTGACTCACATCGCCGTGCGGGCGACGCCCGCAAGCCCGAGTGCGGTGCGGCCCGGCAGCCAGAGACCGGGGGCGTAGATCGCGGTCACGAGGTGGCAGACCCCGGTCAGCACGAACATGAAGGTCATGAAGAGCTGCGTGGGAGCATCCACTGCCGCAAGCTCGCTGATGGTCTGCAGAACCGGATCGAACCCCGGCGACAGCAGTTCGGCGACGATCGTGCCGCCGATGAAGAAGACGGGCGCGAGCGCCGACGAGACGAGGGCGGGCCTTCGGACGAGGATCGGGATGCCCTGCACGGGTCGAGGGTATCCACACGCCCTCGACGCCCGCCGTCGACTTACACGTGAACCATGTTCATCGGTGTCGACCGAGTGCTAGCGTCAAGACGACCGCTGACAATCGGCGTCTCACGAAGGAGTGCTTGCATGGCGAAGAAGGTCTACACCCCCGAGCAACAGATCGACCGGCTGCGCATCTACAACATCGTCGCGGGCAGCCTGCATCTCGCTCAGGCCATTGGCTTCGCCATCGTGTTGACGATGCTCAGCACTCAGGTGCTCTTCGCCGTCACGGCCGACTACCTCGCAGGCCCTCCCGGAGCGCCGCTGCCGCCCGAGCGCGTGACACTCTTCGAGGTCAACATCGGCATCGGCGTCGTAGCCTTCCTCGCGCTCAGCGCCTTCTTCCACTTCCTCATCTCGAGCCCGTGGTTCTTCGGCCGCTACAAGAACGGGCTGCTGCAGAATCGCAACTACTTCCGCTGGACCGAGTACTCGCTCAGCTCGTCGATCATGATCTGGCTCATTCTCGCCATCAACGGTGTGACCGACATCGGCGCCCTGTTCGCGATCTTCGCCGTGAACGCTGCCATGATCCTCTTCGGCGCGCTGCAGGAGAAGTACGAGCAGCCAGGCTCGGGTGGGCTGCTGCCCTTCATCTTCGGCTCGATGGTCGGCATCGTGCCCTGGATCTTGGTGCTCATCTACTTCTTGCGCCCCGGCAGCGAGAGCGAAGTCGCGCCCCCGGCCTTCGTCGTCGGCATCGTCATCTCACTCTTCGTATTCTTCAACACCTTCGCCATCAACCAGTGGCTGCAGTACAAGCAGGTCGGCAAGTGGAAGAGCTACCTGCAGGGCGAGCGCAGCTACATCACGCTGAGCCTCGTGGCCAAGACGGCCCTCGCCTGGCAGGTCTTCTCAGGCGCGATCATTCCGGCGATCGCGAGCTGACACCGGGGGCTTCGGGCCCGGATGCTGAGCAATTGACCCCCTAGGGTGACAGGTTCTGGCGCGACCGCCGCGAGCGGGCGAGTCAGGCTAGAAGCGCGCGTCGCACTCGGCGCGGCATCGCTTCTAGGAGGTTCACCTACTCATGACTCGCACCCCGCGGATCATCGCCGCCACCGGCATCGCTGCCGTGGCCCTGCTGGGGTCGGCGCTCGTCGCCACCCCTGCCCACTCCGAGCCAGCCCCTGCGATCGGGGTGACCGACGGTACCACGCCGGATTCAGACGCCTACCCGAGCGGAGCTAATCTCAGCCTGCTGGTGAACGGAGCCTCAACCGGCGACTTCACCTTCACGGGATGCTGGGGGGTCTTCTCCAGCGAAGACGATGACCCGCTGTTCATGTCATCGGCACCCGCCGCGACAACGTGGACGGGGGGAACCGCAATCAGCACACTGTTCCCGTCGATCGACCTCACTCCTGAGGCCTCGATCGCGTACTACGTCGAGGTTTTCGAGCCGGTCTCAGAGGAGCCGCTGTTCGTGGAGCCGCAAGGCAGCGTTGAGCCCGCCGACGCGTCAACCGCTTGTGCCGATCTGTATGTGACGGGTCCTTACCTCGACATCGCGTTTATCCAGTTTGGGGTCTTCGTGCCGCAGTCGATGACCCTGACGGGCACGCCCAGGCTCGGCGAGACTGTGACCGTCGCCGCGAAGGTGGCCGGCTCGCTTGTCGGTCAAGACTTCGATCTGTGGGCCTGCCCCGATCGGACCATCTACCCGGATGACAACGCGGCCGAGGGCGCGAACGGTGAGTGCTACGGCCCGATCATCCAGGTTCGCAACGGTGACACCACACAGTTCCTGCTCGGCTACGACCCCGAGCGCGACGGCACCGGCGCCGATGACAAGGCAGCAGCCGAAGCGGAGTGGGCAGAGTTCTGCGGCAAGAGCTTCATCGTGCACGACTACCCGGGCGGTGGCCACAGCAACTGGATAGGCCCGATCGACTGCACCACGGCAGCCGAACTCGCTGAGACCGGCGCGGGCGACTTCGCGGGCGCGATCAGCATTGGTGCGCTCGTCGCCATGCTGCTCGGCGCCGTCTTGCTCGTCACCCGCCGCACGCGCGAAGCGAGCATCCGCTAGCGGCCACCACCTCGAGGGGCCCGTCTGATGCAGACGGGCCCTTCATCGTTCGTCGCCTTCTCGCCGAATGCGTCAGCGCAGCGCGACAGCGAGCCGGGTGAGACCCATGCGATCGACCTCGCGGCTCCAGCGGCCCGGTGCCAGTTGGTCGAGCAGTGCTGTACCCAGGCCCGCCGGAGCGTGCGGGTCGATAGGCTCGCCGTCGTTCGTCAGACTCAGGTCGATCCCCGCCGCCGCACTGCGCACCTCGATCTGCAGATGCGAGCAGTCGCCGTGCCGCATCGCGTCTGAGATTCCCTCGACCACAACAGTGTGCACAGCGGGCAGCAGCGCCGCGGGCACGTGGTGCCAGCTGCCCAGCACGTCGATGGTGCAGAGGCTGCGCCACCCGTCGATGACCTCCTCGATATCCGAGACCGCGATGGGGCGAGGGCGCGCATCGATCGAGCGCTCTGCGTCGAAAATGGTTGCGCGCACTTCTTCGACGAGCGCGATTGCGGCGGCCCGATCACCGCGGTCTAGGGCTGCTTCGAGCCGAAGCGCCTCGGCCATGAAAGCCGTGCGAGACGCGCCGTGCAGAGTGGCTGCCAGCTCGTGGGCGGTTCCCAGCAGCCGCGACTCCAGCTGCAGCTGCTGCACCGAGGTACGGTCGCGTCGGCGACGCAGAGACGACAGCACGGCGTCGCGGTTGAGGGCGATCGCCGGAGACGCGCCGGCCAGAACCATGACGGCCAAGACATGCAGATTGATCACGCCGATGCGGATGATCAGCTCGGCGTCGTCAGCACGCACAACGCCTAGCAGCACGAGCCAGAGAGGGTAGCTCGCGAGGACAGCGAACGCCGCGATCACGGTGTTGAGTGCCGCCCGTGGTGCCCTCGTCACCAGAGAGTTGGCGATGACCGCCACGACGACCGTACCTACCAGCCAGACGGCGAGGGAGGCCGCGCCCTGACTCAGCGCTTGAGTGCGCGCGAAGACGAAGAAGGTGAGTGCTCCTGCTCCGAGGAGCATGGAGGTCAGAGAGAAGGGTCGCGTGAGAGAGTACGCCCACGCGAACTCACGAAAGCCAACTTGGTTGAGTTCAGGGGTGAATCGCTTCCAGGCTTCAGCACTGATGGCTCGCCATCGGGCATCGGTGACAGAGGTGAGCCGCTCGAGTTCTGGCCGACCGTCTTCGCCCGAGAGCAGAGCCTGCTTCAGCGCCTCGAGCTTGTATGAGATCGCGGGCCGAGCCTCGGCGAGTCGACTGCGGATCGTCTCTCGCAGCATCGATGACATCGCGGCGACGGCCGCTTCGTGCCCCTCTGCCCGATGGGTGGCCCGCAGCAAAGACAGCACGAGCCGGTCGCGCTCTAATCGGTATGACGCCCAGGCAGAGTGGGCGACACCGGCGTAGCCGAATGCGGCCACCCCCAGAAGGGCTGAACTGATCGCCCGTACGGCCAGCGGAACGTCGTCGGGCAGCCCATTGAGCTCGAATCCGACGAGCACGATCGCTAGTCGAGCTTCGGTCGCCACAGCGATGACGACGATGACGATGATGGATGCTCGCAGCCCCGTCAATCGACGCACGACGGGCAGGCGATCGGCAGTCAGCATGATCAAGGCCATGGCGAGGTATCCGAGCGTTGCGATCGCGAATGTCTGCGCCAAGGCGGTCGGGCCGCGGAAGGCCGCTGGTTCATTGACCACGAGCCCGGTGATCCACAGCGGGGCCGAGGCGACGACGCTGAGGGGCGACAGCATCCACTGAGCGCCCGATCGCGAGTATGGGCCTCGGGGTTGCTCCCGCGCGCTCACGAGGGTCGGCGGTTGCCCACCAGCGCGAAATAGCGGCTCGTGAGTGCTCCGCGGATGTTGGTGTCGGGCGACTTGGTGATGTCGAGTCGCTTGGCGATGCGATTGACACTCTTGGCCACCGAATCTTCGGTGATGTGCAGTCGATCAGCGATTGCGCCGTTCGAATACCCTTGGGCGATCAGGCCGAGCACGTCGACTTGCGAGCGAGACAGCTCGACGGCGGGCACACTCGCCGCCGTTCCGGCCCACGCGCGCTCAACGGCGTCGCGCACCGCGGTCACTACCGACGCGACATCGGCAACCTGCTGCTTGACGAGGTAGACCGAACCCCGGGGCGCAGGCGGCAGGGTCGCCGACAGCAACCGCGGGTCAGCGTACCCCGAGAGGATCACGACGCCCAGTTGAGGAAACCGCTTGCGCAGGCTGACGGCGATATGCATTCCTGTGGGCCCTGGCCCCAGATCAAGGTCGATCACCAGTGCATCGGGCTGATGTCTCACGACCGCGTCGACGGCGTCGCGAGCGGTTGCGGCACGGGCCTCGACGACGAGACCGTTGACGCGCAGCGAGTCGGAGACCGCCGACAGGGTGAGCCCGTGATCGTCGACCACGACGACCCGTAAACCGCTCACCACACGAGCGTAAATCGCCCGCGGGCGCCGGGCCGCGGTGGTGGGTGAAAACTATTCGTTCGACGAATACGCCCGCGCACTCTGCTCGCACACGTATCCGGCGAGAGTGGTCGATGCCCGGAGCCAACCCGAATGGCTCGGGGCATCGACCGTGCCGAGCGGCGTGCTCTCACAAACCTGAAGGGGGGCGATCGCACACCAGAGCGGGTCTCTGAACCCGGCGATGTCAATGCTGTCGAGTGCGCGTCACCTCGGCAAACTCGCGACACGCCCAGGCTTCGCATACCGAATGCGCACCAGAATTCGAGGGCTGACGCCTGAGCCGAGGGCACGAAAAAGGCCCGGTCACAATGACCGGGCCTTCAGCACTTGGTTGCGGGGGCAGTGTTGAGTCTCATGACTTAAGCAACGGATGTCTCACGACATAGGCAACACTCTTCTGCGGCAGGCTCGCGAGTGTCTCGAGCCCACCTCATCGTCACCGCGATCACCGTCCAAGGCCTCACTCAAGCCCAAGCAGCCCGCACCTACGGCTTGTCTCCGAGCCGCGTCAGCCGCATCATGGCCCGCTGGCGCCGAGAGGGCGAGGCCGGACTCGAACAACGATCGCGACGGCCGAAGACCTCTCCCAACGCCACCCCTGCCGCCACGGTCGAGGTGATCGTGAACCTACGAGCGAACCTACAAACTCGAGGCCTGGATCACGGCCCCGCGACGATCGCCTGGCACCTTCAGCACCACCACGGCATCACCGTTTCCCGGGCCACCATCGCGCGCATCCTCAGCCGCGAAGGTCTCGTGACTCCCGAACCAAAGAAACGACCGAAGTCCTCCTACATTCGCTTCCAAGCCGACCTGCCCAACGAGTGCTGGCAATCCGACTTCACCCACTTTTCTCTCGCCGACGGCACCGGCACGGAGATCCTCACCTTCCTCGACGACTGCACACGACTGGCCATCTCAGTCACCGCCCACACTCGCGTGACCACACCCCACGTGCTGGCTGCCTTCCGGGCCGCGATCACCGAGCACGGCCCTCCGCAGGCAACCTTGACCGATAACGGCATGGTCTTCACCGTCCGCCTGGCCGGCTGGGGGCGCCAGGGAGGCCGCAACGCTTTCGAAGCAGAACTCCACAGTCGCGGCATCGAGCAGCGCAACGGCTCCCCCTCGCACCCGCAAACGCAAGGCAAAGTCGAGCGGTTTCAGCAGACGCTGAAGAAATGGCTTCGAGCTCAACCGCCAGCCGAAACGCTGCAGCAGCTGCAAGAGCAACTCGATGAGTTCGTCAGCTACTACAACCAGCACCGCCCTCACCGATCGCTCCCGCACCACTCAACCCCAGCAGCCCGCTACCGGGCACTACCGAAGGCGACACCCCGAGGAGCACAGCACCGGGTAGCTGACTCGCACGACCGCATCCGACATGACCGCGTCGACAAGAACGGCACCGTTTGCTTACGCGTACACAGCGGCATGCGACACATCAGCCTGGGCCGACCGCACGTCGGCACCCGCGTGCTGATCCTCGCCCAAGACCTCAACGTCACCGTCATCAACGCCACCACAGGAGAAGTGATCCGCGAGCTCGTGATCGACCTCGAACGGAACTATCAGCCCCTAGAAAAGGCCAACGGCCGAACCCAAAAATAGGTTCGGCCGTTGCAGATGTCTTGAGACATCACATTGGTTGCGGGGGCAGGATTTGAACCTACGACCTCTGGGTTATGAGCCCAGCGAGCTACCGAACTGCTCCACCCCGCGGCGTGGCTTCAGGATAGCAGGCTCGAACGGCCCCGGTCGAATCAGCCGGCCGTCGCAACCGCCGCCAGCGGGCGTGGCAGCAACCGCACGGCGGCCGCCGGTGCTGGGCGGCGTCGGTCGTCGAGAGGCTCGTGGCCAGCATCCGTCTGCCGCTGCATCGACGTCCAGATGATCTGCTGAACGCGCTCGGCGAGGCCGCGCAGCAGGCTGAGCTCGGCCTCGGTCGTGAGGTTGCGCGGGGCGTTGTCGACCACGCACAACGCGCCGACACGGCGGCCGTGCGGGTCTTCGATGGGAATGCCCGCGTAGTAGCGCACGGCGTTGCTCTTCACGAGCGGGTTGGCCGAGAACCGAGGATCGTGGGTCGCGTCGGGTACCACCATTCCGTCGTCGTTACGCACCGCGACGGCGCAGAACGACTGCTCGATCGGTAGCGATTCGAGGTCGATACCGTAGCGCGCGACGTGCCACTGCGTGTTAGGGCCGAGCACGGTGACGAGCGCCGAGGGGGCGTGCAGACCGGCCGCCGCCATCGTGACGATGTGCTCGAGACGCGCCGAGTCTTCGGCGAGCATCGAGACGAACTGCTCGCCGTCTTCGATGCCTGATGTCATGCGCTCGGCGGTGATGCGCGGGCGACCGCCGTATCGCACGACGTCGTTGAGGTGCGGCACGAGCTCAGCCGCGATCTCGCCGGCCCAGATGGCGTAATCGTCGGGCGTTCGGCGGCCGAGCGACGTGAGTGACTCAGGCCCGAGCGCGGGCAGCAGCGTCGTGCGCACGGTGTCGAGCGGTGCGACAAGCTCGTCGGTGACCTCGTTGAGCTGATTCGCGAGGCTGTCGGCGAACCTGCCCGCGAGGCCGTCGAAGGTCGAGATCGAGCGGATCGGCTGAATGCCCACCATGAGCAGTAGCGCACCCGGGCTGACCCGCAGGTTCCAGGTGTCGAGGGCACGGCCGATGCGGCGACGCCATTCGACGGGAGTCGTGAAACGAATCGCGTCGTTCGTGCCCACCGTGGTGACGACCGCGTCGTAGCGGTCGAGACGCGCACCCCCGAGCACAGCCGCGAGCCCAGCAGCCGTCATCGCCGGATCGACGATGAGGTCGACGATGGCGCCGCGACCCGTGCGGGAGCGCAGCGCGCGGGCCAGAGCACCGGGAAGGGCGAGGTCGTGGGAGGCGACGCCCCAGCCCGCCGCGGGACCGGAACCGATCAGCAGAATGCGATCGGCGGTGGGGCCGTCGGCGACAGCGCGCGGCAACCCGTGCGGGCGCGGCATCGCCGAGAGCTCGTCTTCTTTCCACGCAGCCCAGGCAGACATTGCCGGTCGTGCGATGTGCAGTGCAGCGGCGACTAGTGCCGACACGAGGCTTCCTTCCAAGCCCCCCTTCGCCCTCGACGATAGGTGTAAGCGGTTTCTGCGGTCAGCCCCCGTCAGGGTCACTCCCGAATAGGGGACAGACCGAGCTGTCTGCGTGCGCTGAATTGGGTCGTCAGCGGCGCGTGGCCGCGAGGCTCATACCGAGAGGCAGCCATGCTGTGCGGGGCCACGCCCAGAGCCCATCGCCGCGGCGCTCGAGCACCGAGAACATCTGCCAGGGCACCGCGTCGTGCTCGTGCAGAAAGTCGATCGACAGGCCGGCGTCGATGAGCGCGGTGACCGTCGACCCCAGTGGATGCATGAACTCGATCGTGCGCGAGTTCGCGACCCGGGCATCCGGATCGGCGTAGTCGCCGTCTTCGTCGATATCGAGAGGCGTCTCGTCGAAGTAGCCGTAGCGGGCTGGAGGAAACAGTGCCGGTCCGTCGTCGAGCAGCGCAGCTGGCGCATTGGGCAGGGGTTCGTCGAACACGAAAGCGGCCGGGTGCCCGTCGGCGAAGTACAGCCGCCCGCCCGGCTTGAGAAACCACGCGATGATGCGTGCCCACTCAACGATGTCGGGCAGCCAGCCGATCGTGCCCCACGACGTGTAGACCACGTCGAAGCTTTCGGGCTCGGGCAGAGCGTGGCGGGCGTCGTAGAGGTTGGCGCAGACAAAGCGCGCTCGCTCGCCGAGCCCGAGCTCATCGGCGAGCGCGCGGGCCTGCTTCACCGCGGGCATCGAGAAGTCGAGGCCCACCACGTCGGCCCCGCGCTGCGCGAACACGAGCGAGTCGGCGCCGAAGTGGCACTGAAGGTGCAGCACGCGCAGGCCCTGCCAGCCCTCGGGGGCGACGCGGGGCAGCTCGACCTCGTCGATCGCGACGAGCTTTCCGCCACCCGAGCGAAGGTCGACAAGGTCGTACATCTCGCTCGCGAGGTGCACGTCGACGAGTTCGTCCCAGCGGGCCCGGTTGACCCGGGCCCACTCGGGAAGCTCGTCGTGCGCCATGCTGCGGCTAGTCGCTCAGAGCCAGCGCCCGCTCGAGGGCCTCTTGCAGGCGCTCGTCGGCCTCGGCTGCCGCCACCAGATCGTTCGCGGCGTAGGCGGCCTCGCGGTCGAGCAGAGCGTCGCGCGCGTCGCGCAGTGCCTGCGCGAGCTCGGCCGAAATCTCAACACCGGGCTCGGTCGGGTCAGTCGGGTCTGTCGGGTCGGTCGGAGCCTCCGGCAGGCTCGGGTCGACATCGCCGTCACCGGCCTCGGCGCCCGAGTCTCCGCCGAAGAGGGCGTCGAGCGCCTCGTCGAGGGTGTCTTCGAACGCAATCGAGTCACCGAACGCCACGAGAATCTTGCGCAGCAGCGGGAAGCTCGTCTCACCCGTCGACTGCACGTAGACCGGCTGCACGTAGAGGAACCCGCCGCCGATCGGCAGCGTCAGCAGGTTGCCGCGCAGCACCTCGGTCTCGCCGCGCTCGAGCAGCGCGAGCTGGTTCGCCACCTCGGGGTCAGAACTGAACTGGTTCTGCACGAGGCCGGGGCCGGGAATCGTCTGCGAGGGCAGAGTCAGCAGCGTGAGCTTGCCGTAGTCGGGCCCCGGGTCGGCGTTGGCCGCCAGATAGCCGGTGAGCACGTTGCGCTCGTTGTCGCTCGCCGTGCGGGGAATGAACGTCGAGTAGAGCGTGAAGCCCGGCTCGCCCGCACCCGGCACCTGCATGGTGAGGTAGTACGGCGGCTGCAGGGTCGGGGCCGCTGCCGATGAGGTCGGGTCGTTCGGTGTGCGCCACTCGTCGTCGGTCGAGAAGAACGAGCCGGGGTCGGTCACGTGGTACGCGCCGAGAATGTTGCGCTGCACCTTGAACAGGTCGGCCGGGTAGCGCACGTGCGACAGCAGCTGCTCGCTCATGCCTTCGGCCGACTCCAGCGTGTTCGGGAACACCTTCTGCCAGGTCTGCAGAATCGGATCTTCGGTATCCCACGCGTACAGCGTGACCGAGCCGTCGTAGGCGTCGACAGTGGCCTTGACCGAGTTGCGGATGTAGTTGATCTGGTCAAGCGGGAAGGCGGGCGCCGGCGTGTAGGTGTCAGCGATGGCCTCGCTCAGTGCGACGGTCGTGGAGTACGGGTAGCTCGCGCTCGTGGTGTAGCCGTCGACGATCCAGACGATGCGCCCGTCGACGATCGCCGGGTAGGGGTCGTTGTCGAGCGTCAGGTAGGGCGCCGCCTTCTGCACGCGCTCGAGCGGGTTGCGGTCGTAGAGAATCTGCGACTCGTCGGTGACCGCCTCCGACAGGAAGATCTGCTCCGACTGGAACTTGATCGCGTACAGCAGTCGCTTGAACACGTTGTCGAGCGCCGGGCCGCCCTCACCCGTGAAGGTGTAGGTCGCGTTGCCGTCTTGGTCGTCATTGCCCTCGGAGGGGAAGTCGAGCTCGAGGTTGTCGCCGCCACCGACGATCGAGTACAGCGGCGAGAACTCGCCGAAGTAGACGCGGGGCTCGTACTCGCCGAGCTCGTTCGTCAACTGCCCGTCGGTCGGAATGCCGCTCTCGAGGAACTGCGGCCGCCCGTCGTCGGTGCGCTGGTTACCGTAGGCCGCGACGACGCCGTAGCCGTGCGTGAACACGATGGTGTTGTTGACCCAGTTCTGCGAGGTCTGGCCGTCAGGGTTCAGCTCACGCAGCGAGATGACCGTGTCTTGCGTGCGGCCGTCGATCTCGTAGCGGTCAACGTCGAGGAAGTCGGGGAACTGGTAGTACTGGCGGAACTGCTCGAGCTGCGCGAATGCGGTGCTGACGAGAGCAGGATCGATAATGCGGATGTTCGCCGTGGTCTCGGCGTCTTCACGCAGCGCCCCGGCCTCGGCGTCGGTGGTCGCGTCGTACGAGATCTCTTCGAGCCCCGACACCCCGTAGGCGTCTCGGGTGGCCTCGATGTTGCGCTCGATGTACTGCGCCTCGAACTCACGGGCGTTCGGCTCGACCTGGAAGCGCTGCACGATCCACGGGTAGACGCTGCCGATGAGCAGCCCGCTGATGATGAGCAGGGCGGTGCCGACGATGGGCAGGCGCCAGCGGCCGATGACGGCCGTGACGACGAAGAGCACGGCCACGAGCAGGGCGATACCGGCAAGAATGCCGCGGCTCGGGATCGTCGCGTTGGCCTCGGTGAAGCCTGCACCGATCGCGAGGAAGCCGTCGCTCGGCTGAATCACCGTGGCGTACTGGTCGAACCAGATGCTCACACCCTGCAGGGCGATGTAGACGGCGGCAGTGAGGGCGAGCTGGATGCGCGCGGTGCGCGAGATGCGAATCTCACGGCCGTTGACGCGGATCGCGCCGTAGAGGTAGCTCGTCGCGACCGCGGCGAGCGCCGACAGCAGCACGACTGCTGAGGCGAAGGCGATGACCCCGCGGATGACCGGCAGTTCGTAGATGAAGAACGAGATGTCGAGCCCGAACTGCGGGTCGACCTGGCCGAACGGCGTGCGGTTGAGCCACTGCAGCACCATCTGCCACTGGCCCGCCGCCGTGACACCGGCGAAGAGGCCGAGCACGGCAGGAATGCCGAGCATCGCCACACGGCGCAACGGTTCGACAACCTCTTGGTAGCGGTCGAGCTGCGAGTTGAGCTTCGCGTAGACCGGGCGCCAGCGGTACGCGATCTGCAGGCTCGCCCAGACCGGAAGGAACATGGCCACGAAGCCGATGAGGAACATGGCGCCCGTGGCGATCCACTGTGTCGTGAGCACGTTGAGGAAGCCCAGCTGGTCGAACCAGAGGATGTCGGTGTAGACGTTCGCGAACACGAAGAACAGCACGACGATCACGCCGAGAACGGCAGCAGAGATCGCGAGCGTCGCGCGTGACCGGTTGGCGGGGGGTGCGGTGGTCGTCACAGAGGTACTCCCAGGGTCTGGAGGGCGATCGACTCAAGACTAGTGGGAGCAACCTGGCAGGCGCCCTGCTCGACCCCCTGCGTTCGCCGCAAGCGTGCGCTACGACTCGCAGCGGGCGAGCTCGCTCAGATCACCGTCATCGGCGATGGTCTGCAGAACCCCAATCGCCTCGTCGAGGGTGCCGACCGAGAAGACCTGTAGGTCGGCGGGCACATTGCCGACCACGTCGTCGCAATTGTCGGCCGGAGCCAAAAACCAGTCGGCGCCGGCTGCCACCGCGCCGTGCATCTTCTGCACGATGCCGCCGATCGGACCGACCGAGCCGTCTGCCGAGATCGTGCCGGTGCCCGCGACTTCTTCGCCGCCCGCGAGCGACTCGCGCGTCAGAGTGTCGATGATGCCGAGTGCGAACATGAGACCCGCGCTGGGCCCGCCGATGTTCTCGAGTTCGATCTCGACCTCGAACGGAAAGACGTACTGCCCGGCGACGAGTACACCGATGACGGGCACGCGCGGCTCGTTCTCGCTGAGCACGGGCGTGACCTGCACCTCGAGATCCGACCCCGAACGCTGGATGCCGAGGTCGACAGGGCGGTCAGTGCCGTTGTCGGCGATCGCGGCACGCAGTGCCGTGACATCCCGAACCGGCTCGCCGTTCACCGTGAGAATCAGGTCGTCGGCCTCGACGAGTGATTCGACAGGGCTGCCCTCGAGGGTCTGCACGATCAGCAGTTGGCTTTCGTACGGTTCGCCGATCGAGCGCAGGGCCGCCGCGATGGCCTCTTGCTGCGAGTTTTCCATGTCGATGCGGCTCTGCTCACGACGGTCTTCGGTGCTGACGCCCTCAGGAAAGACGGCGTCGACCGGCACCACTGACTGCGTCGGGTCGAGCCACGCGCGCATGACCTCGAACCACGAAGGCGCCTGGTCGCGGTTGCCGAAGACGTTGACGGTCGTCAGGCTCAGCGAGCCCGGAGTCTCGTAGGTGGGCTCGGTCGGAATCTGAATGAGCGGCACCTCTTCGCCGTCGATCGTCACTGTGCCGAGGGTGTCGATGACGGGGCCCGGTCGCTCGATGACGTAGGGCGAAGGCAGCACGGCCAGGCCGAACACGCCGAACAGTGTGAGCGCCAGCAGCAGCCAACCGACCCGGCGACCGCGCAGCCGAGCGTCGTCGACGGCATTGCGCTCATCGGTGAACAGGCTCACCGGGCTCCTCTCGAGTTGGCCGAGGCGGGATGTTCGCCCACGGCGCAGTCATGCCGGGTCAGCCTAGGCGAAATCCCACCGGCCACCGAGGCGCGGCCACTAGCGTAGGCATCATGGCTGACGATTCGCTTGGCGGCGCCGAAGAAGAGTTTCGCGAGATGATCGCCAAGTTCTTGGCGGGCGAGGGTGAGATCGACCCCTCGAAGCTCGCGGGCGCGGCTGGCCTGCCCACCGACCCGCTCATGGTTGCGCGCCTCATGAGCCAGCTGCAAAAAGCAATGAGCGCGAACGCCGACGGCATCGACTGGCAGCTCGCTCGCGATGAAGCAGGCCGCATCGCCGCTGAGGGCTCGATGCGGTCGAGCAACGACGACCTCGAGCAGCTGCGTCAGGCGCTCAATGTGGCCGCGCTCTGGCTCGACGAGGCGACGTCGATCACGCAGCTCACCTCCGAGCCGACGCTCATCACCCGCGCCGACTGGGCGCGATTGACGATGCCGGTCTGGACGCAGCTCGCCGAGCCGGTCGCCACCTCGATCGCCGACTCGCTCACGTCAGTACTCGATGAGCAGATGCCCGAAGAACTCAAGGGCATGATGGGCAACGCCGCGCAAATGATGCGCTCGCTCGGCGGCACTCTGTTCTCGCTGCAGCTCGGCCACGTGGTCGGGCAGCTCTCGGCCGAAGTGGTGTCAGGTGGCGACATCGGCATTCCGCTGCTGCCGGGGCGCGACGACCACGACGTTCAGGCCGCCCTGCTGCCGCAGAACCTCGCCGTGTTCGGCGCTGGTCTCGACATTCCTGCCGATCAGGTGCAGCTCTATCTGGCCGTGCGCGAATTGGCGCACGCCCGGCTCTTCCGGCACGCGCGCTGGCTGCGACTGCACCTCATCAGCGCGATCACCGACTACGCCCGCGGCATTCGCATCGACACCGACCGAATCGAGTCGCTCGCGGCCGAGTTCGACCCAGCCAACCCCGAGAGTCTGCGCGAGGCGCTCACGAGCGGCGCGCTCATCCCTCCGAAGTCAGAGTCACAGATCGCCGCCCTCGCGCGTCTCGAAACCACGCTGGCGCTCATCGAAGGCTGGGTCGAAGTCGTGACTGCGAGTGCCACGAGCCGCCTGCCGCGCGCCGACGCGATCGCCGAGACCGTGCGCCGTCGCCGCGCATCGGGCGGGCCGGCCGAGAGCGCCTTCTCGACCCTCGTCGGCCTCGAGCTGCGCCCACGACGCCTGCGCGAAGCCGCTGCGTTCTGGCAGGCCGTCGAGGCGGCGGTCGGCGCCGAGCAGCGCGACGCCCTGTGGGCCCACCCCGACCTGCTGCCCACTGCCGACGACATCGACGACCCGAGCCGTGTCATCGCGGGGCTGCAGGGGGCGGGCACTGCCGAGCCCGACGCGCTCGACCAGGCGCTGAGCGACCTGCTGAGCGACGACGGCGCCTCGCGCCCCATCGAGGGCGCGCCCGGAGAGGCCCCCGACGAGCCGAACGGCCCGAGCGAGCCCACCGCCTGATCGGCGGCTGTGGAGGCCGCGCCCGCGCGCGGCCATGTCACCGCATCATGTGCGGCATGATTCTTCGACTCGACTCTCGCCGCCCGATCGTCTGGCGCTCGCCGCGCTGCCTGCAGCTTGGTGTCGACCCACGCCTCGCAGTTCTCGACGAGGTGACCGAGGGGGATGCTCGCCTCATCGACGCCCTCACTGCGGGCATCTCGCGCGCAGGCCTGAGCACCCTCGCGGCTCAGGCCGGCGTGCCCCCGAGCCGTGTCGACGAGGTGCTGCGAGCGGTCGATCCGGCACTCGAGCGTGGGGGCGAGCGGGTGCGCGCCGCGTCGAGAGCGCCGCTCGCCATCGTGGGCCACGGGGATTCGGCAGCACGGGTCGCGGGAGTGCTCGGTGAGGCGGGGCATCCGGTGGCCGTCGGCGCTTCGATCACGCGCGTCGGCGGTCGGCGCCCCGCCGCCGCGGTGCTCGTGAGCAGCCACGTCGTCAACCCGATCGAGCATCAGCGATGGCTGCGCCGCGACATCGCGCACCTGCCCATCGTGTTCGGCGAGGTGGCGCTGACGGTCGGCCCGCTCGTCGTGCCGGGAGTGACCGCGTGCCTCACCTGCATCGAGCGCCAGCGGGCTGCCCGCGATGACGCGTGGTCGGCCGTGGCCGCTCAGCTCTGGGGTCGCACGGCGCCGACCGAGACCCTCGCTCGCGCGACCGAGGCCGCGATCGAGACGCGTCGCTTGCTGCTTCGCGCAGCTGACGGGTGGGCCGTGCGACTCGACGTCGACACCGGCGAGCGCAGCGAGCAGGTCTGGTTGCCGAGCGAGCTGTGCGGTTGCCGCGGGCTCAGCCCGCGGCCGGAGCCCGCACTTCGTCGAGAAAACGGCTCGGAGCCCGCTCGGCGCGCGCCGACGTCTGCCGCTGCGCCCACGAGAGCTCGAGCACTCGCCGCGCACGCGTGATGCCCACGTAGAACAGCCGCCGCTCTTCATCGACGGCCTCGAGCCCCTGCGCGAAGGTGATCGGCACGAGGCCCTCGCTGAGTCCGGCGATGTAGACCACATCCCACTCGAGGCCCTTGGCGGCGTGCAGCGTCGCGAGCGTCACCGCCGAGCGAGTCGGGGCGTGCTGCTGCTGCTGCCGGCGCTGCAGCTCGCGCACGAAGTCGGCGAGCGTCGTGCCTGCCGGAGCCTCTTCGGCGAGGGTCAGCAGCGCGTTCAGGTTCTCCCAAGCGGCACGTTCGGCGCCACCGCCCTCGGGCGGGTCTTGCCGCCAGCCGAGCCCGCGAATGACGTCGCTCACACTCTTGAAGAGCGGCTCGTCGCCGATCGAGATCGAGGCGCCGCGCAGCAGCATGATGGCCTGCTTGACTTCGACCTGGTCGAAGTAGCGGCTGTCGGCGCGCGACTGCACGGGCACGCCGAAGCGGCTGAGCGCCGACTCGAGCGCGATCGACTGCGTGTTGATGCGGTAGAGAACGGCGATCGATTCGGGCGGGGTGCCGTCGTCGATGCGGCGGGCGATCGACTGGGCGATGGATGCGGCTTCGGCGGCATCGTCGACGTGCCGCGTGACCGAGGGCGTCGCCCCCCGATCACTGCCATCGCCCGCGGCGTGCAGAGTAAGGGCGCCGGGCCGCCCGCGCATGAGCCGGTTGGCGAGGGTCACGATCTGGGTCGTCGAGCGATAATTCTCTTCGAGCCGCACGACGCGGGCATCGGGGTATTCGCTGCCGAAGCGCACGAGGTAGTCGCTCGTCGCGCCGGCGAACGAGTAGATGGTCTGCGAGGCGTCGCCGACGACGCACAACTCGCGCCGACCGCCGAGCCAGAGCGACAGCAGGTCATGCTGCAGCGGCGAGACGTCTTGATACTCGTCGACGACGAAGAACCGATACTGCGACCGCACCTGGTCGGCGACGCGCGGCTCGGCCTCGATCATGCCCGCCGTGGCGAGCAGCACGTCTTCGAAGTCGATCTGCCGCCGCTCGTCTTTGATCTGCTCATAGAGCTGCTGCAGGGCGACCATCGAGTCGACGGTCAGGCGCGAGGGCAGCACGCGAGTTTGCGCGGCGCGCGCGTAGTCGTCAATCGAGAGCTTGTTGACCTTGCGCCACTCGATCTCGGCCGCGGTGTCGCGCAGCGAGGCGGTATCGAGGTTGAGCTTGAGCGCACCGGCCGCCTGCCCGAGCAGGGGGCCCTTGCCGTCGAGAATGCGCGGCGGGGTGCCTCCAGCAACGATCGGCCAGAAGTAGTGCAGCTGCCGCAGCGCCGCCGAGTGGAACGTGCGCGCGGCCACGCCCTCTGCGCCGAGCGCGCGCAGGCGCCCGAGCAACTCGCCCGCTGCCCGAGTCGTGAAGGTGAGCGCCATGACGCGCGACGGGTCGTAGGCGCCCGTCGCCACGCCGTAGGCGATGCGGTGGGTGATGGCGCGAGTCTTGCCCGTGCCGGCGCCAGCGAGCACGCAGACGGGGCCGAGCAGTGTCTCGGCGACCTCGCGCTGCCGCTCGTCGAGCGCCGCCAAAAGCCGGTCAGGACCACTCGCCGAGTCGCCCCCGCCCGCGCTGCCGTCGCGCTGCACCACCGACTCGCTCATCACGGGGCCTCGAGCGAGCCGCCGTACCAGTCTTCGATGATGGCCCGCGCGATCGACGTGCGCCCGGGCAGCAGCACGTCGCCCAGGCTCGCTGCGAGTTCGTCGCGGCTGAACCAGCGCAGGTCGAGAATTTCGGTGCCGTCGGGGCGCAGCTCGTCGCTGTGCTCGGGGTCGAGCGTCGCGCGAAAGCCGAGCATGAGCGAGGCTGGAAACGGCCACGGCTGCGAGCCGACGTAGACGGGGTCGATGATGCGCAGCCCGGTCTCTTCGTAGACCTCACGCACGACGGCGGCTTCGAGCGACTCCCCCGGCTCGACGAAGCCGGCGAGCAGCGAGAAGCGGTTCGTCTCCCACAGAGCATTGCTGCCGAGCACGAGCCGGTCGTCGCCGTCGGTGATGCCCACGATGATCGCGGCGTCGGTGCGCGGGTAGAGCTCGGTGCCGTCGCCCGAGTCGATGCGCACCCAGCCGCCCTTGGCCGACTCGGTCGGGTTACCGGTGCGCGGCGAGAAGCCATGCGTCGCGTGCCAGTTGGCGATGCCAAGGGCTTCGATCACGAGCCCCGCGTCGCGGTCGCCAAGCCGGTGCCCGAGCGTGCGCGGCGAGCCCCACAGCGCCACGTCGGGCTCGAGCGCGGGGCCCGCGTCGTCGTCGAGCACGACAGCGACCACGGCAGTGCCCGCTGCGAGGTCGGGCTCGTCGTCGAGAGTGCGTCCGAGGTAGATGCGCAGGGCGTCGGCAGGCAGGGGCGAGTACGGCAAGAACCGCAGGGCGGGGCCTGCGGCCGCATCCGTCGCCGACGTCGCGGGGCTCGCCAGCAGTACTTCGCCTCGCCAGAGCGCGATGACGCGCGTCTGCGCATCAGCGGCGAGCTCGTCGAACAAGTGCGGGCGCTCGCGACTGAGGTGGTCGCGATCGATGCGGTAGCGCGAGAGCGGCAGCCGAGCGGTGAGCGAACGATGCATCGACGACCTCTCAGCAACTCAGAACCATGGCGGCGCAACCCGGCGGTGACAGCGCTTCAGCACCCGCGCGAGGTGTGGCGAACCTGCTCGCCCGGCACGGGGCAACCTACCCTGTCGGTATGTCACGCCGCTCACCGTTAACCCTAGCCGCGCTCGCCACCTCGGCCGTTCCGGGTCTCGACGTAGTTCACGCAGCAGCCTTGGGCGGCACGGGCGGCGAGGTCGACTCGGCGCTGCTGAGCACGCGCGACGGCCGCACGCTAACGATTCGCGTGCCGCGCACGGCCGCGGCCGAGAGCGAGCAGTCGGCTGATCTGGTGGCCATTCGCGCGCTGAGCGATGGCGTGCGGGCGCGCCTGCCGTTCGGGGTACCACGGCTGCTCGGCCAGGCGCCCCTCGACGGCACGCGGGCGATCGTGTCGGAGTTCGTCGACGGCACTCCCCTGACACTTGACCGCGTCACACCCGGCACCGCCGCGTCGATCGGCCAGGCGATCGCCGCGATCCACGGCCTGCCGACGAGCGTCGTCGCCGACGTGGGCCTGCCCCAGCTGCGGGCGATCGACGTCATGCGCGAGGCCGTCACGACCCTCGACCGTGCGGCCGCGACCGGCCTCGTGCCCGCTGCGCTGCTGCGCCGCTGGGAGCTCGCGGTCGAAGACTCGACCCTCTGGCAATTCACCCCCACCGTCATCAACGGGTCGCTGAGCGCCGCCTCGTTCCTCGTCGTGGGCGAGTCGGTCACGGGGCTGCTGGGGTGGGCCAGACTGCAGGTCGGCGACCCCGCCCGCGATCTGTTCTGGATGCTCGGCTCGAGCGACCCGTCGGTGCCCGAGACGGGCTTCGACGCGTATCACCAGGCTCGCGGAATCCACGACCGTCAAGTCGGCCGACGCGCGGTGCTCGCCGCCGAGCTCGAGCTCGCCCGCTGGCTGCTGCACGGCACCGAGCGGCGCTCGACCGAGATCGTCGACGACGCGGTCGAGATGCTGCACGCCCTGCTCGATCGCGTGAGCGGCGACCTCACGAACCCGCTCGCGGTCGAGCAGCAGCCCGCCGTCGGGCTCGATGAGGTCGACGAGCTACTCGAGAGGGGCACGCCGCGCTCCCCTGCCTCGGGGTACTAGAGCCGCTCTGCCCTGAGACGACCAACGCTCCGGGTTCGCGTCAGCGAACCCGGAGCGTTGTGGATCGTGCGTTAGACGTTCGACGCGACGCGTCGAGCGGGGCGACGCACCATCGTGGCGCCCGTCACCATGACGGCGAGCGCAAGCACCATCGCCGCAGCGACGAGTGCGATGGTGCTCTCATCGGCTCCGGTCTCGGCAAGCTCGGCGCCAGGAGCCTGCATCGACACAGGGTCGCAACCTACGGCCGCGCCATTGACCATTCCGCAGGTGTAGCGGCCGAGCACGTCGGTGCCGAGGCTGTTAGCAATGAGCGGCGTGGCGCCTTCATCCATCATGTTGAGAACCTCGGTCGGTGCGAAGAACTCATAGCCGACTGCACTCGCGGCGGCCTCGAACGTCGAGGCCTCGGTGACGGCAGCCTGCGTCATTGACGAGTCGGTGGTAGATGCCTCTGGCGTGGCGGGCTCGGTCGCCTCAGGCTCCGGCTCGGTGGCCGGCTCCTCGGTCTCTGCCGGAGGGTTCGTGGACACGACGCCCGAGTCGTAGCTCGCGATGCCGATGCCCCAACGGCAGTCCGGATTGCCCTCGGGCAACGGGATGCAGCCCCCGGTGGGGTCGGCAGCCGAGTAGCCGTCGTCGAAGTCGGTGACGGTGCCGTAGTTGAACTCGAGGTCGAAGTCAAAACCGTTCGTGGCCCCATCGGTCGTGGGCAGCTTGATGAGAGCCAACTGGAACGTGTTCTCGAGCAGTGGGTCGTTCTGGTCTTCGTGGTTCGAGACGCGGTACCAGGTCACCACCACCGCTTCGCGGCCGTCAATGGTGGCGGCTGTGTCGAGGTACATCTCGCACGGACGACCGAATCCATCACCTGCGCCCGAGCGCTGCGTTGCGCGGGCAGAGTCGCACCTCGAGAGGTTGATGTCAGCCGCGAGTACGGCGATCATCGGGGCCTCTGAGTCGATGGCAAGGTTCTCGAGATCCAGGTCGTACGCGTCTGAGCAGGTGGACGTGCTGGTTGCCACCGGGTAGACGCCGCCGTTCGTCGTGATGCAGATTCCGTCGAACTTGTCGCCGAAGAAGTTCAGGGGCCACGGCGCCGCGATCGTGTGCGTGTCGTCGTCCTGACCGGAAAGCTCAGAGATCACGGAGCCAAGGGGAGCACTAGCGCCGTACCGCATCGCGTCGCTCTCGTCGCGGGTGTTGACCGACGCCATGGCGGGGGCGGCAGTGGTGACGAGGATGGCGGCAGCGATCAGCGCCGCGGCTCCTCGTCGAACGAGGGTGAGTTTGTGCATCGGGTGTCCTTTACGCGTGTCTACGGCAGGCACAGGTGTGCCCTCAGCACCATTTGCCCACATCTCAATTCCCCGCTCAACGCGCACTGATACGCCAATGACGCATTGCGACGAGCTGTCACCCTAGGGGGACAGATATGTCACGACAGATGCGGTCGGCGCCCGAGCAATCGTCAGTGACGTGAGGCCGCGGCGACGAGCGCGGAGAAAAGCCTGAGGTCGTCGGGAGTCTCTTCGGGGTGCCACTGCACCGCGATACCGAAGGTCATCGCGTCGATGTCGACGGCCTGCACGATGCCGTCGTCGCCGTGCGCACTGACCGTCAGGCCTGCGGCCACGCGGTCGAGCGCCTGGTGGTGGTAGCTCTTCACGGTCAAGCCCTCGCCCAGAATCGAGGCGGCGTGCGTGCCGGGCACCGTGATCACCGGGTTGTCGGCGAACTCGGCGTTGCCGTAGCTGTAGCGGTTAGAGCCGATGACGTCAGGCAGGTGCTGGATGAGGGTGCCGCCGAGGGCGACGTTGAGCACCTGCAGGCCTCGGCAGATGCCGAGCACGGGCAGGTCGCGCTCGATGGCCGCGCGCACGAGGGCGATCTCCCACGCGTCGCGGTCGGGCCGCGGGTCATCGTTCTCGGGGTGCGGTTCTTGGCCGTAGAGCGTGGCGTCGACGTCTTTGCCGCCCGTCAACATGAGGCCATCGATGCCGTCGAGCACGCGCGCGACGACGTCAGCGGTCGGCGGCTGAGGCGGCAGCGTCATGACGGCAGCGCCCGCGTTGATGACGCAATCGCTGTAGACGCGGGGCAGCATGCTGCCGGGTCGGTTCCACAAACCCATGACGACGGGCTCGAGGTACGTCGTGACCCCGATCGCGATGGTCACGCGGCGTCGCCCTCGGGCGGCCCGGCGTGGCGGCGCACGATGATGGCGCGAGCGCGGTGGATAGCGCGCACGAGTTCGGGCTGACGGATGCCCAGCTCTTGACTCACGTCGCTGTAGGTGCGGCCCTGCACAAGCACGCCGGTCGCGGCGGCCTGCAGGTCGTGCGGCAGACGGGCGATCGACTGCTCGAGGTCGGCGCGATCGAGTGCGGCGACGAGCTGCTCGTGGCGAGCATCCGTCTCGTCAATCACGTCGAGGTCGAAGTCGTCGGCGCGCATGCGGTTCTCCTTGCGTAGCGGGTGTACCGGGCGGCCGGATCGGCGACCGCCCGGTACAGCATCAGGTTAGGACGCGAAGTCTTTCACCAGCTGCTCGTTCTCTTTCTTGTTGATGAGTGCCACGATGAAGCCCACCGCGAGCGCGATGAACGGCAGCAGCACCAAGAACCAGCCGAGCGGGTCGAGCAGCCACGCGCTCTCGGGCAGCGACGGGTCGACGCCCTCGGGCACCGTGCCCGCGAGCAGATTGAACCGCGACATCAGCAGGTACAGGCCCAGCGCGAGAATGATCGCCGACAGGGCCGGAGCGATCGTCGTCGTCCAGATGTTTCCGCCGCCGTTCTTGCGGAAGTACACGATCACCGCGATGCTCACGAGAATCTCGACGATGACGATCGCGATGACCGTGATCGAGCTCATCCAGAAGAACAGGTTGCCGACCGGGTCGAAGCCGACGAGCGCGAAGATGATGATCACGAGCGCGGCGATCGCCGAGACGATGATCACGCCGTTCTGCGGGGCACCGGCCTTGTTGGTCGTGCCGATGCGGGCCGGCAGCACCCCACCGCGCCCGAGAGCGAAGAAGTAGCGCGCCGCCGCGTTCTGGAACGCGAGCAGACCGGCGAACAGGCTCGTGATGATGAGCACCGTCATGATGACGACGGCCCAGCCGCCCGCATATTGGTCGGCGAGGCTGAAGAGCACGCCCTCCGGTGCCGCGAGCCCGTCGGAGCGACCGAGAACCTCGTCGATGAGGGTCGTGCGGCCGAGGCCGGTGACCATGGCGAACGAGACGATCGCGAAGAGCAGTGTGATGACGCCGATAGCCGCGTAGGTCGCGATCGGCACCGTGCGCTTGGGGTCGCGCGACTCTTCGCCGTAGATGGCCGTGGCCTCGAAGCCGATGAAGCTCGCGAAGGCGAAGGCCAGGGCGATGCCCGCGGTGCCGGTGAAGCCGCCCGCGAAGATCTCTGTCGGGCTGAACGAGGCACCGAAGTCAACACCCTCGGGGCCGCCGACGACAAAGATGGCGAAGCCGACGATGAGCAGAATCAGCACCTCAAGCGTCAGCAGCACACCGAGCACCTTGGCGCCGATGTCGACGCTCAGCAGGGAGAGCCCGCTGACGATCAGCCACGCCAGCAGCGACCAGACGTACCACGGCAGGTCGAAGCCGAAGCTCGCGAAGGTGCCGCCGACGACGGCGCCGAAGAAGCCGTAGATCGCGAGCTGAATGGTGATGTAGGCAGTCAGCGCCGTGAAGGCGCTCGCCACACCGGCGTTGACGCCGAGGCCCTTGCCGACGTAGGCGAAGAAGGCGCCCGAGTTGGTCATGGTGCGGCTCATCGCCGCATAGCCGACCGTGAAGAGCAGCAGGGTGAGGCCGACAGCGAGGTAGGCACCGGGAACGGCCGCGCCGTTGCCGAGCACCATGGCGACGGGCACTGCACCGGTCATGCCGATGAGGGGCGCTGAGGCGGCGACAACGAAGAAGACGATGCCGAGAACGCCGAGCTTGCCCGACTTGAGAGTCGATTGGGGGGTGTCAGTCATGAATCCATAACTCCTCTTTGAGTTGGGGTGGATCGTTCGTATCAAAACGACCTGGCGCCATAGTGGTGCACGCGCGGGCGCGCGTCAAGCAGAACCGCCCGTCTGCCCGGCGAGTTTGCGTACACGAGCGGCGTCCGGGAGGGCATCCGGAATTGCCTATCGTTTGTTTACGAATGATTCGGTAGCCTGGGCCGCATGGCCTCGCTCAATGGATTCCTCGCGCCCCAGACGCCCACCGGCAAGAGCGCGATCGTGCCCGACATGCCCTGGTACTACTCGGGCACGCTGCTCACCGCCGAGTACCGCACCGACCCGGCCAACGTCGCCGCGCTGCTGCCCGAGGGCCTCGAGCTCGCTGACGACGACCCGGGAGCAGTGGCGCTCATCTGGGCCGACTGGCAGTCGTGCTCGACCGGCGGCGCCGAGCTTCTCGACCCCGTGCGGTCGCAGTACCTCGAGACCTTCGCCGTTGTGCGCTGCAAGAAAGACGGCGTCACCTACACGCGCTGCGTCGCCATCTGGGTGACGAAAGACTTCGCGATCGGGCGCGGCTGGTTTCAGGGGTACCCGAAAAAGCTCGGCTCGATGGCCGTCACGCGGGTGTTCAACGTCGGCAAAGCATCCCCCCGCCTCACGCCCGGCGCGCGCCTTGGGGCCTCGCTCGCGGCGTACGATCACCGCCTCGCCTCGCTCGTCGTGACGCTGCGTGAGCCGTCGGAATCGAACGGCTTCGTGAACGGCCACCCCATGCTGCATTCGCGGTGGATGCCCTCCATCACCCCCGGCGCCGGCAACAGCCTCGACCAGCTCATCACCATGAGCACGACCGACGCCGAGATCGGCGAGACCTGGGTGGGCGACTTCGAGCTCGAGCTGCACGACTCCCCCTGGGACGAGCTCGCGTCGATCCTGCCCGTGCACGAGAAGATCGCGGCCTACTACCGCGAGGTCGGCGTGACGTTCAACGGGGGGAAGCTCGTGGAAGACCGGTCGAACCCGAGCGTTTAGAGGTCGTGCGGCGAGGTGCGGGGGGGCTCCCTCTCGCCAGACTCCGGAATTGTAGGAGCGCGGCCCGGCCCCCGCGCGGCGTCACACATCACGCGTGTGACAAATCACGGAACTTTGGCGGCACGTCCCCGACACTGGGGCGTCACTGACCCGTCAGGGGCCAGAAACTCCGTGATTCGTGACGCGCGAGAGGACGGAGGATGGTGGTGCCACCGAAAACGCCCCATCACGCTAGCCACGACTCGACCGCAAGAACCACGAATCCCGCAAGAATCAGCAGGGCGCCAACTGCGCTCCACGCGATTCCATAGAATCTGGCGATCTTTCTGAAGCGACCATCGGGCGTGAGCCGAGAGGCGCACAGCCACGACATTCCCTTTCGTTCAAAGTCCTGGCGCACAGTTGCGGCCCAGATGTCGCGCTGCCACCACGTGTAGCCGCCAACTGCTAGGGCTGCCACCCCCAGGAATACGAACGCCACCCACGTGTCGACGGTATACCGAGCCGCGTCAACGACCGCGTGTGTGACCATGGCCATATCTTGACAGCCTGGCCGCTTCAACGGACGGCGCGCCGACTACTTCTCGCGCAGCGCCTGAAGCTTCTGAACTACAAGTCGAGGAAGTACTCCTTGACCTCCCAGTCGGTGACGTCGCGCGTCGTGGGGTCGTCGACCGCCTCGGTGTAGCGCTCGATTTCGTCGCGCTTCATCACGGCGAAGACCTTCACGAGGTCGCCGCCGATGATGTCGGTCAAGACGGTGTCGGTTTCGAGGGCATCCAGAGCATCGCCCAGGGTCATGGGCAGAATGCCGAAGCGGTCGTCCTCGTAGGCGTAGCCCACCGAGGGGTCGGGGCACTCGAGCTTGCGCTGAATGCCGTCGAGTCCGGCCGCGAGGAGCGCCGCGGTCATGAGATACGCGTTCGCGGCACCGTCGCCGAGGCGCATCTCGAGGCGCGTGCCCTGGCCACGCTCCGGCGGAATGCGCAGCATGGCGCTGCGGTTGTCGTAGCCCCAGTTGCCGCGGTAGGGCGCGAGGGTGTCGGGGCCGAGGCGCTTGAAGGCGTTGACGGTCGGGTTGCAGATGGCCGTGAGTGCCGGGGCATGCTCCACGATGCCGGCGATCATGTGCTTCGCCAGGTCGCTGAGTTCGCCGCCGGTGTGCATGAGGTTCTCGCCCTGCGGGTCAATGAGCGACATGTGCAGGTGAAAGCCGCTGCCGCCCTCGTCGCTCCAGGGCTTGCCGGCGAAGGTCGCCGCCTGGCCGAGCCGGGCGATGACGTCCTTGACGCCCGACTTCAGCATGAAGATGCGGTCGCAGGCGTCGAGCGCCTCGCCGTGCCAGATGTTGATCTCGTACTGGCTCGGGCTGAACTCGTGGTTGCCCGCGAAGACACCGATGCGCATCTGGTCGAGCATGCGCAGCAGGTGCAAGAAGGTGCCCTTGGGGTCGACGGTCGCGCCGGACGTGTAGACGCGGCCGGTCGCCTCGAGGGCGCGCTTGAAGCCGCCGTTCTCATCGCGGTCGGCGATGTAGAACTCGAGCTCGGGGCCCACGACGGGCACATAGCCCAGGTCGGCGAACTTGCCGACGACGCGGCCGAGCAGCTCGCGCGGTGAGAGTGGGCTCGGCTGGCCATCCGGATTGTTGGCGCCGGCGATGACGTACGCGACGCCCGGTTCCCACGGCAGCGCGCGCCAGCCGTCGGGAACGATCTGGCTGATGAAGTCTTCGAGCCCGTTGCTGAGCACGTCGGCGCCGTCGAGCACGCCGCCCTGGGTGGTCGTGACCCACACGCCCTGGCAGAACGTCGGGCCGCCGTGGCTGACCTTGTCGAGCTCGCGCACCAGCATGTCTTTCGACCGCACGGTGCCGATGATGTCGGCGTAGATCACCCGCAGCACGTCGATGTCGGCGGCGAGCAGTTCGCTCTGCAGGTTGGCCAGGCTGTGACTCATGTGCGACTCCTTCGTGGCACTGGGCGGGTCGTCCAAGAAAATCGTTCGGACTCAAACGAGATAGTAGACTACCCGCACACTCGATGGGGAGGCCCGATGCGCGTTCTGTTCGTGCAACACGATCATGTCAGCCCGCTCGGGCCGGTTGGCGAGCGATTCGCCCAGCACGGCTTCGAGATCGACACGCATCTGGTCGTGCCCGAGTCGTCGTTCGAGGCGCCGAACATCGCGACGGCCTTTCCGTCCGCCGCCGACTACGACGTGCTCGTGCCGCTCGGCGCCCCGTGGGGCGCGTGGGACGACGCCTGCATCGGCCGCTGGCTGCTTCCTGAAATCTCGTGGTTGCGTGACGCAGTTTCGAGCGGGATGCCCGTGCTGGGCATCTGCTTCGGTGGCCAGCTCGTCGCGCGCGCCATGGGCGGCTCGGTGGCGCCCGCACCGCGAGCAGAGATCGGCTGGACCTCGGTGTGGAGTGACCAGCCAACGCTCGTCGGTGAGGGGCCGTGGTTCCAGTTCCACTACGACCGGTGGACCGTGCCGCCCGGTGCCGTCGAGCTCGCGCGCACCCCCGCCGCCTCGCAGGCGTTCACGATCGAGCGCACGCTCGCCGTGCAGTTTCACCCCGAACTTGATGCGGCCGGGCTGCAGGGGTGGCTCGACTGGGGCGGAGCATCCAAGATTCGCGACGACGGGCTCGACCCTGACGTCATGATGGCGCAGACGGTCGCGACCGCCGACGCCGCCCGCGATCGCACCCACGCGCTCGTCGACGCTTTTCTGACAGACGTCGCGGGGTTGCTCCCCCGCTAAGCGCGCGCAGCTGCGCGCCCGCTACGCGCTCTCTGGTGCCCAGATCTGGGGCAAAACGGCGCAACCGTTCAACCGAAGCGCCCTTCTGGCCCAGATCTGGATGACGGGGCGGGGATGCTCGCGTGACGTCGCGGCGTGCTGCGAGCATCCTGCTGCCTCCAGATTGGTGGCAAAACGGCGCAACCCAGCAGCCTCAGCGCCCTTTTGGCCCAGATCTGGGGGAAAAGGGCGCGCGGCGCGGGGCTAGGCGACGCGCACGGGCATGCGCTTGATGCCGTGCACGAAGTTGCTGCGCAGGTAGTCGATGTCGCCGGTGCGCTCGAGGGTCACGTCGCGCGACAGCAGCTCTTCGAACATGATGCGCAGCTCGATGCGGGCGAGCGCGTTGCCGAGGCACATGTGCGGGCCGCCGCGACCGAACGACATGTGCTCGTTCGGGTTGCGCGTGACATCGAAGCGGTAGGGGTCGTCGAAGATCGTGTCGTCGCGGTTGCCCGAAGCGAACCAGACCACGAGCTTCTCGCCCTCGCTGAGCTGGGTGTCAGAGAACTCCGTGTCGCGCGTGACCGTGCGGCGGAAGTGGTACACCGGCGAAGCGAACCGCAAGAACTCTTCGACCGCCCACGGAATGAGCGAGGGGTCGTTCTTGAGCAAGGCCATCTGGTCGGGGTTGTTGAGCAGGTTGCTCATCGAATGCGTGATCGTGTGCCGCGTGGTCTCGTTGCCCGCCACGACCAGCAGCAAGAAGTTGGTGTTGAACTCGTGCTCGCTGAGCGGCACCCCGTCACTCGGCACGCCGTCGGCGAGCAGCGTGATCAGGTCGGTGCCGCCCTTACCGCGCCTCTCGGCGGCGAGGTGCCGGCCGTACTCGTAGACCTCGATCGCCGCAGGCGAGCGGAACGGCACGTGCCGGTACTCATCGCTGTCGGCCGAGCCGATGAGCACGTCGGCGTGCTCGGGGTCAGTGTTGCCGACCATGCGGTTGCCCCACTCGATGAGCTGGCCCGTGTCACTGTCGGGTACGCCGAGCAGTCGCGCGAGCACCCGAATCGGGAAGTCGGCGCTCACCTCGTCGACGAAATCGAACTCTTTCTTCGCGAGCGCAGCATCCACGGTCTTGGCGGTGATGCCGCGCAAGAACGTCTCGTACTTCGCGACCGCCTGCGGCGTGAACTCGCCCTGCAGCATGCGGCGCAGCGCGCGGTGGCGCAGCCCGTCGGTCTCGAGCAGCGACCGGCGCTGGTCTTGCAGCTCGGGGTCGACCTCTTCGAGGTTCGTGAACTTGGTCGACGTGAAGGTCTCGGTGTCGCGCAAGATGCGCACGATGTCGTGGTACCGCGTCGCCGACCAGAAGCCGCTGTTGGGCGCCTCTTCGGTCGAGTAGTGCAGGCCGGGGGTCGCGCGCAGCTCGTCGAACACGCCCCAGGGCGCTCCGTTCGCGAACAGATCGAGGTCGGCGAGAGTGAGATCAGTCGTGGTCGACATGAGCGCCTGCTTTCGTAGGAAGCGATTTGTTCGGATGCTAACGAACTTCGGCGCGCACGTCGAGTCCTGAGGTGGAGTCGCGCGATTGCGCGGCATTCAGTACCCGCCACCGACGCGGCGTGACGCCCACGTCGAGCCGCGCCGGTGATAATGAGCGCAGGAGGTTTCGATGCCCAGCGCACACACGCTCGCCGAGACAGAAGAGCAGGTCGTCACGAAGCTCGGCACCCTGCCCCTCGACTTCGAGGCGATGGCGGTGGTGTCGAACCTGTTCCGCGCCGCGAACGCCACGCGCAACTACCTCGAGCGCAGCGTGCTCGCCGAGAGCGGCCTCTCATGGACAGCCTTCGTCGTGCTCTGGGTCACGTGGATCTGGGAGCCCATCGAGACCCGCCAGATCGCCGAAGAGGGCGGCTTCTCGAAAGCGACGCTCACGGGGGTGCTCGGCACGCTCGAGGCGAAGGGCTACCTCGTGCGCGAGCGCAGCGAGCGCGACGGGCGACTGGTCAACGTCACCATGACGCCCGCGGGCCGCACCCTCATGACCACACTCTTCCCGACCTTCAACAGCCACGAGCAGACCATCTCGAGCACGATCGACCCCGAGCGCCGCCGCGAACTCGCCGAGATGCTGCGGGCCGTCACGCTCGTCACCGAAGGTCAGCGGTAGCGCCTTCCTCTTGCGCGACGGCCGCGCTCGGCTAGACTCCTCGGAAACGTTCGTGCCCGAACGAATCGCGACAGCAAGGGAGCCGCCCGCGTGCAGACAGCAGAACATCAGGTCGAACTGGCCGGACTGACCGTCGACACGCGGCACTACATCGGTGGCGAGCGCGTCGCGAGCGCCGAGCAGTTCGAGAGCGTGTCGCCCATCGACGGTGCCGTCATCGCGCACGTCGCGCGCGGCGGTCAGACCGAGGCGGATGCAGCTGTCGCCGCGGCGCAGCGGGCCTTCCCCGCCTGGCGCGACCTCGGCCCCACTGGTCGCGGCGAGATCTTGCACCGCCTCGCTGACCTCGTCGAGGCCAACGTCGAGCAGCTCGCTCAGCTCGAGACCCTCGACAACGGCTCGCTGCTGCGCAGCCACCGCCGCGGGGTCATGCCGCGCGTGGCCATGAACATCCGCTTCTTCGCCGACTGGGCACTCAACGAGCTCAGCCACCCGGTCTGGCAGACCCGCGGCCACGACAACGTCGTCAGCTGGGACCCGAGCGGCGTCGCAGCGATCATCACGCCCTGGAACGCTCCGCTCATGCTCGCCACCTGGCGCATTGGTCCGGCCCTCGCCGCCGGCGACACCGTCGTGCTCAAGCCCGCCGAGTGGACGCCCCTGAGCGCGAGCTACTTCGCCGACCTGTGCGAGCAGGCTGGGATGCCCACCGGAGTCTTCAACGTCGTGCAGGGCTTCGGTGCCGAAGCGGGTGCGGCCCTCGTCGCGCATCCCGGTATCGCCCGCATCGCGTTCACCGGTTCGGTGCCGACCGCGAAGACGATCGCGCGCGCCGCCGCCGAGAACCTGACGCCGGTGAGCTTCGAGCTCGGCGGCAAGAGCCCGCTCATCGTCACCGACGACGCCGACCTCGCCCTCGCCGTCGAGATCGCGGTCGAGCAGTACGACAACGCCGGGCAGGTGTGCCTCTCGGGCACGCGGCTGCTCGTGCACGAAGACATTGCCGAAGCGTTCGCCGCCCGCTTCGCCGAGAAGGCCGCCCAGCTCGTGCAGGGCGACCCGCGCGATGAGGCGACGCAGATCGGCCCGCAGATTCACCGCGTGCACATCGACCGCGTGGCCGGCTTCGTCGAGCGCGCCAAGGCCGACGGGGCGCGCGTCGTTATCGGCGGCGGGCCCAACGACGAGCTCGGCGGGCTCTACTTCAGGCCCACCCTGCTCATGAACGCGAAGCCCGGTAGCGAGATTCTCACCGCCGAGGTCTTCGGGCCCGTGCTCACCATGCAGACCTTCTCGAGCGACGAAGAGGCCGTCGAGGTCGCCAACGCGACCGAATACGGCCTCGCCGCCGTCGTCGTCTGCGGCGACCGCGACCGCGCCGAGCGACTGACGAAGAATCTCGTCGCCGGCACCATCTGGGTCAACTGCTTCTTCGTGCGCGATCTCGCCGCGCCCTTCGGAGGCAGCAAGAAGAGCGGCATCGGCCGCGAAGGAGGCGTGTGGTCGTTCGACTTCTACGCCGACGTCAAGAACACCGTCTACGCACCCTCAGGGTGGAAGGAGTAAGTCATGGGAAAGGTCGTCGGCGCCGCGATTCTCGCGCACGTGCCCACCATCATGCTGCCGCAAGACGTGCGGTACGACATCAACGGCGGCAAGGAGATCACCCTTGTTCCCGGCCTGAAGCGCTTCCGCTCCGAAGTTATGGAAGTACTCGACTACGACACCGTCGTCGTGCTCGACTCGCACTGGGCCACAACGGTCGAGTTCGTCATCAGCGCGCAGGCAGAACGCAGCGGGCTCTTCACGAGCGAGGAACTGCCGCGAGGGATGTCGCAGATTCCCTACGCGTTCAAAGGTGACCCCGAACTCGCGAACGCCGTGGCGAACTACGACGAGAAGAACGGCACCTGGGTCACGCCCATCAGCGACCCCCATCTGCCCATCTTCTACGCCACGGTCAACCTGTGGCACTACCTCGGCCGCGGTCTCGACAAGCGCTGGGTGAGCCTCTCGGTCTGCCAGACGGCGCAGACCGACGACTTCGTGCGCGCAGGCCGCGCCCTCGGCGAGGCCATTCGCGACAGCGACCGCAAGGTGCTGCTGCTCGCCTCGGGCGCCCTCTCGCACACGTTCTACAAGCTGCGCGACCTGCGCAAGCACGAGGCGAGCGACCCGAGCCACATCTACAGCGAGGGCGCACTGCAGGCCGACCTCGAGCGCGTCGAGTGGATGAAGCAGGGCGACCACAAGCGCATCCTCGAGACGATGCCCGAGTTCAAGCAATACAAGCCCGAGGCCAACTTCAGCCACTGGCTGCAGATGGCAGGCGCGACGGGCGAAGAGGCCAACACCGCGAAGGGCGTCATGTACTCGGAGTACGAGAACTCGATCGGCACGGGCCAGGTGCACATCTACTTCCCCGAGCCCGAGGGCGGCTTCCCGCTGCCGAAAGACGTCACCCTCTCGCGCGACGACCCGACCGGTGACGTCGCCGCCACGCGTGGGAGTGCCGCATGACCGAGTACCGGCGCATTCTGCTCGACGGGGTGGCCGTGCAGGTCGAGCGGCACGGCGACGAGCTGCGAGCATCCGACGGCCGCGTGGTCGGTATCGACGAGGCTGTGCACCTGCCGCCCACCGAGCCGACCAAGATCATCGCCGTGCACTTGAACTACCCGAGCCGCAGCGATGAGTTCATGACGAAGCTGCCTCCCGCGCCGACCTACTTTCACAAGCCGATCACGGCGCTCAACAGCCACAAGGGCTCGGTCGTGCGGCCCGCGGGGCTCAAGTGGCTTAACTACGAGGGCGAGATCGTCATCGTCATCGGCCGCACGTGCCGCAACGTCTCGCCGGCCGAGGCGGGCGACTACATCGCCGGCTATTCGGTGGGCAACGACTACGGCCTGCACGATTTTCGCGATACGGATGCTGGCTCGATGCTGCGCGTTAAGGGCAGCGACACGCTCGCGCCCGTGGGGCCGGGCCTCGTCACCGATTGGGACTTCCGGGGCAAGACGATCCGCACCCTCGTCAACGGGAAGGTCGTGCAAGAAGACGCGACCGACACGATGGAGTGGGACATGCACTACCTCGTGGCCGACCTCGCCCGCACGATCACGCTCGTGCCCGGCGACATGATCTTCTCGGGCACGCCCGCGAACTCGCGGCCTGTTGAGCCCGGCGATGTCGTCGAGGTCGAGGTCGACGGCCTCGGTCGCCTCACGAACACGATCGTCGAGGGCCCGACTCCGATTCGCGCCGACGTCGGCGCGCAGCCCACGTCGAGCGAAGAGGTCGTCTCGACGGCGATGGGCGGCGACTGGGAGTATCGAGGAATCCGCACCCCGTCAAAAGACCTGTACCCGTCACGTATCGAAGAGAAGGAATCGGAATGATCAAGATCGACGTCGACATGGACAAGTGCCAGCACTACGGCCAGTGCGTGTTCGAGGCCCCCGAGGTGTTTCAGCTGAATGCCGACGACAAGCTCGAGTACCAGGCCGAGGCTCCCGACGAGATGCTCGCCGACCTCGAGGCCGCGGCCGACGTCTGCCCCATGCAGGCGATTCTCATCACCAAGGCGTGATCGCGCATGGCTGACAGCGCCGCCGTCGCGCCGTCGGCGCACGATGCGGGCGAGGCGACGGATGCTCCGCTGCTGATCGTCGGAGCCTCCATGGCGGGCCTCCGCACGGCCGAGGGCGCTCGCCGCGCCGGCTACACGGGGCCGATCACGTTCCTCGGTGCTGAGGCGCATGCGCCGTACAACCGCCCTCCGCTGTCGAAAGAACTACTACAGACCGAGGGGCAGGGTCACGCTGATGTGGCCTTCCCGATCCGCTCAGCGCTCGAAGAGGGCGTGACGTGGGTGCTCGGACGCTCGGCCGTCTCGCTCGACACCGCGCGCAAGGTGGTCGTCGATGATGCCGGAGACGAGCATCCGTACAGCGCGCTCGTGATCGCCACAGGCCTGCGACCCAAGCCGCTGCCGATCGACGATCACGGGCTAGGCGGCATCCACGTGCTGCGCACGCTCGACGACGCGGTCGCGCTGCGCGAGGTGCTGCGGCCCGGCGCGAACGTGGTGATTCTGGGGTCGGGGTTCGTCGGCTGCGAGATCGCGGCGACGGCTGCGAAGAACGGCGCGACGGTGTCGGTCGTGACGCAGAGCGCCGTGCCGTTGCAGCGCGCGATCGGAGTGCACCTCGGCGCTGAGTTGCGCCGTCGGCACGAGAGCCACGGAGTGCGCTTCTTCACGGGCGAGTCGCTGTTCGGGCTGGTGGGCGACCCTGCTGTCGAGCGCGTAATTCTCACAAGCGGCGTCATGCTCGAGTGCGACGTGCTCGTCGTCGCGGTCGGCAGCGACCCCAATACCGAGTGGCTGGCGTCGTCGGGGCTCGATGTTGCTGACGGAGTTCTCGTCGATGGCGGACTGCGTGCGGTCGGAGTCGACGGCGTCGTGCACCCTGACGTGTTCGCGGTCGGCGACGTGGCGCGCTACCCCAACCCTCTGTTCGATGACGTCGCCCGTCGCGTCGAGCACTGGAACTTGCCGACCGAGACCGGCAAACGCGCGGGGCAACTCATTGCCGCGCACTACGCGGGCGACGACTGCGAGACACTGGCCTCGGCCGGGTTCGCGCCGCTGCCCTCGTTTTGGAGCGACCAGTACGACGCCCACCTGCTCGCCTTCGGCATGACGTACTTGGCCGACCGCAGCGAGCTCGTCGCCGGGTCGCCCGACGACGAATGCGTCGTGGAGTTCTACCGTGGCGACGATCTCGTCGGCGTCTGCGGCATCGGCATGCGCAGTGCCGTGCAGGCGTACCGCGCGCGCTTCGCAGCCCCCGCTGCCCTCTAGCTCGGCACTCTCGCGCTGCGGCTACCGCTCCGCCCGCCGGGATCGACGACCAGCGCTCCGCCCGCCTAGGTCGGTGCCCTCCTCCCGCATCTCACTTCTTGCGACACTTCGTACGCAACGTGGCGTACGAAGTGTCGGAATCAGTAAGGGTTGAGGCGGGAGGATCCGCTGAAGCTATGTGCCGCTCGCGGCACTTGCCGCGCGAGGCACATTGCCTGAGCAGAACAACCGACGCCCCGCGTTGCGGACTGGCAAGGGTGCCGCAGGTTGCGGGCGCGGTCGAGAGTCGGCGCGTCGGCGCGGCGCGGCGGCGCGGTGGGGCGGCGCGGCGGGGCTGCGCGGCGGGGCTGGGAGCGGCGGGGCTGGGAGCGGCGGCGGCGGCGGCGCAGAGTGCAGGCGCGGGCGGGGTCAGCCGACGGCGGCGCGCCAGAAGGTGCGCAGTTCGGCCTCGTCGGGCAGCGACGGCGGGCGCAGCACGGCGTCGTCGGCGACAAAGTAGAAGGCGGCCGTCACGGCGTCGAGAGGCAGGCCCGCCCAACGCGCGTAGGCGACACGATAGAGCGCGAGCTGCAGCTCTTTCGCCGCGCGGTCGGCGTCGTCGCGCGGCGCCTTGCCCGTCTTCCAGTCGACGATTTCGACGCTGTGCGGCGCTCGGCCCGACCCGCGGTCGCGCACGGGATCGAAGTCGGGGTCGGTCGAGTAGACGGCGTCGAGCTTGCACACGAGAATGCGCCCGTCGAACGGCAGATGCAGCTCGCGTTCGACGTCGACGGGCGTGCGCGCCGCCCACTCCGACCGCTCGAACGTCGCCTGCAGCACGTCGAGCGCCTGCGGGTCGATGCCGTCGGTCGCGAGGTCGAACTCGGCGTCGAAGCCATCCACCGCGTCGGGCTGCGCCCCCACGCCGTAGCGCTGCTCGACCCAACGGTGAAACACCGTGCCGAGGCGGGTCGCCCGAAACGGCCGCTGCGGCATCGGGCGCCGCAACCGCTCGGCGACCTCGGCCGGCTCGGTGATGAAGTCTTTGAACGACGAGGCGGGCACGCGCAACGGCACCGTGACGCGACCGGTGGCCGCGAGGCGCTCCGCACGTTCGGCCAGCAGCAGGTCGATCTCGCGCTGCCAGCCGCGGCGATCATCCCCCCGCACCGACGGGTCGGCGGCCCGCACCCGCTCAGCCGCGGCGACCACGCTCGCACGGCGGGCGCCGAAAGGATCGACCGGCCACCAGGGGTCGTCGCTGTCGTCGTCGACGATTGGGTTGTCGGCGTTCTGCGGCTGGTCGGGCAGCACGCCGATGAGGCCGCGCTCCTCGAGCGGCAGCAGGAACGGGCTCGGCCCGCGAGAGCTCTTCTGCCCCGCCCACCACGACCCCGTCAACAGCAGTCTGTGCCGAGCGCGCGTGACCGCGACGTACGCGAGCCGGCGCTCTTCGCGCTCGAGGTGCGCGCCGACCTCCTCGCTGAACACCTCACGGCGCTGCAGCAGCTCTTTGCGCGTCTCGGCCCCGCGCCACGCGAAGACGGGCAGCTCTGCGGCATCGCCGCGCAACTCGTAGGGCAGCACCCCGAGCTTGAGCCAGCCGGTCGTGCCATCGCGGGGCTTGCTCGGCAACTCGTCGACGACGAGGCGCGGCACGACAACGTGATCCCACTCGAGGCCCTTCGAGCCGTGGATCGTGAGCACCTGCACGGTTCCGGGCTCGGGGTCTTCAGAACGGGGCGAGAGGTTATCGCGCCACTCGGCCTCGCGCAGCCAGCCGAGAAAACCCCCGAGGGTCGCGTGGTCGGCGAGTGCGAGGTAGCCGTCGAGCGCCTCAAAGAAGGCCTCGCGCGGGGCCTCGCCCATCGTGCGCGACGGGTTCGCCGCGACCTCGATGTCGAGCATGAGCTCGTGCTCGACCGTGAGCACCAGGTCGGGCAGATCGAGCGCCGTGCGGGTGCGCAGGGTGGCGAACAGGCGGCCAGCATTCTGCAGCCTCTCGAGGCCGGCCGGGCTCAACGCGGCCAGCTGCGAGTGACCGTCTGAGGCCGTCGCCACGAAGTCGAGCGCATCGACGAGCGAGACACCGTCGGTGCGGGCGACGGATGCGCGCAGTCGCGCCTTCACCTCGTCGCTGAAAGCGCGTTGCGCCAGGTCGCGGTCGCGCAGCCACGAGGCGATGCGGCTGAGGGCGTGCAGGTCGGCGACCCCGATGCGCCAGCGCGGGCCGGCGAGCAGGCGCACGAGCTCGGTGCCGGCAGCGGGGTCGTCGATGACCGCGAGCGCACTCACGAGGTCGGCGATCTCGGGCTGCTCGAGCAGACCGCCGATGCCGAGCACGTGCACGGGCACCTTCGCCTCGCGCAGGGCGGCGAGGAAGACGGGCTGAGTCGCGCGGTTGCGCATGAGCAGGGCGGCGCTCGCGCGCAGCGGGCGGCCCTCGGCGTCGACCGCTCCGGGCTTCGCGCCGAGCGGCGGCTCGGCCACCCGCTCGGCGAGCCAGGCCGCGACGACCCGCGCCTCGTCGTGCAGCGTCTCCTCGAAGGCGACGTCGATCGGTTCGGAGCTCGCGACCGGCGACGGCCGCAAGGTCTCGACGGCGACACCGCGCGCATTGAGGGGCTCACTCTGCTGGTTTGCGCGCGCCGCAATCGGCTCGACGATGACGTTCGCGGCCTGCAGAATCACGGTGCCGTTGCGCCACGAGGTGCTCAGCGAGTAGCGGCCGACGGGCTCGCCATCGGTGCCCGTGAAGCGCGCGGCGAAGTCGTCGAGGTTTGAGGCGCTCGCCCCGCGCCAGCCGTAGATCGACTGGTGCGGGTCGCCGACCGCCATGACGGGCGTGCCACCGAAGAGCTCGGCGAGCAGCCAGGTCTGCGCCACGTTGGTGTCTTGGTACTCGTCGAGCAGCACGACGCGGTACCGTTCGCGCAGTTGCTCGGCGACCGAGGCATGACGCCGCACGATCGACAGGGCGAGGCTCACCTGGTCGGCGAACTCGACATAGCCGTCGCGGTGCTTCACCTGCTGCAGTTGCTCGACGAGGTCGACGATCGGCAGAGTCGCACCGAGCTTCATGAGCGCATCGAACGCGGATTGGCGCGGGTACCGGTCGCCGAGCGGCAGATCGGCGACCTGCAGAAAGTCGGTGATGACACGACGCACGTCGGCGATGTCGGCGTCGTGCTCGGCGACGGCGTGCGCGAGCTGCAGCACCGACTGGGTGATCTTGTCGACGCTGAGGTCGAGCTCGGCGAGCCGATCGTCACGGGCGGTCGTGACGAGCTCGCGCGCAAGCTGCCAGGCGCTCGCCTCGCGCAACAGCACTCCGTCGGGGTCGCGGCCGATGAGCACGGCGTGGTCGCGGTAGAGGCTCGAGGCGAACGAGTTGTAGGTCGCGACGGTCGGCTGCGTGAACGCGTCGACGAGCGCGCGGGAGGCGCTCGAGACCTCGGCGGCACCAGCCGCATCCGTCGACCTCGGAGAAAAGGGCGCACCCAACAGGCCCGACGCGCCCAGCTGCACGAGGCGCTCGCGAATGCGCGCCGCGAGCTCGCCCGCCGCCTTGCGCGTGAACGTGAGGCCGAGCACCTCGTCGGGCGCGACGTGCCCGTTCGCGACGAGCCACAGCACCCGCGCGGCCATGGTCTCGGTCTTGCCTGAGCCGGCTCCGGCGACGACGAGCGCCGGGCCGAGGGGCGCTTCGATGATGGCGCGCTGCTCATCGGTCGGCCGATGTTGGCCGAGCTTCTCGGCGATCTCTACGGCGCTGAACGCGCGGCGGTTCGACTCACTCATCGCCCGTCACCGGCCCTACGCGGTGGATGCGGTGCGCGCCCAGCGCGAAATCGAACCGGTCGATCGTGCGCACGCCCGTGAGCTGCGCGACCGCGATGGCCTCGACGGCTTGGCGCAGCCGCTCGCGAAACCCGTCGAGCTGCTCGTCATCGAGCGGCTCTTGCACGGCCTCGCGATAATCGTCGCTGCCCTTGCCCTCGCGCACGTAGAGCAGGCGAGCACCGCCCGGGTGGTGCGGCAGCCCCTCCAGCACCTCGTCGAGCACCTCGTCGAAGGCTCCGTCGGCATAGGCCAGCTGGTACGCGCCGAGTTGCGCATGCTCGTCGATCTCGCTCTGCTTGGTCAGGGGCTTGCCGGTCTTGAGGTCGATGATGCGCACACCGCCGCCGCCGTCGACCTCGAGCCGGTCGACGATGCCGCTCACGCGGGCACGATCGACCGTCACCTCGAACCTCTGCTCGGCCGCGACGAGCCCGCGCGACTCGGCCTCGGCGTCGCGCAGGTAGGCCGCAACACCGAGGGCGTAGCGACGAGCGAGCCGGCGCTGCTGCTCGGCGAGCCACGGCGACTCGAAGACGAGTTCGTTCCAGCGGCTCTCGATCGCCGCCCAGATGGCGTCGACCGCAGGCTCGGTCGCGGTCTCCATGGCCCAGTGCACGATCGTGCCGATGCCCATCGCGGGGCTCGTCTCACTCGGAGCGACGCGGTCGAGAAACCAGTCGAGGGGCGACTTCTCGATCGCCTCGAGCTTCGACGGCGAGAGGCTCACGGTCTCGTCGCCCGCGAACAACTCGGCGTCGGTGCTCGGCGCGAGCAGCCCCCACCACGACGACGGGTTCGCCCCGGGCACGCGCTCGGCAGCGAGGCGGGAGAGCGCGAGCGCAGCCTCGGCACGGTCGCCGTCGCGCGCGAGTCGGCCGTCGTCGACGAGCTCGCGCCGCAGGCGCCCGACGAGTCGACGCAGCGACCGAGCTCGCACCGGCCGTGCGCCCGAGGCCGCGATGGCCGCGTCGAGTGCGGCGATGCTCTCGTCACCTGCGACAGTGTCGAAACCCAGGCACTGCGCCCGCTCGCGCCGCGCATGCTCGCGCACGAGCGCGAAAAGCGCGCTCGGCTGATCGTCATCGCCCGCCGTCGCCGTCACGACGAGCTGCCGCCGCGCGCGCGTCGCCGCGAGGGCGAACATGCGCAGCTCGTCGTCGAGCACGAGGCGCCGCTCGTCGAGGTCGTCGACCGGAAGCCCGCGCGCGACTCTGCTGATGAGCGGAGCCCCGAGAAGCGAGCCGCGCATGCGCGTGTTGGGCCACACCCCCTCGGTGAGGCCCGCGATGACGACGACATCGGCCTCGAGCCCCGCCACCGCCGACGGAGTCGCCACCAGAACGGCGTCACCCCCGCGCAGCGGCGCGAGCAGGTCGTCGCCGACGTCGCTGTCGAGCACGCGCGCGAGAAACGACTCGACCGTCGCATCGGGCACCGTATCGACGATCGTCGCCGCTGCGGTGAACAGGGCGACGACAGCGTCGAGCGCACGGTTCGCCTCGGCCGCAGCGACCCCGAACCCGGCCGCATCGCGGCGCCAGACCTCGGCGACGTGCGACTCGCTCCACGCGAGCCAGAGCAGCTCGTCGACGGTGGCTCCGGCCGCGTGCCGCTCGCCGATCGACTGCAGCGTGCGGGCGAGTCTCGCCGCGCGGCGGGCGATGCGGTGGTCGATGGTCGCCAGTCGGTCGGGCGCGGTGAGGGCATCCACGATCAGTTCGTCGGCCGAGCGGTCGCCCTCGCCCGCGAGCTCTTCGGCACGCAGCGCCCGGCGCAATCGGCGCAGGCTCACGCGGTCGAGCCCGCCGAGCGGGCCGAGCAGTAGCTCGGTCGCGGCCGCGGCGTCGAGGGCCGAACGCCCGACCCCGATATCGACGTGGCGAATGAGCGCCCGGGCCGCCGGATGCTCGCGCAGCGGCCGCCCGGCCGCCGTCGACTGCACCGGCACCTCGGCCTGGCCGAGCGCGCGCACGATGCCCGGAACCATGGTTCCGCTGCGCACGATCACGGCCATGCGGCCGTAGGGCACGCCGTCGAGCAGGTGACGCTCGCGCAGCAGGTCGGCCACGAGAGTGCGCTCGCGCGTGGGGTTGGGCGCTTCGAGCGCGACGAGCGGGCCGCCCCACTCGGGCGGGATTGCACGCGGGTCGGCCGCCGTGGGCTCGGCGAGCGCCGCGGCCTGGGTGCCGTTCTCGTGAGAGACCAGCAGTTCGCTCGCGACGGCACGCCGCTGCTTGCCTGCAGCGGCGGCACCGATGCGCTGCGTCACGTCGGCGGCGAGACCCCGCACCGCCGCGCTGTGACGATGCACGAGCGGCAGCACGATGGGCCGCGATTCGGGCCAGCCGAGCAGCGCCGGCAGGTGCGCGAGCGCCTCGGGCTCGGCGCCGCGGAAGGTGTTGGTCGCCAGGTCGGGGTCGCCGAGCGCGATGACCGTCGCCCCCTGCGCGGCGAGCGCCGCCACGAGGTCGAAGCCGCTCGGCGTCGCGTCGTGGGCGTCGTCGAGAACTACGAGCCTCGGTGCGGGCGGCATGCCTTCTACGGGGTCACGCACGAGCCCGACGGCAGCCCGCACGAGCTCAGCGGGGTCGAGCTGGCCCGGCCGCGACGACCCGAGGATGCGCCGGTACTCGTCGACGAAGTCGGCGATCGCGGCCCACTCGGGGCGGGATCGGTCGCGCGCGGCCGTCCGAAGCTGATCGGTGCTCCAGCCGTGCTCGCTCAGCCGAGCGATGGCGTCGCGCAGCTCGGTGCGGAAGGCGGGCAGCCGCCGCACCTCGGGGCCGAGGTGATCGGGCCAGGCCGGACCAGGGCCCGCAGCAGCGCCGAGCAGTTCGTCGACGAACGACCGGTCGAGCAGCTCGGCCAGGTCGGCGTCTTGATCGGCTCCGCTCAGCAGGCGAGGCTCGACGAGGCCGCCGAGCCGGTGCGCGGCCGTCACGATCGAGAAGGCATAGGCCGCGACCGAGCGCGCGAGCGGGCCGGGTAGCGCCCCGGGCGCGGGGTGCGCGAGCGCGTCGTTGCCTGAGTCGGCCAACCGCAGTGCCAGCCGGTCACGCAGCAGCGTCGCCGTGCGGCGCGAGGGCGTCAGCACGAGCACGTTCGACGGGTCGAGCCCGTCGTCAAGCACCGCGGCAGCCACGAGCTCGACCACCGCCGTGGTCTTGCCCGACCCGGGGGCGCCGAGCACGATCGCGCCGGGCGTGCGGCGAGCATCCACCACCCGCTGCTGCGCCTCATCGAGCACCACGGGCGCCGCAGCGACGAGCGGCAGCGCGGCGTCGAAGGTGGTCACGCGCCCACGCTACCGGCGTGCGGCGACAGTGCGGCGGGGGTCGTCGACAGCGCCCGGTGCGCCCTCAGTGAACAGGGCGGATGCTCACCATCGCGCCGGGTACGCTGGCGTTCGTGGACATTCGCATCGGTATTCTCAACAGCCCCCGTGAGCTCGCCATCGAGAGCTCGGAGACGGCCGCCGACGTCACGGCCGCGATCACGGCCGCCGTCGAGAAGGGCGCCCCGCTCGTGACGCTCGTCGACAACAAGGGCAAGCAGTTCCTCGTGCCGACCGCGGCGATCGGCTACGTCGAGATCGGCAGCGACTCGGCCCGTCGCGTCGGATTCGTCGGCTAGAAGCCGCCCACCAGCCGCTACGCTCGCAGTCATGGAACTGCTCTTCGTCACGGTCATTGGCGCCTCCCTCTCGCTCGGCGTGCGCTACCTCGTGCCCGGCCGCGAGACCCACGGCTTGCTGCTCGTGCCGCTCGTCGGCGCTGCGGCGACGGCCGGCGTGTGGGTGATCTGCGTCTGGCTCGGCCTGACCTTCGACGGCGGGTGGATCTGGGTGATCGCGCTCGTGCTCGGACCGCTCGCGGCCTTGGCGGTCGCTCTCGTGCTGCCGAAGCAACGCGCCGAGGCCGATGCCGCACTGCTCGAGCGGCTCATGAAGCCGAGCGCCCCGACCAAGGCCTGATCGCGCGTCAGGCTGTCAGCCCGAGGCGGTCCATGCGGCGCGTGTGCTCGGCGATCAACTCGGTGAACACGGGCTCGATCTGAGCCTCGTCTTTCGAGCGGTCGTCGTGCTGCACGAGAGCCGACCGGGCTTGCAGCATGGTGTCGCCCAAGAGTCGGCGGCACCACAGTGCGAGGCGCGACGAGAGCTTCGGGTTGGCCGCGATCGCCCGCTCGACGATGCGGTGCAGGGGCGCATGCGGGTCGCCTTTCGCGAGTGCTTGCGCGACACGATCGCCGGGCTCGCCCACGAGGCCGACCGACAAGGCGATCCAGAAGTCGGTGAGAAAGCCGATGGTCACGTGAGCGCTCGCGACCTGCTCGTACCACTCGCCGCCCATCGTGCGGCGCTTGAACTCTTCGACGCCCTCGAGGTGCGGCTGCATGACGTCGGTCTTGTCGAGGTGCAGGCGCTCGAGCTCGGCGGCGAGCGCACGATAGCGCTCGAACACGATGCCCGCCACGTGGGCCAGAGAGTCTTTGTCGGCCACACGAGGGGCGTTCGACATGGCCTCGGTGAGCTGCTCGATGAAGGTCAGATGCAGCGCCGCGCAGTGCCCGAGGAAGACATCGGAGGGCGGGGCGAGTTCGCCCAGGTCGACTCGCAGCGCAGCGACCGCGGTGTCGCGGGGAGTCAAGGTCGGCGCCTCGACACGGGGGCGCTGCCGTCTCAACCACGAAGCCACGCGCACAGCCTACGTGCTCGGGGCAGGCCCGACAGCATAGGCCCGCTAAACTGGCCTTCACTTCACTAGACGACAGGCGACACACACTCGTGACTTTCACTGACCTGGGCATCGAGCCCGACATGGTCGAAGCCCTGGCGGCGAAGGGCATTCTGAGCCCCTTCCCCATCCAAGAGCAGACCATTCCCCTGGCCCTCAGCGGCCAAGACATCATCGGCCAGGCCAAGACCGGCACCGGCAAGACCTTCGGCTTCGGGCTTCCGCTCATTCAGCACCTGGGCCTGCACCCCGAGCCGGGCGTCAAGGCGCTCGTCGTCGTGCCCACGCGCGAGCTCTGCGTGCAGGTCACGCAAGACCTCGAGCTCGCCTCGGCGAACCGCGACGTCAAGATCGTGTCGATCTACGGCGGCAAGGCCTATGAGGGCCAGATCGAGCAGCTCAAGGCCGGCGCGCAGATCGTCATCGGCACGCCCGGGCGTCTGCTCGACCTCGCGAGCCAGCGACTGCTCAGCCTCGCCAACGTCGAGGTCATGGTGCTCGACGAGGCCGACAAGATGCTCGACCTCGGCTTCTTGAGCGACATCGAGAAGCTCTTCTCGCAGACCAAGCCCACGCGCCACACCATGTTGTTCTCGGCGACCATGCCGGGCCCGATCGTGGCCCTGGCTCGCCGCTTCATGACGCGCCCCATCCACATTCGCGCGACCGACCCCGACGAGGGGCTCACGCAGGCGAACATCAAGCACGTCGTCTACCGCGCGCACGCGCTCGACAAAGACGAGGTCGTCGGCCGCATTCTGCAGGCCGAGGGGCGCGGAAAGACCATCATCTTCACGCGCACCAAGCGAGCGGCCGCCAAGCTCGTCGAAGAGCTCACTGATCGCGGCTACAACGCTGCCGCGGTGCACGGCGACCTGAACCAAGAGCAGCGCGAGCGCGCCATGGCCGCCTTCAAGGCGGGCAAGAAAGACATCTTGATCGCGACGGATGTCGCGGCTCGCGGCATCGACGTCAACGACGTCACGCACGTGATCAATCACACGGTTCCGGATGACCACGACACGTACCTCCACCGTGCAGGCCGCACGGGCCGCGCGGGCAAGACCGGCATCGCCGTCACGTTCGTCGACTGGGCCGACATGCACAAGTGGGCGCTCATCAACCGGGCGCTCGAAATGGGCCAGCCCGAGCCGGTCGAGACCTACAGCTCGTCGCCGCACCTCTACGACGACCTCGACATTCCGGCCGGCTCGAAGGGCCGCCTCAAGGCCACGCCCATCCCCCGCGTCGAGCGCGAAGCATCGCACCCTCCGCGCGAGCGCGGGCGCAGCGGCGGCCAGGGCGGCGGCTCGGGTTCGCGCACCTCGTCCCGTTCGGGCGGCGGCCAGCGCTCGGGCGACCGCCCGGCGGCGGGCGACGCTGCTGCGGCGGGCGAGCCCCGCGCCGAGGGCACGGGCACTCCGCGACGCCGGCGGCGTCGCCGCACGGGCGGCTCGAGCGGAGCATCCGGAGCCGGAAGCTCGTCGGGCACCGCCGCCGAGTGAATTGTTCCTCGCGCTGACCGCGCGAGAGGAGCACACTGGTCGCAGAGGCCGCGCAGCCGCGTAGCCGTGCTCGCGATCGGAGGTCGTCATGACCCGTTCCGCCGCTTCTGCCTCGCTGGTGCTCGTCGCGTCGATGGCGCTCGTGCTCGCCGGATGCACGCCCGACCCCTCGGGCGACAACCCCGAACCTCCCGCGCCTGAGGAGTCAGAGCCGCAGCAGCCAGCCGACGGTCTCGGCGACACCGCCTGCGTCGTGGGCACGTGGCAACTCGTCGTGCCCGACTACCGCCTGCAGTCGGAGGCCTACCTGCTGGGGCTCGGCGTGCCCATCACCGAGTTCGACATGACGGGCTCGCAGATCCTCCGCATCACGCAAGACGGACTACTCGATGTGCAGACCGACCTCACGACAAGCGGCGTGATCGTGGCGGGCGACTCGATCGTGCCGATCAGCGTCACGACAGTCGAGTCGGCGTCGGCCGAGTGGGGCTGGGATGCCACTGATTCGACCGGGGGTCTGCTCGAAGTCGCTCTGTGGGAGGTGCTCGAGACGAACACCTCGGGCGCTGGCACGGAGGGCCTCGAGGTACCGCCGCCGCGCTTCGATGGCGAGAACGCCACGCTGCTCGTCGACTGCGACGCCGAGACGATGCTGCTGCAGGGCGGCGGGCCGCTCAGCGCCCTGTTCGAACGGCAGTAGGCGGCGCATTCCGGCGCACCGGGAATGTCGGCATCGAGCGGTAGGTTCGTATTCCTATGCCTGCATCCACCACCGTTCCTGATGCGGCGGCGCCCTCCACGGGCCTGCCTGCCGCGACCAAGCTCATCATCGGCCTGCTGCTCGGGTCGACCTTCGTCGTGATCCTCAACGAGACGCTCATGGGCGTCGCGATTCCGACCCTCATCGAGTCGCTCGGCATCACCGCCTCGCTCGCGCAGTGGTTGACCACAGCCTTCATGCTGACGCTCGCCGTCGTCATTCCGATCACGGGCTACCTGCTGCAGCGCTTCCAGACGCGCCCGATGTTCCTGCTCGCGATGAGCCTGTTCACGATCGGTACCGTCATCGGCGCCATCGCCCCGGGCTTTGAGGTGCTGCTGCTCGCGCGCGTCGTGCAGGCCGCCGGCACGGGCATCATCTTCCCGTTGCTGTTCACGACCGTCTTCGGCCTCGTGCCGCCCGACCGCCGTGGTCGCGTCGTGGGTCTCATCTCGACGGTCATCGCCGTCGCGCCCGCGTTCGGGCCGAGCGTCTCGGGCCTCATTCTGAGCTTCGCCGACTGGCGATGGCTGTTCATCACGATGATTCCCTTCGCGGTGGCCGCGCTCGTCATCGGCGCTGCGAAAGTCGTCAACATCGGCGAACCGCGCCCGGGGCGACTGGATGTTCTCTCCGTGCTCCTCTCCATCCCCGGTTTCGGCGGCCTCGTGTACGGCCTCGCGCAGCTCGGCGACGTCGGTCGCGCGCCGGTCAGTGAACGAGCGGAGGCGACCACGGCCGCCATCACCGCCCTCGTCATCGGGCTCGTCGCGCTCGCGCTCTTCGTGTGGCGCCAGCTGCGCCTGCAGCGTCGGGATGCCGCGCTGCTCGACCTGCGCACCTTCCAGCAGCGTCAGTTCGCCGTCTCGATCGCGATCGTCATGGTCGCAGCGATGGCACTCTTCGGCGCGATCATCCTGATTCCGCTCTTCGTACAAGACGTGATCGGCGCGACGGCGCTCATCTCGGGGCTCATCATTCTGCCCGGTGCGCTGCTGCAGGGTCTCGCCGCCCCGTGGATCGGCCGCCGCTACGACGCCGTCGGCCCGACGAGTCTGGTGATTCCGGGCGCTGTGCTGCTGTCGGTCTCGATGTGGGGCATGGCCATGCTCACGGCCGCGACACCGCTCTGGCTCATCGCTTTCGCGAACATCGGGCTGAGCATGGGCCTCGCCCTGCTCTTCACCCCCCTGCTCACCAACGGGCTCTCGGCCTTGCCTCCGAAGCTCAACTCGCACGGCAGCGCGATCGTCGGCACCATGCAACAGGTCTCCGGTGCCGCGGGAATCGCCCTCTTCATCTCGATCGCCGCAGCCTTCGGTGGCGGCGGCCCTGACGAGGCCTCGGTCACGGCTGAGGGAGTTCGTGCGGCGTTCACGGTCGGCGCGATCATCGCGACTCTCGTGATCCCCGCCGTATTCTTCGTGCGGCGCACGCCGAACGGAGCGCCGACCGCCGCAGCAGAAGCCGCACCAGAAACCGCGCCGGAAGCCTCGCCGGTGGCATGACGGCTCCGCGGCCTCTGGTGCTGACGGTCACGGCTCTCGCCGCGATCGTCGCGCTGGCGGGCTGCGCTGTCGAACGCGAGCCCGTGCCCCAGCTGGCGAAGGTGCCGCTCTCGACCGACACCGGCGTGCAGCGCACGGCCAAGCTCGTGACGCTGAGCGACGAGCTGATGGCTACCTTTCTCGAGCCCGATCGACCCGGATGCTCCGCCGCGGTCGGCGTCACGGGCGAGGTCGTCTGGGCTGCGGCCGGCGGGCTCGCCGACCTCACGACGGGCGACCCGCTCACCACCGAGACGCGCTTCGATATGGCGTCGATCTCGAAGCAGTTCACCGCGACGTCGGTACTCGTTCTCGAGCGCGAAGGATCACTCTCACTCGACGACCCCCTGTCGGCGCACGTCGATGGCCTGCCGCAGTGGGCCGACGAGGTCACGCTCGAGCAACTCATGCACCACACGGCGCGCGTGCCCGACTTCTGGATCGAACTCGAGGCTGAGGGTGTCGGCTTCACCGATGCCGCCGAGCACGCGACCGTGCTCGCGGCGATCGCGCGAACAGACGAGCTCCTCCCCGGCGAGGGCTACGCCTACGCGAACAGCCACTACGTGCTGCTTGCCGAGGTCGTCGAGGCGGTGAGCGGTCAGTCGTTCCCGCAGTTCCTGGCCGAGCGCCTGACGAGCCCGCTCGCCCTCGACCTGAGCGTCGACCCCGGCCTCACGGCGCCCGACGTCGCGACGCCCTACGACACCGACGACACCCTGCTGCGCGGAGGCTGGGCCGCCTACGGGCACTCCGGCATCGTCACCACCCCGACCGAGCTCGTGCGCTGGGGTGACCAGTACCGACTCGGCGAGCTCGTGCAGGCAGACGTCGTGGCGGGCGCCGCCATCGTGCTCGACGACGAGCAGCCGAACGGCGAGCTGTACGCCGCAGGCATCCGCATCGAGCCCGACGGCAGCCTCTACCACTCGGGCCGCTGGGGCGGCTACATCTCAGACCTCACCATCACCCCCGACCGCGAGACGGTCATCGCCGTGGCGTGCAACGGACGAGGCGCCCCGCGCTTCGAGATTGCGGACGCATTACGCGAGCTGTGGGCGCCGGCTAGGCCGAGCGAAGACGACTAGGTCATCGCGCGCGACGCTGATCCGCTATGCCCGCACCGGCTCGAGCCTGCTGGTCGCGGCGATGATGCGCTCGAGCGCCTCGGGAGTCGTCGTGTTCTCGGCGAGGCGGTTGGGCTTGCCCTCGCCGTGGTAGTCGCTCGAGCCGGTCGTCACGAGGTCGAACCGCTCGGCGAGCTCGAGCAACCGCTCGCGCCCCTCGGGCGTGTTCTCGCGGTGGCCGACCTCGAGACCGACGAGTCCGGCCTCGACCAAGCGGGCGAGCGACCTCTCGTCGACGACGGCCTCGCGGCCGCGGGTGGCGGGATGAGCAAGCACGGGGGCTCCGCCGGCTGCGGCGATCATCGGTCAACCAAGTTCCACAATCGATTGCAAGACTCTCAATATGTGGGGCAACTGCGGCGGCTTCGCAGTGCCAGGGATCGTGGCTCGCAAGCGCCGCACTTAGTACCGGTTGCAAGCAGGAAGTCGCCGCGACGAGACCTATCGGAATCTCACGACAAGGCCAAGCATCTGCGCGAATGGTTCGCGATCAAACGCGATTCCTCTTCGCTTAGACCAGGCTTCCGCTTCCTCGACTGCACTGTCAAGTAGTGAGATGAGCTCTGCTCTGGGATCCGCCGGCGCTGACTCGACAAGTGCGACCTGAACCATGAGCGCCGCATCGGCCTTGTTGAAGGTGGCGGTTCTCACTCCCTCGAACTCTGGTTGGAGCAAGTTCCCGGCCACATGGAACACGACATTGAGATGCAGAGGCGATTCCACGCCAGCGCGAACTGCGATGACATCTTTGGTGAGCATGGCAATCTCGTGGGTCCACGCCAGGTTGCTCGGCGTGCGGCCGCCGACGACCAATCCGATTGAGAAGACCGGGGCTCGCTCACCCGTTTGCGGCGTCACGGTACGTCCTGAGCGAGCTGCCCAGCCCAACGCTCATAGCTCAACGGGCCAGGGTCACTCTCCACTAGGAACCGTTCAAAATTGAGCATCTCGCGGCGAGTGCCGGATTGGAGTACATCCATAGTCTTGTCATCCATGAAGGTTCGGCTATCTCGACTGAACGGGTTCTTGGAGATTCCGGTCTTCAAGTATGACCCGTCCGCGCTTTAGAGCCGGTAGAGGAAAGCCGTAAAGCCACATGGTGGCGTCGTCGAAGCAGTAGCGGACGCGGGCAGCAGAGGTATCGCTCAAGCCCATCGCTTTGCTACTCCACCACCGCCGCGCCTGATTCGAGGCCCTCGCTAAGCAGATCGGGATGCAGCAATCGCTTTGCACCGAGAACTTCAATCCCGAGCAACAGTCCCTCAGTGTCGTAGTCGAAGTTGATCATTCCGCCCGCTGCTTGAGGGTCTAAAGCGACCATGTGTGAATACTGATTGGGATCACTCTGCAAATAGATGTACGCCGCGTCCGCTACAGGATCGTAAATAATCTTCATGGTTGCACCGCCCTCAAATTGTCAATGTAGCCCTGACTCACACGGTCAATAACTGTCGTAACCCTCCCATCTACCGAGCCTAGGAATATCCCTGAAGCAGGGTTGTAGAACCCCAACTTCCATTCGTCAGCATGGAAGTAAGGGAAAGGCTGTCTGGAAAGCACCGACTCCGCGGTTTCTATGGATATGGAGCGAGATGTCAACCGTCTCGCAGCGTGTTCGGTCACTTCAAGGGAGGTTGACCCAGCAGAGAGCCTCAGAGTGGTAGATCCTGCTGCGTCCACGGCAAACCGTGCCCCGCCTCCGGTCGCGCTCTCAACCTTATTTGCGGCTCTGGCCGCGCTGCCCACCTTGATCAGCGCGCCGCCAGGCACCGCCACAGTACCGACAGTGAACACCGTCCCGCCGAGCGCGTGACCTGGATTGTTGGTCCAGTCCTCCACGAACGGACGCCAGAAGTTCCCCCACGGATCGGACCAGAACTGGTCAAGCGATTCAGCGGTTCGGGCCATGTGTCCAGCAGGATCTTTCAAGACCTCGATCCCCTGGCTTGCACCCTGATAGGCATTGCAAAGGGAGCAGGTGAGGAGCAGCAGCCCACCGAGCCCTTCCAGGATGCCTCCGTAGAAGTGACCCGTGAACTGAATATTCCACCCGGCCGTGCACCACACGTCCTTGCAAGCGTTCAACGCCTCCCACGACGTCGACGGAGTGGCCGGTTTGCTGAGATACGGGTTGCCGTCGAAGTTGCCGTTCTTGTCCCGAGGCTCCAAACCCGACGGATCCGACTGCGACACCGGATTGTTGAACGCATACGCGTAGGCGTGGAAATGCGCGGGAACCCCCGGCCTCAACAACGGATCCACGCTGATGAACGAACCCACATCAGAGTCGTAGTAGCGCGCCGACAGCAAGGTCAGCCCAGTGCTGTCTTCCACCGCGCCCAGGAAGCCACGATCGCCCGGCAAATCCTCGGAGGCGCCGCGGGTGCCACCGTACGGGTCGGTATAGACGCGCTGGACCGCGTTCGCCGCCCAGTTCGTGTTCGGCACCGCCGCCACCAAGGTGCCCTGATGATCCGCCACGAAGGAGGTCACCGCACCCAACCCACCCGCGGTGCGCATAGCGACCATTGCCCCAGCGAAGGAGTAGTAGCGAGTGGCGGAGAGCTCCGGCTCTTCCCCGGTGCCGGCGATGAGCAACTCTTGACCGCCCGGCAGATACACCGTCACACCAGCAGCACTCGAGCGCAGCATCCGCGTGCCGGACGCGTCGTAGGCGTACTCCTCGCCGCCTGTCGCGATCAGCTCACCCTCAACATCCCAGACATAGTCCTGGGTCACACCGCCCGAGACCTCCGCGACCCGGTTACCAGCATCGTCGTACGAAAAGTCGGTCGTCGTCGACGTGCCCGCGATCGTTTCGACCACGCTCGTCAGCTGATGCGGGCCCGCCGCCCCAACACCGTGCGAGTAGGACGTGCTGACAGTGACGTCAGCGCCCACACCGTGCTGCACCATACTCGTACGGTTGCCCAGCGGGTCGTAGGAGTACTCCGTCCAATACGGCGAGACCCCCCCAACATCCCCGACCGTGATCGCATCTTGCTCTACCGAGCAGTCACCATCACCTGCGGTCCACGCGACCGCGAGTCTTTCCAAGCCGTCGTAGCCGAAGCACTGGTTGTCATGCACGGTATTGCTTGACCCTGCCTGGTCCTTGATGCTGATGACGTTTCCCACATCGTCGTAGGCATATTGCAGGTCGAAGTCGACATCATGCTGTTGCCTGTTCAGGGAGATTCCGGACAGTCGCTTCGTTTCTGCATCGTAGTTGTAACCGATGCGGGCCGCGTACGTGTTGCCCAGATCCAACGCCTGCAGGCGTCCCTCGGCGTCGAAACCGCTGTCGGCCACATACACGCCCCACCCGAAACCGCCGCCCATCCAGGACGGGATGGACGCGGTGTCGAACTCGGTCGTGACTATCTCAGCGCCCAGAGCCGTCACACCCGTGCTGTCGACGATGCCGGGGTGTTTGACCGTCTCCACCTGACCATCGGCAGTGTAGGTGTAGCCGGTCGTGAAACTCAGCGACTCCAGCGCGTCAGCGTACGGTGCGATGTCAGGCAGCGTCATCGTGGCCGAAAGAGGACGATACGCGTCGTCGTAGAGGTCGACCGAGCTTGTGTAGGCGTTGCCGTCGATGAACCGGGTGGAGGACGCTTGAGCTCCGCGCACAGGGTTGCCTGTTTCATCGAGTGCGGTGTCGTACTGCCATTGAGAACGAACTGGCCCGGTCTGCGATCCATCTCGCAATGTCAAAGTGCGTCCGAGCGCGTCGTACGTGTACGCAACGGTCTGGCCGTTGCCGTTGGTGCGAGTTGCGGTCCGGTTCAGCGAATCGTACGTCGTGGTGGTGGTGCCGCCGTCGGGGTCGGTGGCGCTGGTCTGGCGACCGGCGAAGTCAAACTCGTAACTCCACAGGTTGTTCTCCGCGTCACGCATCTCGACCAACTGCCCGGCGCTGTCGAACTCGTACGTCGTGCTCTGGAAGGGCAGGGCAAGCACTTCAGTTGCCGAAGTCGCTGCGGCGTTGTCGTCTGGGTCGCGCAGGAACTGACGCAGCTCGACTGTGCGGCCGCGAGCATCCATGATTGCCATCTGCGGGGTTCCCCCCATCGGCGGAATCTGTAGGGTTTGCGCGCCGTCGTAGTGCGTCACCGAACGCCACTGTTCGTTTTCCGGAACGGACGAGTTGCCCACCCAGAACACTTGAGCGATTTGACGGCCGGCCGCGTCGTAATCGTAGGTGGTTTGCGAACGCGGGGCAGCGACTGGGGTGATCGGAGTGATCGACGGCGCGCCGACCGCGAGCCAAGGGCTGGTTTGACGCAGGATGCGCCCGGCAGAGTCGTAGAAGACGTGCGCGACGAGCATGCCCCGTTCGGACGCGTCATCGTTCCGATTCGGGCCAGCATTGACCGACTCGGACTGGTATTGGAACGGTCGCAGTAGTCCGTCATAGTGCGTGACGCTGGTGTGCTGAGTCTGACCGTCGGCACCGAGTTTGCGCGTGAGAACAGAGTTCAGACCGGTCTTGTGCACGGCATACTCGTACTCCAGCGAAGGCACCTGGAGCCCAACGTGCTGCGGGAGAACCACCGCCACCATTCTCCCCAAAGCGTCGTATGTGCCGGAGGTGGTGCGCCCGTTCGCATCGGTCGTGGAGGTTACAGTGCCGGTCAACGGGTTGAACGTCGTGATGGAGGTCATCGGTACGCCTGGGCCCGCGCCGTCTGGATCCGGCGTGGTCGAGGCGATCGACTGCACTAGCCCGCCAGCGGAGTAGGTGTAAGCCTTTGTGGAGACGTTGCCCTCTGCATCCGCGACCTCTAGGGGGCGGCCGAGAAGGTCGTAGGCGAGAACCTCGTTCACGAGCACGTGACCCTCACCGTCTAGGGGGTCGAGCTTGAACGATTGAAGCATCTGGCCTTGCGCGTTGTAGTCGGCGGTGTCCCACGAGATCACCTCCGCTGAGGATGCTCCTGCGGCGTCGCAGTCGGTCGCGGTGACCTTTGTGGACTCCGCAAGCGACATCTGGAAAGCGGAGGCGAGTTGTGCAGCCACACCTGATGTGCCGTTGTGTGCGTAGCTGATCGCCTGGCACATATCGTCATCTGTGGTCAAGACATCGCCCAGGTCATTGACTGCCACCACCTGGCTGTATTGATTCGTCGTCGACACGGACTTCGTTCGGAAGTCCACTGCGCCCGCAGCATCAAAGGTGAACCCATGTGTGGTCGTCGAAGGAATCCGGGTGGAGTCGACGTCGTCACTGTTCGTCGCCATCACGATCGGATCCCCGGGCACGGTGATGACCTGGGTGACCGGGGTCGTGCCGTTGTATCCCGTTGTGGAGAACACTTGACCCCGGAACCGCAGCAGGTCATCGGCTGTCACTTCATGCCCGGCCGGCCCGGCCGTCAGAGTGACGTCCTCTCCCATGCCTCGGAAATAGTGGGTTCGACTTGAATGGCTCTCCCCTTCGACACCCACTGTCGTGACGACATGAGAGAACCCTCGGAAGTCTGAGTAGGTCATCTCTTTGGGCTTTACCAGCGCGCCGGTGGGTTTGGCCCATGCAGCACCTCCTTCGTAGTCGAAGCTGGTGACAACGTTTAGCGAGCCGGTGACAAGTTGCACGTCTGACCCATCGATGCGGGACGCACCTGTTTCGGCGATCGTGTCAACGACGTACTTGTGGAAATAGTCAACTAGCTCGACGCCGTCGCTGTTTGGGAACCACTTCACCGGGTAGCACAGGCGGGTGTTGTCGCGCTGCGCAGCGTCGCTTGTGCCGGGCACGCCGCCATCGTTCACGCCGCACTCGGTGCGGTAGGCGACAGAAACCGTTGCGCCCGACTCGGTGTTGATGCTTGAGATGCGCGGCCGGACCAAGGGCAGATGGTTGTCCTCTACCGCTTCTACCCGGTTGCGCAAAAACGCATAGTTGAAATCGATGCTCGGCCGGGTGATGTCGTCGGTCTCAGCTTCGGTACCGCCGTGGCCGGTCTCGGTGATGCTGTCGAGAACCAGCATTGGGTCGACAAAGTCCTCGATGCTGGAGCCATCGCCCTGCGGTCGAAAGGTTTGCCCAAGCGTCCACGAGGTGATCGGCTGATAGTCAGTGCCATCGAAGGCGCCGGTGGTGATCTTCGCGAGCCGGTAGCGGCTGAAGAACACAGGCACGTAGTTGCAGTCTTCCGGAGTGGAAGCCGTGCACACCATGTCGACGGGTGTGTCGGGCCAGCTGTTGCTTGTCACCGCGCTTTGGCCGGAGTTGCAAAACGAGGTCAGAACGTTCTCGTCGGTGATGCACCGTGGCCCGTAGCTGAAGGTCACTTCTGCTGGCGCAGATGCGGTTGAGTTTGCGGGCACTCCATACGCGATGCGCACGAGACGTCCGCCAGCGGTGTAGGCAACGGTCCGAGCGCTCTCGGCCCGCTCCAAACTGCCGACGGCGTCGTACATGTAGCGGTTCGGCTCTTCTTCGTAGTAGTAAGTCATCGTGTTGCCCAGCGGGTCGACGACTTGCTCAAGATTCCAGCGATACACCTGCGTGCACATCGACTCAGCGAAGCCGCCGTTGGCCGTGGATTCAAAGCAGGGCTCACCCGCGTGGTTGCCAAAAACCGGCACCGTCCAGGCAGAGTTCGTGCCGTCCGCGTCGCGGCCAAAAAAATACTGGGTGCCGTCAGTGGTGGTCACTTTCCAGTACTCGTCCTGCTCGCCGCCGTTGTCGACACCCGTGAGGTGTTCAACCTTCGTGCCATCCGCAGTCTTCGAATGCCAAATGTTGGTCGACCCGTCGCGGATCAGTTCTGATGCACCCCCATTGAGGGACATGGTCGCGTTCTCCACACCCCAACACAGATCCAAACTCTCGCGATCGGCATTGTTGGCGGACCCGCTGTCGTCGTCCGAACACGGCGTATACGTGCGCTCGATGAAGCCGGATGTGAGGTCAAAGCCCTCCCCGATCAATCCCGATTGATTGTTCGTGGTCGGCAGACGCCCGTCAGATGCAGCTGACGAGTAGGACAAAGCCAGCTGTGGTGACGGCCCGGCCGCGGGGGATGGCACGCCGAGCCCCATCGACCATGTGAAAGAGCCGGTGTTGCCGGAATTGCCCCAGGTCGACGCCGGTGACAAACTCGTTGCCCCCCAGTTGCCCTGCGATCCCGAAGCACCCGCGGTTACGGCAAGCGAGCCGCCGCCGGTACCTGATGCCATGGTCATCGTTGAGGAGGAGGAGGATGTTGACGCCAAACTCGCGCCGACAGCACTGTCACCCTCGTTCACCGGCACCGTCGCCGTAACGGTCTGCGACACGGTGTCATTGACCGTCGGCAGCACCTGGGGAACACAGTTGGTGCTCCCCGAGTCGCATTCCGGCATCCACACGAACCGAAGTCGAGACGCCCAGTCCGCGCCACCGATACCGGCGAAGGTCTCATACGAGACTGACAGCTGGATCTCCGCATTGGCCGGCGCGGTCGCCGTCGCGTCAGAAACCTCCAGCAGGATGCCGTGGACACCGGCGGCGGCCGTCTCTGTTTCGCCGGCGACCGACAACAGCACCGCATCCGGAGCCGTGAGGTCGTCGACGGCCTCCACGATCACGGCCAGTCCGCCCACCTCAGCCTCCACCGGTCCGCCCGAAGCCGGTGTTGTTGTTTGTCCGTATGTTGCCGGAGTGAGCGAGGCGAGAGCTTGAGGCTCTTCCGGCTCGGTCAAGACGATCACTTCTTCGTCTTCGGTCGGCAGGTCGGCGGGCAACGACTCGAGCGGAGGTGTCGAGCCTGCAGCCGGCTCTGAGCCGACGAGGGGCTCGCCCGGTAGGGGTTCGTCTTGCCCCAATTGCGCGAGGAAGTCGTCGAACTCATCTTCTCGAGCTTGCAAGGTGAACGGCGAAGGCTCACTCGCCAGCGACGGTGCGATCGCCCCCAGCGCGAATGGATCTACCGTCAGGGTGATTGTCAGCACTCCGGCGATGGCGGCGCCTACCGTGCGGCGCCGCGTACGTGAAGCCCTGCGGGAGCGGCTTAACTTATTGAGTCGGACCATGATCAGCTCACTCCCCCTCGATCGTCGGATCAAGGGCTATTTCGCCCACTGTGAAGTCGGTCGCCTCAGCGCCCTGACACAAACGTCGAATTTTGGCCTCGTCGACCACTTCGCCGGTGAAGACCCGGATATTGTCGATCTGGCCGTGCCACCAATTCGTGGGCGCGCCGCTGGCGAGCCCACGACCTACCGCTAGCGCGCCACCGGCGTTCCACGGCGTCGCGGTTCGGAGCACGCTCGACTTGTCAGGTGTAGCAGGGAGCGGCTGTTCGGGCGTGCCGATATCGCACGTCCACAGCGACATTGCCGCCGGACTTTCCGCGTTGCCTTCGAAGTACTCGGCGACCAGGTGGGTCCACTCTCCGGCTCGGATGGGCTTGTTTGACGTCACCATCGTTTGCGGAGCGCCAGTGGGGGCGTCTGCCATGACAAATGCCCAGCATCCGTCAGGCATGCCCGCACAAGTCTCCAGGTACTCCAGCTCGAAACCGGATCTGTTGACGCCGTCTTGACTCAGAATCGTCGCCGGGCCTTCGCCGACTTGTGCCGAATCGAGCAACACGTGAGCGGACACCACGAACGATTCAGTCGTGTCTACGACCGGAGATTCTGAGGTGGCGGAGTCGTTGACTCCGTCGAACACGAGCGAGAAGTCACCGTCGCGGGATTGGAACAGGCTGTGCGGGCCTTCACCCCAGGTCGCACCATCAATCGTGAGCGGATGACCTGGGTCGCCAAAGCTGTCTGCCGCAGTGACACCGTCGCCCTCATCAAGAGTCCAGACGACGTCTTCAAGTGGTGTGGCAACTCGAATCAAGTAGTCAGTCGGCAGCGAGTCGTTGCCCGCAGCATCTCTAGATCGAACGGTGAGCGTTACGTCTCCGGATTCGGTGGGAGTGAAGGCAATCGCGGTTGTTCCGCCCTGCCCCACGGGCACCGGTGGTATGGACACGCCCGCGATGCTGTAGATGAACTCGACCGCGTCAGAATTGGCGCCCCGGTCGAGCAGGAAGGCTCCTGCCAAGCCGATGCCTCCCCGCTCCAATCCTTCTTCATAGATCGCATCAACGCCCTCGGTAACCGGTGTGACCAACGGCGGCGGCGGCGCCTCGGTGTCAACTCGAAACAGACACCAGCTAGACCACGAGCTATAACGTTTTCCATCAAAAGCTTGAACAGTCCAGGCGTAGAGTTCGTCTTCGTTAAGTGCAACCGGCACTTGCGCTTGAACACGCTGCCCTGAGGCAACGGCAGCGAGTTGCCCACTCGACCAAACGTCTACCTGAGAGTCGATGGAACGGACTACGACATGTGAATGCACGTTCCCACCATCAGGGTCAAGCAGAGCCGCTGAAACAGTAGGAGTCGCAGACGCAATCGTGAGCGCCGGTTCCGTAGTGGCACAGCCAGCAATTGCCGGAGAGTCGAAAGCATGGTCAAAAGGCGTCAACGGAGCTCGGTTGTACTCGATCGTGAGGGTGGCGTCGTGGCGGAAACGCTTCCAATAAGTGACCGAAGCCTCGTTGACCCGCAAACCCATACGCAAGGCAGTTTGATCGTTCGTGACACCCCATTGCACCAAGGCCTTCGCGTCGAAGTTGCGCCAGCCCATGTTGGTCGGCGAACAGGTCGAACGGTGATACTCCGTTCGGGACCCGGCTGACTCGTGCCATGTCAGGCCGCTGAAGGTGTTTCCCGATGAAACATCCGAGGATCGTCGCAGTGTGGTCGTTTGCGCGGTGCAGTACGCCGAGTGCACTCCATTGACCCGCATGTAAGCACTGACGATGTCTGATGTCGCCAGGCTCGGCAGAATTGAAAGACCCGTGAACTCCCACGACAGGCGCTGATAGAACTGCACATTGCACGAGCCCACCGTGGAGCAGTACCCGGTTCCCTGCCCTGGCCCAGACGTCATGTCGCCCCACTTGTACAGCGTGTTGTTGTATCCGCCGCTCCGCACGGCAACCCATTCGGCTGCGCTCTTGCCTGAAATCCACGGGTCGACGTAGACAGGCCACACCGTCTCGACGCTCGACATCATCGCGGCGTCCGGAGTGAGCACAAACGAGGTGCCCGACAAGTTCAGATCAATCGGGGCAACTTTGTCGCCGTCAGCTGCCGAGCTCGAGCGATCGATTGCGACGATATCGCCGTTCTCTCCCTCAACAGTGGAGCCGGCCGAGGAGTCCCACATCGATGGTGCCGAAGCGACGAATTGCACTTCTTCGCTGTCATCAAGGAGCTCGATCGAGTTCGCTTCTTCTCGATAGGTCAACCCTTCTGATGCCTCTGTCGGAAACTCGAGCAGCAAACCTTCCGCCGCAGGTGAGTCGCCCGGCGCGTTTGCCACTAGGTCAGCAAGGTGCTCCGCCGATTCAGGGCTGGCAAGTTCGATCACGGGGATAAATCCCGTCGCATCAATGTTGATGGTCACGAACAGACGAACACCTTCGCCCAGGTCATAAACGACCTGCGAACCGTCGATCGTGGGCTCTGGAAGCGCGACGGGGAACCAGAGCGAGAACTCGTGCCCGCCCTTAAAGATGGTACCCAGCGGCTCGCCGCGTCCCATCAGTCCGCCAGGGTTCAACTCGATCGGAAACACCGGTGCCGCGACTTCCAGCATCGTGTCTGGCTCAGGCAATGACGATGTCGACATCGAAGCTAGAGACATCAAGGATCCCGCACCTGAAGCACTCGGCTGGGACGCAGCGCTAGAGGGAGGCAGGATTGTGGGGTCAAGATCGACCCAGTCGCCGTCGACCTGCACTTGGCTCGGCATTGCCGACATGTCCAGCCGCGAAAGTCCCTCGCTCGTGGCCCACGACGAATGCCACGGGGTGCGCTCGCTGACGACTTCGACATCGACATCGCAGTGCGAAGCGATCGGCGACGCCTCTTCGAACGTTGCCACTTCGCGGACACTGCAGTCGATCGCGGCCTCAATGGACGGGAGCATCCAACCGACGACGGCCCACACGCCGATGCCGACCACCAGTGCGATCACCAGTACCGACGCCACCACCGCACGCCACCGAGTAGCCAGCCACGACCTCATCGCGGTCTCCCGTCTCACGCAATCCGCCATTACGCGACTCGACGTCAGGCATCCCACGCATGACCCGAGATGCCCGAGGGAGCCCGTACCGGCTGGCGCTGAGTTACGACCGCAGCGTCAGCATAGGGTTCTCCCAGGTTGAGCGGAAGACAACTTTGGGCAAACTGTCTACCCCCTTTCGGGGGGTAACATAAACCATCGGCTTCTCGTCGCGGTTTCTGACCACCCTGGCGACCCGGCGGCTACGCCCGCGCAGCCGGCACCCCGCTCGTCGCCGCGATGATGCGCTCGAGCGCCTCCGGTGTCGTCGTGTTCTCGGCCAGGCGGTTGGGCTTGCCCTCGCCGTGGTAGTCGCTCGAGCCGGTGGTCACGAGGTCGAACTGCTCGGCGAGCTCGAGCAACCGCTCACGCCCCTCAGGTGTGTTCTCGCGGTGGCCGACCTCGAGGCCGACGAGTCCGGCCTCGACCAAGCGGGCGAGCGACCTCTCGTCGACGACGGCCTCGCGGCCGCGGGTGGCGGGATGAGCAAGCACGGGCGCTCCGCCGGCTGCTGCGATCATCCGCACGCCATCAAGAACGGTCGGTGCCTCATGAGGCAGGTAGTAGCCGCCCGTGAAGTGAAGGATCGACTCGAACGCGGCGCTGCGGTTCGGCACGATGCCGCGCGCGACGAGGGCGTCGGCGATGTGGGGGCGGCCGATCGTGACTCCTCCGCTCTGGGCGAGCACGTCGGCCCACGTGATGTCGAAGTCTTCAGAGAGGCGCGTGACCATGCGCTCGGCCCGACCGAGCCGGTCATCGCGAGTGCGACCGGTCTCGGCGACGAGCTCGGCGTCGTTCGGGTCGAAGAGATAGCCCAGCAGGTGCACGCTGCGCCACTCGTGGCGGGTGCTCAGCTCGATGCCGCGGATCACCTGCAGGCCCGTTCCCTCGGCAGCGGTCAGCGCTTCATCCCACCCCGCGGTCGAGTCGTGGTCGGTGATCGCGATCGTGTCGAGGCCGGCGGCGAGCGCCGCCCTGATGAGCTGCGTCGGGGTCTCGGTGCCGTCACTGACACTGCTGTGGGTGTGCAGGTCGATGGGGCCGCGGGGCATGACCCCATGCTAAGCGGGGCAGGCTGACACAGCCGCGCCCGGTAGGCTCGCGGCACCATGATCCGCCGCTTCCTCGCCGCCGTGCTCATCGTCGGCATCGCTGCGGCGCTGCTCGTGATCGCGTGGCCCAACCTGTTCGGCCTCGCCGGAGCGCCCGTCGTCGCGCAGCTCGTCTCGGTGCGTGCGCTCAGCGCGGCGCTCGCCCTCATCGGCGCCTTCACGCTCGCCCTCATCGCCATGCTGTGGCCGGCGGCGCGCCGTTTTCTCGCCGCGCTCGCGCTCATCGCCGTGGTCTTCGCGGGCATCAACGTCGCCGTGCTGTCGACGCGCGGGTTCGGCAACGAGGCGTTTCCGACGCGCGCGCCCGCCGAGATCGCGGTGCTCTCGTGGAACACCCTCGGCGACGCGCCCGGTGTCGAACGCATCGCCGAGCTCGTCGTCGCCGAAGAGGCCGACGTCGTCGTGCTGCCCGAGACGAGTCAAGACACCGCTGTCGCGGTCGCCGAACTCACGCGCGCGCAGGGTCGGCCGATGTGGGTCTACTCGATTGCATTCGACTACGTTTCGAAGGCGAGGTCGACAAGCGTTCTCATCTCGGTCGAGCTCGGCGAGCATGAGGTCGACGACTCAGTCGGCAACACGCAAGTGCTGCCGAGCATCGTGCTGCGGCCGATCGACGGAACCGGCCCGACAATCATCGGCGTGCATCCGGTCGCTCCGCTGCCCAACCAGCTCGAGAACTGGCGCGCCGATCTCGCCTGGGCCGACGAGGTGTGCCGAGGCTCGAACATCATCATGGCGGGCGACTTCAACGCGACCCCCGACCACTTCCGCGTCGTCGACGCCTCAGCCGGGGTCGCCGGACTCGGTCTCGGCGACTGCCTCACCGCGGGCCTCGTGACGGGCAACGGCGCCGTGGGCACCTGGCCGACGCGCCTGCCGCCCCTGCTCGGCGCTCCCATCGACCACGTCATGACGACGCCCGACATCACAGTCACGGGCTACCGCGTCATCACGACGCACGACGGTGACGGCAGCGACCACCGGCCCGTCGTGGCGCGGCTGATCCTGCCGTAGGAGCCCGGCATCGGCATCCGGTGCCCTCATCGGCGGTCGGTGCGAGAATAGGGGCATGGCTGATCAGACAGCGTCTCCTGCAACCGAAGCGACGGATGCTCCGCGCGCGACCGAGAACCGCTCGACCACCCCGGCCAGCGAGACGTTCCGCACGTACATCTCGAGCGGGTGGGCCGACCGCCCCGCGTCGGGCACCTCAGAGCGACCTCAGGCCCGCCGCGCCGCCGCCCGCCGAGCCGCCATCTCGCGGCTGTACCCGGGGGTGCGCCTGGTGATTCCGGCCGGGCCGGCGAAGCAGCGCTCGAACGACACCGACTACCCCTACCGCGCACACTCGGCGTTCGCGCACCTCACCGGCTGGGGTAGCGACACGGTCGCCGGCAGCGTGCTCGTGCTCGAGCCCTCGGGTTCGGGCCACGAGGCGACTCTGTACTTTCGCGAGGCCGCCGGCCGCGACTCAGACGAGTTCTACGCCAACCCCGAGATCGGCGAGTTCTGGACCGGGCGCCGGCCGTCGCTCGACGAGGTTGCCGTCGATCTCGCGCTACCGACTGCCGGGCTCGACGCGCTCGAGGCTGTGCTGGCCGGGCTCGATGCCGGCTCGCCGGTCGAGACGCCCGTCGAGACGCTCGTCGAGACGCTCGTCGAGACGCTCGTCGTGCGCGAGGCCGATCGAGCTCTGACCGACCGGCTCGACGGGGTTCGGCTGCTCGCGAGCTCGCTCGATGACGCGACTGCGCCCGACGTCGACACCACTCGCGACGCCGAGCTCGCCCGCGACCTGAGCGAGCTGCGGCTCGTGAAAGACGACTTCGAGATCGCCGAGCTGCGCCGCGCCGTCGAGGCCACCCACCGCGGGTTCGACGACATCATCGCCGACCTGCCCGCCATCACGGCGCACCCTCGCGGCGAGCGCCTCGTCGAGGGCACGTTCAACCGGCGAGCGCGGGCCGAGGGCAACACAGTCGGCTACGACACGATCGCGGCGAGCGGCCCGCACGCGTGCATCCTGCACTGGACCCGCAACGACGGCCCCGTCGTGCCCGGCGACCTCGTGCTCATCGACGCCGGAGTCGAGCTCGACAGTTACTACACCGCCGACATCACGCGCACGCTGCCCGTGTCCGGGGTCTTCACCGACGTGCAGCGTCGGGTGTACGAAGCCGTTCGCGAGGCGGCTGACGCGGCGTTCGCGGTGGTTCGGCCGGGCATCCGTTTCAAGGAGGTTCACGCGGCCGCGATGCAGGTGATCGCGACGAAGACGGCCGAATGGGGCTTGCTGCCGGTCAGCGCTGACGAGAGTCTCGCGCCCGACGCCGGATACCACCGCCGCTACATGGTGCACGGAACCTCGCACCACCTCGGACTCGACGTGCACGACTGCGGGCAGGCGCGGCGCGAGTTCTACGCCGACGGACTCGTCGAAGCCGGCATGGTCTTCACGATCGAGCCGGGGCTGTATTTTCAGCCGGACGACCTGACCGTTCCGGCGGAGTACCGCGGCATCGGCGTGCGCATCGAAGACAACATTCTCGTGACCGCTGAGGGTGCGGAGAACCTGTCGGCGGGCATTCCGCGCACGGCTGATGAGGTCGAAGGGTGGATGCGGTCGAGCTAGCGCCCGCCCGAGGGCGCCCGGGGTTGCCGGGGTTGCCGCGGGCCTGATTCACCCGACGTGGGCCGTTTCGCCGCCTCCACGCTGCCCATCCTGCTCCACCCCGTCACCCGCCCACCTCCGCAGCGTGACCCGTCACCTGGCCACCCCGCAGCGCCGCCCGTCACCCGGCCAGGCCCTCAGCGCCGCCCCACCACCTCCCCGCCCCTCCTCCACAACCTCGGCTTCTCAGCACTTATCCCAAGATTTCCTCAGCCTCTTGATCGAACATACGTTCGATGGAATCATCGAGGTATGTCATCATCCAGCCCGCTTGAGCACCTCGCCAGTGTCGTGGCCGAGCTCGAGCGCGCGCCGATCGTCGCGAGCGATCTTCGAGTGCTCGATGACGACGACCTGCTGTCGTTGACCGACCTGGGGGCGCTCGCGCGCCGCCTTGTCGATGCCCGCACGGCCCTCATCGCCGGCGAGCTCGCCCGCCGCTCGCACCCCGAGCTCGCCCACGACGGACTCGCGCAGCGCCTCGGGCACCGCACGGTCGAAGAGCTCGTGCGCGTGACGACCGGTGAATCCCGTCGCGACGCTGTGACCGCGGTGAACGCCGGCCGACTGCTCGTCGCCTTCGAGAACGCGACCGATTCCTCTGACGAGTCGGGCGAAGCCTCGGCCGACGGCGTGGGCGTGGGCGTGGGCGTGGGCGGCACGGTGCCGCCAGCGCCCACCTACCTCGAGCCGGCGATCACGGCGGTGCGCGCGGGGGCCATGAGTGCGGCCGCTCTCGACGCCGTTCGCTCGGCGCTCGGCGAGCCGACCGATCGCATCTCGGCCGACGACCTGCTCGTCGTGTGCACGCAGCTCGTCGAGTCGTCAGCGCTGCTCGATGTCGACCGCCTGCACCGACTCGCGCGCTCCCTGCGCGAGAACCTCGACGTCGAGGTCATCGCCGACCGCGAGCGCGAGCAGCGCGAGGCGCGCTCGTTCCGCCTGTTCATGCAGCCCGACGGCATGACCCGGGCAACCTGGGTGCTCGACCCCGAGTCAGCCGCCCAGGTGCGCGAACTCGTCGACCGGGCGATCTCGCCGAATCGTCGCACCGTGCAGTTCACCGACCCCGCAGAGATCGAGAAGGCTGCACGCATCGCCAACGATGACCGCACCCCTGAGCAATACGCCTCAGATGCGCTCCTGCACCTCCTCATCGCAGGGGCCGATATCGACTCGAGCATGATGATCGGCACCGGTGGCCCGAGCGTGCGGGTGCTCGTCACCGCTCGCGACCTGACCCAAGGCCACGGTTCGGGGTCTCTCGAGCCCGCAGTCGGGCAGCCCCACGGCACAGTAGTTGCGCTTCCGACCGTGCAGCGCCTGCTTTGCGGCGGCACCCAGACGCCGATTCTCATCAGCTCGACCGGGCAGCCGCTCGATGTGGGCAGATCGCAGAGGCTCTTCACCACCCGACAGCGCATGGCACTCGCAGCGCGCGACGGCGGGTGCCGCTGGCCCGGTTGCGAGCGCCCGCCGAGCTGGTGCGAAGTGGGCTTGCCCGGGTTTGACGGACGGTTGCCGTTTGCAGCTTCAGTTGTAGTGGATCGGCGACTTGTAACCAAGGCTGGAATGCAACCTGTGGTTGTTGTAGGACCAGATATAGCCGAATAGCCTCGCCCTCGCATTGGCCCGCGTAGCGGGCTGCCCGACGGGATAGAGCTCTTCGTTCTTCATTGAAGCGAACCAGGATTCCATCACGGCGTTGTCGCGTGGATCCTTTCGCTCCCCGATCGAGACTGTCATCGAGTGTTCAGCAGCGAGGTTGATCCAGTCGTGGGATGTGAACTGGTATCCGCGGTCCGAGTGGATGACGCATCCCGGCGATGGTTGGCGGATCTTGATTGCCTCTCGCAAGGCGGTCATGACCGTCCCGGGAGCCTCCTTCGAATCCGTGGCCCAAGAGATCACTTCCCGATTGAACGCATCGAGCACGACGGCGGCGTGCAGCCACCCTTCCCCGGTGCGAATCATCGTGAGGTCGGTGAACCACAACCGGTTCGCTGCTGCGGCAACGAAGTGGCGTTGCACGACGTCGATGATCTCGACCCGTCTCACCGTTGGAACAGAGCGTTTGCGGGTTCCGATGCGCCCGCGACGCGCGTGCAGGCCGTTCTCACGGAGCAATCTCGCCACCCGATGCCGGCCGATCCGCATCCCCTGCAACAGCAAAGCTTGATGCATGCGCGGAGCTCCGTAATAGGGAAAGTCGGCGTGAATCGCCTCGATCTTCTCCAGCGCGGCGGCATCCTCGAGATCATGCCGACTCGGGCCGCGAGAGATCCAGTCGTAGTAGCCCGAACGGGAGACCCCGAGCACGCGACACAGCATCGTGACGCGTCGAGAAGGAGCTCTTGCCTTCTCCGCCGCGATCCACCGATAGATCTCTATCGGTGTCGCCTGGCGAAGAAGGCCAATGCTTTTCCCAGAACCTCTAACTCCTCATTGCGTTCTGCGAGCTCCCGCTCGAGCCGGGCAACTTTGGCCTTATCCGATTCCGGCGGCTCCCCGGGTGGCGGCTGCGCAGATTTCTTGTCGGCCACTCTCACCCAGTTCGAGATGGTCGTGGCCGACAGGTCGAACTCCCTCGCGAGGTCCTTGAACGTTCGACCGCGCCGATAGAGCTCGACGACTTGATCCTTGAACTCCTGCGAAAACTCCCGAGCCATGAGAACACCTTCCCGCGACCAATAGGTCGCTGTCACGATGTCCGTCAAACCCGGGCAAGCCCAAAGCGCACCACATCGACGAATGGCAGCGAGATCGCGGCCGAACTGATGTCGACGCCGGAATCCTGCTCTGCCGCCATCACCACATGCTGCTGCACGAACAAGACTGGCGCATCGTCCGCACGGGCGAACCGCCGGGGTTCGAGCTCGTGCCACCCGAGTCGATCGATGCCGCGCGGCGACCCCAATCCATGCCCAGTCGCAGTCGCGAGTGGCAACGCGCCCTCGCGAGTTGACAGAGTTGCGACAGTGAGTGCTGCCTATGGCTGAGGCGAGCTCTCGGGCTTCTCGGCCACGGGCTCGTTGGGCTTCTCGGCCACGGGCTCGTTGGGCTTCTCGGCCACGGGCTCGTTGGGCTTCTCCGCGGCGGGTTCGGCGTCCACCGGCGGCCACGTCGACCCTGTCAGCACCTGACGTGCCCGCGCGGTCTGGTTCGGGTCGATGATGATGCGATAGCTGCCCGCGAGCACTTGGTGCGTCGACGAAAAATCACGACGACGACGGTTGATCGCATACGACGCAATGCCGAAGGTCATGCCGAAACCTGCTCCGATGAGGGCAGGAGCCAGAATGAACGAGAACTCAGGCGCGGGCGAGAACAAGAACAGCACCAGCCCGACGAACAGCCCCAGCCACGCACCACTGCCCGCACCAGCGAGCGCCGCACGACCATAGCTGAGCCGCCCCGTGATGCGCTCAACCGTGGTCAGATCACTGCCTACGATCGCGAGTCCCTTCACCGCAAAATCGGCCTTCGCGAGCTTGTCGACGACCTTCTGCGCCTCCGCGTAAGTGTCGTACTCTCCGAGCACATCGCCTCGTGGCACGGTCAACTGTGCGCTACCGCGTCGACCGAAGGGGCTCTGATTGCTCACCAGCCCATTCTGACAGCCCGGCGATAAGGTTTAGCCGTGAGCACCTCCCGAGTCTTCGTCGCGCGCCTGGCCGGCTGCGCCGTCTTCGACCCCGCGGGCGACCGCGTGGGTCGAGTGCGCGACGTTCTCGTGGTCTACCGCCGCACCGAGTCGCCCCGAGTCGTCGGCCTCATCGTGGAGGTTCCCGGTCGCCGACGCGTCTTTCTCTCGATCGGCCGCGTCACGAGCATGGCGAGCGGCCAAGTCATCACCACTGGCCTCATCAACCTGCGCCGCTTCGAGCAGCGCGGCGGCGAAGTGCGCGTGCTCGCCGAACTCGTCGGACGCAAAGTCACGCTGAGCGGAGCCAACGGCGGCCCTGCGATCATCGAAGACGTCGCCATCACCGAGTCGGGGCCCGGTGAGTGGGCCGTCGATCAGCTCTTCGTGCGCAAGCCTCGCACCGTGCCCACACCGTTCACCAAGGGCCAGACCGTATTCGTGCGCTGGATCGATGTCGTCGAAGACGTCAGCAACGCACCGCAGAGCGCCGAGCAGCTCGTCGCCGCCTACAACGACCTCCTGCCCGCCGACCTGGCCACCTCGCTGCTCGAACTGCCCGAGTCGCGCCGTCTCGAAGTCGCTGAAGAACTCTCTGACGACCGCCTCGCCGACGCCCTCGAAGAGATGCCCGAGAGCGACCAGGTGCTGCTGCTCTCCCGCCTCGACGACGAGCGTGCCGCCGACGTGCTCGACCAGATGGAGCCCGACGACGCCGCCGACCTCATCGCCCAGCTGCCGACCAAGCGCGGCGAGGCCCTGCTCGACCTCATGGAGCCCGAAGAAGCCAGCGACGTGCGCTTCTTGCTCTCGTACGACGCCGACACCGCGGGCGGCCTCATGACGACCGAGCCCATCATCGTCTCGGCCGACTCGACCGTCGCCGAGGGCCTCGCCCTCATCCGACGTCATGAACTCGCCCCCGCCATCGGTGCGGCGATCTGCGTCACACTGCCGCCCTACGAGCCACCGACCGGTCGCTTTCTCGGTATGGTGCATTTTCAACGGATGCTCCGCTACCCGCCGCACGAACGCCTCGGCACGATTCTCGACCAGAGTGTCGAGCCCGTCACTCCCGAAACCTCGGCCGCCGAAGTCTCGCGCCGCCTCGCGAGCTACGACCTCGTCTCATTGCCCGTTGTCGACGAGACGCACCGCCTGGTCGGCGTCGTGACGATCGACGACGTGCTCGACTACCTGCTGCCCGACGACTGGCGCAGCGCTGACACCGATGCTCCTGCCCCTATGGCGATCCGTCGCCGCGGGGCCGTTGCCGCCCGAAAGGCCGCACATGGCTCGGCGTGACGCTCGGCCCGGTCAGCGTCGCGGTGAGACGAGGCTCGATGCACCCAAGGGCATGCGCACGGGGCTCCTTCCGCGACGGGTGGGCAGCCGCGACCGCATGGGTCGGTTCTCCGAGGCCTTCGCGCGCGGAATGGGCACCCCGTGGTTCCTCGTCGGCATGTCGGTGTTCGTCATCGTCTGGCTGACGTACAACTCGCTAGCCCCCGTCGAAGCTCAGTGGGACCCACGGGCGCTCAACTTCACCCTGCTCACCCTGATCTTGTCGCTGCAGGCCTCGTACGCTGCGCCCATGATCCTGCTGGCGCAGAATCGCCAAGACGACCGCGACCGCGTGCAGATCGAGCAAGACCGCCAGCGAGCTGAGCGCAACCTCGCCGACACCGAGTACCTCGCCCGCGAGGTCGTCGCCCTGCGCCTCGCCATGAAAGACGTGGCGACGAAAGAGTTCTTGCGCACTGAGCTGCGCGCCCTGCTCGACGAGCTCGACCGTCGCGACGACGCGAGCGACGCCGAAGTCGAAGCCGTCGCGCGCGACGACCACGACCGCAACGCGCGCGACTGATGGCGGCCGAGAATTCGCGCGTCGATGAGGGCGGAGCGCTCGCGGTCGAGGTGCGCCGCGCGCTCGCCCGCGTGATCGACCCTGAGATCCGGCGCCCGATCACCGAGCTCGACATGGTGCCGCGCGTCAGCGCGCAGGGAGACCGCATCACCGTCGACCTGCGGCTGACGATTGTGGGCTGCCCCGCCGCGACCGCGATCGAGCGCGACGTGCGAGCCGCAGCATCCGGTGTCGAGGGGGTTTCCGAGGTCACGGTCGACGTTGGCGTGATGGATGCCGCCACTCGCGACGCCCTCATCGCGCGCCTGCGGGGCGACCGGCCCACGGGCCACCCGTTCACGGCTGAGTCGCTCACGCGCGTGATCGCCGTGACCAGCGGAAAGGGCGGCGTCGGCAAGTCGACCGTCACCGCCAACCTCGCCGTCGCCCTCGCTGCGAGAGGGCTGCGGGTCGGGCTCATCGATGCCGATGTGTTCGGTTTCTCGATTCCGGGGCTGCTCGGCATCGCCGACGCGAAACCCACGCGCGTCGGCGAGATGATGATGCCGCCGCGCGCTCACGGCGTGGCCGTGATCTCGATCGGCATGTTCGTGGATGCTCACACGGCGGTCTCGTGGCGCGGACCCATGCTGCACCGCACCGTGCAGCAGTTTCTCACCGACGTGTACTTCGGCGACCTCGACGTGCTGCTGCTCGACCTGCCGCCCGGCACGGGGGATGTCGCGATCTCACTCGGGCAGCTGCTGCCGCACGCCGACGTGCTCGTCGTCACGACGCCGCAGAACGCCGCAGCCGATGTCGCCGAGCGTTCAGCGCTCGTGGCGCGCCAGACCGGTCAGTCGGTCATCGGTGTCGTCGAGAACATGGCGGGGCTGGTGCAGCCAGACGGCAGCGTGGTGGAACTCTTCGGCTCCGGGGGTGGGGCCGCGACGGCTGAGCGGCTCGATGTGCCGCTGCTCGCGCAGATTCCGCTGAGTGTGGCGCTGCGCGAGGGCGGTGACGCGGGCGAGCCGATCGTGCTGCAATCGCTGGCTGCATCACGCGACACTGCTGGCGACCCCGCGGGCGACCCGGCCGGCGACGCGATCGTCGCCCTGGCAGAGCACCTGGCGCAGCGCGGCCGAGGGCTCGCGGGCCGCAAGCTGGGGCTCAGCCCGCGCTGAGCGCGATCATTCGAGACGCGGGGGTATGCAGCGGGATGCCCAACCGGCCGCTCACTCGTCGATCGAGTGGTCAAGACCGAGCAGCCACGGCTGCACTCGATGGCGCAGGCGGGGCACCATTGTGCGGATGATCCCGGGAAACGTGCGCGCGAGTCGGCCGGGAATGGTCGTCGACCGCGGCACCATCATCATGTGCGTGATCTGAGCCACGACTTTCTTCACAACAGCACTGCGGGTCGCGTCGTACTCGTGAAGTCGACCCTCGTCCAGCATGCGCGCGAAAACGAAGGCGTCTTCGATGCCGAGGTTCATACCGCGAGCGCCGATGCCCGCATGCACGTGGGCCGCGTCTCCACCGAGGTAGATCTCGCCGTCGCTGAACCGGGTCGCTACACGATTCGCGATCTCGAACTCAGATTCCCAGTGGATGCTCCCGACCGTCGTTCCCGCCGGCAGCGATCCCAGCAAATCACGTCCGCTACCGAGCACTCGCCACATGGTGTCCTCGTGACGCACGACGAACATGCCCCCGTCGTCGAGCAGCATGATGTGCGCGTCATCGGCATCGAGCGGGCCCGCGAGCTCGACGTCGTAGAGCCGCCACTTCTCGGGATAGCTGATTCCTGTGAAGTCGATGCCCAACAGGTCGCGCGCGGTGCTCGACGCTCCATCAGCAGCGAACACAGTGCGAGCGCGAATGGTCGTGTCGACTGCCCCGGTCGACACCGTCGCCGTCACGCCCTCTGACTCGTTCACGAGCGAGGTCAACTCGAGGCCGCGCTCGATGGCGATCGACCGCGCCCTCAATGCGTCAGTCAGCAACCGCTCAGAGTGCGCCTGACCCTGCACGCACAGGAATGGAAAAGCGTGTTCGACTTCTGACAGGTTCAGAGTGGCGAGAATCTCGTCGTGTCGATGCAACGAGATGCGTTCGAGTCGCCGACCGTTCTGCAGGAAGGCGTCGGTGACTCCCGAGGCGGCGAGCAGCTCGAGCGTGCGCGCGTTGACGCCGAACGCCTTCGAGTGCGGGGACGGTTCGAGCCGTTTGTCGATGATGCGCACTGTACGGCCTCGGTCGGCGAGGAAGAGTGCCGCCGCGAGGCCGACGGGCCCGGCGCCGATGACCAAGGTGTCGAGCGTGATGCCGTCGGAGTTGTCGACCGAGGTGACCATGATGCGTCCTGACTCTCCTGTCGGAGTCACTATTGATAGTGACTACTATCAATAGTGGAAGTCGGTGCGATCGTCAAGCGCTGGTAGCGTCATTCGACTCGAGAGGAGACGCGATGCCCGCCCCGGTGCCTGCTGATCGCATACTCGACGCCGTGCTCGACGTCTGGCGCGAACGAGGCTACGAGGCGTCCACGACCGCCGAGATCGCCCGTCGGGCCGGCATCGGAGAGGTGACGCTCTTCCGTCGATTCGGCGACAAAGCAGGCATGTTCGCGGCGGCGATGGTTCGGGAAGCCTCCAGCCTCCGCGATAGCGCCCCGACTCTCTCGGGCGATGTTGAGGCCGATCTCCTCGCCGTAGCTACTGCCTACGACGGCATGATCGCTCGCAACGCCGCGATCATCATCGACTTCTTGAGGTTCGCACCGGGCGTCGAAGGTCTCGCAGCGCTCGCGCCGTCACCGCTCATCGCGATCAACCAGCTCGCGCGCGTGATCGAGCACCACCAGCGGGCGGGAGCCCTCGGCGGTGACGAACCTCACACTGAGCTCGCAGAACTGCTCGGCCCGATCTTCCTGAAGCGACTGCTGGCCGAAGCGCAGCCGGGCGTGATGCTGACGAATGATCTCGAGTCACTGGTCGCGAAATTCTTGGAGGGTCGTCGCGCTTAGTGCAGAGCGGCTAGGTCGCGTCGGCGCGGCGCGAAGCACCACACCGATCAAGCCGGAGCCGAGATCAGAGCTGGAAACGAGCTCAGCGCTGGATGGCAGGAACGCGACGGTAGCCGTCACGCACCGTGGCGGCCACGGTCGAGACGACAGCAGCAACAGCAAGCAGGGCGAGAGTGACGAGCAGGGCGATCATGACGGGCTTCTCCTTGGCGAGCGACGCGCGGATGCGCGTGACGACTAGAGCCATTCCATCGCGTGTAACGCTCAAGCACAATCGAGTCTTACTGCACTGACTGTTTAGTTCTCCTTTAGTATTGCGACGTGGATGTGCGCCGACTCGAACTGCTACGTGAACTAGCCGACAGGGGCAGCATCACGGCGGTCGCACGGGCGACCCACCGCACCGCATCCGCCGTATCGCAGCAGTTGAAGGTGCTCGAAGCCGAAGCCGGCGTACCGCTCACCGAGCGCCACGGGCGCGGTCTCGTGCTCACGGGCGCAGGCCTCGCCCTCGCCGAGACCGCACGCGAGATCGCTGTCGCGATCGAGTCGGCCGAAGCGCTCTGGCACGAGTTCAAGCAGAGCCCGCGCGGGTCGGTATCCGTGAGCGTGTTCCCGACCGCGGGGCAGATGCTGCTGCCCGGAGCCCTGCGCGCCCTCGCCGATGAGCCCGGCCTTGAGATCGTGCTCACCGACCACGATCTGCCCCTGCCCGACTTCGCCCAGCTGACCGCCGACTACGACATCGTCGTCGCCGACTCGCAAGGTATTCCGGCGCACTGGAACGAGCGAGGCCTGCGCTGCGTGCCGCTCATGATCGAGCCCTTCGACGTCGCGCTGCCGGTGGGTCACCCGCTCGTCGAGAAGACCGTCGTGCGCGGCGCCGACCTCGTCGACGAGAACTGGATCGGTGCCCCCGTCGGCTACCCCTACGACCGCGTGCTCGAACGCCTCGGGGCCACGGTCGGCCGCGAGCCGCGCATCGTGCAGCGCATCATGGACAACATCATCGTCGAGCGACTCGTCGCCGCCGGAGTCGGCATCGCGATTCTGCCGCGCTTCACGACGCGCAGCCACGGCAATGGCATCGTCACGCGTCCGATCAGCGGACTGCCCGCCGAGCGGCAGGTCTCGGCGCTCATGCGGGCCGACCGGGCCGAGCGCCCCAGCGTGCGGCGCGTCGTCGAACTGCTGCAGCACGAGGCCGAGCGCGTCGTGCAGGGCTACCGCACGGTCGGCGAGCGCTGAGCGAGCATCCGTCGCCGCAGGGTGCCTAGGTCGCCTCGGAGTCGAACGGCGCCGGGCGACCCTCGCGGATCAACCTCTGCCGCTGCGCATACGCAGACTCGCGCGGAGCGGCCGCGACCGCCGTCGCCGCAGCCGTCGTGGCCGGGTCGTCGACGAGGGCTTCGCGAATGATGCGCCGCGGGTCGTACTGGCGGGGGTCGAGCTTCTTCCAGTCGACGTCGTCGTAGTCAGGGCCCATCTCTTCGCGCATGCGCGTCTTGGCCCCATTCGCCATGTCGCGCAACGACCGGATGAGGCGCCCGAACTGCGCCGCATAGCCCGGCAGACGATCGGGGCCGATGAGAATGACCGCGATCAGCCCGATGAGCAGCAGCTTCTCGAACGTCAGGCCCCAGGACACCCCTTGAGAATAGCCCGGTCTGCTGAGGTCTTCGCCCTAGGCTGGGCACGCAGTGAGGAGCACCGTGGCCAGCAAAGACCTGTCGTGGAAGTACGTCGAGCAGTCGACCCTCGAATCCGAGGCGATCGCTGCCGCACGCGCGCAGTCGCTCGAGCTCGGCATCGACCCGATCAGCCCCGCGACGGGTGCCCAGGTGGCTGTCATCGCCGCCGCCACGAACGCCGCCTCGATCATCGAGGTGGGCACCGGCATCGGCGTCTCCGGCCTCTGGTTGCTGACCGGGGCTCCGGATGCTCAGCTCACGTCGATTGACGTCGAAGCCGATCACCACGAGGTCGCGCGCCGCCACTTCACCGAGGCCGGGCACCCCGCGTCGCGTGTGCGCCTCATCACAGGTCGCGCCATCGACGTACTGCCGCGCATGAACGAGGGCAGCTACGACGTCGTGCTCATCGACGCCGACGCGAGCTCTCTGCACGAGTATGCCGAGCACGCCCTGCGCCTCGTGCGTCCGGGTGGCGCGGTGCTCATCGCTCACGCACTCTGGCGCGACACGGTCTCTGACCCCGCGCGCCGCGAGTCGACAACCACGCAACTGCGCGAGCTCATCGCCGAACTCGAAGCCTCACCGGCCGTGCATGTGGCGCTGTCGCCGGTCGGCGACGGCCTGCTGCAGCTCGTCACGCGCCGCAGCTGAGCCGCACCGGCGTCGAACCGGGGCAGAGAGAACGCGACCGTCGAGGTCGCGTGGTGAGAAGAGTCGCGCTACGCGATCGCCGCAGCGAGGGCGTCGTGCAGCTCTTTGGCCTCGTCGTCGTTGACCGACACCACGAGGCGTCCGCCGCCTTCGAGAGGCACACGCACGATGATCAGGCGACCCTCCTTGACGGCCTCCATCGGTCCGTCGCCGGTCCTGGGCTTCATGGCCGCCATGTGATCTCCCCTTTCGATGAAAGCTCTCCTCCATTATCCCGTATGGAAGCGCTCCCGCTAAATCGAGGGGCTGCTGGTCACCCGCCGATCACGGTGGAGTCCAGTCGTAGCCGTCGACCCACCAGGTGATGTGCACCCATCCGACCTGGCCGGCGATGCCGAGCGCGATGACAAGGGCGGCGAGCAGACCGCGCCCGAGGGGCGTGCGCCCGACCGCGACGATTCCCGAGGCGACCGCCCCGAGCACGGGCACGATCGGCAACAGCAGCCGGAACGTGCTCGACTGCGGAAAGAACACCGCGAGCAGGTAGAGCGAGTACGCGACGATCCACAACCGCAGTTCGACGGGCATGCGCCGCATCGAGGGCAGGGCGAACGCGCACGCCGCCAGCAACAGGACGATGACGAGGATGATCACCCCGAGCACGTCGCCCATCCACCACTGCGCTCCCTGCACCCACGGGGTGAACGGCACGAGCTCGACCTCGCCGATGTACGGGCGGCGCCACGCCAGCTCGGTGTCGGTGTAGCCGAGCAGGTCGCCCGTGCTGAGCGCGACGATGCCCGGCCAGGCAAGCCCGGCGAAGCCGGCGATGACGGCCGTCAGCCCGAGGTGCACCCGCTCTCGCAGGGCGAAGGGTTCGCGGTCTCGGCGCATCCACCGCCAGACCCACACCATCGCGAGCAGAAACGCGAAGGCCAGACCGCTCGGGCGCGTGAGGGCCATGACCGTGACCACCATGGCGAGCAGGCGCCAGTGCCGGTCGAGCACGAGAATGAGCGCGCCGAGCAGCAGCACGAGGTGCAGCGCCTCGGCGTAGGCGACCTGCAGCACGGGCGAGAGCGGCATGGTGCAGAACAGCGTTGTCGCCAGCAGTACCGTGCCGCGCGTGAGCCAGCGGCGCATGAGCACGAAGAAGAGCAGCGCAGCGGCAGCGCTCGACAGCACCGAGATGGTCACGGCGACGAGGGCGAAGCCCTGCGCCGAAAAGTCGCCGATCAGGGTCATGCCGATGCGCACGAGCCCCGGGTAGACGGGCATGAAGGCCCAGGCGCTCTCGCCAGCGCGGCCCTGCTCGTCTCGGGGTATCTCGTCGGGGTATCCGACCGCGGCGATGATGTAGTACCAGTGGCCGTCCCACAGGCGGGCGAAGTCGAGGTAGCCGGGGCTCGCGTCGGTCCAGGAGTTGGCCTGCTGCCGACTCGCGAACGAGAGCATGATCGCCGTCGTGACCGCGCGCGACGCGGCCCAGATGGCGAGCACAGTGAGCCACCAGGGCGTGCGGCGCAGCAGGTCGGCGACCTCGGCCCGCAGGCCGACCGGTGGGGCAAAGGAGGTCGCGGCGGCCGCATCAGTCGCAGATGGCGCTGCGCCGCGGGTGTTCGCCGCGGAGGTGCTCACGGCGCGATCATGCGCTCACCGCGCACCCTCAAGCCCCGCTGAGCCAGGCGCGCAAGCCGCGCTCGCAGGCGAGAATCTGCTCGACCGGCACGCGCTCGTCGTCGGTGTGGGCGAGCGAGGGGTCTCCGGGGCCGTAGTTGACGGCCGGAATGCCGAGTTCGGCGAAGCGGGCGACGTCGGTCCAGCCGTACTTCGGGGCAGGCGCCGAGCCGACGGCCGCGACGAAGTGCTGCGCGAGCGCAGCATCCAGTCCCGGGCGAGCCCCGCCGCTCGCATCGGTGACCGTGAGCGTGAGCTCGGGCGCGACGGTGCCGAACAGCTCGCGCAGCCGCTGCTCGGCCTCGGCGACGCTCTTGTCGGGGGCGAAGCGATAGTTGACCGTCAGCACTGCCTCGTCGGGAATCACGTTGCCCGCGACTCCCCCGCGCACGCCGACGGCGTTGAGACCCTCGCGGTAGGCAAGGCCGTCGACCTCGATCGTCTCGGGCTCGAAGCGTGCCAGCAGCTCGAGCGCCGGGGCGAGGGCGTGGATCGCGTTGACGCCCATCCAGGCGCGAGCAGAGTGCGCGCGACGACCCGCGGCGCGCAGCTCGACGCGCAGCGTGCCGTTGCAGCCGCCCTCGATGCCCGCGTTGCTCGGCTCGCCCAGAATCGCGAAGTCTGCCTCGAGCAGCTCGGGGCGCGTGCGGGCGAGACGGCCGAGGCCGTTGAGACTCGCCTCGACCTCTTCGTGGTCGTACCAGATGTAGGTCACGTCGTAGACGGGTGCCTCGAGCGAGACGGCGAGCGCGAGCATGACCGCGCACCCGCCCTTCATGTCGACCGTGCCGCGGCCCCAGAGGGTGCCGGTGGTGGCATCACCCTCCAGGCGACTCGGCAGGTTGTTGTTGGTAGGCACCGTGTCGATATGTCCCGCGACGATCACCCGCTGCGCGCGGCCGAGGTGAGTGCGAGCCACGATCGCGTCGCCGTCGCGCAGCACCTCGAGGTGCGGGGCGCGCAGCCGGAGTGTGTGCTCGATCGCGTCGGCGAGCATCCGCTCATCGCCACTGACGCTCGCGATATCGACGATCGCCGCGGTGAGCGCTACGACGCCGTCGTCGAGGGGCAGCTCGGCGGGCATCTCGCGCGCAGTCGCAGCGTCGGGGGCAGTCACGCTTCCAGGGTAATGCGGCGCCGGTAGCCTGGAGGCATGTCGAGCCCCACCGCCCCGTCCGCCCGCGACACCCCCACCGCCACCGACTCTGAGCGCGCCACGCGCCACGCCTGGGGCTACGGACTCGTGACCCTGCGCATCGCCGACAGCGAAGAGCTCGACACCTGGTTTCCACACCCCGAGCTCGGCACACTGCCGCACGGGCGCGACCCCTACATCGTTCCCGCTGAGATCGAGCACCTGCAGGGCGAGGATGCCCGACGCGGGGTGCGTCGCGAGGCGCGCACCATCTCGATCGACCTGGATGCTGCGCCGCAGTCGACCCCCGACGCCTACCTGCGCCTGCACCTGTTGAGCCACCGGCTCGTGCACCCCAACACTCTCTCGTTGGAGGGCATCTTCGGCCACCTGCCCATCGTCATGTGGACGACGGCGGGCCCGATGCACCCCGACGACTTCGACGCGCGCCGACCCGTGCTGCAGCAGGCGGGCATCTCGGCGCTCGGCATCGACAAGTTTCCGCGCCTGCTCGACTACGTGACCCCGCCGCGCGTGCGCATCGCCGACGCCTCGCGCGTGCGCCTGGGCGCCTACGTCTCGCCCGGCACGACCGTCATGCACGAGGGCTTCATCAACTTCAACGCCGGCACCCTGGGTGCCTCGATGGTCGAAGGCCGCATCAGCCAGGGCGTCGTCGTCGGCGACGGCAGCGACATCGGCGGCGGAGCCTCGATCATGGGCACCCTCTCGGGCGGCGGCACGCACCGCATCGCGATCGGCGAGCGTGCGCTGCTCGGCGCCAACAGCGGCATCGGCATCTCGATCGGCGACGACTCGGTCGTCGAGGCGGGCCTCTACGTGACCGCCGGCCAGAAGGTCGTCGTGCTCGACGGCACGGTCGGCGCCGACGGGCAGCCGCGCGTCGTCAAGGCTGCTGAGCTGTCAGGGGTACCGGGGCTGCTGTTCCGCCGCAGCTCGGTGACCGGAGCCGTCGAGGTGCTGCCCCGCACGGGCGCGGGCGTGCAACTCAACCAGGCGCTGCACGCGTAGCGATGCCGGGTCGGGATGCTCGGCGCGAGCATCCCGTATCGAATGTCGCAACGCCCCGGTGAATGAGGCGACACGCCGCACAGCTGCCCGCTACTGCGGCGTGTCGAGCACCTCACCGGGCTGAAGCGACACGGCAGGCCCGAAGTGCGGCACCGGGTTGCGCCAGGGAGGCGCTAGCGCTGAGGCCAGTCGCGCGCGGCCGAGCCCATGTAGAGCTGCTGAGGGCGCCCAATCTTCGTGTGGGGGTCGTTGTTCATCTCGCGCCAGTGGGCGATCCAGCCCGGCAGGCGCCCGATCGCGAACAGCACCGTGAACATGCGCGTCGGAAAGCCCATGGCCTTGTAGATGACACCCGTGTAGAAGTCGACGTTCGGGTAGAGCTTGCGCTCGACGAAGTAGTCATCGGCGAGAGCGATGGCCTCGAGCTCGCGGGCGATGTTGAGCAGCGGGTCGCTGACACCGAGGTCGGCGAGCACGGCATCCACGCTCTCTTTCACGAGCTTGGCGCGCGGGTCGTAGCTCTTGTAGACCCGGTGCCCGAAGCCCATGAGCTTGATGCCGTCTTCTTTGTTCTTGACGCGGTCGACGTAGCGCTCGACGCTCTCACCCGAATCGCGGATGCGGGCCAGCATGTCGAGCACGGCCTCGTTGGCACCGCCGTGCAGCGGCCCCGAGAGGGCGTTGATGCCCGCAGAGATCGAGGCGAAGAGGTTGGCTCCGGTCGAGCCGACGAGACGCACGGTCGAGGTCGACGCGTTCTGCTCGTGGTCTTCGTGCAGAATCAGCAGGCGATCGAGCGCCTTCACGAGAACCGGGTTGACCTCGTAAGGCTCGGCCATGATGCCGAAGTTGAGGCGCAGGAAGTTCTCGACGAAGCCGAGCGAGTTGTCGGGGTAGAGGAAAGCCTGACCGATCGCCTTCTTGTGCGCGTACGCCGCGATGACGGGCAGCTTCGCCAGCAGGCGGATGGTCGAGATCTCGACTTGCTCGGGGTCGTGCGGGTCGAGCGAGTCGCCGTAGTAGGTCGACAGCGCACTCACCGCACTGGAGAGCACCGACATGGGGTGCGCCTGGTGCGGCAGCGAGTCGAAGAAGCGCTTGAGGTCTTCGTGCAGGAGCGTGTGGCGGCCGACGCGGTGCGCGAACTCGTCGAGCTCGGAAGCGGTCGGCAGTTCGCCGTAGATGAGCAGCCAGGCGACCTCGAGAAAACTCGAGTTCGCGGCGATGTCTTCGATCGCGTAGCCGCGGTAGCGCAGCTGCCCGTTGTCGCCGTCGACATAGGTGATGGCGCTCTGCGTCGAGGCCGTGTTGACGAAGCCGTAGTCGAGCGCGGTCAGGCCGGTCTGCTTGGTGAGGGTCGAGACATCGATGCTCGACGCGCCGTCGACACTGCTCAAGATGGGGAATTCGGCGGTGCCGCCGGGGTAGTGCAGAGTGGCCTTCTGATCGCCGTCGCTCACTGCGCCTCCTCGCGTGGATGGTCGTTCTGGGGGCGGGGTCCCGTAGCGGGCCTAAGGTGGTGGCGGCTCGGGAGTGACCCGAGTACAGCCTATGGGGAAAGCCGCACCAGTGCCGACCCCGCCAAGAGCGGGGCTCACGACTTAGAGAGGTTCTCCAAGCGTCGCGCAGCCGCCGCGATGCGCTCGTCGGTCGCCGTGAGCGCCAGTCGCACGTGTTGCGAGCCGTCGCCCTCGTAGAACGTGCCGGGCGCAGCGAGAACGCCGACGTCGGCGAGGGCCGCGATCGTAGCCAGTGCGGGCTCGTGGCGCGTCGCCCACAGGTACAGCCCGGCCTCGGAGTGGTCGATGCGGAAGCCCGCGCTCGTCAGTGCCGCGGCCAGCACCTCGCGTCGCGCACGGTAGCGCTCGCGCTGCTCGGCGACGTGCTGCTCGTCACCGAGGGCCGCGATCATGGCGGCCTGCACGGGCGCCGGCGGAATCAGCCCCGCGTGCTTGCGCACCTCGAGCACGCGCCGCACGAGAGCCTCGTCGCCCGCGACGAACGCGGCGCGATAGCCGGCGAGGTTCGATTGCTTGCTGAGCGAGTAGACGCTGAGCACGCCGGTCGCGTCGCCGCCGATGACACGGGGGTCGAGGATGCTCGGGACGCGCTCGGCGTCACCGAAGTCGGCGCCGCTCTCGGTCGCGTCGCCCGCCCACCGCTCGGGCTGCCAGCCCAGTTCGGCGTAACACTCGTCGTTGACGATCACGGCTCTGAGCTCGCGGGCCCGGGCGACCGCGGCGCGCAACGCGTCGACGCCGAGCACAGCCCCCGTCGGGTTGCCCGGGCTGTTGAGCCACACGAGTCGAGTGGATGCGGGCCAGGCCTGGGGGTCATCCGCCGCGACGCCGGTCGTGCGAGCGATCGCGGCACCTACGGCGTAGGTCGGGTAGGCCGTGCGCGGGTAGACCACCGTGTCGCCAGGGCCGAGGCCGAGCAGCAGGGGCAGGAGGGCGACGAGCTCTTTGCTGCCGATAGTCGGGAGCACAGCATCCGTCGACAACGCCGTCACGCCTCGCCGGCGGGCGTACCAGTCGACGATCGCCTCGCGGAGGGCGAGAGTGCCTGACGTGGTCGGGTAGGCGTGCGCGTCGGTCGCGGCCACGAGTGCGTCGCGCACGAGCGCCGGGGTCGGGTCGACGGGCGAGCCCACCGAGAGGTCGACGATGCCGTCGGCGTGCTCGCGGGCTGTCGCCGCGAAGGGTGCGAGCGAATCCCAGGGAAAGTCTGGGAGCGCGAGACTCATGCCTGCGGCGGCACCGCGGCGACGACGGGGTGGTCTCCGGGGATCACGCCGATCTTGGCCGCCCCACCGGGCGACCCGATCTCGCTGAAGAACTCGACGTTGGCGGTGTAGTAGTCAGACCACTTGTCGGGCAGATCGTCTTCGTAGAAGATCGCCTCGACGGGGCACACCGGCTCGCAGGCACCGCAGTCGACGCACTCGTCGGGGTGGATGTAGAGCATGCGGTCGCCCTCGTAGATGCAGTCGACGGGGCATTCGTCGATGCAGGCGCGGTCTTTGAGGTCAACGCACGGAAGGGCGATCACGTAGGTCACGGCGGCGGTTCTACCTCACTGCTCAGCGAGACGTCGAGTCGGCGGGCGAGTCGACGTCGGGGTACTGCTCCATCGTATCCGTCTGGCGCCGGGGAGCCTGCTGGATGTGCGGCCAGGCGAGCGCGAAGAAGACGATGGCCGTCACCCCGGCGAGCCACACGTAGCCCGCCGTATTGGCGGGGACGAGTACGGTGCTGCCGCCCGCGGAGGCGAGCGGCCCGACAATGGCGGCGACCCCGATCGAACCCGCGGCGGCCGGCGTGCGCACACCGCCCCATGCCCGCAGCCCGACGATGTAGAGGCCAACGGTCACGAGGGCGATGCCGACGCCCACCGGCGGCAGCGACTGGTGGGCGAAGGTGCCCACGAGACCGAGCACGGCCCCTCCGCCGACGCACAGCGCAACCACGCCCGCCCGCCAGGGCAACGGCATGCGGGCGAAATCGGGCTCAGGCATCCAGCCGCAGCATCCAGCCGTGCGGGTCGGCGCGACGCCCGTACTGAATGTCGGTGAGCTCGGCACGCAACGACATCGTCAACTCGCCCGCGGGGGCGTCGGCGCTGCCGATCTCGAAATCTTTGGCCTTGAGCATCGCGATCGGGGTCACGACAGCAGCGGTGCCGCAGGCAAAGGCCTCGACGATCTCACCCGACTCGACGCCCTCGCGCCACTCGTCGATGCTCACGCGGCGACGCTCGACCGTGTGACCGCGGTCTTCGGCGAGCTGCAGAATCGAGTCGCGCGTGATGCCCTCGAGAATCGAGTCGCTGAGCGGCGTGACGAGCGTGCCGTCTTTGTAGACCAGCACGACGTTCATGCCGCCGAGCTCTTCGAGGTAGCGACCTTCGACGGCGTCGAGGAAGAGCACCTGGGCGCACCCGTGCTCGGCCGCCTCGGCCTGCGCGATAAGCGACGAGGCGTAGTTTCCTCCGGTCTTCGCGGCGCCCGTTCCACCCTTGCCCGCGCGGGCGTAGTCGGTCGAGAGCCAGATCGACACGGGCGTGACTCCGCCGTGGAAGTAGGCGCCCGCGGGCGAGGCGATGACGTAGTAGGCCACCTTGTGCGCGGGGCGCACACCGAGAAACGCCTCTTTCGCGAACATGAACGGCCGCAGGTACAGGCTCGTCTCGGGAGCGCTCGGCACCCAGTCTCCGTCGACGGCGATGAGCTGCTTCAACGACTCGATGAAGTACTGTTCGGGCAGTTCGGGCAGCGCGAGCCGCCGGGCCGAGCGCTGCAGGCGGCGAGCATTAGCGTCGGGGCGGAACGACCAGATCGAACCATCAGCGTGACGGTAAGCCTTGAGCCCCTCGAAGATCTCTTGCCCGTAGTGCAGCACGGCAGCGGCAGGGTCGAGGGCGATCGGACCGTAAGGCTGCACGCGCGGGCGGTGCCAGCCCCCCTTCTCGCTCCAGCAGATGTCGACCATGTGGTCGGTGAAGTGCTTGCCGAAGCCCGGGTCGGCGAGAACGGCCTCGCGCTCGTCCGCTGACCGCGCAGCGTCGTTCATCGTCACGGACCAGGTCAGGTCGCGCGTGGCCATCGGAAGCAGGTTCGTCATCGTGGATCCTCGCAGGGTCGTCGGCAGCACGCTGGCGCCGGGAGAACGTGGGTTCAGCGTACTCTGCGCGCTGGTGAGGGCGCTCAGGCCAATCGTGGTTGCTTGGCGCACTGGGTCTGCACGGTCGGCCGATCGCCCCCTGCGATCTAGCGCAAGCGAGCGACGATGGCGTCTCCGACCTCAGAGGTCGAGCGCGCCGAGCTCGGGCGGTCAGCGAGGTCGGCGAGCACCGCGGCGCGCACGCGCGCTGCGGCATCCGTCAGCGCCTGCTGCTCGAGCAGAATGGCGATCGACAAGATCGCTGCCGTCGGGTCAGCCTTCTGCTGCCCCGCGATGTCGGGGGCAGAGCCGTGCACGGGCTCGACCATGCTCGGGAAGGCTCCGTCGGGGTTCAGGTTGCCCGACGCCGCAAGGCCGATGCCGCCGCCGATCGCCGCGGCGAGGTCGGTGAGAATGTCGCCGAACAGGTTGTCGGTGACGATGACGTCGAAGCGGGCAGGGTCTGTGACCAGGAAGATCGTGGCGGCATCGACGTGCAGGTAATCGACGGTGACGGATGCGAACTCGGGCGCGATGCGGTCGACGGTGCTCTGCCACAACGATCCTGCGTGCACGAGCACGTTGGTCTTGTGCACGAGCGTGAGTTTCTGACGGCGCACGGCGGCTTGCGCGAACGCGAACCGCACCACCCGCTCGACGCCGAAGGCCGTGTTGAGCGAGACCTCGGTGGCGACCTCGTGCGGGGTGCCCTGCCGGAATCGACCGCCGTTGCCGACGTAGGGCCCCTCGGTGCCCTCGCGCACGACCACGAAGTCGACCGCGCCCGGATGGGCGAGCGGCGACGCGATGCCCGGCGCGAGCAAGGTCGGGCGCAGATTGACGTAGTGGTCGAAGGCGAAGCGCAGCTTGAGCAGCAGCCCGCGCTCGATGATGCCTCCGGCAAGGCGCGGGTCGCGCGGGTCTCCGCCGACGGCACCGAAAACGATCGCGTCGTGCTGCGACAGGGCCTCGAGGGTCTCGTCAGAGAGAATCTCGCCGGTCTTCAGGTAGTGCTCGGCACCGAGGTCATAGGCGGTCTCGCGCACGACCGCGTCGTCGCCGAGGGCTGCGTGCAGCACCTTGAGGGCTTCTGCTGTGACCTCCGGGCCGATGCCATCGCCGCCGATGACGGCCAGATCGAGCGTGCGGCTCACAGCAACCTCCCAGATAGACGACGTCAGGCCCGAGAACTCGCGGATGCCCGACCGTTCCAGCGTAGCCGGGTGCACGAGGGGCGTTTGTCAAGGGGGTGCGGCTCACTGCTCGCAGACCATAGAGTCACCTCCCGGATCGAAAGGAGCTCTCACAATGAGCATTGGATTCGGAATATTCCTCGTCGCGGTCGGGGCCATCCTCGCCTTCGCCGTGCAGGTCAGCGTCGAATGGATCGCCCTGACGACCGTGGGATACATCCTCATGGTTGCCGGAGTCGTCATGGTCGTCATCGGCGGAGTGCTCATGGCACGCAAGCGCTCGTCGGTCACGACGCAGCGCACGCAGGTCGACCCGAACAACGGCGAGCAAGTCACGCGCCGCGAGTCGATCGCGAGCGACCCGGTCGAGTAGACAAGGTCACCCAGCTTCGGGAAGAGCCCCGTCTTCGGACGGGGCTCTTCCGCGTGCGATGGCCTGTCGACGCGCTGCCGAACGCTGGCTCACGGGTGCGCGAAGTGCGGGGCTGTCTACTGCTCGACGATGGTGATCTCGCGCATGACGCTCGCATCGATCGCTGTGCGCAGCCGCTCAAGCAGTTCTTCGGGCACGCGCGAGTCGACCGTCAGCACGCTCAGCGCCTGGCCGCCGGCCGTGTGCCGCGCGATCTGCATGCCCGCGATGTTGATGCTCGCCTCACCGAACTCTTTGCCGTAGATCGCCACGATGCCGGGCCGGTCGGTGTAGAGCATGACGATGAAGTGCTCGGCCATCGGCACCTCGACGTCGTACCCGTTGATCTCGACGATCTTCTGCACCTGCTTGGCGCCGACCAGGGTGCCGCTGACCGACAGCTGCGTTCCGTCGCTCAACGCGCCCCGAATCGTCAGCAGATTGCGGTACTCGGGGCTGTCGGCCTCGGTCAGCAGCCGAACGGCGACTCCGCGCTGCTCGGCCAGCAGAGGCGCGTTGACGTAGCTGACCTGCTCGCTTGAGATCGCGCTAAAGATGCCCTTGAGCGCCGCGAGCTTGAGCACGTTGACGTCGTGCTCGACGATTTCGCCGCGCACCTCGACATCGATGCTCGCGAACGAGGCATCGGCGAGCGCCGCGAAGACCTGGCCGAGCTTCTCCATGAGCGGAATGCCGGGGCGCACGGTCGGGTCGATCACACCGCCCGCCACGTTCACGGCGTCGGGCACGAGCTCGCCATCGAGCGCGAGGCGCACCGACTTCGCCACCGACACACCCGCCTTCTCTTGAGCCTCATCGGTCGAGGCGCCGAGGTGCGGCGTGAGCTGGATGGTGGGCAGGTCGAGCAGCGGCGAGCCGACGGGCGGCTCGTTGACGAAGACGTCGAGACCGGCGCCGGCGATGCGGCCAGTGGCGAGTGCCTCGCGGAGGGCATCCTCGTCGATGATGCCGCCTCGGCTGGCGTTGACGATGCGCAGGGTCGGCTTCGCGAGTGCGAACTGGGCCGTGCTGATGAGGTTCGTCGTCTCGGGCGTCTTCGGAATGTGGATGGTGATGAAGTCGCTGCGCTGCATGAGCTCGTCGAGCGTCACGAGCGTCACACCGAGCTGCTGCGCACGCGCCGGCGGCACGTAGGGGTCGTAGGCGATGAGCTCGACGCCGAAGGCCGCGAGCCGCTGAGCGACGAGCACTCCGATGCGACCCAGGCCGACCACGCCCACGGTCTTCTCGTAGAGCTCGACGCCCGTGTACTTCGAGCGCTTCCACTCCCCCGCCTTCATCGAGGCGTTGGCGTCGGGCACGTAGCGGGCCAGCGAAAGCAGGTGCGCAATGGCGAGCTCGGCGGCACTGATCACGTTGCTCGTCGGCGCGTTGACGACCATCACACCAGCACTCGTGGCGGCCGGCACGTCGACGTTGTCGAGGCCCACGCCGGCGCGCGCGATGACCTTGAGGGTCTTTCCGGCGGCGATGGCCTCAGCATCCATCTGCGTCGCCGACCTGATGAGCACCGCGTGGGCGTCGGCCAGCGCGGCGAGCAGAGTCGGCCGGTCGGTGCCGTCGACCTGCCTGATGTCGAAGTCGGGCCCGAGGGCGTCGACGGTGGCGGGAGACAGTTCTTCGGCAATGAGCACAACCGGCTTGGGCACGGTGAGGAGTCCTAACGCAGAGAGGTACCAGCAGGAGACGCGGTGGTAGACGGTGGCCTGCGGCGGTGGGGGCGACCGTGCACACAGGGTATCGCAGGCCGCACGGGCAGAATGGCGGGCATGCCCCTGGATGCTCTGCTCGTGCCCTTCGCAGGGTCACCTGTCGACCTGGCGCGCGTCATCACCGCCGTCGTCTTTGTCGCTATCGGCATCACCCACTTCGTGCCGACCGTCGTACGCACCATGGCGGCGATGGTGCCTCGCGCCTTTCACGGCCGGCCGTTCTCGCCCGTGGGCTGGGTCTGGGTGACGGGCGTTGCCGAGATCGCCGGCGGGCTCGGCCTCGTGCTCGAGCCGACCCGCGCCGCGGCGGGCATCGCGCTCGCCGTGTTCTTGGTGTGCGTTTTTCCGGCCAACGCCTATGCCGCGCAGCACCGCGACCGGTTCGGCCCTGTCGCCGTGCCGTTCTGGCCGAGGCTCGCGATGCAGGTCGCCCTCATCGTCCTCGTGCTCTGGGTGGGGCTCGCCTAGCGCCCCCTCAGTTCACGAAGATGATCGACCCTGTCGCCGCTGCGATGAGCGAGAGCCGCACCGCGGCGGTCGCGGCGAGGGCCACGATGAGGACGAGCGTGAATCGAGTGATCGACTCACGGCGCGCGATGACGACGGCCGCCACGAAGAGCACCACGGGAAGCACGACCCCTGCCCACAGGGCAATCCAGGGTACAGGCGCCGCCTCGAGGCCGAGCTGGCTCGACAGCTGCTCGTAGAGCGCGGGCAGACCGACGAGCGAGCTCACGCCGTCGAAGACGAACCAGCCGACGATCGCCGAGAGCAGCGCCGTGACACCCCAGTGCGCGCGCGACATGCGAGCAGGGGCGTCTATTGCCTGCCGCGTCATCGCAGCAGTCCGAGCACGAAGGGCCACGGCACCAGCACGAGCGCGCCGAGCGCGAGCCAGCCGAACCGATGCGCGGCACGACCCTCTCGCGTGAGCGACACGACGGCGGCGAACCACAGCGGAGCAGCGATGATCGCGAGAAACTCGCTGAACTGGTACATGATCTCGATCACGAGGGTCGGGCCGCTGAGGGGCACGAGGCCGATCCCGATGATCCAGCCCACGGTGTAAGCCAGGTAGACGACGGCGGCGAGAGCCGTGAGCAGCGTCGCTAGCGGAGAGCGGGCGTCGGATGCTCGCTCGAGGCCGGGCGCGGCACCCACCCCCGCGGCGGCGCCGTCGGCTGTGGCGCTGCCCGCGCCTGCCGCGTCGTCGTCTGCCGGCTCGGGCGCGAGGGCCGCGAGCGACGGATCAGAGTAGCTCGGGTCGTCGAGGTCATCCCACCGCAGTGCGGCGTCGTCGTCAGACGCAGAGGGGCGGGCCATGCTCAGAGCCTACCCAGCGCGACTCACCCTGCGGTGAGAAGGATCGCCATGAACAGAGCGAACGACACGATCGGTGTGACCACGGCGATAATGAGTGCCGCGATGCCGGCGGCCCTCCCCCAGTCAGCGGCGATCGCCACGATCGACTGCACGATGATCCAGATGCCGACGAGGCCGCCGACGACGACGTGCAGGGGGCTCGCGATTCCGAGGAACGAGACCGCGGGTCGGGGGTCGCCGAACTGGAAGTTGAACTGAAAACCTCCACCGCTGCGATCGACATAGGGTGCGCCCAGAAGGCCGAACACGACCGACATCGTCAGAGAGACGACGGCGAGCACGACTCCCGCGACGAGCACGATCGCTCCTGCGCGATGCGGTCGAGCGGCAGGCGCCGGCTCCGTGGCGGTGGTGCCACTCGGTGGCGTCACCGGCATCGCGGATGACGGTGACGACGAAGGGGACTCTGACATGCGCTCACTCTACAAGCGCCGTCGTACGATCGCTGAGGGGTGATCACGTGCCATTTCTCACGACCGCGGGCGATCCGTTGAGCGCTCTGCCGCTCGTCTACCGTCGAGGGCGAGACTTTCAGGTCGCCGCCGACTTCGTCTACCTCAACCCGCGCGACGGCACCACTACGCGTGTGCCCGCGCACCAGCTCGACCTGCCGCCGCACAGCGGCAACAGCACCGACTTCGCCTCGGTGCCGCCGTTCTTGTGGGGGCTCATCGCCAATTACGGCACCCAGACGCTGCCCGCGATCATGCACGACTCGCTCGTGGGGCAGCTGCTGCGTGAGCCTGAAGAGCAGCGGCTCGCTCTGCGGCGCGACGCCGATGAACTCTTCCGCGTCGCGCTCATCGACAACGGGGTGCACCGGCTGCGCGCTCGCGTCATGTGGGCCGCCGTCGGGCTCGAGAGCTGGTGGCGGCACGGCCGCGGCTTGGGGCGGGTATTGATCGCCCAGGTCGCGGGCGGCACCCTCGCCGTGGTCGCCTCCGTGGCGCTCGGTGTCGCCCTCTCGCCCTGGTGGTTCGCTCTCGCGCTCGCCCCGGTGGCTCTCGCGGTGCTCTGGGGCCGCACCGCAGGGCTGGTCAGTGCTGCCACGTACCTGGCAGCGCTCTACGCACCGCTCATTCTCGGAGCGTTTCTGGCCTCGCACGTCGAGAACGCCATCGCGATGGTCGTCTGGCTCGCCACCGGGTGCAAGGGCCCCCGGCCGCGCGCTGAACCGACGGTCGCGTGGAAAGAGGAGTACGCCCCGGAGCGTGCTGCTCCGGGGCCCCGCTGAACCTCAGCGCCCAGCGCTGCCGACGTGCTGATGCGCTCGCGCATCAGCACCAGCAAGCACGGCGTTCGCGTGGATGTCAGCGCGCAGCGCTGCCATCCACGTAGTCGGTGTCGGTCTGCTTCCAGGCGAAGAGCGCCCGCAGCTTGCGACCGGTCTCTTCGATGGGGTGCTGCTCGCCCTTGCGACGCAGCTCCATGAACTCGACGGCCCCAGCATCCTGGTCGTCGATGAAGCGCTTTGCGAAGGCACCCGACTGAATGTCGGCGAGCACGCCCTTCATGTTCTCTTTCACGCTCGCGTCGAGCACGCGCGGGCCCGAGACGTAGTCGCCGTACTCGGCCGTGTCGCTGACGCTCCAGCGCTGTTTCGCGATGCCGCCCTCCCACATGAGGTCGACGATGAGCTTGAGCTCGTGCAGCACCTCGAAGTAGGCGATCTCGGGCTGGTAGCCGGCTTCGGTCAGCACCTCGAAGCCGTACTGCACGAGCTGCGAGGTACCGCCGCAGAGCACGGCCTGCTCGCCGAACAGGTCGGTCTCGGTCTCTTCGGTGAACGTGGTCTTGATGACGCCCGCCCGCGTGCCGCCGATGGCCTTGGCGTACGACAGCGCGAGATCCCAGGCGTGGCCGGTCGCGTCGCGCTCGACGGCGATGATGTCGGGAATACCGCGACCCGCGACGAACTCGCGCCGCACGGTGTGGCCAGGCGCCTTCGGGGCGACAAGGATCACGTCGACGCCCTCGGGTGCGTCGATGTAGCCGAAGCGGATGTTGAAGCCGTGCGCGAAGGCGAGGGTCTTGCCGGCCACGAGCTTGTCTTTGATGCTCTCGCTGTAGATCGAGCGCTGGTGCTGATCGGGCGCGAGGATCATGATGACGTCGGCCCACTCGGCCGCGTCGGCGACCGTCATGACGCTGAAGCCGTCATCGGTGGCCTTCTGAATCGACTTCGAGCCCGCCTTGAGGGCGATCGACACCGAGACGCCGCTGTCGCGCAGGTTCTGGGCGTGGGCGTGGCCCTGCGAGCCGTAGCCGACGATCGCGACCTTCTTGCCCTGGATGAGCGCGAGGTCGGCGTCGTTGTCGTAGTAGATCTCGGTCACGAGGTGTTCTCCTTGATGGTGGGGTGGGTGGCTGATGCCAGGTCTGGGGTGCGCGTTCAGCTCTTGAGCACGCGCTCGCTGATGCTCTTCGACCCGCGGCCGATGGCCACGAGGCCCGACTGCGCGATCTCTTTGACACCGTAGGGCTCGAGCACCCTGAGCAGGGCCTCGACCTTAGCGGTGTCGCCCGTCACCTCGATGACGAGCGAGTCGGTGGCGACGTCGACGACGCGGGCCCGGAACAGGTTCGCGGCCTCGAGAATCTGCGACCGCGTCGTGTTGTCGACGCGCACCTTGACAAGCAGGTGCTCACGCTGCACCGAACTCGCCGAGTCAAGCTCGACGATCTTGAGCACGTTGATGAGCTTGTTGAGCTGCTTGGTGATCTGCTCGAGGGGCAGACCTTCGACCTCGACGACGACCGTGATGCGCGAGAGACCTTCGATCTCGGTCGTGCCGACGGCGAGCGAACGGATGTTGAAGCCGCGCCGCGCGAAGAGGCCGGCGACGCGCGTGAGCAGGCCGGGCTTGTCTTCGACGAGCAGAGAGAGCACGTGATACGTCATGGCGGTTACTCCTCGTCCCACTCGGGCGCGTGGTCGCGCGCGTACTGCACCGACGAGTTGCCGACGCCCTGGGGCACCATGGGCCACACCATCGCGTCACGGCTGACGATGAAGTCGATGACGACCGGGCGGTCGTTCGTCTCCATCGCGAGCCTGATCGCGGGCTCCACCTCGTCGGGCTGCGTCACGCGGATTCCGAGAGCGCCGTAGGCCTCGGCGAGCTTGACGAAGTCGGGCACCATGCGGGTCTCTTCACCCGCGCGGGTCGACCCCGTCTCGAGGTCGGTGAACGAGTGGCGGCCGTCGTAGAACAGCGTCTGCCACTGCCGCACCATGCCGAGCGACGAGTTGTTGATGATCGCCACCTTGATCGGAATGCTGTTGATCGTGCAGGTCGCGAGCTCTTGGTTCGTCATCTGGAAGCAGCCGTCGCCGTCGATCGCCCACACCAGCCGGTCGGGCTGGGCGACCTTGGCACCCATTGCCGCCGGAACGGCGTAGCCCATCGTGCCGGCGCCGCCCGAGTTGAGCCACGCACCGGGGCGCTCGTACTCGATGAACTGCGCCGCCCACATCTGGTGCTGACCCACGCCGGCGGCGTAGACCGCCTCGGGGCCAGAGAGCTTACCGATCGCCTCGATGACCGCCTGCGGCGCGAGCAGACCGTCGTCGGGGTCATCGACATAACCGAGCGGGTACTGCGCGCGCAGCGTCTCGAGGCGCTTCCACCAGTCGGTCGTGTCGGGCTTCTGCTGCGCTGCCGCCGCCTCGAAGGCGGGCAGCAGATCGAGCAGCACCTCGCGGGCATCCCCCACGATCGGCACGTCGGCGTGCCGGATCTTGCCGATCTCGGCGGGGTCGATGTCGATGTGGATGACCTTCGCACCGGGAGCGAACTCGCTCACCTTGCCCGTCACGCGGTCATCGAAGCGCGAGCCGAGCGCGATGAGCAGGTCGCTCTCTTGCAGGGCGAGAACAGCCGGAACCGTGCCGTGCATGCCCGGCATGCCCAGGTTCTGGCGGTGCGAGTCGGGGAAGGCCCCGCGGGCCATGAGCGTCGTCACAACGGGCGCGCCGGTCTTTTCGGCGAAAGCCAGCAGCTCTCGGCTCGCACCCGAACGCACGACGCCGCCTCCGACGTACAGCACGGGCTTGCGCGCCTCGACGATCATCTGGGCCGCGGCCTGAATCTGCTTGCCGTGCGCCTTGGTCACGGGGCGGTACCCGGGCAGGTCGACCTTCGGCGGCCAGATGAATGGCGCCGACTTCTGCTGCGCGTCTTTCGTGACGTCGACGAGCACCGGGCCAGGGCGGCCGGTCGTGGCGATGTGCACAGCGGCAGCGATGACTCCCGGCACGTCGGCCGGGTCGGTCACGAGGAACGAGTGCTTCGTGATGGGCATCGTGATGCCGGTGATGTCGACCTCTTGGAAGGCGTCGGTGCCCATCGAGCTCGAGAACACCTGGCCGGTGATCGCGAGCAGGGGCACGGAGTCCATGTGAGCATCCGCGATCGCCGTGACGAGGTTCGTCGCGCCGGGGCCCGACGTCGCAATGCACACGCCAAGGCGGCCGCTCGCGGCAGCGTAGCCCTCAGCCGCGTGGCCCGCACCCTGCTCGTGGCGCACGAGGATGTGGCGGATCGCCGTCGAGGCCATGAGCTCGTCGTAAAAAGGCATGATCGCGCCGCCGGGCAGGCCGAAGACGTCGGTGACGCCGAGCTTCTCGAGCGAGGCCAGAATGGCGCCCGAGCCCGTCAGCATCGGCGGCTCGGCGGCGCTCTTCGCCGCGCGAGCGGAGGCCTTCGGCGCAGGGGCCGACGGTGTGGTCACGGGGGTCGATTCCGTGGTCATGAGATGAGTGTCCTAGCGAGAGGTCGGTGATCGAAAGCGGAAAGCCCGCAGCTGTCTACCCGGTGACGGCTCCTTGCGCGGCAGAGCGCACGAGCTTCGAGTACTTGGCGAGAACGCCACGGGTATAGCGCGGGGGCAGGGGCGCCCAGTCGGTGCGGCGCGCCTCAAGCTCGTCTGCGTCGACCAGTAGGTCGAGGGAGCGAGCAGCGATATCAACCCGGATCAGATCACCATCGCGCACGAAGGCGATAGGACCAGCGTCTACCGCTTCGGGAGCTATATGGCCGATGCACAGTCCGGTTGTGCCGCCTGAGAATCGACCGTCGGTCAAGAGTAATACATCTTTGCCGAGCCCAGCGCCCTTGATGGCGGCCGTGATCGCGAGCATCTCGCGCATGCCGGGGCCGCCCTTGGGCCCCTCGTAACGGATGACGACGACATCGCCCGCCGAGATCTCACCGTTGGTCAGGGCATCCATCGCCGCGCGCTCGCGCTCGAAGACGCGGGCCGGGCCCTCAAAGACGGCCGCATCGAAGCCGGCCGTCTTGACGACCGCACCCTCGGGGGCGAACGAGCCGTGCAAGATGGTGATGCCGCCCGTGGCATGAATCGGGTTGTCGAGCGAGCGCAGCACGTCGCCGTCGAGCGGGTCGGGGTTCAGCTCGGCCAGGTTCTCGGCCATCGTCTTGCCCGTGACGGTCATGACATCGCCGTGCAGCAGCCCGGCATCGAGAAGCGCCTTGAGCAGCACGGGCAGGCCGCCCTGCCGGTCGACGTCGTTCATGACGTACCGACCGAACGGCTTGAGGTCGCCGATGTGCGGAACCTTGCTGCCGATGCGGTTGAAGTCATCGAGCGTGAACGGCACCTCGGCCTCGTTCGCGATCGCCAGCAGGTGCAGCACGACGTTGGTCGAGCCGCCGAGCGCCATCGCGACCGTGACGGCGTTCTCGAGCGCCTCGCGCGTGACGATCTGGCGCGCCGTGATGCCCTTATTCAGCAGGTTGACGACGGCCTCGCCACTGCGGTGAGCGTACATGTCGCGGCGGCGATCGTACGACGCGGGGCTCGCCGAACCCGGAAGGCTCAACCCGAGCGCCTCGGCCACGCTCGCCATCGTGTTCGCGGTGTACATGCCGCCGCAGGCACCTTCGCCCGGAGCGAAGGCGCACTCGATGCGGTGGGCGTCTTCGGCCGACATCTTGCCCGCTTTGACGGCGCCGACAGCCTCGAAGCTGTCGATGATCGTGATCTCTTTCTCGGTGCCGTCGCTGAGCTTGACCCAGCCCGGAGCGATGGAGCCCGCATAGAGGAAGACGCTCGCGAGGTCGAGGCGCACGGCGGCCATGAGCATGCCGGGAATCGACTTGTCGCAACCGGCGAGCAGCACCGAGCCGTCGAGCCGTTCGGCCTGCATGACGGTCTCGACCGAGTCGGCGATGACTTCGCGGCTCACGAGCGAGAAGTGCATGCCCTCGTGACCCATCGAGATGCCGTCGCTCACGCTCACGGTGCCGAACTGCAGCGGGTAGCCGCCGCCGGCGTGCACGCCCTCTTTCGCGGCCTGCGCGAGGCGGCCGAGCGAGAGGTTGCAGGGGGTGATCTCGTTCCACGAACTCGCGATGCCGATCTGGGCCTTGCCCCAGTCGTCATCGCCCATGCCCACAGCGCGCAGCATGCCGCGCGAGGTGGTGGCTTCGATTCCGTCAGTGACGACGCGGGAACGGGGCTTGTGGTCGGCCTTCGACATGGCTCGAGTCTACGGCCCGCCCTGCTGACGCTGCGCCGTGCCCGACTCGTCGTCGAAGCCTCCGCCCGGCAGGTCTGACTTGCCTGCGGCCGCGACATCCGGGGCGAGCTCGTCGACCGCGAGGGTGTCGGGGTCGTAGTCGCCCGCTCGGTACCCCGCGCGACCCACCATGTGGGCCGAGATCGGCGCCGTGAGCAGCTGGAACACGATGACGGGAATCAGCAGCAGCAGAACAACCCAACTTCGCACGCTGAGCGCGATCGCCACGACGACGAGAATGACGCCGAGAATCTGCGGCTTGGTGGCCGCGTGCAGGCGCGCGAGAGCATCCGGAAACCTGATGAGCCCAATGGCCGCGGCGAGAGTCAGGAACGCGGCGAGAAGAATGAAGACGGCAGCGACGGCATCGAGAATCGTCGCGACGGGCTCGCTGTCGACGAAGGTCGTGGATGTTCGCATCAGGTCGGCGATCACAGCTCTCCCTCTCCGCCCGAGGCTGAGGTCGACGGCGCGCGCTGCACGAACCGGGCGACCGAGACGCTGCCGAGAATGCCGATCACGGCGAGCACGACCATGAGCGGAATCGTGCGCGTGTGGCCATTGATGGCCATCTCGGCGCCCACGACGATGATGAGCGTCGTCAGCAGCACGTCAGAGGCGATGACGCGGTCGACGAGCGACGGCCCGACGACGACGCGATAGAGCAGCAGCAGCCCGGCGATGGCGAGCATGCCGCCGGCGACGTAGAGCACGATGTCGATCATGAGCGCGCCGCCTGCCACTCGTCGCGCGAGCCCCACGCCCGCAGCAGGTCGTGCTCGAGGCTCAGCACGTGCGCGCGCGCCTTCTCGAGCTCGTCGGGAGTGCGCGCGTTGAGCTGGTGCACATAGAGCCGCGCATTTGTGCGGTCGACCTCGATGACGAGCGAACCCGGAACGAGCGAGACGGCGAGCGAGACCCCGGTCATGATGAAGTCGGATCGGGTGCGCAGATCGATGCGCAGAATCGCGCTGCGCGGCACCGGAGTAGCGGCGAAGGCCTGCAGGGCCACCTGAAACGAGGCGATCGCGAGTTCGCCCAAGAACCGGCCCAGGAAGACGGCGAACCAGAACGGGTTGAACCGTCCGGAGAGTTCGACCGGCGGCAGGTAGAACGCGCGGGTGACGGCGATCGCGACCATGATGCCCGTCACGATCGTGAGGGGGGTCAGCGAGCCCCACAGCAGCATCCACAGCAGTACGAGCGCGACGAGCAGAGGCAGCTGCTCGACGAACGACGCGCGACGCGAGGGCTCGCTGACGACGGCGACAGAGTTGTCGGTCATTCGGCGACCCCCTCTTCGAATTCGGGGAACAGCAGCTGAATGTAGGGCTCGGGGCCATCGAGGTTCTGCGCGGCACGGTCGGAGATCGCGTAGAGCGGCCCCGCGAAGATCGTGAGGGCGACGCCCACCGCGACCATGGCGCCCGTGCTGAGAGTCATGAGTCGGGGCGTCGCCCTGGTGACCGCGATCGAGCCGGTCGTCAGGGGCGCCTCTTCGACGGTGCGCAGCAGTCGCGTCTCGTCGCCTTCCACATCGCCCGCGGGCCGCCAGAAGGCGAGGTTCCAGACGCGCACGAGCGCGTAGAGGGTGAGCAGCGAGACGAGTGCTCCCGCGCCGATGAGGATGTAAGCGAGCGCATCGCCCTGCTCGGCCGCGGCCTGGAAGAGGCCGAGCTTGCCGATGAAGCCTGAGAACGGCGGAATGCCACCGAGGTTGAGGGCAGGGATGAAGAACAGCACGGCGACGATCGGAGCACTCGCCAAGAGCCCGCCGATCTTCGTGATGGAGGTGCTGCCGGCCTCGCGCTCGACGAGCCCCGCTGCGAGGAAGAGCGTGGTCTGCACGACGATGTGATGCACGATGTAGAAGATCGCCGCCGCGGTGCCCGCGACCGTGCCGAGCGCGACGCCGAGAATCATGTAGCCGATGTGGCTCACGAGCGTAAACGACAGGATGCGCTTGATATCGGCCTGGGCGACGGCGCCGAGTGCGCCCACCACCAGGGTCAGCAGGGCGAGCACCATGAGAGCCGGGTTGAGCTCGGGGCTCGGGAAGATGACCGTCTCGACCCGGATGATCGCGTAGACGCCGATCTTGGTGAGCAGGCCCGCGAAGGCCGCCGTGACGGGTGCGGGCGCGCTCGGATAGCTGTCGGGCAGCCAGAACGAGAGCGGGAACACGGCGGCCTTGATGCCGAAGGCGACGAGCAGCATGACGTGCAGCAAGATCTGCACGTCGATCGGCAGCTCTTGCACGCGCTGCGCGACCTGAGCCAGGTTGACGGTGCCGAGCGCTCCGTAGACCATGCCGATCGCAGCGAGGAACAAGATGGACGACAGCAGGCTGACGATGACATAGGTGACACCGGCGCGAATGCGCGACTCGGTGCCCCCGAGCGTGATGAGCACGTAGCTCGCCACGAGCAAGATCTCGAAGCCCACGTAGAGGTTGAAGAGGTCGCCGGCGATGAACGCCACCATGACGCCCGTGGTGAGAATCAGGTAGGTCGGGTAGTAGATCGACACGGGCGTCTCGTCGTCACCGTCGGCGAGACCCTGCCCGATCGAGAAGATCAGCACGGCGAGCAGCACGACGGCCGAGACCACGATCATGAGCGCCGAGAGCCGGTCGACGATGAGCACGATGCCGAACGGCGCCTGCCAGTTGCCGGCCTCGACCACGATCGGCGAACCGGTGTCGACGGCGATCAGCAGAGCGATACCGATTGCGAGCACGGCGACGAGCGAGAGTGCGGCGACGATGCGCTGCGGCCGGGCTCGACGCCCGAGCACGAGGGTCAGCGCCGCGCCGAGCAGCGGCACGAGCACGACGAGGGGCACGAGGGCGGTCATCGCTGCTCCTCCCCCGCGGTCGAGGTCGGGATGACGGTGTCGTCGGGCTCGACGGGGAAGTCGGTGCCGCCGTCGTCGGGCGCGGGCTCTTCGACCGGCATCGAGAAGGCGCCCTCGCGCAGGGCGACGTCGTCGGCGTCGTCCGAGACGTCGTCGGCGTTCGCGAGCCGCCATGACCGGTAGATGAGGGCGAGCAAGAAGGCCGAGACGGCGAACGTGATGACGATCGCGGTGAGGATGAGGGCCTGCGGCAGCGGGTCGGTGTACTCGTCGGGCGCCACGCCGTCGGCGACGATCGGGGCGATGCCCGGTCGGCCCGCCATGATGAGAATCAGCAGGTTGACTCCGTTGCCGATGAGCAAGAAGCCGAGCACGACGCGCGTGAGGCTGCGTTCGAGCAGCAGGTACACGCCACTGGCGATGAGCGCCGCCATGACGACGACGAGCACGAGTGAGACGGTCATCGCGTGGCCTCCCTCTGAGCGCGGGCGCGCGCGGCGAGCGCGGGCGGCGCCTGCTCATCGCCGCCCTGCCGATCGACCTCGGCGCCGAGACTGCGCAGCACGTCGAGCACGAGCCCGATCACGATGAGGTAGACGCCGATGTCGAAGATGGTCGAGGTGACGAACTCGATCTCGCCCAGCAGCCAGACGTCGGCCTCCCAGTAGGTAGAGGTGAGCGGCGGCGCCCCGAAGAACACGGGCACGAGCGCGGCGCCCGCGGCGATGATGAGTCCCGTGCCGAGCACGGCACCCGCGCCGACCGGCAAGGCGACCCCGAGCTCGTAGCGTCCACCAGCGAGATAGCGCCCGACGAGGGCCAGGCCCGCGACGAGGCCGCCCACGAACCCGCCGCCCGGCAGGTTGTGGCCGGCGAACAGCAGGTAGAGCGACAAGACGACGATGGCGTGGAAGGTGAGGCGCACGACCACTTCGAGCAAGATGGATCGGTGGCGCGGGTCGAGCGTGGGCCCGGCGAGAATCCAGGCATTGCGGCGCTCGCCCTCGGCGCCCAGCTCGCGCACCCGCTCGAGCTTCGAGGCGATGCGGTTCTTGATGACTGAGCGGCCGATGCGGGTCGGGGTGTCGCCGCGGTCGCGCAAGAAGAGCAGGCTCGCGACTCCCGTCGCAGCAGCGATGACGACGGCGAGCTCACCGAGGGTGTCCCACCCGCGCAGGTCGACGAGCGCGACGTTGACGATGTTGCGGCCGTGCCCTTGCACGAAGGCCAACTCGGGCCACGCCAGCGAGATGGGCTCGGCGATGCGCGAGCCGGCCGCGATGAGGGCGACGAGCGCCATGACGACGCCGACGCTGATGGCGATCACGGCACGCAGCGCTTTGTGCGTGCTGCCGTGCCGGTCGCCGAGTTTGGCCGGAAGGCGCCGCAGCACGAGCACGAACGCGATGAGGGTCACGATCTCGACGAGAATCTGCGTGATGGCGAGATCGGGCGCGCCCTGCAGGGCGAAGAGCGCCGACATGCCGAAGCCCGTGACACCGACGATCACGAGCGCCGCGAACCGCTTTTGCGCCTGGGTGGCGGCGATGGCCGCACCAATCATGACGGCCCCGATGGCGAGCTGTGCGGGCTGATCCCAGGCGCGCAGCTCGGTCGGCCAGCTGTCGCCGGTCACGAGACCCGCCGTGATGACTCCGACGAAGACCACGAGAATGACGCCGAGGTAGAACGACAGCGACCCGCGCTGCGTGAGGCTCGTCACCTTGGCGGCGAAGCGGTCGACGGCACTCATGGTGTCCCAATAGGCGTCCGAGGCGTTCAGGCCCGTCGACAGTCGAGCCTGCACGCGCGCAACACGAGTGCGCAGCACGAACAGCACGGCTCCCCCGACGATCGTGATCGCCGAGAGCCCGAGCGCCGGAGCGAAGCCGTGCCAGAGCGCGAGCGCGTACGGCTCTTCGCCGACGAAGGGGAACAGAGCCGGGTACCCCGCCAGGCCAGTGTTGACGAAGCCTGCGAGCGGGCCCAGCGCGAGGCTCGTCACCGCGAGCACGGCAGGTGCGAAGAGGAACAGTCGGCTGACGGTCGCGAGCGCTGTGACGTCGTCCACGTCGGGTTTGCGCGCGAATGCGCCCCAGAAGAACCTCAGGCTGTATGCCACGGTGAGCACGGAGCCGACCAGCACACCGACAACGGCGATGGTCCCCCACAGCTGGCCGTTCGCGCCGAGCTGCTCACCGCCGCGGCCGGCAGCGGCCTCGAGCAGGGCGTGCAGCACCGTTTCTTTGGCGACGAACCCGAAGAGCGGAGGCACGCCCGCCATCGAGGCGAGAGCGAGCCCCGCGATAACGGCGAGAACGGGCGACCGCCTCCCTAATCCCGATAGCTTGCGCAGGTCGCGGGTTCCTGCTTCGTGGTCGATGATGCCGACGACGAGAAACAGGGCGGCCTTGAAGAGTGCGTGACCGAGTAGCAGCGCGATCGCCGCGAGAGCGCTGTCACGGGTTCCGAAGCTGGCGACGACCGTGAGAAAGCCCAACTGACTGACCGTGCCGTACGCGAGCAGCAGCTTGAGGTCGGTCTGCTTGAGCGCGACCCACCCACCGAGCAGCATCGTGGCGAGCCCGAGCACGACGAGCACTTCGCGCCATCCCGGCACCTCGACGAAGGCGGGCGCGAGCCGTGCGAGCAGGTAGATGCCCGCTTTGACCATCGCCGCGGCATGCAGGTAAGCGCTGACCGGAGTCGGTGCGGCCATGGCGCCCGGCAACCAGAAGTGCAGCGGCACGATCGCCGACTTCGAGAGCGCGCCGACGAGCACGAGATATACGGCCACCGTCGTGAGGGTGGTCGCCGGGGTCGTCGCCAGAATCACCGAGAGACTCGACGAGTCGGCTTGCACGGCCAGCAGCACGAGGCCGACGAGCATGACGAGGCCGCCGAGGGTCGTGGTGATGAGAGCCTGCAGGGCCGCGCCACGACTCGCCTTGCGGTGGGTGTAGTGCCCGATGAGCAGGTACGAGAAGACGCTCGTGGCCTCCCAGAAGACGAAGAGCAGGTAGACGTCGTCGGCGACCACGAGCCCGTACATCGCCCCAGCGAACGCGAGCAGCACGGCGGCGAACCGCCCTAAGCCCTTCTCGTCGTCTCGAAAGTACGACCCGCAGTAGAACAGCACGAGACTGCCGATGCCCGTGATGATGAGAGCGAGCACCCACGACAGGGTGTCCATGCGAACGTCAAGGGTGAACTGCAGCTGAGCGATGTAGGTGACCTGCTCAAACGGCAGCTGCTTCGCGTCGCCGCTCAGCACCGCGGGTGCCTGCAGCAGGGTGTGCACGAAGGCACCCAGCGAGACGAGCGCGGCGACCCAGAAGACCCGAGTGCCCATGACGCGCGCCAAGAACGGCAGAGCCATGGCGGCCAGCCCGAACACCGTCAGGACGGCGAGCATGCGTCCTCCCTCGGTGTCGGTGTGTCGGCAAGGGGGTAGGGCGTCACGGCGTGGTCGCCGGATGTGTTCATCTTACTGAGCGAGACCCGTGACGTTTCCGAGTGCGGGTGGCCGCCATCGAGGAATCACTCACACTCCAGGAGCGGCGACCCCAACTCAGGCGCTCTGCCGCGCATCGGCGAGCGCCGCGAGCACGAGCACAAGCTGCTGCGGGCTTCTCACCCGCCACGGCGCGACGGTCGAAGCATCACCGACCTTGATGCCGACATCGCCGGGCTCGAGCGCTGCGAGCGCGTCTTCGTCGGTCACGTCGTCTCCCGCGAAGAGCACGGCGTCGGGCCGCAGCCTCGATCGCAGCGCGCGCAGGCCATCGCCCTTCGTGGCATCGCGCACGGCGAACTCGACGACGTTCTTGCCATCGCGCACCGTGAGCCCGGCATCGAGTGCGGCAGCCGCCTCGCGCACGGCGGCCTGCAGGGCGGCCGCAGCATCCGTCTCGACCACGCGAGTGTGCACGGCGAAACCCGCGGGCTTATGCTCGATCCAGGCACCCTCGACCGCGTCGACCAGGGGCGAGAGCACGTCGAGCAGCGCCTCGACCCGCGCACGATCGGCAGCGTCAACAGCGGGAACCTCGTCGCCCGGCGCGAGGCGCAACTCGAGACCGTGCGAGCCGATCATCGCGGCTGTCACGCTCGGCGGCACCACGACGTCGAGGCTCGCGAGCGACCGGCCAGAGACGAAGGCGATCGTGACGCCCGGTGCCCGCTGCAGGGCCTCGAGCTGCTCCACCGCAGCGGGCAGCGCCCGTGCCTCGTCGGGCACGTCGACCTCGGGCGCGAGCGTGCCGTCGAAGTCGAGCGCAATGAGCACAGTCTCACGAGCGGCGAACCGTCGCAGCTCAGCGACGAGACCGGCGTCGAGCGGGCGTACGGGTGCGCTGCCGTCGCGGGGCTCGTTCATCGGGCGCTCGCTCATCGGGCGCTCGCTCATCGGGCATCAGAGTGGTGGTTCGCGTGCCGCAGCGTGTCGAGAAAACTCTGCGACCAGCGCGCCACATCGTTGTCGACCAGCCGGCGACGCAGAGCGCGCATCCGTGTCGTGCGTTCCCGCTGCGGCATGCGCATCGCCTGCAGCATCGATTCTTTGAGCCCGTCGATGTCGTGCGGATTGACGAGCAGGGCGTTCTTGAGCTCGTCGGCCGCCCCCGCGAACTCGCTCAGCAGCAACACGCCGTCTTCGTCGTGTCGGCACGCGACGTACTCTTTCGCGACGAGGTTCATGCCGTCGCGCAGAGCCGTGACGAGCATGACGTCGGCGGCGAGGTAGAGCGCGACCATCTCTTCGCGCGGGTAGCCGTGGTGCAGGTACGACACAACCGGATGGCTGATGGTCGCGTAAGTGCCGTTGAGTCGACCGACCGTGAGCTCGATCTCGTCGCGCAGCTGCATGTAGGCGGCGACCCGCTCGCGGCTCGGGCTCGCCACCTGCACGAGCACGGTCTCTCCGGGCTTCGTCGCGCCGTCACGCAGCAGCTCGCCGAACGCCTTCAGACGATGACGGATGCCCTTCGTGTAGTCGAGGCGGTCGACGCCGAGCATGATCGTGCTCGGGTTGCCGAGATCGTCGCGGATCTGTTGCGCGCGCGCCTGCACATCGGGGCGTCGCGCGAGCTCTTCGAAGCTCGCCACGTCGATCGAGATCGGAAATGCCTTGGCGATGACGCTGCGGTGGCCGCTCGGACCGTCGGGCACGTGGATCTCGGGAGTGCGCGTGGCGTAGCCGAACAGTCGGCGCACGGCTCGAGAGAAGTTGCCGGCGTCGGCGACGCGCTGGAAGCCGATGACATCGGCGCCCAAAAGCCCCTCGATGACCTGCTTGCGCCACGGCAGCTGCGCGTAGATGCCGTAGGGCGGAAACGGGATGTGGTTGAAGAACCCGATCGTCAGGTCGGGCCGCTGCTCGCGCAGCATCTTCGGCACGAGCTGCAGCTGATAGTCCTGCACCCAGACGGTCGCGCCGGGTGCGGCAATGCGCGCGCTCGCATCGGCGAACCTCTGGTTCACCGACACATAGGCATCCCACCACTCGCGATGGAAGCTCGGGGGCGCAATGACGTCGTGGTAGAGCGGCCACAGCGTGTCGTTGCTGAATCCCTCGTAATACTGTTCGATCTCGCCGGGGCTCAGCGGCACGGGCACAAGGTAGGTGCCGTTGTCGGTGAACGGCGCCAGCTGAAGGTCGGGCTTGCCAGCCCAGCCGACCCACGCGCCCTCTGACGCTTTCATGACGGGTTCGAGCGCCGTGACGAGACCGCCGGGCGACCGCTGCCAGGTCTCGACGCCCTCGGCGTCGATGACGCGATCGACGGGCAGCCGGTTCGAGACGACGATGAAGTCGTACTGCGCGTGCTCGTCGCTACGTGAGTCAGAGGTCATGTCGCTCGTGCGTCTCCTGGTGGGAAATCGTCGGGGCGGGGCCGCCGCGAGCCACCGTATCAGCCGAATCTCAGAGGCTTTTCAGGAAAGAGCCGGTCGACGCGGGTTCGAAAGCACGTCACGCAGCGTTCACTCCGGCCTCTCGGGAGTGCGCACAGCGGCGACGTACAGTGTCCTCGTGATCAGCATCGGAATGGGAACCACGAGCGTCTTGCCTCGTCGCCTGCACGACGCCTTCCGCCTCGCCGCCGACGCCGGCTTCGATGGCGTCGAGATCATGGTGACGAGCGACCCCGATACGCGTGACCCTCGCGTCATCGGCGCACTCAGTGAGCGATACGGGATGCCCGTGCTGAGCATCCACGCCCCCGTTCTGGTCTTGACCGCCTTCGTCTACGGCCTCGACCCGCACGTGAAGCTCGACCGCAGCATCGCGCTCGCGCAGCGGGTCGGAGCATCGACCGTGGTGGTGCACCCGCCGTTTCGGTGGCAAATGCTTGCCGCCCGCCGCTTCGAGGCCTCGGTACGTGAGCTCGAAGCGCGGCACGGGGTGACCGTCGCCGTCGAGAACATGTTTCCTGTCACGGTGCGCGGCCGAGACCGCGAGGCCTACGCCCCGAGTTGGAACCCCGGCGACCTTGCCATCGATGCGCTGACGCTCGACTTCTCGCACGCCGCACTCGCCGGCGTGAGCGCGCTCGACCTGGCGCGGCAGTGGGGCGACCGACTGCGGCACGTGCACTTGTGCGACGGCTCGTCGACCGAGCCCAACGACCGAGTCTTCGACGAGCACCTGCTGCCCGGGCACGGCGCTCAGCCCGTCGCCGAGGTGCTGCGATCGTTGGCCGACCGCGACTTCGACGGCGCGATCGTCGCCGAGATCAACACCCGCTCGTGCGCCAACGACGACGACGCGCGCGTCGAGCTGCTGCGTGAGACCGTGCGGTTCGCGCGCGAGCACACGGCCCCGTTGTCGGTCGACGCGCCGCGCGAGCGCTAGGCGGTCACGACCGCGGGCGCGAACGCGTCGAGCGCATCGCGGCGACGCGATCGGCCCGCCGCGAGGCGCGCGACCGCGAGCGAGACGAGACCGAGCAGCACCATCACCCCGAACGCGGCGACGATGCGCGACGGCTCGCCGCCCGCGAAGAGCGCCTGCAGGCCGTCGACCGCGTAGGTCAGCGGCAGCACCGCGCTCAGCGCCGGAAAGGGATCGGCGAGAGCCGCGATCGGCACGATGCCGCCGGTCGCGACGAGCTGCACGGCGAGCAGCAGCAGCGACACCACGAGGCCCGCGCGCCCGAGCGCCAAGGTGAGCGCCGCGTGCAGCGCCGTGAACGCGAGCGCGATGGCGCTCGTCAGGGCGAGGGTCGCCGGCATCAGCATCCAGTCGACGCCGCTCACCAAGTGCACCAGCAGGGTGACGAGCGCCGCTTGGGCGAGCGCGATGAGCGAGGCTCGGCCGAGCGAACGGCGCACGATCGTGCCGCCCGCCGCCGACGTGCCGATGACGCCGCGCGCAGCGGGGCGCAGGGCGAGGAAGGTCGCGAGCGCGCCGATCCACAGACCGACCGGCACGAGGGTCTCGGCGATCACCGATCCCACGCCGTCGACCTCGTTACTGCGGCTCGCGTCGACGATGACCGGCTCGGTCGCGATCGCGCTGTCTCCCGCTTCAGGAATCTCAGCGGCACCCGTTGCGAGTCCGGTCGCAAGCTCGTCGGCACCGTCGGCGAGCGACACGGCGCCCGCGGTGACCTGGTCGGTGCCCGAGGCGAGGCTGCCGAGGCCCGAGGCAAGTGACGAGGCTCCCCCACGCAGTTCGGCTCCCCCGGCCGCGAGCGCCGCGGCCCCGCTCGCGCTCTGCGCGATGCCCGACTGGAGGCCGTCGAGCGCACCGTTCAGCTGCGGCACCACGGCGCCCGCGGTGCCCGCGAGCACCTGCGCGTCACCGAGCGCGGCCTGGAACGCCGCCTTGTCGGCATCGCTGAGGTCGGAGGCGGCGATGGCCGGCGCGAGCGCGGCCAGGCTGCCGGCGACCGCGCCCGACTGCGGCACGAGACCGCCCGCCGCCTGCTGCAGCGGGTCGAGCTGGTTCGCGCCCGCCTTCAGCTCGGCGAGCCCCGATGAGAGGGCGCTGACACCGTTGGTGTAGTCGCGCACGCCGTTCGAGAGCGAACGGGCGCCGCTCGCCGAGGCCGAGGCGCCGTCGCTCAGGTCGCTCAAGCCAACGCTGAGATCGGTCGCGCCGTCGCCCAGCTGGGTCGCGCCGTCGGCGGCCTGCTCGAGCGCGGTGCCGAGCTCGCCGAGGCCCGTCGTGAGCCCGTCGAGGTACTGCGCCGTGATCGCGGCGCCGAACTGCTGCGCGAGGCCGCTGCCGACGGACTGCACGACAGCGCCGGCGAGATAGCTGTGCGCGTCGTCGGTCTCGATCGCCAATCGCGCCTGCACGGGGTCGGGTGTGCCGATCGTCAGCAGCGACTCTGAGAACGTCGGCGGAATGGTCAGCACGGCGTAGACGTCGCCGCGGGCCAGAGCGGCCTCGGCCTCGTCGGCGTTCGTGACCGTCCAGTCGAAACCGTCGGCATCGGGGGCCGTGAGCTCGGTGACCAGCTGCCGGCCCGCGAAGACCAGTTGCTCGTCGCCGTTCGCGTCGGTGGTCGTGATGAGCGTGTCGTCATTGACGACGGCAGCGGGGATGCGCTCAAGCGCGTCGGAATCGCTGCCGACGGCGGCGAGCGCGAGGCCGACAAGGGCGAGCGGCACGACGACCGCCGCGGCGAGCGTGAGCCAGCGGCGGAGGCCGCGCCGTGAGCTGCGGGAGGTGCCGGGGGTCGAGGTCATGAGACGTCGCTCCTGTCTGCGAGGGCGGGTCGAAGGTCGCTGTCGGTCGAGGTGCCGATCGAGCCCGGCACTGCGTCGAGCACGATCGTGGTCGCGGCAGTCGAGGCGACAGAGCCGGGCTCGCGCCCCCAGACACGCACGACCGAGGGCGGTGCGAGTCGCTGCACGAGCGCGTCGGCGAGGTCGATGTCGGCGGCACTGAGCGCGTCGTCACGGTGGTCGAGCACGATCACGGCGGTGGCGTCGAGTGTGGCGACGGCCGCGAGCACGAGCGCCCGTCGGCGCGCGTCGAGCGCGACGACGCCGCTCTCGGGGTCGCGGATCGCCTGGGCGTCGACGCCGAGCGCGTCGACCGTCGCCGCGAGTCTGCCGAGCCAGCGGCGCACGCGACGGGGGGCGCGAGGGTATCCGGCAGCCAGAGCCATGCGCTCGCTCACGAGCGCGCCGATCGTCACCGAGGGCGCGAGCCGGTCGCCGCTCACATCGACGAGGGTGACCCGACGCGAGGCACGACCCGCCTCGGAGGGCAGCACAGCGTCGGAGATGACCGCGCGCCCACCGGCGATCGGCAGGTAGCCCGCGAGGGTCGCGCCGACGAGTCGCCGCGTGGCGGCATCGCCGACGAGGTCGATGCGCGAGCCGGGCCCCGCGACGACGTCGAGGCGGGCATCCGACCCCGACAGTCGCAGCCCCTCGGCGACGATGATGGAGTCGCCCTGCAGTGCCGCCCATTCGCGGTGATCGCGGTGGTGCCGCAGCTTCTCGCCCTCGACGTCGAGGTCGGGCAGCAGCCGGTCGAGCACGCGCGGAAACCACCAGCCGGCGCGACCGAACAGCGTCATGAGGGCAGGGCCGAGCGTCATGCGCACGATGAAGGCATCGATCGCGATGCCCACGGCGAGGCTCAGGGCGATGGGCTTGATGAGCCCCGCGCCTTCGGGCACGAACGAGGCGAAGACGAAGAACATGATGAGCGCTGCCGCTGTGACGACGCGCGCGCCGTTCGCGAAGCCGTCTTCGATCGACGTGCGCGGGTCGCCCGTGCGCACGAACTCTTCGCGCATGCCCGAGACGAGAAACACCTCGTAGTCCATCGCGAGGCCGAAGAGCACTGCCATGAGGATGATCGGCATGAAGCTCAAGATCGGGCCGGGCTCGGCGTGCAGCAGCTCTGCGCCCCAGCCCCACTGGAAGACGGCGACCGTAATGCCCATCGCACTGCCGACCGAGAGCAGAAAGCCCAGCGCGGCCTTGACGGGAACGAGCACCGATCGGAACACCGCCATGAGCAGAATCACCGAGAGCCCGACGACGACGAGACCGAACGGCACGAGCGCGTTCGTGAGCCGTGTCGAGATGTCGATGCCGATCGCTGTGACGCCCGTGACGGCCAGCGGCGTGCCGAACTCGGCTTCGATCGACGGCGCGAGCTCGCGCAGGTCGGCAACGACGAGCTTGGTGGCGGGGTCGTCGGGTGCGGTCTCGGGAGCAACCTGGAAGATCGCCGTCTCGAGGCCCGGTGACGGGATGCCCGGGCTCACGCTCGCGACCCCGTCGACCCCCTCGAGCTCAGCACGGATGTCGGCGAGGTCGTCGAGAATATCGGTCGTCTGCGTGATGTCGAGGGTCACGAGCAGCGGACCCGCAGTGCCGGGGCCGAAGCCCTCGGCGATGAGGTCGTAGGCCTCGCGCTGCGTCGAGCCAGCAGGCTCGCTGCCGCCGTCGGGCAGATTGAGGTCGAGCGAGAACGCCGGAATCGAGAGCACGCCGAGCACAGCGACGACCGAGATCGTGGTGAGCACGGGGCGCTTCATGACGCCGCGCACCCAGCGTCGACCCATCGTCGGGCTGGTCGACGCCGTCGGGTGCGCACGCTTCCAGGCGCGCGAGCCCTCTTTCGGGGCGAGCTTCGCACCCGCGAGACCGAGCAGCGCGGGCAGCAGCGTGACCGCGCCCGCGATGGCGACGAGCACGGCGAGAGCCGCGCCGATGCCCATGACCGACAGGAAAGGCACGCCGACGACGAGCAGGCCGAGCAGCGCGATGATGACGGTCACCCCGGCGAACACGACGGCGCTGCCCGCTGTGCCGACGGCCACCGCGGCAGACTCGGGCGCATCCATGCCCCTCGCCAGTTGCCCTCGATGGCGCGACAAGATGAACAGGGCATAGTCGATGCCGACCGCGAGGCCGATCATGACCGCGAGCAGCGGCGCCGAGCTCGAGACCGGCAGCACGGCCGCGAGTGCCAGAATGCCGCCGATGACGATGCCGACGCCGATAAGTGCGGTGGCGAGAGGCATCCAGGCGGGCCGCAGCGAACCGAAGGTGATGATGAGCACCGCGCCCGCGAAGAGCACGCCGAGCACCTCGGTGATGGTCAGACCCACCGTCGTGTCTTGAAAGACCTGGCCGGCGAACTCGACGCGCGCGTCGATCGCATCAGCGGTTGCGATGAGTTCGTCGAGCGTGGATTCGCTGACGTCGCTCGACGCGCCCACCAGCTGCACGCGCACGAGAGCGATCGTCTCGTCGTCGCTGATCTGGTTGCTGGCGAACTCGTCGAACGGGCCGAGCACCGAGTCGACACCATCGACGGCCTCCAGCTCGCCGACGAGCACCGCGATCTCGTCGCGCAGGGCCTCATCTGTGACGCTCGCACCCTCGGGCGCGACGACGACGGCCTGCGCACTCGCCCCGGCAACGGCCGGAAACAGGGCGTTGAGCTGGTCGAGCGCCACTTGCGATTCGGTGCCCGGGATGCTGAAGGTCTCGTCGGTCTGCCCGCCGAGCCCGATTCCCGCACCGACGGCAGCCGCGAGCGCGAGCACCCAGACGATGATGACGAGTCGCGCGCGTCGGTATGAGAACCGGCCGAGCCGGTAGAGAAGCGTGGCCATGCGAGTAGGGCTCCTTAGCGGGCGGTGGATTCAGCGGGCACGAGCAGGTCGTGCAGAATCGTCAGGAGCGCGCCGCGCACCTCGTCGATCGGGATCTCGCCGCTGAGTCCCAGTCGCTCGGCGGCCGCCAGAGTGTAGGCGACGCCGCCGAAGGCCACGCCGAAGCGCAGCTTCTCCATCGTTGAACCGCTCGCGAGCCTGAATAGCTCGGCGACGCGGCGCATGCTCTCGGTGGCCCGATGCATGACGGGCACGTCATCGAGCGTGGCGCCCTGGTTGATCACCAGCGGCACGACCTCGCGATGCAGCAGCAGCAGGTCGACGAACTGCTCGACGAACTCCGCCCGGCGCAGTCCGCCGCCGTGCTCGATCGTCTCGATGAGGCGCTCCATGTCGTCGAGGGCCGGGCTGACGATGTCGGCCAGCAGCAGCTCTTTCGAGGCGAAGTGGTAGAGCACGCTCGCCTTTGACGTGCCCGCGAGATCGGCGATGCGCTGCAGCGAGGTCGCCGCGTAGCCGGAGGCGGCGAACTCGGCGAGCGCGATCGCGCGCAGGTCATCGTGAAGAGGCATGACTCGACGGTAGTTGACCAGGCGGTCAGACTCTGGCCGATCGGTCAGTTTCGTGGCTGGCTCTGGGGCACCGTTCAGACTTCGCCGCCCGCCGTGCCCAGCCGATAGCGTGGAGTCATCGACTCGGGAGGTCTCATGCGCAAGTTTCTGTTCAACGGCGCCGTCATCGGCGCGGCGTTCTCGGCGATCGGCGTCATCAACCAGACCCGCACCGGCCCGCGCGACTGGCGCCTTGCCCTCATGTGGGTGAGCTGGGGCATCAGTGTCGCCGTGGCCGTCGGCTCGGTCATCGAAGAGAGCCGCGAACGAGAGTTGCTCGAGCTCGAGGACTGAGCCCCTGCGACACCGCGCAGGACCAAAGGCCCCTGCGCTCGCGCACGTGGGCCCTCTAGCCTGAGAAGGCACCGGCGTCGACGCCGGATTCGCGTGGGGAGGGCCGCATGGGCAGCGCATCCATCCCTGCCCCGCGCGCCGTCTTCTTCGTCTCCGACGGCACCGCCATCACGGCCGAGACCCTCGGCAGCGCTCTGCTCGTGAGTTTTCCTGGCGTGCCCCTCGACCGACACACGATCCCCTTCGTCGACAGCGCCGATGCGGCTACTGAGGCGGTGGCCACGATCGCCGCGAAAGCCGGTGCTGCGCCGACGGATGCTCCGCCACTCGTCTTCACGACCATCCGAGATCTGGCCGTGCGCCAGCGCGTCGCTGCAGCGCCCGCGATCGTCATCGACCTGCTCGGCGGGCATCTGCGCGAGGTCGAGGCCGCGCTCGGTGTGAGTGCGCAGCCCGGCCGCGGCACCGTGCACAGCCTCGGCGATCTCGATCGCTACCACGACCGCATGTGGGCGATCGAGTACGCGATCGAGCACGACGACGGTCAGAGTCTGCGCGCCCTCGATCGGGCGCAGGTGATCCTCATCGCCCCGTCGCGCTGCGGCAAGACTCCGACCTCGATGTACCTCGCCCTGCAGCACGGTGTCGTCGTCGCCAACTATCCGCTCACCGACGACGACCTGCCATCAGGGGGCGGGCCGAGCGACGACCTGCCCCGGCCTTTGCGGCCCCACGCCGACCGGCTCTTCGGCCTCACTGCCAACCCGCAGCGACTCAGCGAGGTGCGCGCCGCCCGGCGTCCCGGGTCGGTCTATTCCTCGCTCCCCCAGTGCAGCCGAGAGGTGCGCTGGGCCGAAGACCTCTACCGGCGCCACGGCGTGCCGTACCTCGACTCGACCGACCGCTCGGTCGAAGAGATGGCCGCCGTGATTCTCGCCACACTGCGCCGCCGCGAGGCGGCCACCGACGACAGGAGCACCTCATGACCACGAACATCCTTTGGTTCGACGAACTCGGTATGGGCGACGTCGCCCAAGTGGGCGGCAAGAACGCGTCGCTCGGCGAGATGGTCAGCAAGCTCGAACCGCTCGGTGTGCGGGTACCGGGCGGCTTCGCGACGACGGCGGATGCTTATCACGACTTCCTCGCCGCTGGCGGGCTCTACGACCGCATCCTCGAGCTCGTGATGCCGCTCGACGTCACCGACGTCACCGCGCTGGCCCGAGTGGGCTCGACCATTCGGGGGTGGATCGAGCAGCAGGCGTTTCCGGCCGAGCTCGAGGCGAGCATCCGCGAGGCCTATCAGCGACTCATCTCTGACGACCCCGCGCCCGAGTCGGTGTCGTGGGCGGTGCGGTCGAGCGCGACCGCCGAAGACCTGCCCGATGCCTCGTTCGCCGGGCAGCAGGAGACGTACCTGAACATCAGCGGCATCGACAACCTGCTGCAGGCGATTCGTAGCGTCTTCGCCTCGCTCTTCAACGACCGCGCCATCGCCTATCGCGTGCACCACGGCTTCGCCCACGACGAGGTCGCGCTGTCGGCCGGCGTGCAGCGCATGATCCGCAGTGATGTGGGCGCCTCGGGGGTGATGTTCACGATTGATACCGAGTCGGGCTTCACCGACGCCGTCTTCATCACCTCGTCGTACGGCCTCGGCGAGGCGGTCGTGCAAGGGGCCGTGAACCCCGACGAGTTCTACGTCTACAAGCCGAGCACGCGCGCCGGCCGTGCGGCGATCTTGTCTCGAGCTCTCGGAGAGAAGGCAGTGAAGATGGTCTACGCGGGCGGCAGCAGCACCTCGACGAGCACCGTCTTCACCGACACCGAGCCCGCCGAGCGCACGCGCTTCAGCATCACCGATGCCGAGGTCGAAGAGCTCGCGCGCCACGCGCTGACGATCGAAGACCACTACGGCCGGGCGATGGACATCGAGTGGGCGCGCGACGGCATCGACGGAAAGCTCTACATCTTGCAGGCCCGGCCCGAGACGGTGGTGTCGCGGCGCAAAGGCCAGGTGCTGCAGCGATACGCACTGGGCGGGTCGGGCCCGTTGGTCATCGCCGGGCGTGCCATCGGCCAGAAGATCGGCGCCGGACCGGTGCGGGTGCTCACCTCGATCGACCGCATGAATGAGTTTCGGCAGGGCGACGTGCTCGTCGCCGACATGACCGACCCCGACTGGGAGCCGATCATGAAACTGGCCTCGGCCATCGTCACGAACCGCGGCGGCCGAACGTGTCACGCAGCGATCATCGCCCGCGAGCTCGGTATTCCCGCCGTCGTCGGCACCGGCACCGCGACGAGCGTCATGATCGACGAGCAGGAGGTCACCGTCTCGTGCGCCGAAGGCGATGAAGGGCGCGTCTACGAAGGGCTGCTGCCGTTCGAGATCATCGAGACCTCGCTCGAGGCCATGCCGCCGGTACCGACGAAGATCATGATGAACGTCGGCACCCCCGACCAGGCTTTCGCGTTCTCGCACCTGCCGAACCGCGGGGTGGGGCTCGCGCGGCTCGAGTTCATCATCAACCGTCAGGTGGGCATCCACCCCCGTGCCCTTCTCGAGCGCGACGCCTTGCCGGCCGACCTGCAGAAGGTGGTCGACGAGCACTGCGCCGCCTACCCGTCTCCGCGCGACTTCTTCGTGAGCCGGGTCGCCGAAGGTGTGTCGACGATCGCGGCGGCCTTCGCCCCTGAGCCCGTCATCGTGCGCCTCAGCGACTTCAAGTCGAACGAGTACGCGGGGCTCATCGGCGGCGATCGCTATGAGCCGCGCGAAGAGAACCCGATGCTCGGCTACCGAGGCGCTTCGCGCTACGTCTCTGACAACTTCGCCGAAGCGTTCGCCATGGAGTGCGAGGCCATGCGCCACGTGCGCGACGACATGGGGCTCACGAACGTCGAGCTCATGGTGCCGTTCGTGCGCACCGTCGCTGAGCTCGAGGCGGTGATCGAGGTGCTGGCGGCGAACGGACTGCGGCGCGGCGAAAACGGGCTGCGCATCATCATGATGTGCGAGATTCCGTCGAACGCGATCACCGCGGCGGCCTTTCTCGAGCACGTCGACGGCTTCTCGATCGGCTCGAACGACCTCACGCAGCTCACGCTCGGAGTCGACCGCGACTCGGCCCTCGTCGCCGGCTCGTTCGACGAGCGCGACCCGGCCGTGCTCGCCCTGCTCGAGCTCGCGATCGAGGGCTGCCGCGCAGCGGGCAAGTACGTCGGTATCTGCGGTCAAGGGCCGAGCGACCACCCCGATCTCGCCGACTGGCTCGTCGACCACGGCATCGAATCGATGTCGCTCAACCCCGACACCGTCGTCGAGACCTGGTTGCGGCTCGCGAAGCGCTAGGAGCGCGCCGACTGCGCTGTACCGTGCACGGCGCGCTACGAGCGCGCCGACTGCGCTCTCCCGTGCACGGCGCGCTAGGAGCGCGCCGTGACGGCCATGGCGCCGCCGAGGCCGATGAGCGCCGCGCCGCCCGTTGCGCGCATCCCGCTCATGCGGCGAGGGTTCGTCGCGAACCAGTCGCGCGCGGCGCCCGCGGCGAGCGCATAGACGCTGTCGCCCGCGACACCGAGCACGAGAAAGATCGCGCCGAGTTCGAGCATCTGCAGCACCGGGCTTCCCGCGCCCGGCACGACGAACTGCGGCAGGGCGGCCACGAAGAAGACGATTGTCTTGGGGTTGCTGATGCCCACCAGAAAGCTCTCGCGCAGCAGGCGAGCGGGCCGCGCCGACACGGCGGGCAGGTCTGCCCCCGACACGGCGTGGCGGTGGCGGATCGCCTGGATGCCCAGCCAGACGAGCACGAGCGCCCCCACGATCTTCAGCACCGTGAGCAGCATGACCGACTGTGCGACGAGCACGCCGAGCCCCGCGGCGACAGCGATGATCTGGATGGCGACTCCCGCCGCATTGCCGAGCACGCTCAGCAGCGCACCGCGCTTGCCGAGCACGAGCGCCCGACCCACGACGAACAGCACGCTCGGGCCGGGGATGGCGATGATGACGATTGCTGCGACGACGAAGGCAAGCAGCTCGGGGAGAGGAACCACGAGGGTGATCTTAGGCGAACTCAGTTCACCTCTAGCGCTAGAGCTGCCAGGGCAGCAGCACGCCGATCGCGATGAAGAACCCGCCCGTCACCCGGTTGAACCAGCGCCCGGCGCGCGCGAGCAGGGGCTGCAGCGACTGCGAGAGCGCCGCCACGACCAGCTCGAACACGATCTCGATGACGATGAACGTCGCGGCCATGATCGCGAACTGCACCCCGAGATCGCGCTGCGGGTCGATGAACTGGGGCAGGAACGCGACGAAGAAGAGGATGCCCTTCGGATTCGTCACCGCGGCGAGAAAGCCCTGCTGCGCGAGTGACCACCACGCGGTGCTCGGCCGCTCGACATCGTGCCCCACGGTGATGGCCGGAGACCGCCACACCATGATGCCGAGAAAGACCAGATAGGCACCGCCTACCCACTTGAGCACCGTGAGCACTTCGGGCACCACCGTGAGCAGCGCCCCGATGCCGAACATCGAGATCGCGATGACGACGAGAAACCCGAGAGCGCCGCCGAGCACCGTGGCCACGGTGCGACGCAGACCGTAGATCGCACCGTGGGTCAAGGCCAGAAGTCCGTTCGGCCCCGGGGTGAACGACAGGCCGAGTGCAGCGAGGGCGAAGATGAGCCAGGTGTCGATGGTCACGGCATCATCCTGCCGTGTCGTGGCTCCCTCGCGACACCACGACGCGACGACCAGGTCGCGCCAGGCTCAGGGGCGTGATCAGGGCACCATCCAGCCGAGCACCGGAGTCGACTGCAGCACGATCAGCAGCGTGATGAGGGCGAGCAGGCCGAGGCTCCAGGGCAGCAGCTTGCGCAGCAGCGTGCCCTCGCTGCCGACCATGCCGACGGCGGCAGCGGCGACCGCGAGGTTCTGCACCGAGAGCATCTTGCCGAGCACACCCGCCGACGAGTTCGCCGCAGCCATGAGCACGGGTTCCAGACCTACCTGCTCGGCCGCGGCGACCTGCACGGGGCCGAAGAGCACGTTCGACGAGGTGTCAGACCCCGTGAGGGCCACGCCGATCCAGCCGATGATCGGCGAGAGCACGACGAAGAACCCGCCCGCCGAAGCGAGCGCGACACCGAGCGAGGTGGCCTGGCCCGAGAGGTTCATGACGAACGAGAGCCCGAGCACGGCGGTGACGGTCACGATCGTCCAGCGCAGCTGGTGTAGCGTCGCGCCGTAGGCAGCGAACCCGGCGCGCGGCACGATGCGGTAGACCGCGGCCGTGATGAGCCCCGAGATCAAGAGCAGGGTGCCCGTCGCCCCGAGGGTGTCGAGGTGGAGCATCTGCGCCCCCGCGGGCTCGCCCGCAGCGGTGACGACATCGAGCCCCGGCCACGCGAAGGTGACACTGAGCGAGACGAACCACGCCTTGACGGCGGCGATCTGCGCGATCGAGAACACGGCCATGATGATGAGGTACGGCGCGACCGACATGAGCACCTCGCGCACGGGCGGCCGCTCGACGGCGGGCTGCCCCACCTCGACGGCGCCGCTCATGCTCACGAGCTCGGCCGGCTGCCACACGCGCAGCATGAGCAGCACCGCTGCGATGGTGGCCACGGCCGCGACCACATCGGTCAGTTCGACCGCGAAGTAGTTTGACGTCACGAACTGGGCGAGGCCGAACACGAAGCCTGCGACCAGAGCGACGGGCCAGGTCTGCTTCAGGCCGCGGCGGCCATCCACCAAGAAGACGAGAATCATCGGAACCAGCAGTGCCATGAACGGCGTCTGTCGACCCGCCATCGAGGCGAGGTCGTCGAGCGGCAGGCCCGTGACGCCCGCGAGCGCGATGACGGGAGCAGCGAGAGCGCCAAAGGCGACGGGCGCCGTGTTGGCGAGCAGCGACACGAGCGCGGCCTTGAGCGGTGCCATGCCCGCCGCGAGCAGCATGGCCGCCGAGATCGCGACGGGTGCTCCGAAGCCCGCGAGCGACTCGAGCAGCGCGCCGAAGCAGAACGCGATGAGAATCGAGAGGATGCGCAGATCATCGCTCACCGAGCGGATCGTGCGGCCGAACACCTCGAACCACCGCGTCACCGTGGTGAGGCGGTAGACCCACAGGGCGTTGACGAGAATCCACAGAATCGGGAAGAGCCCGTAGAAGACGCCAGCGCCCGCGGCGCTAAGAGCCTGCACGGGCGGCATGTTCCAGCCGATGATCGCGAGCACGATCGAGAGCCCCAGGGCCGCGATCGCCGCGAAGGGCGCCCGAACCTTGAACACCCCCAGCAGCACGAACAGCAACAGCAGGGGCAGCGCAGCGGCGAGAGCCGACAGCGCCAGAGACCCGAAGACCGGGTCGACGTCTTGCTCGAACACGGGTGGTGGCTCCGCTCAGAATGGTGGTCGCGCGAGTCGCGCGAGCCCAGTCTGGGCGTGAGAGCGTTCTCTCGCGACGGGTTGAGCGATATTCGTGACCAAAGTCCCCTGTGCCGACACCGGGCATGCAAAAACCCCGGCTGCTGGCGAGAGCGAACCGGGGCTTTCGTACACCCCCCGGGACTTGAACCCGGAACCCACTGATTAAGAGTCAGTTGCTCTGCCAATTGAGCTAGAGGTGCGTGAGCCCGCGAGCGGGCCGAGAAAGAACACTACCACTGAGCGAGAGGGGGCCACTACTCGGCAGGCATTCAGCCGACGTGCGCCGCGCATCCATACACTGTGCAGAGTCGCTGGCCGGTGCGGCGCCGTGCGTCGAGCATCCGCTCGCATCACGCCGCTACGCCAGCCCAACATTGCCGCCTCGCCCACGAAGGAGCACCCCATGGCCCAGCCCCGCCTCGACGCCGGCACCCCGGCCCCCGCCTTCACGCTGCCCGACAAAGACGGCGCGCACGTCTCGCTCGCCAACTACGCCGGCAAGAAGGTCGTGCTCTACTTCTACCCCGCGGCCAGCACGCCCGGCTGCACGACGCAGGCCTGCGACTTCCGCGACAACCTGGCCTCGCTGCAGGCGGCCGGCTACGTCGTGCTCGGCGTCTCGAAAGACGGGCCGGATGCTCTCCAGAAGTTCGCCGCCGAAGAACACCTGCCCTTCCCGCTGTTGAGCGACCCCGACCTCGCGGTGCACAACGCCTACGGCACCTACGGCGAGAAGTCGATGTACGGCAAGACCGTCATGGGCGTTATCCGCTCGACGTTCGTCATCGACGAGCAGGGTGTCATCGAGCACGCCCTCTACAACGTCAAGGCCACGGGCCACGTCGCGAGCCTGCGCAAGAAGCTCGGTCTCGACGCCTAATCGCGGGCGTCGAGGTAGCTCGACACAGGCGTACTGAGCACCAGCACGAGTCCGAGCACAGCCGTCGCGATCACCCACCAGCCGATGTCGGGGCGCGGCACGAAGCCTTGGATGCTGCCGACGCCGATCGCGAGCTGCAGAAACTGGTAGACGAGCACGCTGCCGCGCGTCCAGGCGCGGCCGCGCCAGACTCCGCGCGTCATCGCGACGAGCCAGATCGCGACGAGCACGACGAGCACGGTCAGCGCGATCGCGGTGGGCGGAAAGTCTGCCTCGGCAAGAAGTAGTTCGACCACGAGATAGATCGTCACCCCGACGATGAAGACCGTCTGAGCCCCCAGAAGAATGACCAGCACGGTGACGAGAGGCGAACGTCGGGTGTCTTCCATGCAAACCATCCCATGCGTACCTATTGATTTGACAACCAGCCTATGGGAACCTATACGAGGTTGATGTGACGCCTACAGAGCAGTGGGCGACGTTCCCAAGAACTTTCTCTCTCACCGAATCGCTGGTGCGAGTACCGACGATGTAGCGCGTCTGTCAACCTTCGGCGCCTGCTACCTGACCCACATTAAAGGAGCACTTCCCCATGGATTGGCGCGACAAAGCAGCTTGCCTCACGGCCGACCCCGAACTGTTCTTCCCGGTCGGCAACACCGGCCCGGCGGTCGACCAGATCGAGAAGGCCAAGACGGTCTGCGGCCGTTGCACGGTCACCGAGACCTGCCTGCAGTACGCCCTCGAGACGAATCAAGACTCGGGCGTCTGGGGCGGCCTCAGCGAAGACGAGCGCCGCGCCCTCAAGCGCCGCGCTGCGCGCGCTCGCCGCGCCTCTTAGGCACCCGACGCATCGCCTGACATCGACCGCGCCCCGGTGCGCATCTCTCGCAGATGCCCCGGGGCGTTGTCATGCCCGCTTCTTGCGCAGGTAGAGCAGCGGCACCTCGATGGTGACCTCTGTGCCTTCGCCCTCGAGCGTGTGCCAGTCGATGGTGCCGCCGAGCTCGCCCTGAATAAGGGTGCGCACGATCTGCGTGCCGAGGCCTGAACCGACGACGCCCTCGGGCATGCCGGCACCGTTGTCGCGCACCTTCACCGACAGGGTGTCGTGGGTGCGGGTCGCGACGATCTCGACCTCGCCGTCGGGGCGGCCTTCGAGTCCGTGCTCGACCGCGTTGGTGACGAGCTCGGTGAGCGCGAGCGCGAGAGGCGTGGCGTACTCGCTCGGCAGGGTGCCGAAGCTGCCGGTAGAGCGAGGCCGCACGACCGTGTTGTGACTCGATGCCACTTCGGCGATGAGCATGAGCACGCGCGCGAAGACGTCGTCGAAGTCGACATTCTGGTTCAGCCCCTCGCTGAGGGTGTCGTGCACGACGGCGATCGCGGCCACGCGGCGCATGGCTTGCGTCAGAGCATCCTTCGTCGAATCGCTGTGGGCTCTGCGGGCCTGGATGCGTAGCAGCGAGGCGACCGTCTGCAGGTTGTTCTTCACGCGGTGGTGAATCTCGCGAATGGTCGCGTCTTTCGTGATGAGCTCACGCTCTTGGTGCCGCACCTCGGTGACATCGCGCACGAGAATCATCGCGCCGATGCGTCGGCCGTCGCGCACGAGCGGAACGGTGCGCAGCGTCACAGTGACCCCGCCCGACTCGATGTCGGTGCGCCACGGCGCACGGCCGGTGACGACGAGCGGCAGCGACTCGTCGACCTGCAGCGTGCGCCCGGCGAGCAGGGTCGTGGTGACACTCGCGAGCGACTCGCCTTCGAGCTCGCCGACGAAGCCCATGCGGTTGAAGGCGCTGAGTCCGTTGGGGCTCGCGAAGGTGACGACGCCGTCGAGGTCGAGGCGCAGCAGGCCGTCTGAGGCGCGCGGGGCTCCGCGGCGGGGGCCGCTGGGGGCGCCCAGGTCAGGAAAGTCGCCGGCGGCGATCATGTGGAACAGGTCGTTGGCGCACTCGTTGAACGTCAGCTCTTGCCGACTCGGCATGCGCGCTTCGCTGAGGTTGGTGTGTCGCGTGATGATGGCGATCGGATGCTCGCTCACGCGCGCCCCGTCGCGACCCGGGCGGCGCAGCACCGGCACCGCCCGCACTCTGGTCGGCGTCTCTTCGTACCAGTCGGGTGCCGAGGTGTCGACGATTTGGGCCGTCTCGTAGGCCTGCGTAACCTGCCGCTGCCACTCGGGCTTGACCTCGTGGCCGACGAAGTCGCGGTAGAACAGGGTGGCCGAGCTGCTGGGGCGCGCGTGACCGACGGCGATGAAGCCGCCCGCGGTGGTCGGCACCCACAGCACGATGTCGGCGAAGGCCAGGTCGGCGATCAGCTGCCCGTCGGCGAGCAGCAGGTGCAGCCACTCGATGTCGGTCTCGTCGGCGGCACCGTGCTCATGCACCAGATCTGAGAGCGTCGACACGCCCCCAGGCTAGTCCGTGAGGCGTGGCAGTTGCGCCGCGGCCGCGTCAGCCCGTGCGCCGCGGCCGCGTCAGCCCGTGCGCCGCCACCAGGTCGGCGTTCGTGCGGGTCGTGCCGTCGCGGCGGGCGCGACCAGCCTGTCTGCGAGCTCGGCGATGCCCCGGCTCAGGGCACTGCGTGGCGCGGCATGCGTCACGGCACGGGCGGTGAGCAGAGCAGCGTCGGCCGCATCCACATCGTCGTCGATGAGCACGGCGTCGCGCACGCCGACGAAGCGGTCGAGCGTCTGGCGCACCTGGCCGTGCGGGTCGATGCCGAGAACGGATGCCCGTACCCGGTTGATCGCCACCTGCACCCGCGCCGACTCGATCGTCTCGAGCAGGTCGGCGTGCGTGCGCAGGAAGCGCGCGAGACCCAGGGGGTCGCCCGCGCCCACGGCCACGACGTGATCGGCGGCCCGCAACGAGGCGATGGTCGCAGCGTTGCGACGGGGTGCAGCGAGGTCGCTACTTACCTCTTCATCGCTCTCGAGGCTGAACCCTGCGTCGATCACGATGATCGAGCGCCAGGTGCGGCACTGCTCGATCACGGCTGTGACCCGGCCCGCCGAGAGCTCGGGCCACCGATGCGGGCGGCCGATGCCGGTCAATACGTCGAAGGTGCCGTGCCCGCCTCGACCCACCGCCTGCCCGACGCGGTCGAGCTCGGCGTGGTTGAGCGACTCGGCACCGGCCAGTCGGCACGCCGCGGCGAAGCCGGGTGCTTCATCGAGCAGACCGAGCGCGGGTGCCACGGTACCCCCGTAGGTGTCGGCATCGAGCAGGCAGACCGCATGACCGCGTGCGGCGAGTTCGGCTGCTAGCCCGATCGCGATCGTCGTGCGCCCGGGGGCGCCCGTCGGTCCCCAGACGGTGACCACAAGCGGATTCGCGAGCCCGGCAGCCGGCGCGGCGCCAGCGGCCACGATCGGCTCGCCGGGCTCGGGTGCCGCGAGCAGAGCGCCGGTATGCGTCGACGTCGCTGCGGCGATCGTGACGGGCAGCGTCGGGCCTGCCGACGTCGGTGCGGTTCTTGCTGACCCCGGCATCGGGGGCACCGGCGGCAGGTGTGTCGTCGCGGGCGATGGTGGTGGGGGCGCCGATGTCGTCGACGCGGGAGGCGCGGCCGGCATAGGAGGCGCTGCCGGCATCGGGGGCGCGGCGACTGGCACTACGCCCCCAGCGTCGAGCGGCGCCAGGTCGAGCTGGCCGTCTGACCCCACTCGCAGAACGTCGGCGAGCTCGAGCCGCGCGGCGCCGACCGAGATGGGCCTATCGTCGACGACAAGGCAGCTACGCACCCCGAGCAAGTCGCACGAGCCGACGATCGTCGCGGTGGCGACGGCGGGGTGATCGGCGATCAGCACGGCGTCGGGGGCGAGCCTGGCCAACTGGGTCAGCACTTCGTCGCTGTCGGCGGCGCGCCAGGCCACGCGGTGCCCGGCCCGCAACACTGCCCACTCGATCGCCTCGGCGTCGAGGCCCGGCACGGCGAGAGCGATGAGCATCTCAGCCCCCGACCGAGAGCGATGCCGGAATCGCCGAGAGCGCGTCTCCATTCGCGAGCGCGAACAGGATGCGCGCGACATCGCGCCGCGGAACCAGCAGCTCGATGCGGCCCGCTTCGCTGCTCGACACGATTCCTTCGGCGGTGATCGTGCGCACGAGTTGCGTGCCCGAGGCGATGACAGCTGGGGCGCCAAACCGGCCCGCTTCCTCGGCCGGTGCCGCCCAGAGGTCGAGTCGGTCGCCCGGGCGAACCGTCGCGCCGAGCGCGGTCGAGAGGGTCACGACGACCGTCGTCGAGCGAGGCCCGCGTTCGTCGCCGACAGCCGAAAGCGGCACGAGCTCGCCGGCGCCGATCGTGCGCGTGACGACGACGCCCGCCTCAGGAATGTCGGCGGCCGTCACGTACCCGTGCGCCTCGAGCCCGAGTACGACCCGACGGGGTTCGAGGTCGTCGCGTTCGATGCGCTCGCCCTCGACGAGCAGTCGAGGCGCAGCAAGCACCTCTTCGCCCTCATCGGCAAGCGCGACGATGCCGATGACGGCCCCGATCGACACGGTGACCAGCATGAGGCCGATAAGCAGGCGCGGGTCTCGGTAGCGCCGAGCACGTCGCTCGGTCGACGGTGAAGCCGTGGTCATGAGTGCTCCTCGTGTCGGTGACGCGATCGATACTGACGAAGCCCGGCGAGCGCGATGCCAGTTATCCACACGACTGTGGCGTTACGAAGATCAGCGGGATAATCGATGAATGAGCGACGACAGCGACGACACCTTCGGGCGCTTTCTCGCGCTCACCGACGTCGCCGAGGTGCTGAGCCTGACGGCAGGCGAAGTGCTTGCCCTGGTTCGGTCGGGCGAGTTGCCGGCGATTCGCCTCGGCTCGATCGGGCAGTGGCGCGTCGAGCAGCGGGTGCTCGAGTCGTTCATCGCCGACAAGTACGACGAGACCCGCCGCATCGCTCTCTGGAACGAGGCGCAGTACGCCGACGTCGCCGAGCTCTTCGGCGACCGTCGAGGTCAGAGACGCACGAGCAACAGCTGATCGAAGGCCACAACCCGCACATGCTCGACTGCTGACGTTCGCCGTGGCGCATCGAGATCGTGTACGGCGAGGTCGAGATGGTCGCGGCCCACGCGGTCGATCGTGCCCGTCGCCGACCCGGCCGCCGTGACGACGATGACCGCAGCACGACGTCGGCAGAGGTCGCGCAGCAGGAATGCGACCCCGAGCCGCGCCGCGAGCTCAGACGTCGCCACGAGGGGGTCGAGCGAGACGTCGGCCTGCTGCTGCGTCAGCACGAGCGAGTCGACAGCGGCGAGCGGAAAGATGGCTTGCGACGCGCCCGCCCCACCGTCGATATCACCCGCGAGCCAGTCACGCCCGACCGTGACGAGCCGCACGTCGTGCGTCTCGCCCGAGCGCACGCGCAGTCGCACGCGCGACAGTGCCGGATCTGCTGAGGCCTTGAGAACGGCGAGCCGCTCGCGCAACGGCAGCCGACCGAGGCGCAGGCGTTCTTCTTCGAGCCGCAGGTCAGATTCTTCTGACTGCAGTTCGTGCTCGAGTTGACCGGCGAGGTCGTCGAAGAGATGGTCCCAGCGCATGCGGACGACCGTAGCGACGGCCACCGACGGCACCGACCGAGTTCTCCACAGTTCGAGGAATGCTCTTTACGACTGAGGAAACTTTTGGTTGAGTAGGTCTGCCCGCAAGGGTGAACAGCTCGGTCTACTGTCGGGGGGCGACGAGGCCGCACGACCGACCGCGCACAATCGTGGGGAACAGAGGAGCCGACCGTGCCCAGTGCCGCAGTACGCCTAGACGCCCGAGACATCGCCCCCGCAGACCGCGCCGTCGCAGACCATGCCGTCGCAGACCGCGCCGTCGCAGACCATGCCGTCGCAGACCGCTCCGAGTCGGGCGGCTCATCCCTGCCAGCAGCCGTCGCTGTTCCTCCTCGCGGCCGCACCACGCTCGCGCGCATCGCGCATGAAGAGTTCTTCGACTATCAGCCCACCTCGACCGCCGACCTGCCCGACCCCCGCCCCCTCGTCGAGAACCTGACGCGGTGCGTCATCGAGATTCTGGCCGGCGCCCGCGAGCTCGAGCAGGTCGCCCGCTGGGTGACCGACGACGTCTACCGCACCTTGCTGACGCGCGCGAGCATCAGCGCCCGTGCGCGTGCCGCCCGCGGCGCGCCCGTCGTGCGCCCGACCTTCAGCGTGGGCGAGCCGCGCATCAGCGAGCCCCGCGACGGCGTGATCGAGGCGGTCACGGTCGTCACGAGCCGGGCGCGCGCTCGCGCCGTCGCCATCCGGCTCGAGGGTCTCGACCGCCGCTGGCGCGCGAGCGCCATCAGCGTGCTGTAGCCGCCACCCCTGCTTGACGGCGCATGCGCGCGCTGGTTGACTCCAATGTAAGACAGTGTCTCAGATGCGTGGCGGTGGGCCACGCGGTGAGGCATCGAGAGGATGCTCGTGGTGGAGCGCGCGGTGGCTCGCAACCCTGCGCGTGCCACCCTCGCGCTCGCGCTCGCCGTCACGATGCTCGTGCAGTTCGCGCAGCACGCCACCCGGCCGATGGCCTCGTACCGAGCCCTCGGCCTCGACGCCTCGGTCGAGCAGCTGGGGCTGCTCGCGCTCTCGTTCGGCATCCTCTCGATCGCCGTCGCCATTCCGATCGGACGCCTCGTCGACCGGCGCGGGGCGCGTGCCACGACCGTCGGCGGCATCGCGCTCATGGGCGGGGCGGCAGCCGCGCACGGCATCGTGAGCGACCTCCTGGGGCTCATCGCGGCCCACACCGTGCTCGGCCTCGGCCTCATCTTCGCGGTCGTGGGCCTGCAGGCGATCGTCGCGCACGCGGGTCCGCCCGACGGCGCGGATGCCCGCTTCGGCCTCTTCGGAGCCACCGTCTCGCTCGGCCAAGTGCTCGGCCCGATCGTCGCGGGCGGCATGGCCGAAGTGCTCATCGCCGCCGAGTTCGCCACGCCCGACGACCCCTACGGCACGACGCCGACCTTCGTGCTCGCCGGCGTGCTGTGCGCGGCGGCCGCGATTGCGTCGCTGCGGCTGCCGCGGTTTCCGGGCGGCACGCGCGAGGCGCGAGTCGTCGACTCCGCCGCGGAACTCAAGCCAGGCGGTCTCGGCACTGTGCTGCGCGCGCCGCATATGGGTAAGGCGCTGTGGGCGAGCATGGTCGTGCTCACGGCGACTGACGTGCTCACGGTCTACCTGCCGGCGATCGGAGCCGAGCGAGGGTGGTCAGTGGCTTTTGTGAGCATCCTGCTGGCGGTGCGCGCAGCGCTCTCGTTCGCGGTGCGAGTCGGCACCGCTCCCCTGGTGCGGATGCTCGGCCGCAAACCGCTGCTCGTCGGGGCGTGCGGCATCGGTGCGTCGGCGCTGTTGCTCATGGCGCCCGAGCTGCCCGCCTGGGTCGCCGTCGTGCTCATGGCCGTCACGGGGCTCGTGCTCGGCATCGGGCAGCCGCTCACCATGGCCTGGGTCTCGCGGTCGGCGCCCGACGAGCTGCGCGCGACCGCGCTGGCCGTGCGGCTCACGGCCAACCGCGTGGGTCAGTCGATGATTCCGGTCGCTGTCGGCGCCGTCGCGGCCTTCGCGGGCTCGGGCGCGATCTTCATCGTGCTCTCGGCGCTACTCGTGAGCACCTCGGCCGCCGTAGCGCGCTCGAACCTGCGCTGACGGCGACCGCCCGAACGATGACTAGCGGCCCTTGTTGCGCTTCTCTTGTGCGCGACGCTGGGCGCGGTTGACGGGCGCGGGGCCAGCAGGCTTGGGCGCCTGCTTCTGCCCGAAAGCACCCGTCGCCTGCGCACCGCCCTGACCCTGGCCGTTCTGCGGCTGGCCCTGCGGGGCACGACGCGTCGGCGCGGCTGCCGGAGCAGCGGCCGGGCCACCGAATGCGGCGGAGACCTGGGGCGCGGCCTGGCGGGCCGCATCCGTCGGCGCCTGCAGCACCTGACCGCGCTGGTTGCGCACCTCGACGTCGCCATCTGCCGACGGGGCCGTGTAGCTGAGGTTCTGCGGGGTCTGCGGGGCGTTAAGGCCCTTGGCCGTGACCTGCGCGGTGCCCTTGCTGCCCGTCACCTCGACCTCGAGGTTGAACAGGAAGCCGACGGCGTCTTCGCGGATGGCGCTCATCATCGACTGGAAGAGCGCGAAGCCCTCGCGCTGGTACTCGACGAGCGGGTCGCGCTGCGCCATGGCGCGCAGGCCGATGCCGTCTTTCAGGTAGTCCATCTCGTAGAGGTGGTCGCGCCAGCGGCGGTCGACGACACTCAACACGACGCGGCGCTCGAGCTCGCGGGTGGCCGTGTGGCCGAGGCTCTCTTCACGGCGCTCGTAGGCGAGCTTGGCGTCGCTGAGCACCTCGCGAATGACGAACGCGGGCGTGAGCTTGGTGCCGCCCTCGCTGATGACCTCGTCGATCGTGAGGCTGATCGGGTAGAGCGTCTTGAGCTCGGTCCACATCTGCTCGAAATCCCAGTCGTCGCTGTGACCCGTGGCCGTGTGGCTCTCGACGATCTCGGTGATGACCTTTTCGAGAAAGACCTGCACGCGGTCTTTCAGGTCGTCGCCCTCGAGAATGTGGCGGCGGTCGGTGTAGATCGCCTCGCGCTGGCGGTTGAGCACGTCGTCGTACTTGAGCACGTTCTTGCGAATCTCGGCGTTGCGCGCTTCGACCTGCGACTGCGCCGAACGAATGGCCCGGCTGACGACCTTCGACTCGATGGCGAGGTCGTCGGGAACATTCGAGCGGCCCATGAGCGCCTCGGCCGCGCCCGCGTTGAACAGGCGCATGAGGTCGTCTTGCAGCGACAGGTAGAAGCGGCTCTCGCCGGGGTCGCCCTGACGGCCCGAGCGACCGCGCAGCTGGTTGTCGATGCGGCGCGACTCGTGGCGCTCGGTGCCGAGCACGTAGAGCCCGCCGACCTCGATGACCTTCGCGGCCTCTTCGGCCACCTGAGCCTTGACACGGTCGAACACGTCATCCCATGCCGCCTCGTAGTCGTCGGGGGTGTCGACGGGCGAGAGACCCTTGGCGTTCATCTCTGACACCGCGAGGAACTCGGCGTTGCCGCCGAGCATGATGTCGGTGCCGCGGCCGGCCATGTTCGTCGCGACCGTGACCGAGCCGAGACGGCCGGCTTGCGCGATGATCGAGGCCTCGCGCGCGTGGTTCTTGGCGTTGAGCACCTCGTGCTTGACGCCGCGCTTGGCGAGCAGACGAGACAGCAGCTCGCTCTTCTCGACGCTCGTGGTGCCGACCAGCACGGGCTGACCCGCGGCGTGACGCTGCACGATGTCTTCGGCGACCTGCTCGAACTTCGACGCCTCGTTCTTGTAGACGAGGTCGGGCTGGTCTTTGCGCTGCATCGGCAGGTTCGTCGGAATCGGCACGACGCCGAGCTTGTAGGTGCTCATGAACTCGGCCGCCTCGGTCTCGGCGGTACCGGTCATGCCTGACAGCTTCGAGTAGAGCCTGAAGTAGTTCTGCAGCGTGACGGTCGCGAGGGTCTGGTTCTCGGCTTTGACCGTGACGCCCTCTTTGGCCTCGATGGCCTGGTGAATGCCCTCGTTGTAGCGGCGGCCGGCGAGGATACGGCCGGTGTGCTCGTCGACGATGAGCACTTCGCCGTTCATGACGACGTAATCTTTGTCGCGCTTGAAGAGGGCGGATGCCTTGATCGCGTTGTTGAGGAACGAGATGAGGGGCGTGTTGGCCGATTCGTAGAGGTTGTCGATGCCGAGGTGGTCTTCGACCTTCTCGATGCCCGGCTCGAGCACGCCGACGGTGCGCTTTTTCTCGTCGACCTCGTAGTCGACGCCGGCCTGCAGGCGGTTGGCGATGCGCGCAAACTCGGTGAACCAGCGGTTCGCCTCGCCCGACGAGGGGCCCGAGATGATGAGCGGGGTGCGAGCCTCGTCGATGAGGATCGAGTCGACCTCGTCGACGATCGCGAAGAAGTGGCCGCGCTGCACCATGTCGGCGGTCTGCCAGGCCATGTTGTCGCGCAGGTAGTCGAAGCCGAACTCGTTGTTCGTGCCGTAGGTGATGTCGGCCGCGTACTGCTGGCGACGCACTTCGGGCGTCTGGCCCGAGAGGATGCAGCCCGTCGTCATGCCGAGGGCACGGAAGATGCGGCCCATGAGCTCGCTCTGGTAGCTCGCGAGGTAGTCGTTGACGGTCACGATGTGCACGCCGCGCGAAGGGATCGCGTTGAGGTAGGCGGCAAGCGTGGCAACGAGGGTCTTGCCCTCACCGGTCTTCATCTCGGCGATGTTGCCGAGGTGCAGAGCCGCACCGCCCATGAGCTGCACGTCGAAGTGTCGCATGCCGAGGGTGCGCTTCGAGGCCTCGCGCACGGCCGCGAAGGCCTCGGGTAGCAGGTCGTCGAGCGATTCGCCGTTGCCGTAGCGCTCGCGCAACTCGGCGGTCTCGTTCTTGAGCTCGTCGTCGCTGAGGTCGCTGAAGTCGTCTTCGAGCTGGTTGATCGCCTCTGAGTAGGCCTTCAGTCGCCGCAGCAGTCGACCTTCGCCGACCCGCAGTACACGCTCGAGAACATTCGCCACTTCGGTTACTCCACTCGTCAGGCAGCCACCAGATGCGGGGCAGCCGGGTCACGGCACGCCGCAGACCGCCGCAGAACACGGCGCGCCCATGCTAGCAACTGCTGCATGGACGCGACCGTGGGTTGCGGTGCAGGGCGCTAGCCGCGCCGCCGTGACTTCGCTGGCGCAGCCTCGTCAACCTCGGTCTCGAGACTGATCACCCCGTAGTTCCATCCGGTGCGCCGGTAGACGACGCTCGGCCGATCGGTCTCGGCATCGATGAACAAGAAGAAGTCATGCCCGACGAGCTCCATGTGGTCGAGCGCTTCATCGACCGTCATCGACGTCGACGGAAACACCTTCTGCCGAATGACGACGGGCGAGTACTGCTCGTCGTCATCGGTGCCGGTCTCGGTCGTCGGCAGGTCGATCGCGCCCGTCGAAACCTTCTCGATGACCTCGGGCGTCGCCGGCGTGATGTCGACGACCCTGAACCCGTCGGCCGAGGCCTCGTGCAGCGACACGGGCCGATGCTTGCCGCGGTGCACCTTCTTGCGATCTTTCGCGCGGCGCAATCGTTCCATGAGCTTGTCGATGGCGAGGTCGAACGCGACGTACTTGTCACTGCCCGACGATTCGGCTCGAATCACAGGGCCCGGCCCGACGAGGGTCATCTCGACGCGATCATCACCGGGGCGGCCGTTCTTCTCGTGGTGTCTCGAGACTTTGATCTCAAGCACGAGGGCACGGTCGGCGAGGTGCTCGACCTTCTCTGCCTTTTCGGTGGCGTAGTCGCGAAACCGGTCGGTGATTCCTATGTTGCGACCGGTGAGAGTGATGTCCACGTCGACCTCCTGAGCCGTCAGCGTGTCGCCCGTCGGTTCAGGCGAATGGTCACGCCTCCTTTCCCTCACGGTAGTCCTCACGAGCGTCGTTGTCATCGGGACCTTCGTCATCGTTCGATAAGAATCTCCAGGGGATGCTCGACGTGCCCACCCGACGCGGCGTTGCGGCGATCGCGGCGCACCCTGCAACCTCGGCTCCGGCCTCGCGCAGTGCGAGCACCGCGGCTCGCAGGGTCGCCCCGCTCGTGACAACGTCGTCGACGAGCACGACGCGACACCCGCGCATGCGCGGGCTCACCCGCCAGCGCGGGGCGGCGCTGCTGGCGGCGGCGAGCCGATCGGCGAGCCCACGAGACTTCTGCGGCTCAGCACCGCCGCGCACGGCGCGCAGGGCGGGGGTGACGACCAGCCCGGCTCGACGCGCGATGAGCGCGACGGGGTCGAACCCACGCCGGCCCGCCGCTGCCCACGAACCGGGAACAGGAACGAGCAGGTCGGCCAGCGACGCGCGGCAGGCGAGCTCGACGGCCGTGCTCAGCAGCCCGGCGAGAGGGCGGGCCAGCTCGGTGCGCCCCTCTTCTTTGAACGCCAGCAGAACCCGGCGCGCGACGCCGTCGTAGGGCAGGGCTGCGGTGACGGGCAGAGTGCTCGTGTGCAGCTCGAGCTCGCCGAGCAGTGGCCGCGATCGCAGCCCGAGTGCGCACGTCGGGCAGATCGCGCGGTCGGTGGCACCGCATCCGGCGCAGTCGACCGGGGCGACGAGCGCCCACGCATCGGCGAAGGCCTGCAACAGGGTCACCGCGGCAGTGTGGTGCACCGTGGGCCACTGACCGCCGGCAGACGGCGACCTGTGCAGAAAGCGCTACTGCTGCGTGCCGAGGAACAGTGCGCGCAAGCCGGTGTTCTGCCAGCCCGAGCCGCGCGGCTCGAACACCACTCCCAGCTCGCCCAGCACACGGATGCCGTCGACTCCTCCGTTGCCGCCGACGATCTGCGTCGCCCCCGGCGGCAGGCCGAGCGGCCTGCTGCGGCCGCCGAGCTCGTGCAACTCGACGAGGCGCTGCTCGTCGTCGGCCACGTCGGTGGCGGTGACCGACGCGACGCGCACCTCGTCGACCCAGGTGGCGTCGATCGCCCGATCGCCCGCGAGCGGCAGGTCGCGCAACTCGCCGAGGCGAATCGGCACGCCCGAGCCCTCATCGCGGATGACGGCGGCGTAGACCAGGCGCGGCCCGCCGGCTCCGTCGAGCAGAATCAGCACGCGAGCGCTGTCACGCGAGAGGTTGAGCGACACGACGCGCGCATCGCTGGGCAGGGCGGCCTCGACATCGTGCACGGTGCCGTCGAGCTCGGTCGCGTGAATCTCGCCGCCCTGGCCGGGAACACTCCAGACGAACGTGTAGCCGTCGATGCTCGGGGCGATGAGACCCGGGCGGGCGTCGAGCAGCACCGAAGGAGCATCCCCGGTGCGCACCGCCCACACGCCCTCGTCGTTCAGCAGCGTCGCGAGGGTGCGGGTCGGGGCGAGCGCGACGGCCCGTGCCCCGAGGTCAATGACTTCGGCGCTGAGCGTGCCGAGCGGTTCGATGCCGTCGCGCGCGGCGTAGCCGAACTCGGCCTCGTCGGTGGCGAGCAGCACGCGCGGGTCGACCTGCGGCACGATATCGGGCGAGCCCGACGTCCAGTCAGGAATCGCGACGGCGTTCTGGTCGACCGTGAGCTGTACACCGACGACGCCGCTGACCCCGCGCAAACTCGCGGCGAGCTGCAGGCGCAGTCGTTGCCGCTCGCGGTCGTTGAGCCCGAGCACCTCGTTGGTGAGATCAACCTGGGCGACACCCGCCGACACGGTCACGGGTGCGAGGGCGAGCTGCGTGCCTTCCGGAATCGCCGACACCGTCGCTCCTGAGTCGAGCCAGCTACTCGGCGGTTCGAGCACGGCGCGCACGATGCGGGTGGCGACCTCTGACCGCACAGGGAACCAGCGCAGGTCGGGCACGAGGTTTCTGAACGCCGCGTCGTAGTAGTAGATGGTGTGCTGCCCGAAAGCGCTCGCGAAGGCCTGCTGCGAGATGAGAATGCCGTCGCCGAGCTCGGCGATGCGCCACTCGCCGTCTTGCAGTGCGAAGCGGAACGGCGGCAGGGCCTGCGTGGCTCCGGCGTCGGCGGTCGTGTAGCGGCCCACGGCGTCGACCGAGGCGACGATGGGCACCGTGTAGGTGAGCACGTCGTCGCTCGTGCGCGAGGTCGCGCCGTCGCGGCTGCGCACGAGGGTGCTCGCATAGGGGTTCCAGACGTCGGCGATGTCATCGACGAGGTACGACCGGGCGATGCGGTAGTTGTTCTGGGCCGCGGCACCCGCGGCGAAGAACCCCGCGAGAATCTCTTCTTGCGTCGCACCGTCTGACGGGCCGGCGACGAGAAAGTCGACGCCTGAGTCGTCGCCTGTGCTTGCGCCCGTCGTGAGGTCACCGGCTGCCTCGACCCCGCCCGAGAAGGGCACCGAGACGCACGCGCTCAGCAGCAGCGCCGGCAGCACCGCGAGGGCGATGAGGGCTCGGCGCGCACGCGACATCGGCTCAGCCACTGTTCTCGCCATCCCGCTCGATCGGTTCGTCGAGCACGGCCTCGAGGGCCTCGACGGGCGGCAGCTCGAGCGGCGAGTGCTCGACCGACTGCCCATGCTCACGCGGCAGCGTGAGTCTGAAGCACGTGCCTTCGCCGGGCACCGACCACACGTCGAGGTGACCGCCGTGCAGTTGCGCGTCTTCGGTGGCGATCGCGAGCCCGAGCCCGGTGCCGCCCGTGCTGCGCTGGCGGCTCGGGTCGGCCCGCCAGAAGCGGTCGAAGACGCGCTCGAGCTGCGCGGAATCCATGCCGACACCGTAGTCGCGCACCGCGATCGCGACGGCGGTCATGTCGCTGTCGACATAGACGACGATGGGTCGGCCTTCGCCGTGGTCGAGTGCGTTGCCGAGCAGGTTCTGCAGAATGCGACGGATGCGGCGAGCCTCGACGTCGGCCTCGAAGTAACCCCCGGGAGCGACCAGGCGCAGCTCGCTGCCTTTCTCATCGGCGAGCGGGCGAATGGCCTCGAGTGACTCTTCGACGAGACGCACGAGGTTGGTCGGCTCGGTGTCGAGCTCGACGGCGCCGGCGTCGTAGCGGCTCATCTCGAGCAGGTCGCCGAGCATCGACTCGAAGCGCCCGACCTGCGCGTGCAGCAGCTCGGCTGTGCGCGCCGTCGTGGGGCTGAACTGGTCGCGCTGCTCGTAGAGCACGTCGCCCGCGAGACGGATGGTCGTGAGCGGCGTGCGCAGCTCGTGGCTGACATCGCTCACGAAGCGCTGCTGCACGCGCGAGAGCGCCGCGAGCTGGGTGATCTGCCGCTGCAGACTGTCGGCCATGCGGTTGAACGAGCGGGCGAGAGTGGCGATGACGTCTTCGCCTTTCTCGGGAATGCGCCGGTCGAGCTCGCCGTCGGCGAGCTTCTCGGCCGTGTCGGCCGCGAGCCGCACGGGCTCGATCGCGAGCCGGGTCACCAGGAACGTGACGAGTCCGATCGTCGCCACCAGCAGCAGCGAGCCGATCAGCAGGGTCTGCTGCACGAAGTCGAGGGTCTGCTGCACATCGCGAACGTTGTAGACCAGGTAGAGCTCGTACTGGCCCGCAGTCGGCACCTCGAACACGCTGCCAACGACGAGACCGGGGTCGGCTGCCGCCTCGCCCTCGAGCGTGACGGCCTGCGTGTAGAGCTGCCCGTCGTCGAGCGACACCTGGTCGCGCAGCTCGTCGGTGATGACATCGATATCGAGCCCGCGCGTGCTCGTCGACGTCATCGTGACCGCGGTGCTCTGCCCGGGGGTGCGCAGAATCGCGAACTGCGTGCCGCCCGGGCTCGAGGCCACGCTGCGAATGGTCGTGCCGGCCGTGACGTTCACCGCCTCGACGTCGATCGTGCCGTTCGACGACACCGAGCTGTCGAAGAGTGCTTGGGTGCTCACCGTCGCCTGCCGCGCTTCGGCGATTGCCTGCGTCTTGCGCGCCTCATAGAGGTTGGTGGCGATGCTGATCGACATGTAGCCGCTGATGATCGTGACGGCGATGGTCGAGAAGAAGACCGTGATGGCGACCGTGCGCACCTGCAGTGACCGGCGCCACACCTGCTGCGCGCGGCTCACGAGGCTTCGCCAGGTCAGCGGAAGCATGCCGGCCGGCCCCCGCTCAGTGCGCCGCGCCGGCCCGGTAGCCCACGCCGCGCACGGTCATCACGATGCGCGGGTTGTCCGGGTCGAGCTCGACCTTGGCGCGCAGGCGCTGCACGTGCACGTTGACCAGGCGCGTGTCGGCCTTGTAGTGGTAGCCCCACACCTCTTCGAGCAGCATCTCGCGGGTGAACACCTGGTTGGGTTTCATGGCCAGCGCAAGCAGCAGGTCGAACTCGAGCGGCGTCAGCAGAATGGGGGTGTCGCCGCGCTTCACCTCGTGACCGGTGACGTCGATGACGAGGTCGCCGATGGGCAGGGTTTCGATCGTCGACTGCGGGGTCGGGCGAAGTCGGGTGCGGATGCGCGCCACGAGCTCTTTCGGATTGAACGGCTTCACGACGTAGTCGTCGGCGCCGCTCTCGAGCCCGCGCACGACATCGGTCGCGTCGCTCTTGGCGGTGAGCATGATGATGGGCGTGCCGCTGGTCTCGCGAATGCGCGTGCAGACCTCGATGCCGTCGATGCCGGGCAGCATGACGTCGAGCAACACGAGATCGGGCTTGACGGTCTGGAACGATTCGATCGCTGCGGCACCGTCATACGAGAAGTGCGGCTCGAAGCCTTCGCCCCGCAAGACGATGCCGATCATCTCGGCGATGGCCGAATCGTCATCGACGACGAGGATGCGCGACGTCATGACCCGCCTCCTCTTCCTTGGGGCTTCAGTCGAGAATCCGACCTTTGTTCGCCCCAGCCTAGACGAGTGTGACACCATACGTTTCGAGCAGACCGAGTACGAGGCGAGGGGTACGACCGTGAGCGATTCCACTTCTTGGGCGTCGCCCGGCTGGCAGCCCGAGAAGCCCGACGACGGGCGTGCCGCCGGCGACCAGGCCGCGGGCGAGACGGCGGGCGCATCCGGTGCCGCTGACGGCGCTATGGCATCTCCCGGCGGCTACGCGCCCGGCGCTTCTCAGAGCGCCAGCGGCCCGGCGGTTCCGCCACCGGCGGCCGGTTGGGCTCCGCCGCCGAAGCCCGGGCTCATTCCCCTGCGTCCGCTCGACTTCGGCACGCTGCTCGGCGCGACGTTCCAGGTACTGCGTCGCAACCCGCGGCCGACCTTCGGCGCCGCGCTGCTGCTCAACGCTCTTGTCGTCATCGTGGCCTTCGGCCTGACCTTCGGCGTGAGCTTCTGGGCCCTCGACCGCTCGATTCGCGCCTCGGCCGACGATGCCGCGGCTATCGAAGCAGGCGCGGTCGGCCTCATCATCGTCACCGCGCTCATCGCGGTCGCGCTCTCACTCGTGGCTCAAGCCGTGCTGCTCGGGGTGATCGTGCTCGAGGTCTCGCGCGCGACCCTCGGCGAGAAGCTCACGTTGCGCCAGCTGCTCGCGCTCGGCAAGGGGCGCTGGTGGGCGCTCATCGGCTGGACCGCTCTGCTCTCGGTCGCCCTCATCATCGGGCTGACGCTCTTCGTGCTGGTGATCGCCCTGCTCATCGCGGCGGGCGGCCCCGCGGGCGTCGCGATCGGTGTTCTGCTCGGCGTCTTCGGCGGTCTCGCCTTCACGGCGCTCAGCATGTGGCTGTGGATCAAGCTCGCCCTCGTGCCCACCGCGATCATGCTCGAGCGCCTGCCGTTGCGCGACGCGATCCGCCGCGGCTGGACCCTCGTGCGCGGCCACTTCTGGCGCACCTTCGGCACCCTGCTGCTCATCACCGTCATGGTGCAAGTGGCTTCGAGCGTCGTCTCGGCGCCATTCAGCTTCGCGGCGAGCTTCGGCACTGTGCTCGTGAACCCCGCGGGCGACGACCTGACGAGCATCTGGCTGCTGCTCGGCGCCAACGTGCTGACGATCGCGGTGACCGTCGTCGTCGGCGCGATCGGCTCGGTGCTGCTCTCGGCTGCCACGGCGCTCATCTACATCGATCTGCGCATGCGTAAAGAGGGCCTCGACCTCGAGCTTCAGCGCGTCGTCGAGCTGCGGGCGAGCGGCGCGAGCGCGCCCGACCCGTACCAGCCCGCGGCGCGCTGATCGTGTCGGTTCCGGTCGAGCCCGATGCTCCGGATGCTCGCGAGTTGCTGCTCGACGAGCTCAGCGACCCGGCCTACGCCGAAAGCCAGCCCACGTGGTTCGACCTGCTCTCGCAGGCCGTGCTCGACTGGCTCGGCAGCCTGAGGTTCGGCGAGGGGGGCGCGTTCTCGCCGCTCGTGCTCGTGATTCTGCTCGTGCTCGGCGTCATCGCGATACTCACCGCGATTCTCATCTACGGCCTGCCGCGCTGGCGGCAGCGCAGCCGCCTCGACGACGAGCTGTTCGGCGAGCGCGACCGCCGCACCGCGCGGCAGCTGCGGCGCGACGCCGAGAAGGCGGCGAGCGCGGGCGACTGGGCCACGGCCATCGCCGAGCGCTACCGGGCCATCGCGCGCGCGCTCGACGAGCGCACGATCGTCACGACCCTGCCCGGCACGACGGCTCACGGTTTCGCGAGCGCCGCGGGCCGTCAGTTCGGCGAGCACTCCACGGCGCTGCAGCGCGCGGCCGACCGCTTCGACGAGGTGCGCTACCTGGGCCAGCCGGGCGACACCGTTGGCTACGCCTTCGTGCGCGAGCTCGATGACGCGATCGACCGTGCACCGTCGCCGCTGCCGAGCGTGGGCGAACTGACCGGTGCGAGCACGGTGCCGCGATGACCACCACCTCAGCGACTGACTACGACACGAGCGTGTTCGCGGGTTCGAGCACCGAGATCATCACCCCGACGGTGCGTCGCTCGTTGCGCCGCGGCCTCTACTGGGCTGTCGCGATCGGTGCCCTGCTGGCCTTCGGCCTCGTCATGGTCGCGCTCAACGGCGCCGGCCGGGTCGCCGAGCGCTGGGGTGCGGGCGAGACGGCGCCGTCGGGCTCGCGCGCACTCGTGGAGGTGCTGCGCGATCAGGGCATCGACGTCGTCGTCACGAGCACGCTCGACGAGTCGCGCTCAGAGCTCGAAGACCTCTCGCAGGTCGACGGCGGGCCCGGGGTGACGCTGTTCGTGGGCGACGCCCGCGGCATCCTCGGTCAAGAACAGTGGGGCGAGGTGCTGGGGCTCGCCGACCACACCGTCATCGCCGAGCCGACGGCACTCGCGCTCGACGGACTGGGCATCGACGCACTCGTCGCCGACTCGCTCGACAGCGGCGACCCCGACGCAGGCAGCCCGGTCGGCGATGCCGGCGGCCGCGTGACCCTCGACGCCGGGTGCCGGGTGCCCGCGGCGCAGCGGGCCGAGAGCATCAGCGCCGCCGGGCTCGGCTACAGCACCCTCGAGGGAACGATCTGCTTCGACGCCGGGCAGGCGGGCGCCGCGCTCGTGAGCCTCGAGGTCGACGGCCGGAAGGTGACGGTGCTCGGCGCCGGCACTGCGCTGCAGAACGACGACATCACACGGGCGGGCAACGCGGCCCTCGTGCTGGGGCTGCTCGGCGAGCACGAGACCCTCGTCTGGTACCAGCCCTCGCCCGCCGACCTCAGCACGCCGACGTTCTCTGAGCTCACCCCCGGCTGGGTCAACCCGGTGGCCTGGCTCGCCCTGCTCGTCGGCCTCGCCGCCGCCGTCTGGCGCGGACGCCGGCTCGGCCCCGTGGTCATCGAGAACCTGCCAGTCGTCGTGAAGACCACCGAGACGATGGAGGGGCGTGCGCGCCTTTACGCGCGCGAGGGCTCGCGCCTGCGGGCGCTCGACGCCTTGCGGGTCGGCACGCTGCGACGCCTCGCCGAAGGGCTCGCGCTCGGCCGCGCTGCCGGCGTCGACGACATCATCAACGCCGTGGCGGGCATCACCGGGCGCGACCCTCAGTCGCTACGCGCACTGCTCGTCGGCACCGAGCCCGGCTCTGACCGCGACCTCGTGCACCTGAGCGACCGGCTGCTCGAGCTCGAGCGTCAGGTGGCGAAGCGCGTGGCACTCGACGACGACTCCACGACCCCACCAGAGAGAATGGACTCATGACTGACACAGACCTCCGCGACGCCTTCGGGCGCGTTCGCACCGAAGTCGGCAAGGCCGTCGTCGGCCAAGACGGCGCCGTGAGCGGCCTCATCGTCGCCCTGCTGACGGGCGGGCACGTGCTGCTCGAGGGCGTGCCGGGCGTGGCCAAGACCCTGCTCGTGCGTTCGCTCAGCGCGGCGCTCGACCTGCAGACCACGCGCGTGCAGTTCACCCCCGACCTCATGCCGGGCGACGTCACGGGCTCGGTGGTCTACGACGCGAAGGCGGGCGACTTCGAGTTTCGTACGGGGCCGGTGTTCACGAACATCTTGCTCGCCGACGAGATCAACCGCACTCCCCCGAAGACGCAGTCAGCCCTGCTCGAGGCGATGGAAGAGCGGCAGGTCACCGTCGACGGCGAGACCCACGCTCTGCCGCACCCGTTCTTGGTCGCGGCGACCCAGAACCCCGTCGAGTACGAGGGCACCTACACGCTGCCCGAGGCGCAGCTCGACCGCTTCTTGCTCAAGCTCGTGCTCGACCTGCCCCCGCGCGGGGCCGAGCTGCAGATCATGCAGCGGCACGCCGAGGGCTTCAACCCGCGCGATCTCGCCGCGGCTGGCGTGAGCCCCGTCGTGAGCGGCGACGACATCACGACTGCGCGCGCCCTCGTGGGCGAGGTGCGGTCGTCGGCCGAGCTGCTCGGCTACCTCGTCGACCTCGCGCGCGCGACCCGCCAGAGCCCCTCGGTCAAGCTCGGCGTGAGCCCCCGCGGCACGACGGCGCTGCTCGCCGCGGCGAAGGCCTGGGCCTGGCTGCAGGGTGCCGAGGCCATCACGCCCGACCACGTGCAAGCCATGCTGCTGCCGGTCTGGCGCCACCGCATCGGCCTGCGCCCCGAGGCCGAGCTCGAAGGCGTCTCGGCCGACACGATTCTGCGCTCGATCGTGCAGCAGGTGCAGGTGCCCCTGTGATCGTGGCCAACGCCTAGCCCATGGCCATCACCGGCTGGTTCGTGCTGCTCGTCGCCCTCGGCGTCGTGCCCGTCGTCGCGCTCGTCGACGTCGCGCCCGCGGGCCTCGTGCTGCTCGCCTGGCTCGGGCTCTGCCTGCTGCTCATGGTCGTCGACCTGATGCTGGCCGCGTCACCCCGCGCCCTGCGCCTGCAGCGGCAGACGGATGCCCGCGTGCGCCTCACCGAGACCGCGAGCGCGACGCTCTACGTCACGAACCCCTCGCGGCGCACGCTGCGCGGCATCATCCGCGATGCGTGGGAACCGTCGGCCGGTGCCCGGCCGACGCGGCAGCGCGTGCTCGTGCCCGCCGGGGAGCGCCGCGCACTCGTGACCGCGCTCACGCCCTGGCGTCGCGGTGAACGCCGAGCCGTGCTGGTCACCGTGCGGGCGATCGGGCCGCTGCGGCTGGCCGGGCGTCAGGCGAGCATCCGCGTGCCCGGAGAAATCACGGTGCTGCCCGAGTTCGCGTCGCGCAAGCATCTGCCCTCACGACTGGCGCGGCTGCGCGAGCTCGACGGACGCACGAGTGTCATGGTGCGCGGCCAGGGCACCGAGTTCGACAGCCTGCGCGAGTATGTGCGCGGCGACGACGTGCGCTCGATCGATTGGCGTGCGACGGCGCGGCGCTCGGGCGGTCCGGGGCCGGGCGGCGCCCCTGCGCAGACCCTCATGGTGCGCACCTGGCGACCCGAGCGCGACCGGCACGTCGTCGTGATCGTCGACTCGGGTCGCACGGCCGCCGCGCGCATCGCCGACGAGACCCGACTCGACACCGCCTTCGAGTCGACGCTGCTGCTGAGCGCCCTCGCCGATCGCGCAGGCGACCGCATCGACGTCGCCGTGTTCGACCGGCGCGTGCGTGGCAGGGTGCAGGGTGCGCGTGGCGCTGCCCTCTTGACGAAGCTCGTCGAGATGATGGCACCGGTCGACCCCGAGCTGCTCGAGACCGACTGGACTGCCGTGCCCGCCCTCGTGCGCTCGATGACGTCGCAGCGCTCGCTCGTCGTGCTCGCGACACCGCTCGAGTCGCCCGGAGCCACGCGCGGGCTGCTCGCCGTGCTGCCGCAACTCACCACGAAGCACCTCGTGCTCGTCGCGGCCGTCACCGACCCCGCGCTCATCGACGCGGCGGGCCAGCGCGCCGACCGCGCATCGGTCTACCGCGCCGCGGCGGCCGAGCGCGCCCTGCTCGACGCCGAGCGCGTCGCTGCGGCCGTGCGGCGTCTCGGCGGCGACGTCGTGAGCGGCGCCCCGCTCGACCTGCCGCCCGCCGTCGCCGACCGATACCTCGCCTACAAGGCGGCCGGGCGGCTGTAGCGCGTCGGGCTTGCTCGCGCGCTTCCTACCCTTCGAGAGTATCGGCGGGTGAAGTGAATGATGGTCCCCGCGACCAGTACGCTCTGCCCACTCGTGAAGTCAAGGAAGTCGGCACGAGATTGCGAACCTGCTTCCTTGAGTTCACGAGTCTCCCGGGCACCACTGTGGTGTCGACGGACGCGCGAGGCGACATTCGGTTCGACTTCTCACCGCGAGCGCCGCACCAGGTGCAGGGACTAGTGGCCGACGACGACTCGCGCGCCGCGGCTGATCGGGTCGAGGTCGCCCGTCTCGCCGTCGCGGTAGGCGCGCCCGCCGAGCATCCACTGGTAGAGCAGAAACGCGACCAAGGCGACCGTTCCGATGCCGATGCGAATGACATCTGGCCAGTCTTGCCGCGTGACGTAGCCCTCGATGATGCCGCTCACGAGCAGAGCGGCGACGAGCCCGCCGATGACGGCGAACAGCGCCCGGCCGTCTTCGGCGAGCGCCTGCAGCCGCGTGCGGGGGCCGGGCGACACCCAGGCCCAGAAGATCATGAGGCCGCCTGCGCCCGCCACGAAGATCGCGTAGATCTCGAGCTGGCCGTGGGGAAGGATGTTGAGAAAGAACACGTCGAGCCGGTCGAACTCGGTCATGATGCCCGCGCTGATGCCGAGCCCCTGCGCATTCTGGAAGAGCACGAACGGCACGAACACCCCGGTGATGCCGAAGGCGACGGCCTGCGTGGCGATCCACGCGTTGTTGCTGAACACCTGCAGGCCGAACACAGCCTCGCCCGACTCGCTGTAGTAGCCGACGAAGTCTTCTTCGGCGTAGCGGCGAAGGTCGTCATAGGGCCCGATCGCGGCGAGCACGTCGGGGTTCGTCGCGACCCAGACGGCATAGAGCGTCGCGACGGCCACGAAGGCCACGGCGATCGCAATCGTCAGATGGCGGATGCGGTACAGCGCCGCCGGCACCTCTCGCGTCGCGTAGCGGGCCAGCTGGGCGAGCGGCTCGGCGGTCGCGCCCGTGAAGCGCAGCCGGGCGCGCGACAGCAGCACGCTGAGGGTCGCCGCCTGCGAGACCTGCCCGGCGCTCGTCGTGATGGCCGAGAGCTGCGTGGCCCCCGCCTGGTAGTGCTCAATGAGCTCATCGGCGTCACGGCCCGCGAAACGGCGCTGGCGCGCCAGCGTGCGCAGCCGATCCCATTCGGCGGCGTGGGCTGAGGAGTAAGCGTCGAGATCCATCTGTTTAGATGATGTCATGTCTGGCACTGCGGCGAACCTGAGCCAGCACGACAGCGAGCGCGAGCTGCTTACGGGCGAAGCCGTGGCCCTCGAGCTGCGCGCCACGAGCGTCATTCTGCGCATGGCTGGCGGCATCATCGACTACCTGGTCTACCTCGTGGCGACCGGGCTCTTCGCCTGGGGTGTGTTCTCGCTCGCGATCGATCTCGGCCTCGACGAGGCGCTCTACGCCGCCGTCGGCATTCTCGTGGTCGTGATCGGCCTCGTGCTGCTGCCCGCCGTGGTCGAGACCGCGAGCCAGGGCAAGTCGCTCGGTCGCCTCGCCCTCGGCGACCGCATCGTGCGCGACGACGGCGGCGCCATCTCGTTTCGCCACGCGTTCATCCGCTCGCTCGTCGGCGTGTTCGAGATCGTCTTCACGGGCGGCGGTCTCGCCGTGGTCGTCGCGATGCTCAACTCGCGCGCCAAGCGGCTGGGCGACCTGCTCGCCGGCACCTACAGCCAGTACGAGCGGGTCTCGAGTGTGGTGGCGCCCGTCTACGGGGTTCCCGTCGAGCTCGTGGAATGGGCATCCACCGCTGACGTCGCCCGCATGCCCGACGCGCTGTCTCGCCGCATCGCCCAGTTCTTGCGGCAGGCGGGCGGCCACACGGCATCGACGCGCGAACGTCTCGCGCGCGACCTCGCGACCGAAGCCGCCCTCTACGTGTCGCCCGTGCCCGGTGGCGACCCCGAGCTCTTCCTCGCCGGCGTCGCCGCACTGCGCCGCGAGCGCGAGGCCACGGCGCTCAGGCTCGAGCGAGCGCGCCTCGACGAGCTGCAGCCGACGCTGGCCGCGCTGCCGCACGGGTTCCCTGATCGGGGCTGATCAGTAGCGGTAGTGATCGACCTTGAACGGACCAGCAGGGTCCACGCCGATGTACGCAGCCTGCCGCGGCGTGAGGTCGGTGAGCTTCACGCCCAGCGCCGCGAGGTGCAGGCGCGCGACCTTCTCGTCAAGCAGCTTCGGCAGCACGTAAACGCCGATGGGGTACTCGTCGCGCTTCGTGGCGAGCTCGAGTTGCGCGAGCACCTGGTTCGTGAACGAGGCGCTCATCACGAACGAGGGGTGCCCGGTCGCATTGCCGAGGTTCATGAGACGACCTTCGCTGAGCACGAGAATCGACCGCCCGGTCGGCAGCCTCCACTCGTGCACCTGCGGCTTGATCTCGACCTTCTCGACGCCGGGCAGGGTCTCGAGCCCGGCCATGTCGATCTCGTTGTCGAAGTGGCCCACGTTGGCGACGATCGCGAGGTGCTTGAGCGCCTGCAGCTGCTCGACGGTCACGACGTTCTCGTTGCCCGTCGCGGTGACGAGAATGTCGATGTCGCCGATAACGTCGTCGAGGCGGGCCACTTGGTAGCCGTCCATCGCCGCCTGCAGGGCGTTGATCGGGTCGATCTCGCTCACGATGACGCGGGCGCCCTGCCCGCGCAGAGCATCCGCTGATCCTTTTCCGACGTCGCCATAGCCGCACACGAAGACGGTCTTGCCGCCCATGAGAACGTCGGTGGCGCGGTTGAGCCCGTCGGGCAGCGAGTGCCGAATGCCGTACTTGTTGTCGAACTTGCTCTTGGTGACCGAGTCGTTGACGTTGATGGCCGGAAAGAGCAGCTTGCCGTCGCGGTGCAGCTCATAGAGGCGGTGAACGCCCGTCGTGGTCTCTTCGGTGACGCCCTGGATGCCCTGACTCACGCGCGTCCAGCGCTGCGGGTCGCTCTGCAGCGACTCGCGCAGCACGCTCAGCACGACGCGCCACTCGTGGCTGTCGCCCTCAGTCGCCTCGGGCACGGCACCGGCAGCCTCGAACTCGACGCCGTTGTGCACGAGCATCGTGGCGTCTCCGCCGTCGTCGAGAATCATCGTCGGGCCGAGGCCGTCGCCGAAGTCGAAGATCTGCTGCGTGGCCCACCAGTACTCGTCGAGCGTCTCGCCCTTCCAGGCGAAGACCGGAGTACCTTCGGGCTTCTCGACGGTGCCGGCCGTGCCGACCACGACGGCCGCGGCGGCCTCGTCTTGCGTCGAGAAGATGTTGCAGCTGGCCCAGCGCACCTCGGCGCCGAGGGCGCGCAGCGTCTCGATGAGCACCGCCGTCTGCACGGTCATGTGCAGCGAGCCGGCGATGCGGTGGCCGGCGAGCGGCTGGTGCGGCCCGAACTCGTCGCGCAGGCTCATGAGGCCCGGCATCTCGTGCTCGGCAAGACGGATCTGGTGGCGGCCGGCTTCGGCCAGCGCGAGGTCGCGCACCTTGTGGGCGACTCCGTTGACGACGTCGACGGCGAGGGCCGGCGGCGCCGGGGTCTGGATGCTCATACCTGCCATTCTCGCAGGCGAAACCCGCGCATCCGCCCCCTTGGCTAGACGATCGTTCGCAGGGGCTCGAGGGCGGCCAGCACGAGGTCGAGGCCGAAGTCGAACTCACCTGCCGCGTCATAGCCGGCGGCGAAGAGCGCCTCGGCAGACTCGCGGAGGTACGGGAACTGATCAGCCGGAAGCTGGGGCATGAAAACGTCGTCGGCCATCGCCGCGAGGTCTTCGGCGGTGTCGAACGGCAGGCTGGCTTCTTGCAGGGCGAAGCCGTAGACATAGCTGTCGAGCAACCAGTTGGCGTGCGCGGTCATGACGACCGAGAACCCGGCCCGCCGCAGACACGCGGTGACCGCTTCGCGGTGACGAAGGTTGGCGGGCCCCGGCGTGGTGCGCGACTCCATGAGGGTGATCGCCCACGGGTGGCGGGCAAGAGCCTGTCGGGCCGAGGTCGCGCGCCGTCGCAGTGCCGACTGCCAGTCGGCGTCGTCGGGCGGCAGCTCGATCTCGCCGAACACCACGTCGATCATGGCGTCGAGCAGCTCTTCTTTGCTCGCCACGTAGTGGTAGAGCGACATCGCTCCCGCGCCGAGCTCGGCCGCCAGTCGGCGCATGCTCAGCCCGTCGACACCGTCGCGGTCGGCGAGCCGCATCGCCTCGGCCACCACGCGCTGCACGCTCAGGCCCGCGTCTGCCGTGGTGGGGCGCTCGTGATTCGTCGACACGGGGCTCCTCGCTTTCGACCGACTTGACAATCGTACAGCGTACGATCCATAGTACAGCGTACGACGTACGGTGTACGACTCTCCGTGCGACTCGACCCGCCGCCGCCCTGGCGACCGGAACCCTCCCCACGAAAGAAGAACCGATGTCCACCAGAACGACCACCGCGGCGCTGCTCGAGAACGCGCCGATCACCGTGCAGGCGAAGCTCGCCGCCGCCTGGACGAGCTTCATGTTTCTCTACGTCTACGTCGACGTGATCGGCTTCTACAAGCCGGGCGTTCTCGACGGCATTCAGAACGGCCTGGTCTGGGAGTTCGAGGTCAGTGCGGCATTGCTGACGACGTTCCTCGTCTCCGTGTCGATTCCGGCCGTCATGGTCGTGCTGTCGACGGCACTGCCCGCGCGCGCGAACCGCGTCTCCAACCTCGTCGTCGCGACTCTCTACATTCCCTTCACGCTCTTCAACGCCGTCGGCGAGACCGGCGAATGGCTGGTCTACTACGGCTTCGCCATCGTGGTCGAGGTGCTGCTGCTCGCCGCTATCCTGCGCTGGGCCTGGGCGTGGCCCCGAACCCGTGCCGTTGCCTAGGAAGTCGTACCGCGCGAGGGGCGGGTGGCTGGCGATCACCGGCCTCCTGCTCCTCGGGCTGCTGCCGGTGGTCGGCGGCGTGCTGCGCCTCGGTGACCTCAGCACTGACCCCGCCAGCGCGACGTCACCGGCCCTCGCGGTCGCGATCGTGGCGCACATCGTGGCGATGAGTGTGTTCTGCCTTGTCGGCGCCTTCCAGTTCTCACCGCTTCTCCGACAGCGGAGCGGGTGGCACCGTGCCTCCGGCGAGTGGCTCATCCCCATCGGGTTCATCGCGGCGCTCTCGAGCGTTCCGATCGGGGTCTTCTTCGGTGGCCCCGATGATGAACTGGCGCTGGCGCTGATCCGTGTTGTCTTCGCCGCCGCCATGACCGTCTTCCTGGTGCGGGCAGTCATCGCCATCAGCAGTCGAGACTTCACCGCGCACGGTGCAGAGATGACGCGCGCCTACGCGATCGCGGTCTCGGGCGGAACCCAGGCCCTCGTCGTCGCGCTGTGGACGATCCCCGTCGGCGACGTCGACGTCGCCGTCGAGACGTGGCTGGTCGCCGCGGGCTTCATGATCAACAGCGCTGTGGCAGAGCTGCTCATCAGACGACGCGTCAGGCGCGGATCAGGGCGAGCACCTCGTCGCGGATCGCGGCCATCGTTGCAGCAGTCTCGGCCTCCGCGTTGAGGCGCAGCAGCGGCTCGGTGTTCGACGGGCGCACCGAGAACCACCACCACGAGTCGTCGGTCGCGCCCGAGAAGGTCAGGCCGTCGAGCTCGTCGATCGACGCGCGGCCGTGGAAGGCCTCGAGAATGCGCGCGTAGGCGGCGGGCACGTCGGCCACGGTCGAGTTGATCTCGCCGCTCGCCGTGTAGGGCGTGAACTCGGCGGCGAGGGCCGACAGCGGCCCGTCGTATTCGCCGAACTGCGCGATGAGGTGCATGGCGGCGAGCATGCCGTTGTCGGCACCCCAGAAGTCACGGAAGTAGTAGTGCGCCGAGTGCTCGCCGCCGAAGACGGCGCCGGTCTCATGCATGACGTCTTTGATGAGCGAGTGCCCCACTTTGGTGCGCACCGGAATAGCACCAGCGGCCGAGATCGTCTCGGGCACGATGCGCGAGGTGATGAGGTTGTGCACGACGCGAATCTCGCCGGTCTCGCCCTGCGCCCGCACGCGCGTGATCTCGCGCAGCGCGACGATGGCCGCGACGGCGCTCGGCGTCACCGGCTGGCCGAGCTCATCGATGACGAAGCAGCGGTCGGCATCGCCGTCGAACGCGAGCCCGAGGTCGGCGCCGTGTTCGACGACGGCCTTCTGCAGGTCGACGAGGTTGGCGGGCTCGAGCGGGTTGGCCTCGTGGTTCGGAAAGGTGCCGTCGAGCTCGAAGTAGAGCGGGATGATCTCGAGCGGCAGCGCCGTCAGCCCCGCGGCGGTGCCGAGCACGGCAGGCACCGTGAGCCCGCCCATACCATTGCCGGCATCCACCACCACACGCAGGGGGCGCACAGCGCTGAGGTCGACGAGCTCGCGCAGGTAGGCGGCGTAGGGGGCGAGCACGTCGCGGTGCGAGATGGTGCCGACAGCATCCACGGCCTCAATCGCGCCAGCATCGAGGTAGGCCTGTGCGCGGTTGCGAATGCCGCCGAGTCCGGTGTCGAGGCTGATGCCCTGGGCACCCGCGCGGCAGAACTTGATGCCGTTGTAGGTGGCCGGGTTGTGGCTGGCGGTGAACATGGCGGCGGGCACGTTCAGGTGACCGCTGGCGAAGTAGGTCTGGTCGGTCGAGCACAGCCCGAGCATGATGACGGATGCGCCCCGCGCCTGGGCTCCGCGCGCGAATGCGGCGGCGAACCCCGGCGAGCTGTCGCGCATGTCGTGGCCGACCGCGAGCTCGGCACCCGCGGCCCCGAGTTCGTCGGCGAAGCCCGCGCCGAGCGCTTCGACGACCTCGTCGGTGAGCTGGGTGCCGACGAGTCCGCGAACGTCGTAGGCCTTGATGAACGAGGCGAGATCAGGGGTCGAGGTCACGACTCCAGGCTACTGGTCGAGGGGCGAGCGGGGCCGCTCAGCCGACTTCGCCGAGCGCGCTGTAGCGCACGATCTGCCAGCCGTTGGGGGCCGAGAGCCGCTCGCTGTGGCGATCGCACAAGTCGTAGCTGTGGGGCTCGGGCCGAGCGCTCAAGGGGCCCAGCACGGCCATCGAGTCGGCGTACACGTAGGTGAGGGTGCGCACAGCTGCTTCGCTGCACGCCACCTTGCTGCACGGTCGACCGATCATCGTGGGTTCAGCATACGGCGGGCGGCCGACGCGGCGGCGTTAGGCTGACAGCGTGGCACGAGCGAGCAGGCAGCACCCGAGCGCACGGGCACGCGCGCGGCACGGGCGCCACGGGCGCTCGCCCGTCACGGGGCCCCACCTGCCGCTCGCGCACACGCGCCGCGACCTCTTTGAGACCACGGTTCAGTCGACGGCCGAGTACCTCGTCGACCTGTGGCCCGACGAGCTCGCGAACCTGCGCATCGAGGTTATGCCGATGCCCGATCAGCCGAACCAGGTGCAGGGCGTCGCGCGCTGGAGAGTTAACGCGGATGAGCACCTCGTGGTGCTGTACCGCATCCCCATCGAGCGCATGAGCCGACTGCACCGCGACGATGATTGGCATCGACGCCTCATGGTCGAGAGCTGCGTCTTTCGGGCCGTGGGCGAGCTGATCGGCAAAGACCCGTGGGATCTCGCGCCGGAGCGCTTCCGGCACTGGTGAGCAGACTGACCTAGTAGGGCAGCACCGTCACCGGGCGTGCGGCCTGCGGCGGGGGCAGGATGCGCGTGCCCGCGAGCACCGCATCACCGCGGTAGCTCACGCTCGCGTGTAGAGGTGCGGTCGAGGTCAGCTGCACGGCCGCGTTCGTCGCGGTCTCGAGCACGAGGCCGCCGTCGGCGGGAACCACCACGGTGCGGCCGTCGACGGTGACGGTGGCCTCGCCCTCGGGGGCGAACAGGTGCAGGCGCGCCGTGACTGCGGTGCCGACGGGGGCCACGGCGGCGAGCACGTCAACGCCCGCCTCCATCGCCGGAGCGGGGCTAAACCACTCGAGGTCGAGGCCGGTCGTGCCCGCCGAACTGGTGCGCGCTGCCACGATGATCGGTTCACTCGCCTCGACGACAACGGCGTAGTCGCCGTCGAGCAGGTCGGTGAAGGGTAGGTCGACCACGGTCTGCGGCTCGAGCGTCGTGGTCAGCGCGATACCGGTGCCGTCGCCCTCAGGAATCAGGCGCACGGTGACCTGGGCGGGCGTGTCGCCCGGGGCGAGCATCCGCAAAGCCGTCAACGCATCGGCGCCGCCGTCTGCGGTGCTGCGCTCGAGCACGGCCTGGCCGTTGATGACCGGCAGCGCCGGAATCACGTGCCGCGTGGCCGGCGCGTCGATCGGCGTCACGATGCTGATGCCGCTCGGGTCGAGCCCGCGCACGACCGAGTGCTGCAGCGTCGCGGCGATTGACCCACCCGAGCTCGTCACCTCGATGACCGGCGACTCGACGTTGACCGCGATGCCGCTGAGCGGCAGCACACGCTGCTCGCCGGCCGCCACGATGATGCCGGTCGTGCCCGGGGCCTCGATGGGGCCGTTCTCGGCGATGATGCGCAGGCTCACTGTGGCGTCGACAGCGCCCGCGTTGCTGAGCACGATCCACGTGCTGCGGCCCACCGTGGTCGAACCACCCACGAGCCAGGCAGAGCGAGCAGGGGTGAGGCACTCGGCGGCGGCCAGCCCCGCGACGTCGGCCGTGGTCGGGCGCACCGACTCGCTCGCGGCGACCGCTTCTGCCGGAGCATCGCGCGGCAGAGTCACGACTGTGGCCGTGCCGTCGAGCGCATCGCTCTCGGCGATCGTCGACTCGACGAGCCCCGCACCCGCGCTGCGGCGCAGCGGCAGAGCGACGCCGGCCACCTGGGGGTCGTCGCCGCGCGTGACGCCCAGGGCGGCTCCGGCGCAGACGAGCGACTGGTCGCTGCGGTCGGGCGTCACGGTGATCGCGAGCGGCTCGGGGGCGAGCGCGGGGCTCGGCACGAACAGCACGCCGAGCGCGAGTGCAGCGGCGGCCCCCGTCGCGATGAGGGCGAGGGATGCGCGGCCGCTCGCGGCGAGCAGGGCCCGCGTGCGGCGCGGCTCGGGCTCGGGCTCGGGCGGCGCGTCAGCAGCGCCGCCAAAGTCGCCGTTCGTGGCACGTGTGCCCGAACTTTCGGCGACTCTCGCCACATTCGGCAACTCTGGGGTGGCGGCGGGCGGCGCCGGCGGCACGGCAGGCGTGGCGGCGGGCGGCTCGGCGGGGCTGGGCGTGCCGGGTGTGCTCGGCGTCTGCGGGTCAGTCATCGTCGTCACCTGCCTCGAAGGTCGCGGCGGGGCCCTCGTCAACCCCGGAGTCGACACGCGGGCGACGGGCACGCAGACTCGTCGGCGCGGCGAGCAGCAGCGTGAGGGCCAGGATGCTCAGCTGCACCCCGAGAATCACCGGCGTCGTGGCGGGCCGCACTGTCGAGGCCGCGCGGCTCTCGTCGTCGGCGACCACGCGGTACAGGCGTCCGGCGTCGGTGTCGCCGACGGGGGCCAGCTGCGCGTTGCCGTCGAGCGCGGCAACCGCGCTGTTGGCCTCGCCCGCAGGGCTATCGAGCAGCACGAACCGCACGTCGAGGGCGTCGAGCTCGGGGGTGAGGTCGCGGCCGCTCGGCGCGACGAGGTTGGCGACGATGGTGGCGAGCGACTGCGCGTCGGCGGCGACGACGCCGTCGCCCTCGGCGAAGGTCGCCTCGCCGCGCGGCACCTCGTCGACCAGAGCGGTGTCGAGCAGCGAGATGCCGAACGGCTGCGCACTCGTGCCGGGCAGACCGCTGCCGGAGAGCACCGCCGTCGAGAGCATCGTGCGCTGCTCAGCAAGGGTGACCCCCGTGCCGCGGTCGAGGCGCGCTGCGACGCCTGTCTCGAGCGGTGTGATGACGAGCGTGCCGAGCCCCGGGTCGGTCGCCGCCTCGGCGGCGACGAGAGCGGGCAGCGTGCGCGGCTCCCCCGCCCGCACGGCGGCCGTGCCCGTGAGCACCGTCGTCGCTGCCGGAGCCGCGACGACCGCGGCCGCCAACACGGCGAGCGTGGCGAGAACGGCGGCGAGCATCCGTCGACCGCGCACTGCAGCGCCGCGTCCCGCGACGAACGCATACGACGACCCCGGCACGGTGCCCGGCCGGGCTCCGAGCCCGTCGAGACCGATCGCGGCCGCGAGCACGAGGCCGAGCGCGGTGAGGCTCAGCGCGGGGCCGACATCGATCGGCACGAGCTGCCCGCCCGCCACCGAGACGGCGACGCCCGAGAGCGCCCACGCCGAGAGCAGGCCCAGCGCGGCGAGCACGAGGGGCACGAGGCCGCGGCGACCGTCGGGCAGGGCCAGGCCGAGCAGAGCGAGCGCCACGACGGGCAGCATCAGCAGAGCGAGCACGACGCCGACGAGCGGCAGCCCCAGCAACGTCGCCTCGCCGAAGCCCGGCAGCAGCGCCTCGAGCGGGGCCAATAGCAGAGCCAGGTCGGGCCAGCCGAGCAGCAGCCCCGTCGGCGAGCTCGCGCCCGTGACGGCCGGCAGACCGGGGTCGGCTAGCAACCCAAGAGGCGTGCCGCGCACAAGCTGGTCGATGACGAGCGGGGCGAAGAGCGCGAGGGCGGGCACCGGCAGCGTCAGCAGGCGGCCGAACTGGCGGGGGTTCACGAGAATCCAGGCGAGCCACGCGAAGAGCAGCGCCGGCACGAGCGAGGGCGCCGACGCCGCCACGATCGCGCCGAGCAGGCCTGCGGCGCCCGCTGCGCTCCAGGAGCGCCCCGCGCGGGCGGCCGCGACAACGAGCCACGGCAGAGCGAGGTGCGCCACGATCGCCGCCGGGCGGCCCTCGGTGACGGCCACGATGAGCGCGGGCGACAAGGCCCACAGCACCGCGCCGACCGCGGCCGGGCCGGGCCGCCGCACGAGCTCGGCCGTCGCCCACCAGCCGCCGAGCGCCGCGAGCGGCAACGCGACAAGAACGAGCACGACGAGCGAGAGCGAAGGCTGCCAGAACGTCGTGAGCCCCAGCAGGGCGAGCACGAAGGCGAAGGGGTCGGCCGCGCCCTCGACCGTGCGCTCGAGCGCGCCGAGCAGGGCGGGCAGGTCGGCGGCGATCGGCGCGAAGGCTCCGCCGAGCAGAGCGGGGGCTCCGATGAGGGGCGAGAGCAGCGCGGCACCCAGCAGCGCGGCCAGCACGACCACGAGGGCTCCGCCGGGAGCGAAGGCGGGGCGCGGCGGGCGCGAGTCTTCTTGGGCGCTCAGACGGGCATCCCGTGCGATCGCCCGGCGCTGGCGCACCTCGTCGGGCGGCAAGCGCAGCGGGTCAATCGCCGCCCAGCCCATGGTGCGGCCGCGCGCGAGACGGCGTCGGGCGTTCGGCACGGCCGAGCCCGAGAACGCGACCGAGAGCGCAGCGGCGAACTCGGCTCCGACGAGCGTCGGGCGCTTGCGCAGCAGATGCCCGAGTGCCCGCACGATGGCGAGCGGCAGCAGGCTGAGCCAGTGCAACGGCACGGCGAGCGCGGGCGCATAGGTGAGGCGCCGGTGCAGCTGCGCGCGGCGGCGCAATCGGGCGAGGCCGCGCTGTGAGACCTTGGGGTGCGACCCCGGCCGCCCGGCGAGCACCGTGCCCTCGTGCACGAAGACGCGTGCCTGCGGCACCCCCACGACGCGGTGCCCCGCCAGACGGATGCGCACGCACAGATCGAGCGCCGCATCGACGGTCGTCAGCGCCGGGTCGAAGCCCTCGACCTGGTGGTAGGCGGCGCGGCGCACGAGCAGCCCGGCCTCGCCCATCGCGAGCACGTCGCTGGTGCGGTCGTGCTGCGCTTGGTCGAGTTCGCGCTCGGCGAGGGCGATCGAGGCGCCGTAGCGCGTCATCGTCTCGCCGAAGCCGGCGATGACGGTCGGATGCTCGGCCTCGAGCTGCTTGGGCCCCGCCACCGCGACGGAGGGCGCGATCTCGACAGCGCCGAGCAGACGCTCGAGCGCGCGCGGGTCGGGCGTGGTGTCGTGGCGCAGCAGCCACAGCCACTCATCGACGCCGCCGTAGGGCGAGCTCGCAGGCTCGACTGGCGGCACCGCCATGAGCGCACGGTGCACGAGCTCGCCGAGCGCGACCGACGTGCCCGCGCTGACGAACTGGGTGGGCCCGGCAGCGCTCAGCTGGGCCGTGGTCTCGTCGTCGCCCGCGGCGTCGACGACCACGAGCAGGTCGGGGCGGCGCGATTGTGCCGCGAGAGCATCCAGAGTCTGCTGCAGCACCTCGCCGCCGCGGCGGGCGAGAAGAATGGCGATGACGCGAGGCTGCACGTCTACGACCCTACGGTCATGGGCTGGTGACCGGGGTCACGAGCGGGGGTGTCGGCGAGACCGCGCACGCTGGCGCGGCGACGTTCACGCGCGGCGACGAAGCTTGCGGCGCTCGCGCTCGCTCAGGCCGCCCCAGATGCCGAAGCGCTCGTCGTTCTGCAGGGCGTACTCGAGGCACTCTGCCTTGACCTCGCACGTCGTGCAGATCTTCTTGGCGTCGCGGGTCGAGCCGCCCTTTTCAGGAAAGAAGGCTTCGGGGTCGGTCTGCGCGCACAGCGCGTCGGCCTGCCAGGCGAGCGCGTTGTCGTCGTCATCGACGGCCGAACGGCGGCGCACGCCCGGAACCCCGAGCCGAACAGGGTCGACGAACCAATCTCCGGGAACGGTGTTCCGGTACTCGCTCATCGTTTCTCCCCTTCCCCCACACGACCCCCGTTGCATGGGATGCCCTAATTACACTCGTGTCATTCGCTCGCGTCAAGTCGCGGATAGTAAAAGGTTCGACCCGCTATTCACAGTTGCGACGCGCCGCGAAAAGCGCTACGGCGGCGAGGGATGCTCAGCAGACGGTGCCAGCACGCACGTCATCGCTCAGCACACCGGTACCCCCTACAAGCGCAATCACATTGGTGCCGCTACGGAGCATCCTGGTGAAAGTGTCGAAAGGGATGCAATGTGGTTGCGACAGCAATAGCGGTGCGCCGTACGCTGCGGCGAACGGGCCCCCAGCTAGCGCGTCAGCGAAACCTGTACCCGTAGCGAGCACTGTCCACGCGTGGTCGTCGCCAAAGACCTTTGAGATTTCCCTCGCCGTAGCGTATCGATCTGTCCCGCCAAGACGGGTTACCTGTGGCCGCCCAGGCAGGGCTCGAAGCCCACTTTCGATAGCACCACTGATCGACCCGGTCATGCCCGCCAGGTAAATGTGATCGGGATCAAGGCTTGCCAGAACACTGCGCGTCTCCGTGTCAATAGTCGCAAGGCTTCCATCGAGCATCAATACTGCTCCGCCGAGGTGGGAAGCTGCGGGGCCAGCAGCTAGAGCGTCGGGGAAGTTCCGACCCGTGGCTAGGAAGAGCGCTGGCAGTGGAGATTGAGACGCAAAGGTGTCCAGCACGAGCATCCTTGATGTGGCGTAGCGATCTTCTCCCTCAATGCGGTCTACGTCCTCGGGCTCGTCGACGTACTGCTGCAACGCCCGTTCCGTACTCGCCGCGATAACCCCCGTGCCACCGACGACGACAATACGTTCCGGCTGAAGCTCCCGAAGCTCTTGAGCCACAGCGGGCGGAATCGAATCTCGTTGCACAAGCAACATGACTCCTCCGGCGGCGGCAGCAGCCGGGCCCGCGGAGAGAGCGTCCGCATAGCCGCTCCCATTCACGATGTAGACCGCTGGGGTTCGCTCGACCCTTTCGGAACGAAGCCACTCTGAAATCTTTACCGCGGTGGAATAGCGGTCCTCTCCGGCCACCCGATACGTGTCGATCCTGCCCGACTCCAACTGGGCGGGTTCGAGTACGACAGGTTCACCCTCGGCCACGTGAACTGATACTGCGTCCTCGAAAAGGTGCTCTTCGGGCCAATACCCGCGGGATACCACGATGAGCCCGTCGATGTTGCCGGACGGTCGAAACTCAACCCGGTATTCACCCGGTTGAAGCACTGGAGACGTGAACCGCCCGCCTGTGGTGAATGGGGCAACGGCGACGGCGTTCCACTCGCCGTCTTCAGGCTCGAGCTTCCAGAATACGACGCTGCCTCCCGACGCGTCGAAGTACCCGGAGAGGACGAGATGCGACACCGACAGCTGCCCATAGATTCGAGCAGTTGCCGCAGGCTTCACCTCTAGATCGGTGACGTGCTCGCCCCAAGCCACGTCGAACGGCACTCCCAAGGGCGCGTCATCGCTGCTGCCGACACAGGCATAGGCGAATGGTTGCGGCAATACCTGCGTGTGCGGTACGCACAGCGTGTAGGTTCCAGGCTCAATGTCGGTCAAGACAAATTGGCCGTTGCCGTCTGCTGTTGTTGACCGAGCCGTAATCCCGTCGGCATTGACGAGACGAACGCTCACCCCGGCACCCGGAATGTGGCCGGTCGGCTTCTGAATGACAACGGTGCCGGAGACCTTGGGGGTGTAGGGCACGACCATGTGGAGATCGGAGATCGCCTGCCCTGAACCCACAACGATGGAACTGGATTCGGCGAGGGTAGCGACCGACGGCCAGTACACAGTGTGGAACCCTGACGACGGTATGCCAGCAAAACGATACTCACCAGGTCTGAGGCGACTGTAGGTCAGAACCCCGGTCGTCCCGTTGTAGCGAATAGTGGGGAGAGCGGCAGCTCCCGCGCCTTCCCCAGCCGGAGGTTGATAGACATAGTCGTAGTAGTCAAACCGCTGCAGAATCTCGCCCGCCGGCCCACGAATCGTCACGCTGAAAGAGCCTTCCTTCAGCAATTCTTGCTCGATGACGGTGGTTTCGCCGACACTGACCGCCACGATTTCGGCTGCCTCTGCCGTCATCGCTCCACCGACGTATGTACTTACCCATGGACCTTGCGAGCCGTACTCGAAAAGCAGTCGGTAGTCCCCGACCGGCAGGTCCTCGAACAAGAAACTGCCGTCGCCTCGAACACTCGTCGAGACGGTGGGCGCCCCGGAAACGGGCAAAGCTCTCAGGGCGAGATACCTTCCATCGAGGAAGAGAGAGTTAGTCGGCGAACCGGTGAATGGGGTCCCTGCAAGCCCGACGAGCCGACCACTGACGCTACCCGTTTCGATGCCAGTCGCATGGGCGACAGTTGTGCCTGCCGTAGTAGCGGAACCGAGTACGAGCGCCACTGCGGTGAGTAGAGCGACGGAGGCGTGGCGCGCTGTGTGCATTCCGGTTCCTAGAGCGTGGAGGAAGAAGAATTCACAGGTCGTGAGCGCCTCACGGTGACAATACCTCGCGCACCATCTCAGATCAAACGAATGCTCAGCAGACGTCGGCGGCGAGTACGCGATCGCTGAGCACGCCGGTTCCGCCCACCAGGAACGCCTGGCTCACCAGCAGGTCGGCGATGCCCGAGGCCGTGCGCGCGTCGAGGCATTGCTGGGCGGAAAGGTAGAGCGGAGCCTGGAACGCCGCGGCCACCGGCCCGGCAGACAGAGCGTCGGGAAAGTCGTAAGCGTTGGCGATGAAGGCGAAGTCGGAGTACGCCGCAGAGTTGCGGAAGACGTACTCGTTGATCACCCTCGACGTCTCGAAGCGGTCTGCCCCCGCCAACCGTTGCGTGAACCCGGGGCCGCCCACCTCGGCAGCGATCGCCGCCGCGACCGCCGAAGAGATGACGCCCGTGCCGCCCGCCAGAAAGGCGTACGGGTCGTCGAAGCCTTCGATCAGTGCGCGCGTCGCGGGGGGCAGGCTGCTCGCTGAGCCGTCGACGAGCAGCACGGCGGTGTCGAAGAACGCGGCGGCGGGGCCTGCCGCGAGTGCGTCGGGAAAATCGCGACCCGTGGCGAAGAACAGGGTGATCAACTCGGTGTCTCCGAACGCATCGAGCACGATCGCTCTCGACGTCGCATAGCGATCAGGCCCGGCGACGCGGTCGACATCGGCGGGCGAATCGACGAACGCCTGCAACTCGGTCTCGACGCCGGCCGAGACCACCCCGGTGCCGCCCGCGATCACGATGCGTTCGGGGTTCAGTCGCGTCAGCTCGTCTCGGATGACGTCGGGAATGCTCGTGTCGTACACGGGCAAGAGCACTCCGCCCTGCGCGGCTGCTGCGGGCCCCGCCGACAGAGCGTCGGCGAAGCCGAAGGCGTTGACGATGTAGACGACCGGAGCGGGGCTGGTGCCGTCGAGCACCCCCGCCGACAGCGCGGCGGCGGTCTCGAAGCGGTCGAGGCCCGCGACGCGGTCGAAGCTGACGCTGAGCGGCTCGATGACCACGGTGCCCAGGTTCTGATTGAAGTCTTCGTTGAGCACAATCTTGTCGGCACCGAAGAACACCGGCTCGTTGTTCCAATAGGTGCGCGCCCCGGCCCCGACATCAAACGTGATGAACTCGATGCGGTAGGTGCCCGCCGTGAGGCTCGTCGAGAATTCGCCGTTCGGACCGAACGACCCGACCGAGGCGAGGTTCGCATACACGTCAGTGCTGACCTCGCGCCAGAAGCGGATGACCCCGTCGACTACCGGCGCAGTCGAATTGTTGGGCAGGCGATACTCGAGAACTCCCGAGACGGTCGGCGCCGCCGCGGGGCTCAGCTGCGGCTCGTCACGCTCGAGGTCGGCGGTGTCGGCCGGAAACTCGGTCAACCGCATCGCTGTCGGCGTCGACGAGCCCCACGTGCCGTCACTGACCTCGCGCTCGGGCGCGTCCGTCGGCTCGGCTGAGGCAGGCGCGAGCGCGAAGCTCGAGAGCGCGAGGGTGAGCGCGGCGATCGCAGCGAACGGGCGAACGGCATATCGGGTCGAACGAGGCATCGTGCTCCTAGTGGTGGGGTGGTTCGTGAGCACTCCCCGTGCGCACCGCTCTCGACGCTAGACGCGAGCATCTCTCGACTGCAACCGCCCTGTTCGGGGGTCACGTATCGACCCGCCGGCGCATGCGACTGCTCGACTACGGGCAGACCTCGCCGCTTTGCACGTTGGCGCTCAAGACGCCCGTGCCGCCGACCACGCGCACCTCGTTCGCGAGCACATCGAAAATGTCTTCGACCACCGCCTCGGGCACGCAGTCGAACTGCGAGAGGTAAATCGGCGAATCGAACTGGCCTGCGATGGGCCCTGCCGCCAGAGCGTCGGGGAACGAGAAGGCGTTCGCGAGGTAGGCGTAGTCCGCCGCCGGGAAGAACTGCAGGGCGACCTCGACAGAGGTCAAGAATCGATCGGCTCCGGCGACGCGCGTGACCTCGGGCGCGATCGTGACGAGTTGAGAACCGATGGCCGCCGACACCGACCCCGTGCCCCCGATGATGTAGACGGGCACATTGAGCGCATCGATGAGGTCGCGAGTCGCCGGGTCGAGCGACCCCACCGAACCATCGACGAGCAGCAGGGCCCCATCGGCCATCGCCGTCGCGGGCACGGCGCTCAACGCGTCGGGAAAACCACGGCCGGTGGCGATGAAGAGTGCATCGACGCTGGACGCGAAGCCGTCGTCTGACGTGAGCACCTGACGAGACGTGTCATAGCGATCGGCACCCGCGATGCGGTCGACGCGCGACGCATCGTCGTCGACGAAGGCGACCAATGCCGCCTGCACGGCGTTCGAGACCACTCCCGTGCCCCCGATGATGACGATGCGCGAAGGATCGAGACGCGTGAGCTCGGCCTGTGTGGCGGAAGGGATGGCATTCTGCTCGACCATCAGCAGCACGCCGCTCGAGGCCGCAAGGGCTCCCCCTGAGAGGGCGTCAGGAAAGGTGAAGCCGTTGACGATGATCACGGTGGGTCCGGAGCTGTTGGTGAAGCGCGACTCTGACAGCGAGACTGCCGTCGCGAACCGATCGGGGCCCGAGAATCGGTCGTCGTTGATGGTGCGCGATCCCAGAACAGTCGTCTCGAAGTCGGTCGTGACGTTGGCGTCGAGCGCCAGCGTCTGTGCATTGATGCGCAGCGGCTGGTTGTCTGACCCGTTGTTGTTGAACCACTCACGTACCGGCAGGGCGACATCAGTTCGCGAGAAGAAGGCAATGTTGTAGTCGCCCGGCGGCAGGTCGCTGATAGAGAAGTCGCCGTTCGGGTCGGTAAATGCCGTGCTGACCAGCTCGTAGGGCGGGTCTGCCGAGTAGAACTGAGCGCCGCCGTCCGTCACCGGCACGGGCGATCCGCCGGGCTGCGTGATGAGCAGGGTGCCCTGAGCTGAGGCATCGCCGTCTGCCACAGGGGCGAGCTCACCCGGGGTCGACTCGAGGTTGTCGGCACGATCGCTCGTGCCGCTGCGGTAATCGACGTCGAACGTGCTGTCAGGCTCCGTGGTCGCCGCAGCAGGCGCCGCCGCGAGGCCTCCGCCGAGGGCGAGAGCGGCCAGCAGTGCCAGCGGGCGAAGAGTCATCGAGAGTCGGGTCATGAGCACGCTTTCGTCGAGCAGAACGGGGGCGAACGACTGCGATGTGCACAGCGCGGTCCACGATCGGGCGATATCGAGTCGCCCTCACGACGAGACTATGGTCGTGCCCAGCGCTTGGCAAGGGTGCGACGATCGCCGTATTTCAGCACCGAACACCGTGGCGACCTAGACGGATGCGCTCCGGGCCTGCCACGCCGACTCGACCATCTCGGCGAGCGTGTGGCGCATGGCCCAGCCGAGGTCGCGGGCGGCGAGCTCGCCGCTCGCCACGATGCGCGGCGGATCGCCGGGCCGCCGCTCGGCGAGCTCGGGCTCGACCTGCAGGCCGGTGACCTCGGCGACAGCATCCATGATCTGACGCACCGAGACGCCGTCGCCCGAACCCAGGTTGTAGGCGGGCTCCAGACGGTCGACCGCCTCAAGACGGCGCGCCGCCTCAACGTGCGCGAGCGCCAGGTCGGCCACGTGAATGTAGTCACGCACGCACGTGCCGTCGGGCGTCGGGTAGTCGGTGCCGTTGATGCGCGGCTGCCGCCCCTCGACGAGGGCGTCGAACACGAGCGGAAAGAGGTTGTGCGGGCTCGTGTCGCGCACGGCGGGGTCACCCGAGCCGACCACGTTGAAGTAGCGCAGACTCGTGTGCCGCAGGCCTGCGGCCACCTGCTGATCGCGCAGCAGCCACTCGCCGATGAGCTTCGACTCGCCGTAGGGCGACGTCGGGTTCTTGGGGGTGTCTTCGATCACGAGGTCGACGTCGACGGCCCCGTAGACCGCTGCCGACGACGAGAACACGCACTGGTCGACGCCGTGCTGCTGCATCGACTCGAGCAGGGTGATCATGGCCGTCACATTCTGCTCATAGGTGTGCAGGGGGCGCTGCACGCTCACCCCGGCGTACTTGAAACCTGCGACGTGAATGACCCCGGTGACGGCGTGGTCGGTGAGCGCAGCATCCACCGCGGCTCGATCGAGAAGCGATGCGCGCACGAAGGGCACGGTCTCAGGAACGAAGTCGGCGTGCCCGCTCGAGAGGTCATCGAGAACGACGGGGCTGAGCCCGGCCTCGGTGAGGGCACGCACGACGTGGGCTCCGATGTAGCCGGCGCCGCCGGTGACAAGCCAAGACATGCTCTTAGGCTAGGCCCACCGTGTATCTGCCCGACCACCACCCCCACACCGCGAGCGCTCGCGTGACGCTCGTCGTCGTCGCGCTCGGGCGCACGCAGCGGCTCATCGACTGCCTGACCTCGCTCGTCGAGCACGAGGCGAGCACGCCCTTCTCGATCGTGTGCGTGATCAACCCGCTCGGCGTGCCGGTCGATGCGTCGATCGCCGCTCAGGTCGACGCGTTCGAGGTGCGCACGGTCGAGCCCGAGCTGAACCTGGGCTGGGCGGGCGGCCTGCACGTCGGGCGTCAGCACGTGAGCACCGAACTCTTCGTGTGGGTGCAAGACGACATGGTGGTGTTGCCCGGTTGGCTCGACGCGCTCGTCGACGCGGCCGACGAGCACCCCGAGGTGGGCGCATTCGGCTCGGTGCGCGTTGACGAGGTCGGCGCCGTGCAGCGCTTCAACGGTGGCTGGTGCGTGCCTGATGATCTGCTCACCTGGAGCAGTACCGACAGCTCGCACGTCGACCGCCCCGAGGGTGTCGCGCGCCGTGACTGGGTGACGAGCAAAGGCCTGCTCGTGCGCACGCGCGCTTGGGATCACGTCGGCGGCGCCGACCCCTCGCTTTACCCGCTCACCTACGTCGACCTCGACACGTGCTCGCACCTGCGCGCACACGGCTGGGGGGTCGCGCTCGTGGGTGCGGCGACCACCCTGCATGGCGGTGATCAATCGGCCCCGGGGATGCTGCGCCTCTACCTCAACGACCGCCTCACCCCGCGCGTTCACGAGCGGTGGAGCACGGTCGTGGCCCAGCTGCCCGAGGGTGCCGCGCGCGCCGTGCCGCACGACTGCACCCGCGAGCGCGCGGCCGAGGTCGAGCAGTGGTGCGCGCGCGAGGCCGCCGACATCGTCGTGCAGTTCGGGCGCTGGGCTGAACGTCGACGACGCGAGCAGGCCGCCGAGCTCGATGCCGCCCGCGATGAGCTCGCTGCGACCCGCAGCACCGTCTCGTGGCGCCTCACGGCGCCCTTGCGAAGCGTGCGGGCGCTGGCCCGACGAACTCGTCGCTGACCACGCTCGACGCCCAGGGCATACTGAGGGCATGTCGACCGAACGCCCCTTGCCGGGCACCCCCGATGTGCAGACCGTGACCCCCGATGGGCAGTCGACCGCGACGGTGATCGACGGCGTCATCACGCGTCGACCGGCGGTGCACGTCGACCATCGAGGCTCGCTGCACGAGTTGTGGAACGGGCAGCCCGATCTCGGCCCTGAACCGATCGTGCACGTGTATCAGACCTCGCTGCGCCGGGGCCAGATCAAGGGGTGGGCGCGCCACGAGCACAAGGTCGACCGCTACACCATCGCGGTCGGCGAGATGCTCGCGCTGCTCTTCGACGGCCGCCCCGGGTCTTCGACCGAGGGGGTTCTGCAGCGCGTGCACCTGACGGCGCGGGGCACGATGCAGATGCGTATTCCGGTCGGGGTCTGGCACCTGCTCATCAATCTCAGCGAAGCCGAGACCCACTTCATCAATATGCCGACGCAGCCCTATGTGTACGGCCAGCCCGACCGCATTCTTCTGCCGTGGGATTCTGACGAGATTCCTGTCGACGTGCGGTCGTACCTGCCCAAGTTCTAGGAACAGAGGCGTGGGCAGTCGACGTCAATCGAGATACTGATCGACGACGCGTTGCACCGCGGTGATCTGGCCGCGCGTGGCACTCACGCCGCATGTTCGCCCGTTTTTCGCGGCTTCTGACACAGAACCGATGCCACCCAGCACGACGATCTCACGGGCACCCAGGTCTTCCACCGCGTCGACAACGGCCGGCAGCAAGCAATTCTGAGGAGTCAGGTAGAGCGGAGCGCCATTACGCGCCGCGAGGGGCCCACCGGCGAGCGCGTCGGCGAATCCGGTGCCGGTGGCGACGTACAGCATGTCGACGCCGCCCGGGGTATCCCAGACGAACGGCTCTCCGTCAGGCAAGAAGATGCTGTTGAGAATCTCAGCTGTCTGGTAGCGATCGTTGCCGCCGGCCCGCGCCAGATCCGCTCCCCGCTGAAACAACTCATTCTCGATGCCGACGCTGACGCTGCCCGGCCCACCGGCAATGATGAACAGAGGCGGATCCAGCTGGTTCACGAGAGAGCGGGTTGCCGCATCGAGAGATGAGCGGGTGCCGTCGACGAGCAACACCACGCCGCCGAGAGCCGCGGCGATCGGCCCTGCAGCCAAGGCGTCGGGGTAGTTGGCTCCCGTGGCGATCACCACCGGTACAGCGGTAGCGCCCTCGAGGCCCGAACTGATGACGGCTCGCGAAGTCGCATACCGGTCGGGCCCGGCGTGGCGCTCGACCCGATGTGGCGCGTCAACAAAGGTCGCCAATTGCGTCTGAACAGCGCTGCTCACGCTGCCGGTGCCTCCTACGATCACAATGCGGTCGGGGCGCAGCCGCTCGAGCTCGGCGACGACGCTCGGCGGAATACGGTTCTGCTCCACCAGCAAGAGCGCTCCGCCCGATGCCGCCACAACGGGGCCGGCGGCCAAGGCGTCGGGGTACACGAGCCCGTTGGCGATGTAGACCACGGGTGAAAAGTCGGCGAGAAACTCTGAGCTGAACATCTCTGTCGAGATCGCCACTCCGGTCGCGAACCGATCGGCGCCGGAGACGCGATCTGTCGTCGGTGGAACCGGATTGACGACGGCGCCATTCAGCGGGAGTGCCTCACCCTCTCGCACCGGGACGATCGGCGCGTCGGCAAAGCGGGTGATGCCGCCTGGCCAGTACTCGCGGTAGTTCTTGTCGTCGACCGCATACTGCAGCTGCACCCGGTAGTCGCCGGCTGGCAACGGTCCACTCATGAAGCTGATGCCACCGCCGATCGACATGTCTTGGCCTTCATTCACCCAGTAACCCAGGTCTTCGTCGAAGCGCCAGAAGACGGCGATGCCGAAACCGGGCGTGAAAAAAGGGTCAGAAGCGGGCGGGTTGAGCAGCTCAATCGAGGGCACCGCGAGCCGTGATGCGCCCTGCACCGCCAAGTCGATATCAGGGGTGGTGCCGTCGCCGACGACCACCGGAATGCCCTGAGGGTTCAGTTCATCTTCGCCGTAGCAATAGTCGAAGATGCCCTGCTGACCCGTACCCGCTTGATCAGAAATGCAGACTTGATACGAGCCCGGTGCGAGACCAGGGAGTCGATACTCTCCGAGCGCGTACACGTACACATCGCGCATCGTTCCCGCGGTCGTACCCGGAAAAGGTCGAGCCCGAATGAGCGAGAAGATGGGAAGGGTGACCGAGGGGTCTCTCTGCACTGACAGCTCGCCGACGATGCGGGGCGTGGGTGGCAACGCAACGTCGAACGACACCTGCTCGCTGAGGCCGACAGAGATCGGGACCGCGTCTTCGAGCGTTAGCGATCCGTCGTTGTAGACCGTCTTCCACGACACGCCAGAATTGACCTCACGGAAGCGCACCACGTAATCGCCCGGGGGCAACCCGCCGATACCGTAGCTCTGAGTCGCGATGTTGAACAGCGACGAGGCCCCCACGCCCGATGGGCGGGCCTCGGTGTATCCGACAGGGCCGCTCATGATCGTCACCTCACCGCTCAGGATGGGTCCGTCGCTGCCCGACATAGCCCCCGTGATCGAACCGGGACGATAAAGCTGAATCTCACCGAGCGATCGCGTCTCACCGGGGTCGAGAACGATCGGAACGGTCGTGTCATACGTGAAGGCGCCGTCATAGTACGTACGCAGGAGCGACCCGTAATTCGACCCGGCCGAAAAGAGAATGCGGTGCTCGACTCCTGCCTCAAGACCCGTGAGCGTGAAGGACCCATCGGCCGCGACGGCCGCGCTCGTGATGGTTGTAATGCTCAAGTTCGGACGCTCGACCGTCAAAGCCCGCAACTGCGGATTGCCGACGGGCACGGAGAGGCCGAAGGGCATCACGACCGTGCCGGTAACGGTCGCCGTCTGGGCGTCTGCACGGGCAGCAGGCGCGGGCGTCATGAGCGTTGCCGCGATGAGTGCGCCGGCGATGGTGAGAGCCGTCAGAGATCGCGCGGGGTGCGAAGAGATGAGCACGTGAATCCTTCGGGACGATGAGGCGGCATCGGCCACTGCCGTGCATCGGCACGATTCTACGATGGAAACTCAGCGCTGCGGGTAGTCGAAGTAGTTGCGTAGCGAAGAGGAGTGAATGTAGACGTATCGGCCGCCATAGCCGACCTGATACCAGTCGCGGGCGCTCGCGTAGGCCTCGACGCGGGTGCCTGCAGGAATCACGCCGAGCTGCGTGTTGCCGGCGTACTGGTAGTACGCGACCGAGCGCGTCGTGACCAGGTTGAGCGAGCTGTATGCGGCCGTCGAGGTTACGGGCCCGGCGAAGTGCTCGTAGACCACCGTGCCGATGGCCCGCACGCCCGCAGCCGTCGCGTTGCGGCTGCCGATCACCGAGACGACGAAGGGGCCGGTCGGAGCCGACACGATCGCCACGTCGGCGTGAATGTAGCCACTGCCGACCCACAAGTAGCCGGTCTTGTTGGCGATCGGAATACCGGGCGGCATACCCGCGGGCAGCCGGTGCCGCCAGACCTGCGTCTCGAGCAGCTCGATGAAGTAGTCGGTGAGCTCGGGGCTCAGCAGCTCGCCCCGATGCAGCCGCGTGAGCAGCAGCGTCACATCGTTCGTGCTGGTGTGCTTCGACGAGTAGTAGGCGCCGTTGCCGCTCGTGCCCTGATAGACCGTGCGCGTGTAGCCCTCGGCCCAGAACTGGTCGTTGAGGGCTTGATTGCCGATGAGAGCGACCAGATCCCAATGGCAGTAATTGTCAGAGACGTGCAGGATGACCCGCAGGCACTCTTGCACGCTCACGCCCGATCGGGTCGGGGTCGTCAGTGACAGCAGCCCGCGGTCGACGCGGTCGAGAATCGCATAGGCCACGAAGAGCTTCATGACGCTCGCGGGCTCTTGCATGACGGCGCCGTTGATGCTCACCACGGTCTCGAGGTTGCCGAGCTCTCGCACGCTCACCGAGTAGCTGCCCGCGAGAGAGCGCAGGCGCAGATTCAGTGCGGCCACGAGTTCGGCGATGCTCGTCGCGCGGTCATCGGCGATCGTGCTGCACTCGTCGAGCGCCGCGACACGGGCGCTGAGAACCCCTTCGCCGCCCAGCAGTGTGACGCGATCAACCTGCAGTGTGTCGATCATGGCCTCGCGCGCTGTGCGAGGCAGGCACGTCGGGCTCGACAGGTAAAGCGGGGCGCCCTCGACGGCCGCGAGCACGGCGCCTGACAGGGCATCGGCGTACCCCGCGCCGGTGGCGACGAAGGCGCGCTCAGCCGTCTCGAAGGCATAGGCGTTGATCGCCACGGCGGTGCTGTAGCGGTCGAGCCCCGCGAGCCGCTGCACCTGATCGACCTGGGCGTCGAGCGCCATCGCGAGTTCGCTCGAGATGACGCCGGTGCCGCCCGCGACCAGCACGGTCTGCACCGAGCGCGCCGCGATGAGTGCCAGAGTCTGCGACGTCGGAGTCGAGGTGAGCCCGTCGACGAGCAGCACGGGCGCACCCTGCGAACCGGCAGCGGCGGCCGCCGCGAGCGCGTCGGGATAGTTGCGGCCGGTCGCCAGATAGAGAGTGTCGCTGGGGGGTGCGAATTCGGTGATGAGCGCTCGCGAGGTCTCGTAACGGTCGGCGCCGAACACGCGGCGCACCTCGGGCGCGAACGCGCGGGCGGCCTGTTCGACGGCGGAGCCGACGACGCCCGTGCCGCCGACGATGATGATCTGGGCGGGGTTGAGCCGATCGAGCTCCGCTGCCACGACCGCGGGCAGCGTGTTGGTGCTCGTGAGCAGCAGGGGCCCGTTGAGCGCTGCAGCAACAGGAGCAGAAGACAGGGCGTCGGGGTAGTCGGTGCCGCTGGCCAGAAACACGATGTCGGCACCGCTCGAGAATGCCTGGGTCGAGACGGCCACGGCCGTCGCATAGCGATCGCCGCCGCTGATGCGGTCGGCAGCGGTCGCGGCGCTCGCAGCCAGGGGGTCGTTCTCGACGGTGCGCGCATTCTCGTCGGGGGTCTCCGCGACAGGTTCGTCGACCGCGGGCACCTCGACCGCAGGCACCTCGACCTCAGGCGCCTCCACCGCGGGCACCTCGCCGTCGGGCGCCGGGTCGACGAGGGCTCCGCCCGAGAGCAGCGCTGCGAGCACGACGACAACTGCTGACCGCAGAACCCCCATGAACGCTCACCCCCCGGTGCGTAGCCTTCAGGCTACCCGACCGGTCTGTGCGTGGCGCGGTCGGCGCGCTAGGCCGCGGGATGCTCGCCCGTCGCCACCACCACCCGACCTTCTCCGCGGATGCTGAGCTCAGCATCGTCGCAGAACGCAGCCTGCCCGCGCTCGAGCGCGAGCGAGCCCTGCAGCCTGACGCGCCCCTCGAGGCACAGCGCGATGGCGTGCCCGCGAGAGTCCACCGTCACACCGCGATGAGCGGCATCGGTATCGATGACGGTCAGGGCGAAGTCGACGACGTCGGGCTCGAAGCGCTGCACGCCGGCCGAGATCGTTCTGGGCGCGATGCGCGGCTCAGGCACGGGTCGGGTGTCGAGCACGGTCATGAGCTCGGGCACGTCGACGTGCTTGGGGCTGAGCCCGCCCCGCAGCACGTTGTCGCTCGCGGCCATCACCTCGATCGCGAGACCCTGCTGGTACGAGTGGATGTTGCCGGTCGGCAGGTAGAGCGCCTCGCCCGGACGCAGCACGACCGTGTGCATGAGCATCGAGAGCACGATGCCCGGGTCGCCCGGGTAGTGGTGGGCCAGGCGGCGCACGGTCGCCCAACTCTCTGTGTCGAGCGGGCGATGCTCGAGGCGGCGGGCATGGTCGGTGACAGCATCCACCAGTTCGGCGACGCCCTCGCCCCGCCCGATGAGCCAGCGCACGACCTCGGGCAGCGCGTCGTCACCCGTGAGGCGGTCGAGCAGAGGTGCCAGCCGCGCTCCGGCCCCAGGGTGCTCGGCCTCAACCGGGTTTGCAGCCTGCTGCAGTTCGGCTCGCGCTTCGTCGATGGGCCGGAAGCCGGCCAGCGCGATGAACGGGTCGCTCAGCGCGTAGATGAGCTCGGGCTTATGCAGCTCGTCTTTGTAGTTGCGCGTCGGGTCGTCGAGCGCGATGCCGGCCGCGTTCTCGCGCGCAAAGCCCTCGCGCGCCTGCGCGATCGTCGGGTGCGCCTGCAGCGAGAGCGGCTCGGCGGCGGCGAGCACCTTGAGCAAGAACGGCAGCTTCTCGCCCCGAGCCGAGAGGTAGGCGGCGAGGTCGGGTTCGTCAGACCCGCCCACGATGCGCGCGGGCGAGCCGGGGTGGTCGCCGAGCCACAGCTCGGCCTCGGGGCGGCCTGACGGTGCCGTGCCGAGTAGTTCGGCGATCGCCGTGGTCGAGCCCCAGTCGTAGGGGCGCGGGATGTTTTCGATGCGCAGCAGCACGGGTCCTCCTCAGCGCGAAGCTCTCACGCTAGCCGAGATCGACTCGGTGACGGCCGTTGCTGCGGCTGGCACGCGCCTAGGGGGTGCCGAATTCGGCGACGACCGCATCGACCACTCTGGTCGATGCTTCGATCGCTGCCTGCCGATCGAAACTCACACCGCCCGTGCTCACTTCCACGACGACGATGCTGCCGTCGATCGCGACCCACAGCCAGGCCTGAGTGGGCTCGGCCTCACTCGGCCAGTCCACCACCGAAGCCGCGAGCGCACCGGGGTAGTCGATCGCGGTGCCCGGCAAGGGCGTTCCTTGCTCAACGATCCACGCTGCCCCGGGCGCGATCTCGACAGAGACACTCCCATATTGCTCGCCGCTGCCGTACCACGAGCAACTCGTTGCCTGCTGGCGGCGTTCGGCCTCGTAGAACATCGAGAATCCGTCGCCGCTGCCGATGATCGTGGGCGGCATGACCTCGAACGGCATGGCTGCGCGAATCGCGGCATCTGACGCAGCCACCTCCGTTTCGCAGGTGTGCGCCCAGGTCAGGGCTCCCTCTGGAGCCGCCCAGGCCGGAGCAGGGGCCGGCCAGGCGAGTGCACGGTCACCCAGGTCGGCCGCGAACGACCGAAACGACTGCTCGAAGTCGGCCGCAACGGGACCGTCGGGGCTCGTCGAGAACTGCAGCACGTAGCCGCCCGCGAAGATCTCAGTCACGCAATACGAATAGGTATCGACGGGGATGCACTCGCTGTACGACAGCTCGCCTCCGACATTCGTCCCCAGGCCGTACTCCTCGGCGAACTCGATAGATCTCTGAATCACGGCCTCATCGATCTCGACCCCCACCACCGTCCTGATCTCTACCGGTGTCGCCCCTATCGCGCCAGAGATGGTGCAGTACTCAAACCCGGCCTGGTCCACGGTCGCCTTGAGCAGCAGTGAATCGAGGGCGACGTCGACCGCCGGGCCCCCGGTGAAGCCGTCAACACCCGCGAAGAGTTGCTCGCACGTCATCGGCACGCGTGAGCCTGGTGCGGAGGGTGCCGCGATGGTCTCGGTCGGCGTCGGGGCGATCGTCTGCGTCGGTTGAGCCTCGGGTTCGGGTTCGGGGGCGCACGCCGCAAGAGCCAGCACGACCAGTGCCACCGTGGGTAGAGCAGTGACAACGCGCTGCAATGAGCTCATGCCGCCAGCATACGAAGCCGAGAAGACCTCGGGCGCATCCGCCGGTCACGATTCGACTACGGCCGAAAGTGACTCACCTAGGCTGTGGCCATGGCTCACCCGACTCTGCTCGAGAGTGTGGTCGGCGTGCGCGAGCCGCTCGGGCGCGGCCTAATCGTCGTGATCGTCGCCCTCGGTGCTCTGCACGTGGTTGCGGTCGTCACGGCATCGTTCTGGCGCACCGCGACGCCGACCCTGCGCTCCACTGTCGGCGCGTGGTTCCACCTCGACAGCGAAGCGGGGCTCGGCACGTGGTTCGCCGTGCTGCAGCTGGCCTTGGCCGCCACGATCGCCGCACTCATCGCCGCGCGCGAGCGGTCAGAGGGCCGCACGTGGCGCGGCTGGGCGTTCGTCGCGGCAGTTCTCGCCGCGATGTCTCTCGATGAGCAGATTCTCGCCCACGAGCAGCTCGGGCGAGTCGCCGCCAGCATGGGGCTCGCGGTCGGCGGGGTGAGCCCATGGTTTCTGGTGGCGCCCGTGGTGCTCGTCATCGTGGGCTGTGTCGTAATGCCTTTCGCCGCGCGGCTTCTGCGTCGCACTCGCCGCGGTCTCATCGTCGCGGGCGCCGTCTTCGTGCTCGGCGCCCTGGGCTTCGAGCTGCTGTCATGGGCCTACGTGCTGCTCATCGCGCACGACCCCGCTGCCGCGCTGTCGCCCGTGGTGGGAGTGCTGCAGCTGTGTGAAGAGAGCCTCGAACTTCTAGGGGTCACCCTCGCCATCTCGGCACTGCTCGACCACGCCTGGTCGACGGCTCGGTCACCCCTTGGTGCGCACTCCACAACGCCGTAGGCCTCGCCTGGCGCACGCATCACCGGGCACGACAAACCCCTGGCCCCCGTGCTGTCGGCGGGCGTAGCCTCGCGCCATGACCTTCCCCACGCTCGCCAGCGATTTTTACGGCTTCGAAGCACTTCTGCGCGACCACGAGAAAGAGCAGCTCGTTCGGCTGCGCACTTTTCTCGAGAGCGAGGTGAAGCCGGTCGTCAACGACTACTGGGATCGCGCCGAGTTCCCCCGCCAGATCTTGCCCGGGCTGCACGACCAGCAGGTCTTCGGCAACTTGTGGGCTGAAACCAAGGCGGGCGACTACAGCGCCGTCTACGGAGGCTGGACCGCTCTGGAAATGGCGCGCGTCGACGCGAGCATCGCCACCTATGTCGGGGTGCAGAACGGCCTGGCCATGGGCTCGATCGGTGTCGCCGGCTCGCCCGAGCAGCGCGCCGAATGGCTGCCGAAGCTCAAGACCGGCGAGATCATCGGCGCCTTCGGGTTGACCGAGCCGCTCTCGGGCAGCGACTCAGCCCAGGGCCTGCGCACGACCGCGACCCGTGAGGGCGACGAGTGGGTTCTCAATGGCAGCAAGCGCTGGATCGGCAATGCGACCTTCAGCGACATCACCATCATCTGGGCCAAGAGCACCGAAGACGGCCAGGTCAAGGGATTCATCGTGCCGACGAGCACGCCCGGGTACACCGCGACCAAGATCGAGCGCAAGCAGGCGCTGCGTATTGTGCAGAACGCCGACATCACGCTCGAGAACGTACGCGTGCCCGAGTCGCTTCGACTGCAGAACGCCCACTCGTTCCGCGACACCGCCGCTGTGTTGCGCCTCACGCGCGCCGAAGTGGCCTGGGCCGCGGTCGGCACCTCGATCGGCGCCTACGAGGCCGCCGTCGAGTACGCGAAGAGCCGCGAGCAGTTCGGCAAGCCCATCGCGAGCCACCAGCTCGTGCAAGACCTACTCAGCCGCAGCCTCGGCAACATCACGGCGAGCATCGCGTTGTGCACGCGTGTCTCGCAGATGCTCGACGACGGAGTGCAGCGCGACGAGCACGCCTCGCTCGCCAAAGCTTTCGCGACCACGTCGATGCGCGAGACCGTGGGCCTCTGCCGCGAACTGCTCGGCGGCAACGGCATCGTGCTCGACTACGACGTCGCTCGGTTCCACGCCGACGCCGAAGCGCTCTACAGCTATGAGGGCACGCGCGAGATGAACAGCCTCATCGTGGGCCGCGCCATCACGGGGGTCGGCGCCTTCGTCTGATCGGCAACCGCGGTCGGGCGACCCAGAACGTCGGGTCGGGATGCTCGAGTGCGGCTCAGCTGCGTGCGCGCATCCACACCGGGCGGTCGCCCAGGTCGATCGTCGAGGCCGGTCCGCGTCGATGCGGGTGCAGTCGGTCGTGGGCCTGGGCGGCGAGCGGTGGCAGCAGACGGCGGCGCATCCGCGTCGGCAGCGCGCCGGCGAGCCGCATGCCGAGCCGCATGAGCCCCGGGCGCCGCATGATGCGCAGCCCCAGCTGGTGGTACGACGAGACGCCGTGCGCGAGCGGGATGATGCGCTCGGTTGCCCATGAGATGGTGCGCGCGAGCGCATCGTCGTGCGCGACGAGAGCCGTGAAGTACTCCGAAGTGGTCGAGCGCAGCAGGCGCTCGGCGGCGACCTCAGCAGCACCGGCGCGCCCCGACGCGGCCGGGTACTGCTCTGTGAGCACCTGCAGGTAGACCAGTCGGCTGCGCAGAAAGGCGACCGACGATGACGCGTTCGCGGAGTGCGTGCGGTAGCGGATGCGGGTGCGCGGCTGCGCGGCCACCGTGAAGCCGCGGCGGTAGAGCCGCAGGTACAACTCGTCGTCTTCGTAGCCAGACAGCCGACGGTCGAAGCCGCGCACCTGCTCGAGCGCGCTGCGGCGCATGAGGCTCGCCGAGGGCAGAGCCATGATGTCGGTGCGCACGATGTCGGCCACCGTGCGGCGGTCGAGCACGACGGCGGTCTCGGTGAGGTACGAGCTGACGATCGTGTGACCCTGATCGTCAATGAGGTCGAAATCGCCGAAGACCCACGCGAGAGAGGGGTCGGTCTCGATCGTCTGGGCGAGCACTTCAAGATGGTTCGCGCGCCAAACGTCGTCTTGATCGAGGAAGGCGATGAACTCGCCACGGGCGGCACGGATACCCGTGTTGCGCGCTGCGCTCTGCCCCGCGTTGCCCTGCCGAACGATGCGCAGCGCGAAGGGCAGCGTGAGCTTCTCGATGAGCGCCACCGAGTTGTCGGGTGATCCGTCGTCGACGACGACGACCTCGAGGGGCTGGTGGGTCTGGGCGGCGATGGATTCGAGTGCTTCGCGCACGTACCGCTCGCCACGATAGAGGGCCATGATGACCGAGATGGCGCCCGGCACCGTCTCGACCGGGCTGCTCGCCCACAGCATGGCCTCGTGCGCGGGCCCGGGCATCGGAACGACGGAGGGGATCGCTTCGGCCTGCAGCGCACCGATCTCGCCGCGCAGACCGAGCAGACGATCGTCGGCGGCAGTGGTCCAGGCGCCCGGCAGGCCCTCGCGACGCGCCTCGAGCACCTGTTCGGCGACGGAGGCCCACTGGGTGGCGCACCAGCGGTCGCCGTGGGACACCGCCGCGCGGCTGAGAAGGTATGAGCCGTCGATGGCGGCGATCGTGCTCGACTCGTCGCCGCCTTCGCCGAGTTCAACGATCGCGGTCGCGACGGGCGCGAGGGCGTCGTCGAAGAGAGTGCGATGCCCGAGCGCTGAGGCTTCGACGTAGAGCCGAACCGTCCACCGGGCGGCATCGATGAGCTCGCCGGCGTCGGTCAGGCGCGACCAGAGGGCACGGGCGGCGGTCGGGTCGGTGTGCAGCAGGGCGAGGGTGCGATGAGCGCGCGATTCGGCTTCGATGATGCGCGAGTCGCCGTCGAAGACGTGGAATCGGTGGCGCTTATCGGCGACCGCGGCCTCGGCGAGCGCGAAGTACTCAACGGCCTCGGGCCACTCGATGCGGTGCACGACGCGACGCATGCCGCACGCGAACGCCGCGGGCGAGATCACGATGGGCAGGGGCTCCCCCGCCGCGATGCGCTGCGCGACAGCGCGCGGGTCGGCGAGGTCGACGCCGTGCACCTCCGCGACGATCGCCACCATGTCGCGCTCGGCCTCGACCGCATCGATACCGGAGTTGACGAGCGTGCGATAGCGGCGCACGGCCATCGCGGCGCGCAGCAACCCAGGGCTCGCGGGGTCGCCGGCGAGCGCGCCGAGAAACTCGGCGACGTGCGCGTGGCTCGGCCCGGTCGACGTCACGCTGAGCTCGAGACCCGGCTCGACGGCGGCAGCGGCGTAGAGCGTCGGCCCGTCTCGCTCGACCGTTGCGCTGCCGAAGCCGCTGTCGACGAGCATCGTGCGGAGGGCATCCTGCGATGCCAGAAAGAGGTGGCCGCCCGGGCCGACCGCCTGAATGGCCGCCTGCTCGGTCGCGGGCCGCACGATCTCGGCCGCAGGCGTCGTCAGCAGCAGCACGCCGCCCGGCGCGAGGTGCACGCGCATGGCGTGCAAGAACTCGCGCGGGTCGGGCACGTGCTCGACGACTTCAGAGGCGAGGATGACGTCGAAGGTTCGCCCGAGCGTGGTCTCTGCCGTCACATACTGCTCGAGAATGTCGACGCCGAGCTCGCGCGCACCCCGGCGGCCCGAGTACGAGGGTTCGACCCCGAGAGCATTCCAGCCGAGCACGTCGCGCGCGTACCGGGTGGCGAAGCCGTAGTTGGCGCCGACGTCGAGAAAGCTCGTGCCGGGCCCGCGGTCGACCCGGTAGAGGTTCTGCAGAATCGTGTCGATGCCCGCTTCTGACTGCAAGTAGTGGTCGACGAATCGGTCGTTCGGCTCGCTCTGCAATTCGCCGCCGTGCACAGTGATCGACGCGCACGAGTCGCACAGCGTGCCGAGCATGGGCGTCTTCACCGAGGTCTCGGCGGTGAACAGCGTCTCGACGTTGCGCTCGGCATCGCAAGGGATGCACCGGGCGCGGCGTCGGCCGCTTATCCAGGTCAGACTCATCGGCCGTCTCTCGTCTCAGTGCGGGGCGTGCGGGGCGTGCGAGGGGTGAAGCGTGCAGGTGTCGAGCGGCCAGGCCCCGGCCGGTCGGCGCGGGGATCGCGCCGGTAGGCTCATCGCATGACGTGGCTTCGCGAACGACGCGTGGCCCTGGCCGCATTCACGTTCTTCACCCTGCTCGCCGGAGACGCGTGGCGCAACACGATCAGTTGGTACGGCTGGGGCCTGATCGCTCTCGTCATCATCGTACTGTGGGGGATCGTCGCTTTTCGGCTCGGCGTCGATCTGCGGCGCATCCCGATCGCGCTGGGCGCCCTGCTGGGCCTGATGGCGGCTTCCATCGTCTGGTCGTACTACCCGGGTGCGACGGCGGTCGGCCTGCTCACCACCGGCGCGACCGCCTACATCGCCATCGTCATGGCTCACACGGTCTCGCTCGCGCAGCTGCTGCGCAGTCTTGGCGTGGCGCTGCGGTTCATCATCGGGCTCTCACTCGCCTTCGAACTCTTCGTTGCGGCCGTGCTGCAGCGGCCCGTGCTGCCCTTCTGGGTGTCGTGGGAAGAACCTTTTCCGAAGGCCTTCTACTGGTCGCGCGCACTGTTGTTCGAGGGCGGACGCATCCAGGGAATCCCCGGCAATGCCAACCTGCTGGCGTTTGCCGCCTTGCTCGGGGTCATCGTGTTCAGCATCCAGCTGGCTGAGCGCCGGGTCGGGGCCGCAGCGGGGTGGGGCTGGCTTGCCGCCTCGCTCGCGACGCTCGCCCTCACGCGGTCGTCGACCGTGCTCGTCGCGGGCGCGGCCGCGCTCGTCGCCTTCGGGGTGATCGTGCTGGCGCGGCGACTCAGCGCCCGGGGCAAGCTCGTGCTCTCGGGCGTCACAGCAGTGGCCGCGGCCGGCGTCGTCGCCCTCGCTCTGACCTTCCGTGAACCGCTGCTCGCGCTCGTGGGGCGCAGCGACGACCTCACCGGTCGCCTCGACATCTGGGCGGCGGTCATCGGCCTCGCCGAGCAGCGCCCCGTGCTGGGCTGGGGCTGGGTCAGCTACTGGGCACCCTGGGTCGAACCATTCGACGACCTCGTCGTCATCAATGGCGTCACCTATCTGCAGGCCCACAACGCGTGGCTCGACGTGCTGATGCAGCTCGGCTGGGTCGGGCTCATCGTGTTCACGATTCTCATCGTCACGACGGGCGCGCGCGTGCTCTCGTGGTCGGTGGATGCCCCCCTCGGCGACGCCGCCCCCACCGCCGCCCTGCGCCTGCTGCCCGCCCTGCTGCTCACCGTGCTGCTCGTGCACAGCCTCGCCGAGTCGCGTCTGCTGATCGAGGCCGGGCTCGCGCTGCTCGTCTACCTCGCGGTCGCGAGCCGCGTGCGCGGACTCACCATCGCGGCCTCTCGCGTACTGCCGACCTCCGCGCCGGTGACCCCATGATGCAGAGCATTCGGGCCTTTCTCGCCTCGCCGCGCTTCACCCAGGCACTCACCGAGGCGATCGTGGGTGTTGCCCTCGCGACCTTCGCCGTGCGAGCACTGCTCGGCTGGCCGGGCAGCATCGCCGTGCTGTCGAGCCTTGTGCTTCTCGCGGCACTGAGCCTGGCTGGCCAGCCCGAGCGCATCGAGTGGCGCGGTGTGCTGCCGCTCTCGCTCATCGCCCTGTTCTCTCTCATCACGGTGAGCATCATCTGGAGCCAGTACACCTGGGCGACGGTGGGCGGCATCGCCTACGCTGCCGCCTTCGCCTTCCTCGGCGTCTACATCGCGCTCGTGCGCGACCTCATTCAGCTCGTGCGGGCGGTCGGCAACGCGTTGCGCGTCATTCTGACGGCGTCGTTCGCCCTCGAGGTTCTCAGCGGAGTGCTGCTCGACGCGCCCTTCACCTGGATCGGCATCACCGGCGACCTCGCCGCGGGTGGCCCCGTGCAGGGTCTCGCGGGCACGCGCAACGCCTTCGCCTTCCTCGGCGCCCTCGCCGTGCTGAGCTTCTGGATCGAATACCGCACGCGCTCGGTCTCGCGCGGCCTCACCGCCTACTCGCTTGCCCTCGCGGGGGCGACGATCGTCTTCGCGCGCTCCCCCGTCGCCTACCTCGTTCTCGCGGCAGTACTCGTGGTCGGGCTCGCGCTCGTCATCATTCGCCGGCAGGAGGCCGTCGCCCGGCGGGCGACGCAGTCAGTGCTGCTCATCTCAGCGACCGTCTTCGGCGTGCTCGCCTGGGTCTTTCGCGGCCCGCTCGTCGGGTTCGTGGATGCCGCTGCCGATGTCGAAGAACGCACGAGCGTCTGGTCGGCCGTCGGTGACCTCGTGGCGCAGCAGCCTGTGCTCGGCTGGGGCTGGGTCGGAGTCTGGCCCGTCGACGTCTACCCGTTTTCGAGCGTGCGCTCGAGCAGCGGAGTACAGCCCGAATCGGCGCTCAACGCCTACGCCGACATCTGGCTGCAACTGGGTCTCGCGGGCATCATCGTGCTGCTCATCGCGCTCGGCCTCGCGTTCGTGCGCGCCTGGCTCGTCGCGGCCGACCGCCGCAGCACGGTCTATGTCTGGCCGGCGCTCACCCTGGTGCTGCTCGCGACCGTGAGCATGACCGAGAGCTACCTGCTCTACGAGGGCGGCCTGCTGCTCTTCGTCACCTCGGCGTTCGCCGCGGCGCGCAACCGCTCGTGGCGCGGGCGGTTCGACTAGATAAAGAATTCTTTGCCTTAAGGCTCTTACTCGCAGTATTCTTTCTGTGGAGGCCCCCATGGCAGAGCGAACGATCTCCGAGGCGACGGCCGAGACGCTGCGCGTGCTCGGGCAGAACATCGCTGCCGAACGGCGCGCCCGGCGCTGGAAGGCTGCCGATCTGGCTGAGCGTGCGGGCATCTCGGCACCCACTCTCTCGAAGATCGAGCGCGGCGAGCCGGGCGTCGCGATCGGGTCGGTCTTCGAAGCCGCCTACCTCGTCGGCATTCCTCTCTTGAGCGCCGATCGTTCACTCGACGAGGTGCGTGCAAGCACCACCGCTCGACTCGCGCTCGTGCCGCAACGGTCGCGCGACACGGCGAGGTCGGTCGATGACGACTTCTAGTACCCCTTCGACCGCGTACGTGTGGGTCTGGCTGCCTGGCGCACTCGACCCCGTCGTGGCCGGGCGCGTCGATCGCGTCGGCGAGCGCTACGACTTCACCTATGGTCGCTCGTACCTCGATCGCCCCGACGCGATCGCTCTCTACGAACCCGAGCTGCCGTTGCGGCGCGGCCCGCAAGCCCCCACGCCCCCGCTCGACATCGCCGGGTGCCTCGCCGATGCGGCCCCCGACTCGTGGGGCCAGCGCGTCATTCTCGCCCGTCGGCTCCGCCGCCTCGACCGTTCGAGCGACACGGGCGATCTCGACCGCATCACCTACCTGCTCGAGTCGGGGTCAAACCGCATCGGCGCCCTGGACTTTCAGCTCTCCCCCGCTGAGTACGTGGCGCGCACGGGCGCGATCGACACCACGATCGACGAACTGCTGCTGGCCGCCGATCGACTGCAAGAAGGAGCTGCGCTGTCGGATGCCCTGGCTGCGGCCCTGCTGCGCGGCACGAGCATCGGCGGCGCGCGCCCGAAAGCCCTGCTCGATGACGGCGCGACCGGCCGCATCGCGAAGTTCTCGTCGACGACCGACCCGTACCCGGTCGTGAAGGCCGAGGGCGTGGCCATGGAACTCGCCCGACGCGCGGGCGTCACCACCCCGGCGACCGACGTCGTCGAGGTCGCCGGACGCGACGTGCTGCTCGTCGATCGCTTCGACCGCACGCCGGCAGGGGCGCGGCGCATCGTGGTGTCAGCTCTGACGATGCTTGGGCTCACCGAGATGACCGCGCGATACGCCACGTATCCCGACCTCGCCGACATCGTGCGGCGGCGCTTCGACAACCCGACCCAGACCTTGCATGAACTGTTCCGGCGCATCGTGGTCAACGTGGCGATCGGCAACATCGACGACCACGCCCGCAACCACGCGGCGTTCTGGAATGGCTCGACGCTGTCGCTGACACCCGCCTACGACCTGTGCCCGCAGTTGCGCTCGGGCACCGAGGTCACGCAGGCCATGGCCATCACACGCGACGGCGACCGGCGGTCACGGTTCTCAGTATGCCGCGCGGGTGCCGTCGAGTACCTGCTGACCCCGCGCGAGGCCGACGCGATCATCGAGGAGGTGCGGGCGGTCATCCACGACGAATGGGCCGACGCCGCCGACCACAGTCGCCTCTCGGCTGCTGACCGTGCCCTGCTCTGGGGTCGTCAGATTCTCAACCCCTCGGTCGAGTACGACGACTGACCGGCCTAGGCGCGAGCGGCGATCACCGAGTCGATGATGTCGTCGAGGTCGTGCTGCGCCCGCCACCCGAGCTCGTCGGCGATGCGACTGACGTCGGCCACGACGGCGGCAGGGTCGCCGGGCCTGCGGGGGCGGGGCACGGCGGCGGGAGCATCCGTCAACCGAGAACGGATGCCCTCGACGACCTCACGAACGCTCGACCCGACTCCCGTGCCGACGTTGTAGACCCGGTGCGGCTCGAGCTGGCGCGGCAGCGCGTCGAGCACGGCCAGGTGCGCCTCGGCGAGGTCGCGCACGTGCACGAAGTCGCGCACGCCCGTGCCATCGGGGGTCGCGTAGTCGTCGCCGAAGATCTGCGGCCCGCGCCCGGCGTCGAGCTGCGCGAGGGCCATGGGCACGAGGTTGAGCACGGCCGTGTCGGCCAGGTCGGGCCAGCCGGCACCGGCCACGTTGAAGTAGCGCAGGCTCGTGACGCGCAGGCCCTCGGCACGAGCGACGTCGGCGGCGAGCCACTCGCCCGCGAGCTTGGTCTCGCCGTAAGGGTTCACGGGCACGGTCGGCGAGTCTTCGGTCACCACCCCGTCGGCGTCGCCGTAAACCGCCGCCGAGCTCGAGAACACGAGGTCGCGCACGCCCGTGGCGAGCATGGCTTCGAGCACCGCGGTCAGCGAGCCGCCGTTCTGCTGGTGGTACCAGAGGGGGCGGGCGACCGATTCGCCGACCTGCTTGCGCGCCGCCAGATGGATGACCGCGTCGACCCCTTCGTCACGCATGACCCGCGCGAGCGCAAGTGTCGCGCCGTGCTCGGCGAGGTCGAGCTCGTGCGCGGGCATGCCGGCAACCCGAGCCCTCACGCCGTTGACGAAGTCGTCGACGATGACGGCCATGTCACCGCGCTCGACGAGCAGTCGGCAGATGTGCGAGCCGATGTAGCCGGAGCCTCCGGTGACGAGTACGCGCACCCCGCCAGTCTAGGCGGGCACCGCGAACGCGTACGCGATGTCGAGTTTCGTCTGGGCGCCGTTTGGCAGATCGAGCACCAACGCGATCACCTCACGAACGGCACGATCGAGACCAGGGAAATCATCAGCGAATGTGTGAGCGCCCGGCAGGTCGCGCACAGTCGCCAGCAAGTGATCGCCTTCGCGCTCCACATCGACGATGTAGGTCGTCACCGCAACCACCCCTTTCCGAGTACCGGTTCGAGATCTCGCTCGATGGCACGCACGGTACCTTTCGGTACATCGCCGCCATGGTACGGCAGCGTCGTGCGAGCCGTTTTGCCGTCGGCGTGCACGACAAAGAGTCGATGCGAACCGCGCTGGCGGACGAGAACGCCACCAGCGGCACGTATTTTCTTCTCAATCACGCGCGCCTTCACGGGCGCAAGGGTCGTGTGCGCGCGGTGTAGGTGGGCGCGACAGGCCGTTCCCGGTCACTGACGCCAGCGCGCGAGCTGCTGGGGAGGACCGGCGCTCGGAGCAGCTAGCAGCGCTTGAGGTCGCGCGCGTTGTTGCTGAGCAGCGCCGTGCCGCCGAGAACGGTGACCTTGGCGGGGCCGAGGTCGAGAATGTCGTCGACGATCGCCGACTGCACACAGGGGGTGTCGGTGATGTAGAGCGGGCCGCCCACGAGGCCAGAGAGCACACCGCCCGCGAGCGCGTCAGGAAAGTTGAAGCCGTAGGTCAAGAACACCTCGGGAGCACTGGTCGGGTGCGCGAACTCGTTGATGAGCCGCGAGGTGTCGAACCGCCCCGCACCGCCGAAGCGTTGCACGGTGACACCCGGAATGGCGTCGATCGCTGACGCGATGCCCGCCGAGACGACTCCCGTGCCGCCGGCGATGTAGACCTCTGAAGACTGCAGCGTGTCGTCGATGAAGGTGCGCGTCGACGTCGGAATGCTCGAGAGCCCACCATCGACGAGCAAGATCGGCACACCAGCGACAGCCGCCGCCGCACCTGCCGAGAGCGCGTCGGCGTATCCCGTTCCGGTGGCGACCCAAAGCGGCTGCCCCGTCGTGAAGCCTCCCTGGGTCAGCACGCGCTGCGCGATTGCCTGCGATGTTTGATAGCGGGATGCTCCGCTCACGCGCGTCACCTCGGGGGCATATGCGCCGAGTGCCGAGAACACGCCCGCTGACACGACACCTGTGCCGCCGACCACGACGATCTCGTCGGGATTGAGTCGCGTGAGCTCATTGCGCACGGCCAGAGGCAAGGTCGTCGCCTCGGTGAGCAGGAGTGGTCCGCCTTCGGCGCGCGCTGCAGGCCCGGCGCTGAGAGCGTCGGGGAACCCGGCCCCGCCGGCAATGTAGACGACGGGCACGTTCGGTGTGCCGGGGAAGGCGTACTGGGAGATCGCGATCGCCGTCTCGTAGCGACTCGGGCCCGAGAGTCGGGTATCGGTGGCGCGCAAGAACCGACCTGAACTGGGCGCCTGCTGCATTTGAGAACCCCACGAAGCCGCGGCCTGCCAGGTGTGCGTACCGAACAGTGAGCCGATCGGCACGCCCCACGCGCCGTTGGCCGCGACGGTCGCTGCTTGCGGCGCTCCACCGTCGATCGAAGCCGAGACCGAGTGCCGCGTGCTGCCGCCGATGACCTGCGCGGGCAACGAGGTCACCGACTCGTCGATGCGCGGAAAGACGTTGGTCAGCTGCGAATCGAAGCCGATGAGTGGCTCCCAGTCGGGGAAGATCTTGGTGACCTGCTCGTAGGCGGGGTTGATCGAGTAGAGCGTTGAGAAGACCCCGAGGTTGCCGCTCACCGAGCACGAGGTGACCGTCGAGTTCGTGGCGGCCGAGGTGATGCCCACCGCGCGCGAGCCGACCACGGCGGCGCCTCCGCTGTCGCCTCCGCGCACGCACACGGTCGAAACGATGCTGCCGACGCAGTAGTCGTCGCCCGGCGAGGGGCACGACGCCGGGCCGTTTCCGACGTACAGAATCTCATCCACGTCGATGATCGCGCCGCAGGTCCAGCCCGTCGTCGAACCCGACTTGCAGAGCGTGCTGCCGGTGATCGCGGGCCCAGCGTCGCGGATGATGAGGGGGGCCGAGGCGAGCGGCGCGCCGCTGGTGGAGTTGCCCCAGGTGACGACCTCGGGCTTGCCGACCCAGCTGCCGTTTGTCACCGGGGTCATGCCGAGGTCGTAGAACGTCTCGACTGGATTCTCTTCTTCGTCGAGGAATCCGGGATTGACGTAGTCGTCAGTGACGTGGAGGCCCGCGGCCCCGATCAGCGTGTCCGTGCTACCGAGGGTGCCGCCCGAGAGTGTTGGCCGAGTAATCGTGCGGGAGTTGCGGTTCGAGCCAGTATTCCCCTCGCAGTGCCCCGCCGACATGATCTGCAGCTCATCGGTGACGGTGTCGGTGCCGACGAAGCCGACGCTGCACCGGAAAGTACCTGAGCCTTTGGGAAACAGGTAAGGCATGCCTCCCCGCAGGTCGGCGGCGGCCTCGAGGCCCTCGATGGGCTCGGAGACGCGCGAGGCGAGGGCCGAGCCGAACTCGACGCGGGCTCCGACCGATTCGGCGATGCGAGCATCCGTCGCCGTCTCCACCGTGACGACGAGGTCGTAGCCCTCGAGACGTGCGTCGACGACCTCGATCACCTCGGTCAGGTCGGCGACCACGTCGGCGGCGGCGTTGCCGGCTTCGCTCTGTGCCAGCCATTCCGCACCGCTCAGCCCCACATCGCGGGCGAGGGCCTGCTGCAGGCCCGCGGGCAGCTCGGCCCCGGCCTCGACGAAGTCGCCCGGGTCGACGTCGATCATGCGCGTCGGCTCGTCAGTGATCGGCACGACGGGGCGCGCGGTCGCCCGCACGATCGACTGCGGCACGGTCGATGCGTCAGCGGCCGAGGCCGCCGTGATCGGTGCAGTCAGCAGAGAGCCCAAAACCATGAACGACGCCACTGCGCCGAGTCGTGCGAACCGCCTCATGGCGCACTCTCCCCCGTCGAATTGCTGATGGCCGTCGCCGCGTCAGCCGCAGGCTTCGTAGCGGGCGACGCTGCTACCGAGTACTCCGGTGCCGCCCATGAGAGTCACCTGTGAAACGCCCGCGTCGGCGAACTGGTTGAGCGAGTCGACCCAGGTGCAGATGCCGTTCGAGAGTGCCAGCGGCGCCCCTTGCGCGCCCGCCACGGCAGCGGCGCTCAGCGCGTCAGGAAAACCGAAGCCGTAGGCGATGAAGCCCGCGGTCGGCGAGTCGAAGGCATAGTCGTTGAGCAGGGCGGCGGTCTCGAAGCGCGAGGCACCGCCCTTGCGCACGACCTCGGTGACGCCCGGCACGGTCGCGGCGTCGACCGCGATACCGGCCGTCACGACGCCCGTGCCGCCGGCGATGACGATGCGGGATGCCCCCAGCTCGGTAATGAGCGCGCGAGTCTCTGCATCAAGAGTCGTCGCGCCGCCTGGCACGAGCAGCACGGGCCCGCCGAGGTGGCCCGCGGCCGCGCTCGCTGCGAGTGCGTCAGGAAAGTCGTCGCCGTTCGCGAGAAACACCACGGGCGCGCCACCGGGAGTGCCGTCACCAAGGAAGGCCGCCCGAGCGATCGCCCGAGCCGTGGCATAGCGGTCGATGCCAGAGTCGCGACGCAGCTCGGCACCGGGCACCGCGGCCTGCAGTGCGGCGTAGGCGGTCGCGCTCACGACGCCCTCGCCGCCGACCACGATGATGCGTGCGGGGTTGAGCCTCTGCAACTCGGTGCGCACCACGGCCGGAACCCTGTCGGTCTCGACCAGCAGCAGCGGAGCATCCACCTGGGCCGCTGCAGGAGCCGCGGCGAGACCGTCAGCAAACTGCGTGCCCACCGAGACATAGACGGTGCCGCCCGTCGCCGACGGGTAGGTAGCCTGCGACAGCAGGGTCGCGGTGGTGAAGCGGTCAGCGCCAGCGAGACGCGCGGGGGTTGCCGCCGTCGGGATGCTCACCACGGTCGGGCTGCCGAACCAGTCGGTGAACAGACGCCAGAAGTTGCGGTTGCCGTACGACGAGCAGCTGTCGCCCGTGCCGTAGAGGTTCGCGAGGGCAGCGTTGTTGGGCGTGTAGGGCGTGTAGTTGTACAGGCCCGCAGTGGCCTGGTTAGCGATCGTCACGCGCTTCGTGCCGCACGCGGTGCTGGGGTGGTACTGGATGTTTTCGACGCCGACCTGAAAGTTGTAATTGTTCGGGTAGAGCCGGTACCACTGGAATTGCGCCGCAGCGTTGTAGAGCTGGTTCTGCAGCCCCGCATAGCGCGGGTCGCACCAGCCGGGTCGGGCCGGGTCATCGGGGCAGAAGAAGCCCATCGCCCGCTCAAGGGTGCGCTCGGTGGGCCCCGTGCGGGTGACCAGGCTCTGCTCTTTCTGCAGAGTGACGAGAATGACTTTCGCGCTGATGCCGCACGACTGCTGCACCTTGAAGATGATGCGCGCCGCCGACTCGTTCGCGGCGCCGGTGTAGCCGTCTTCGCAGCGCGGGCTCGGCGTCTTGTCGATCGTGTTCATTCGATAGTTGGCGAGGCAGTACGCCGTCGTGCACGGGCCCGACAGCATCGAGTCGAGGAAGGCCTGAATCTGGGCCTCGCTCATCGCCGAGCGGTTGAAAAAGATGTGATCGTTGATGAGGTAGCCCGCGCTGAACAAGGCTGCGTCGGCAACCGGCTCGACACCGAGCCCGGTATCGACGCGGGCCGGATCGAGGGTGACGTCGCCTGCCTGGCGCTGGTCGATCGGGGCCGGGGTGGGCTCAGCAACGGGCATGGCCGACGCCGGCGCGACGACGAGGCCCGCGACGAGCGTGGCCGCCGCGGCGAGCGTCGCGAGCAGCGCACGGCGACTACGGCGAGTCGTGGCGAAAAGCATGATGGAACCCCCGTTACCTGTGCGCAGGCGCGCACCCCCCACTCTCTATGGTAACCCTCGACCCGTAGTTGAGGCTGGTGGGGAGTGTCGCGGCGTTCGCTGCGCGAGCATCGAGCGCCGGGCGCTCACTTGTAGGGTTGCCCCAGTGAACAAGCGCATTCTCATCATCGGCCACGGCAACGCGGGTCAAACCCTCGCTCGCGACATTCGTGCGCGCGCCAGCGGCGACGTCGTCGTCGGGTTTCTCGACGACGCCGTCACGGGCCCCGACGTGCTCGGCACGCTCGCCGACGTCAATGCGGTCATCGCCGGCCACGGCGTCACCCTGGTCTCGATCGCCATGCCGTCGGCCGAGGCGCGCACCGTGCGCGAGTTCATCGCCTCGATCGAGTCGCCCGACGTCGAGCTCGCGATCGTGCCGCGCACCTACGACATCATTCGACGCGACACCGTGCACATCGATGACGTCACCGATGTCGACGTGCTCGACCTCGTCGGCCGCAAGCCCGTGAAGCACGAACTGGATGCTGCGCGCGAGTTCGTGCGCGGCAAGACCGTGCTGGTCACGGGTGCCGCCGGGTCGATCGGCTCGAGGTTGGTCGCCCAGCTCACTCTTCTCGAGCCCGCCGCCGTCGTGTGCCTCGACCGCTGGGAGAACGGCGTCTTCGCACTGCAGCTGCAGCTCGCCGGCCGCGAGAACGTGCAGTACCGCATTGCCGACATCACGAACGAGCCGCTGCTCGACCGCATCATGGCTGAGACCCAGCCCGACATCGTCTACCACGCGGCCGCCTACAAGCATGTTCCGCTCATGCAGGGCAACCCGCACGAGGCGATTCGCAACAACCTCGGCGGCACCCTCGCCGTGCTCGACGCTGCCGTCGCCCACGGCGTGCAGCACGTCGTGTATGTCTCGACCGACAAGGCCGTCAACCCCGTCAACGTCATGGGTGCCACGAAGCGCCTGGGTGAGCTCGCGCTCGAGGCCCTGACGCGCCGTGGCACCTCGACACACTTCAACGCCGTGCGGTTCGGCAACGTCATCGAGTCGAACGGCTCGGTCATGCAGATCTTCAGACGCCAGATCGCTCAAGGCGTGCCCCTCACGGTGACGCACCCCGACGTGACGCGGTTCTTCATGACGATCGATGAGGCCTCGCAGCTCATCATTCAAACGACGCTGCTCGGTCAAGACGGCGAGCTCTTCGTGCTCGACATGGGCGAGCCCGTGCGCATTCTCGAACTCGCCACGAGCCTCGTGCGGGCCACCAAGCCCGACCTCGGCATCGAGATCATCGGCTTGCGGCCTGGCGAGAAGATGTTCGAAGAGCTCAGCTACGACGCCGACAGTGTGGCGAGCACCGCGCACGACTCGATCTTTGTCACCCGCGACACTCCGCTCGCCGACCCGGAGGCGACCCTGGCCGACCTGCGGGCGCTCGTCGAGCAGTCGCGCGATTACACGCTCGCGCCCGACGCCCTCGTCGAGCGACTGAGGGGCTTCGGCCTGCCGGTGCAGTGACTCTCACCGACCCCAGCACTGAGGCGTCACGGGCGCTCGGCACCGTGCTGCTCACGGGCGCGTCGGGGCGACTCGGTCGTGCCGTGCATGCCGCGCTCGAGCAGCGCGACGACGCCCAGATCGTGGCCGTGGTCAGCGAGCGGGCTGCGGCGCAGCATCCGTCGGCGATCGCGCTCGACCTCGCCGACCACGACGCCCTCGCCGCCCTCGTGGCCGACCACAGACCCGACACCGTGCTGCACCTGGGCGCGATGGTCGGCGCTGCGTGCCAGGCCGACCCGCTCACCGCGATCGCCGTCAACGTGGGGTCAACGCGCGCGATCGCGGATGCTCTCGCCGAGCACTCCGCGGCCCGCATCGTGCTCGCCTCGACCGTGGCGGTCTATGGCGACGCGGGCGACGCGCCCTTTGCCGAAGCGGCTCCGCTCGTGGGGCAGAGCGCCTACGCCCGCACGAAGCGCGGGGCAGAAGAGGTGCTCGAGGCAGGCGCGGTCGAGAGCGTCGCCCTGCGCATCGCCAACCTGTGGGGCCCCGGCTTCGACGACTCGCTCGTCGCGCGCCTGCAGTCGGCGACCGCGGGCGAACCAGCCACCGTGCGCGGCCCCGCCGTGTTCGTGCGCGACTACGTGCACGTTGACGACGTCGTCGCCGCCGTGCTCGCGGCTGCGACGGCGAGGCTGCCGCAACCGCATCTCGTGGTCAACGTCGGCACGGGCGTCGCGACCACCACCGAACATCTCATCGCGCTGCTCGAGCGGCACGGGCCCGTGCACGTCGAGGTCGGAGAGGGTGCGCCCACCTGGTCGGTCGTCGACCCGACCCTGCTGCACGCCGTGCTCGGCGTGCGCGCGCGCTCAGTCGACGAGCTTCTGCGCTGAGCCGGTCAACCAGGCGCTGAGCACCTCTGCGGCCCGGCGGCCGTCGTGGTGGCGGCGGGCGAAACCCGGCCCGCGATCGACCTCGGCCCGGAAGACCTCGGGGTCGGCCACGACAGCGCGCAGCACCTGCTCGAACGTCGACGCCGTCGCCTCGATGATCGGCACGGTCTCACCGAGCTGCCGCTCGACCTCACCCCGCACCTGCTCGCCGACATTCGAGATCACGAAACGGCCCGCCGCCATCGCCTCGACGGCCGCGACGCCGTAGGTGCCGATGCGAAACTGGTCGAGCACGATGTCGGCACCCGTGTAGGCGGCCGGCATGTCGCTGGCCTTGAGGCCCCGAATCGGTGAATAGCGGATGAGCCCCTCGTCGTGCAGGCGCGTCAGCACAGGCTCGATGAGGTCGGTGCCCTTCACGACGGCGCTGCTCGGCACGTGACTCACGATCGGCGGACCATCGAGGTGCGTGAACGCAGCGCGCGCAGACTCCCACTGCGTCGGGTCGATCGTGATCGGCAGCCAGGTGGCCTCGGGCACATCGAGCAGCAGGTCAGGGGTTGCGACGAACACGGGGCCGTCGAACGCCGCGGCGAGCGCCGCCGTGCGCAACGCTTGCGCCTCGAGCGCGGGCGTCGCCGACCAGAGGCCGGGTGCGAACGGCGAATCGGGCATGCGGGCGAGGTGGCGCGACGGCAAGCGCACCTCGCTGCCGTAGAGCATGAGCGCCAGCGAGACGCCCGCTCGCCGCAGGGCGGCGATGTCGGCCTCGACCGGGCGGGCGAACGCGTCGCCGAAGAGCGGGCGACCCGACTCGAGCAGCACGTGCGTGAACCCGCCGAGCACGGCGCGACGCTGCGCGCGCTGCCACCGCGACGACCAGCGGTACTCGGCCGGCGGCACCTCCTGATCGCTCAAGAAGCCGAACCCGCCGCCCGCGGGCACGATGCCGCTCGTGCGCGCGCCGACACCCTCGAGGTGCTCGGCCGCGCGCGCCGCGGCCCACCCCTGCCAAGCCGTGTTCGTGGGGGCGACGAGCACGCGGATGTCAGCATCCGGCGGGCTGATCGCGGGGGTCGGATGCGCCCAATCGAAACGCTGCCCCGGCGGCAGCACGCGGTTCACGAGAGCGGCGGGGGCGAGGCCTGCGGCCGCACGTGCGACCGAGCGCACAGAGTCGGTGACGAAGCCCACGTCGGCGAACCCCCACCCTTTCAGATACGTCTCGGCCGGCATCCGGCGCCTGCGGGCGACACTAGCATCGCACCACGCGAGAGAATCGACCCATGACCTCGCCCCGCCGTGCCCTGATCGTCGTCTACTCGCGCATCGTCAGCGACCCGCGCGTGCGACGTCAGATTGACTGGCTCACCGCCGAAGGCTGGCAGGTCGACACCGTCGGCCTCGGCGAGCACCCCACCCCCGCCGTCGATGAGCACTGGCCGATCGCCGACCTTGATGCCCGCACGGCCAGCCGGTGGGGCTCGATCAGCGCCTACCTGCTGACCCCGCGACGCGCCGCCTACCGGCGCCTCATGGCCGACCGCATTCCGGCCGCGGCGAGCGCGGCCCTGCGCGACGGCGCATACGACCTGATCATCGCCAACGACCTCGAATTCGTGCCCTGGCTCACCGAGCGCGCGACCTTCGGCGCGGCGGGCGCTCCGCGCATCCACCTCGACCTGCACGAAGTCTTCACCGAGTACCACAAGCCGGGCCTGCTGTGGCGGGTGCTCACCGCGGGATACCGGCACTGGGTGCGCCGGCAGCTCGCCGACCCCGTCTTCACGACCCGCTCGACCGTGGCGGGCGGCATCGCCGAGCTCTACCGCGACAAGCTCGGGCTCGAGGGCATGGCCGTGATTCGCAATAGCCCCGAGCTCGTCGATCAGTCGCCGCGCCCTGTCGACCCCCACAACATTCGCCTGCTGTACCACGGCCTCGCCGACTACAGCAGGGGCATCGGCGACATTCTCGCCGCCGTGCCCCTGCTCGATGAGCGCTACACGATGACCTTCATGCTCACCGGGTTCGACGCGAACATCGCGGCGATTCGTGCCGACGCGCAATCGCTCGGTGACCGCGTGCGCTTCGTGCCTCCTGTCGCGATGACCGACATCGCCACGGCGATCAACGGCTTCGATCTCGAAGTCATGGTCTACCGGCCCGCCTCGGCCAACCTCGTCTACGCTCTGCCGAACAAACTCTTCGAAGCCACGCAGGGTCGGCTCGGGCTCGTCATCGGCCGCAGCCCCATGATGGTCGAGATCGTCGAGCGCTACGGCAACGGCATCGTCGTGCCCGAGTGGGGGCCTCAGGCTCTCGCCACAGCGCTCAATGCGCTGAGCGCCGACGACGTGAGCGCGCTCAAAGCGGCGTCGCACGCCGCCGCCGCCGAGCTGAACGCCGACACTGAGCGAGCCGTCTTTCTCGCCACCACCGGGGCAGCGGCCGAGGGCAGCACCTCATGACGGCCCGCCCTAGACTGGGCGCTCGTGGCAGAGAACCCCGGGAGTTGACCGCGTGAAGACCATTCGCACCGCCCTCGGCGAGGTCATCGCGATTCTTCCGGCCGGCGCGCGCCGCTTCATGGTGCTCTACTCGATCGCGCTCGGCATCTTGGCCCTGCTCGACGCCCTCGCCCTCGCGCTGCTCGCCGTCATCATCTCGCCCATCGTCACGGGTGCCGAGCTCGTGCTGCCGATCATCGGCGAAGTCGACCAAGTGGGCGTTATCGGCCTGCTCGGGGTGGTGTGCGCCCTCATCGTGGGCAAGTCGATCGCGGCCGCCGTGCTGCTCTGGTTCGCCACGCGCCGTTTCGCCAGGTATGAGCTTGAGCTCGGCTCGCGCCTGTTCGACAGCTTCATCGCCTCGTCGTGGACCGAGCGCCTCAAGCGCAACTCGGCCGACCTCGTGCGCATGACCGACGGCAGCGTCGCCGTCACCATCTCGAGCTTCTTGCTGCCGATCGCCGGGCTGCTGGGCGAGCTGCTGACCTTCATCGCCGTGATCGCGGTGCTCACCATCACGCAGCCCGCCGTCGCCGCCGTCTCACTCGTCTACCTGGGCGTGCTCGCGGTCATCATGTACGTCTGGGTCACGCGGCGCGCGCGCGAAGCCGGGCGGGTCAACGTGCGGCACTCGATTCTGACCTCGCGCCTCATCACCGAGATGGTTGGTGCCCTCAAAGAGATCACGCTGCGCAATAAAGCGCCAGAGATCGCCGCCGTCGTGCGGGCCAACCGCGTGCGCACCACGCGGGCGCGGGCAAACGCGCTGTTTCTCGGCCAGATGCCGCGCTACGTGCTCGAAGCGGGGCTCATCGGCGGCTTCGTCGTCGTCGGCATCACCGGCTGGTTCACGGGGGGCACGACCGGCGCGGTCTCGGCCGTCGCGCTCTTCGGCCTGGCTGGTTTTCGCCTGGCCCCCTCGATCGTGCGCTTTCAGTCGATGAGCTCGCAACTCAACGTGGCCCTGCCGCACGTGCAGGCGGTGCTCGGCGAGATTCGCCGATCAGACGAGACCCGCGGCATCGCCGACGACGCGCCCACCGAAGAGCTGCCCGACAACCCGCAGCGCATCACCTTCGAAGCCGTGACCTTTCGCTACGGCCCCGACTCTGAGCCCGCCGTGCGCGAGGTCGACCTCGAGATTCCGTTCGGCACGACGGCCGCCTTCGTCGGCTCCTCCGGCGCCGGCAAGTCGACCATGATCGACCTGCTGCTCGGGCTCATCAACCCGACCGAGGGCACGATCGCCATCGACGGAACCGCTGTCAGCGCGCTGACCCGCTCGTGGCGCTCGCGCGTCGGGTACGTGCCGCAAGAGGTCTCGCTGTTCGACGCCTCCGTCGCGCAGAACGTCGCGCTCACCTGGAGCGCCGACGTTGATCGCGAGCGCGTGCGCTCTGCTCTCGAGCGCGCGCAACTGCTCGAGACCATCGAATCGCGACCGGGGGGCATCGACGCCCCCATCGGCGAGCGCGGCCTCGCACTCTCGGGCGGGCAGCGGCAGCGGCTCGGCATCGCCCGCGCGCTCTACGCCGACCCGCTCGTGCTCGTCATGGACGAAGCGACGAGCTCGCTCGACACCGCGACCGAAGCCGCCGTCGCCGATGCCATTCGCGACCTGAGCGGCTCGATGACGATCGTGTCGGTCGCGCACCGGCTGTCGACCATCATGCATGCCGACCGCATCTTCTTCATGAGCGGCGGGCGCGTCGTCGCGAGCGGCGACTTCGAGAGCCTGCAGGCCGAGGTGCCCGAATTCGCGCACCAGGTGAAGCTCGCGGGCCTCGGCGACGGCACGCTGCCCGCCTAGCGCTCGCGCGGCGGACGCTCAGCCGCGCAGTGCGCGCACGACCGCGGCAGCGGCTTGGCCGGTGCCGTAGGGGGTCGCATCGGTGGGTGCGGGCGCCGGGCGCTCGACCGCGGCCCGCAGCGCCCCGAGCTCGTCGCTCACGAGCACGTTCCAGCCCAGCTCGACCGTTTCGACCCACTCGGTCTCGGGGCGCACGGTCGTGCACGGCACGCGCAGCAGAAAAGCCTCTTTCTGCAGGCCCCCCGAGTCGGTGATGACGCCGGCGCTGCGGCTCACCGCGGCGACGAGTTCGGGGTAGGGCAAGGGCTCGATCGCACGAATCGCGCCCTGATCGAGCGTGATGCCGTGCTGGGCAGCGAGGGCGCGCAGGCGCGGGTGCACGAGCAGCAGCACAGGATGCGCCAACGCGGCGAGCTGGTCGAGAATCGCGGCGAGGCGCTCGGGGTCGTCGGTGTTGTCGGGTCGGTGCAGCGTGGCGACGTGGTATTTCCCCGCCTCGACGCCCTCGGGCAGCGGCAGACCCTCGGCGAGCACGCGATCGCGCGTGGCGTAGAGCACGTCGGTCATGACATCGCCGACCAGAACGCTGCGCTCTGCCAACCCCTCATGCGCGAGGTGCTGCATGGCCACCTCGGTCGGCGCGAGCAGCAGGTCAGAGGCATGGTCGGTGAGCACGCGATTGTGCTCTTCGGGCATGCGACGGTTGAACGAGCGCAGCCCCGCTTCGAGATGCGCGACCGGCACATGCAGCTTGACCGCAGCCACGGCGGCCGCGAGGGTCGAGTTGGTGTCGCCGTAGACGAGCACCCAGTCGGGGGCGTGCTGCTGAATCAGCGGCTCGAGACCGGCGAGCATCGCGCCCGTCTGCGCGCCGTGCGCCCCCGATCCCACCCCGAGGTTCTCGTCGGGCGGGCGAATCGACAGGTCGCGAAAGAACACGTCGCTCATGAGCGGGTCGTAATGCTGGCCGGTGTGCACGACGATGTGCTCGATGCCGCCCGCCGCATCCATCGCGTGAGAGATCGGCGCCAGCTTGACGAACTGCGGGCGCGCGCCCACGACACTCAGAACCCGCATGCGGTCGAGTCTATCGAGGCGTCGGCGCACGCCCCGGGCGGGGCCCGAAGCCTAGGATGGGGGGCGATGTCTGCCCCCCGCACCGACCCCGCCGCCGCACCGCACGTGCTCTACGTCGCGTGGGGCTATCCGCCCTCGCGCAGCGCCGGCATGTACCGCGCTCTCGCTACCGCCAATGCCTTCGCGCGCGACGGTTGGCGCGTCACCGTGCTCACGACTACGCGCGAAACCTTCGAGCGGCTCACCGGCAGCGACCCGCAGTCAGAGGCGTCGATCGACCCGCGCGTGAGCGTCGTGCGCATACCGTTCGACGCCGAACGCAGCGACGACAACCTGGCGAACTGGTCGCGCTTGAGGGTCTACTCGGCTCTGCTGTGGACGGCCCTGCGCTGGATTCCGGCCTGGTTCTCGTTTCCGGAGCGCAGCTACGGCGGCTGGAAGAAGCCGCTCATCACCGCCGCCGACGCCATTCACCGCGAGCACCCCGTCGACCTCGTCGTCGGGTCGGCCAACCCCAACGTCGACTTCGCCGTCGGGTGGCACCTGCACCGGCGCCACGGAGTGCCCTACGTCATGGACCACCGCGACGCCTGGCACCTCGACGTCTACACGGGCGCCCGCACCGCCCCGCGCCTCAGCCGATCGAGCCGGCTCGAGAGCCGCATGTTTGCGCGCAGCGCCGAAGCCTGGTTCGTCAATGCACCGATTCGCGACTGGCATGCTGGCGAGCATCCGTCGAAGGCCGACGACTTCCACGTCGTCGCCAACGGCTTCGACCCCGAGTTCTTGCAGACCGACCGCGACCGCGCACCCGACGCCGAGGCGGGCCTCGTGTTCGGCTACCTCGGCACGATCTACGGGCCCATTCCGCTGCGCGAGACCCTCGATGCGTGGCGGCTCGCGCGCACCCGCTCGCCCTTGCTCGCGCGGTCGCGCCTCGTCGTGCGCGGCAGGCTCGGGCACTTCTCCGAACCCGACCCGGCCGTGGCCGAACTGCTCGACGCCTACCGTGCCGACGGGGTCAGCTACGAGGGGCCCGTGAGCAAGACGGCGGTGTCAGAGGTCTACCGCTCGTTCGATGCCCTGCTGCTCATCATCAGCCGCAGCCCCTTCGTCACGAGCGGCAAGGTCTTCGAATACGCGGCCAGCGGCCTGCCGATCGCCGCCCTGCACGACCCCGTCACCGCGGCGACGAGCGTGCTCGCCGACCACCCCGCCCGCTTCGGCGTCGAGGCAGTCGGAGTCGAGCAGTTCGCGCACGCGCTCATCGCCACCGGCGAGAGTGCCGCCGCCCAAACACCCGAGAGCATCGCGGCCACACAGCAGTGGGCGCGGCAGTTCGCCCGCGACGAGCAGCTGCGGCCGCGCATCCAGGCCCTGCGGGCCGTCACCGAGTCGGAGGCCGCACGATGACCGGGCTGCGCGTCGTCGTGCTCTACGGCAGCGGGCACGAGTCGGGCCACGGCTCATCGCTCGCCACCGAGAGCTCGCGGCTCGGCGAGGTTCTCGCCCGCCCCGAGGGCGCAGAGGCAGTCGACATCATTTCGGTCGGGATGCCCGCTCGCCCGCTGCGCCGCGGCGAGCACCTCGACCTCAGCGCCGTCGACCCCGGTCGCGCCGACGCGCTGCTGCGGCGCTTCGGCGGCGAGCGCCTGCGCCGACGGCTCTCGGGCAGCCCACTCGGTCGCCTGCTCAACTCGATGGGTCCCCTCGACGCCGGCCGGGTCTTCGCCCGCCGGGTGCGCCGGTCGACCGAGGCACGGGCAGCGTTGCGCCGCGCCGACATCGCCATCGCCGTCGACAGCGCCGGAGTGATTGTCGCTGCGACTGCTCTGCGCCGACGGCACGTGCGCGAGGCCTACTACGACACCCGGTCGGCGGTCGTCGGCCTGCGTGAGTCGCTCGAGGCCTAAGGCACTGCGAGCAAGCTAAGACGCGCCGAGCAAGAACGGCCGCAGCACGTCGGCCGAGCGGCGACCATCGTGCAGTACGCGCACGAACTCGGCACCCGTCGCCGCCACAGCGGCCGCGCGGTCTCGGTCGGCGACGATGCCGCGCAGCACCGCCTCGAGAGTCGCGCCCGTCGCGTCGACGATCGGCAGCTCGATGCCCGACGCCTCGAGCGCAGCGCGGCGCACACCCGGGTTGACGTGCCCGACGACGAGCCGCCCCGCGGCCATGCCTTCGCACGCCGCAACGCCGTAGTCGCCGATGCGAAACTGATCGAGCACGATGTCGGCCCCGCGATACACCTCGCGCATCTGCGCGTGCGGCACGCCCTCGATGCGGCGGTACTCGATGAGGCCTTCGTCGTGCAATCGCTGCGCGACCGGGTCGACGAGGTCGCTGCCCTTGATGGCGCCCTTGCTGGGCGCGTGCACGACGACGGGCCGTTCTGCCTGCATCACCCGAGCCTCGACCCGCCATGCCTCGACGTCGATCACGACCGGCAGCCAGGTGGCCTCGGGTGCGTCGATGAGCAGGTCGGCGGTCGAGACGAAGACCGGCAGGCCGAGGCGGTCGAGCAGGCGCCGTGACTCGCGTGCCGTGCGCTCGAGGTCGGGGGTCGTCGCGAGCGCCCCCGCGAACGGCGAGTCGGGGTTCAGCGCGGCGTGACGGCTGGGCAGCCTGATGTCGCTGCCGTGGCAGAGCATCGCCACCCTCAGGCCGGCGCGCAGCATCGACTGCACCTGGCCGTGCACCGACTCATCGAGCGGCGCGCCGAACGGCCAGCGCTGAGCCTCGACGATCGCGTGCGTGAAGCCCCCCAGCACCGTGCGACGCAACTCTCGTTGCCAGCGGCTCGACGCCGCCCAGACCCCCACCGGCACCACAGCATCGCTCGCGTGCGTGAAGTCGTCGGGCGTGCGGAACGCCAGGTTGACGGCGCCCACCCCCGGCAGGTTCTGCGCGGCGGCACGACCCCACTCGTGCGCTTGGCCCGCGTAGTTGACCGGGGCGATGAACAGCCGCACGGGGGTCGACGGCGGCTCGATCGGCGGCGGAATGTCGGCGACTCGATAGTCGTACCGGCCCGGCAGCACCCGGCCGCGCAGCGCCTCGGGAAGCAGCCGCAACAGGCGGCCCGCCATCCACTTCAGCGCCGCCGTCATGACCTCGAGTCTAGGAGTGCGGTCACGAGGCGAGGAACGACTCGAGAGCGTCAGCACTCGCCCGGCCGTCATGCCACCGCCGCACGAAAGCGGGGCCGCGCGCCGCGAAGTCGCGAGCCGCATCGCGGTCGTCGAGCACGGCGCGCACGGCGCTCTCGAGGCTCGCCGCATCGGCCGGCCAGATCGGCGGCTGCTCGCCCGCCGAAGCCGCGACCACTTCACGCGACCTCTCATTGACATACGACAGCACCAGCCGGCCTGCCGCCATCGCCTCGCAGGCGGCGACACCGTAGCCGCCCATGCGCAAAGAGTCGATCACGATGTCGGCCGACTCGTAGACGGCGGCCATGTCGCCGTGGGTGACGCCGTCGACACGCCGGTAATCGATCACTCCCTCGCGATGCAGTCGACCGAGCACCTCGTCGGCCACCTCAGAACCCTTGAACCCCGCCCGGCTCGGAGCATGCACCACCACGGGCACGGCCGCACCCATCGGCTCGCGCTCGGTCGCCCAGGCATCGGGGTCGATCGCCACGGGCAGCCAGGTCGCCTGCGGCAGATCGAGCTGAACGCCCGGAGTCGACCCGAACACCGGCACCTGAAGCACCTCGATGGCCCGTCGTGCCCGCGCCGCCGCGCGGTCGAGCTCGCGCGCGTTCGGCACCAGCGCCGCACTGCCAAAGGGCGAGTGCGGTTCGCGCGCGAGGTGCGCGCGCACGTCACGCACATCAGAACCGTGGGCGACGATCGCCACTCTGATGCCGTGGCGCCGCAGCGCCCGAACCTCGCGCACGATGTCACGACGGAACAGCGGACCGAACAGCGGATGCGCCGACTCGATGATCACGTGGGTCGCCTGATCGACGATGGCCGCGAACTCGGCGCGCCGCCAGTCGCTCGACCCGAAGGCACGCAACCGCGGCACCGACCGATGCGCGGCGAAGCGAAAACCATCAGGACTGTCGACGACGAGGCTCAGCGCAGAGCGGTCGGGGCGAGATTCCACCGCACGGGCCCAGTGGTAGGCCTGACCGGCCACGTTGAGCACCCCGATGACGAGGCGGGCGTCGCCCTCGCCGAGCACGAGCGGCTGGGCGGGGCCCTCTGGCATGGCCGCGTACTTCGCGGGGTTGAGTCGAGCGCCGATGCGATCGGGCAGAGCGCTCAATCGCGGCTCGACGACGCTCAGCACCGAGGCCGGCAGCACACGTTGTGCGGCCGCGCTCAGCCCCTCGCGCACACCCATGCCTCGAGGGTATCGGGCCGCTGAGACGCCGCACTGCTGGTGGCATGCCCGCCAGCAACGCACCGCCATTACGGTCTCGGCTGGCTGAGGCCCTCGACTGCGTCGGCCGCACGTTGGGCAACCACCGAGAGCGAAACGGTCTCGACCGCCCAGCGGGCCTGCTCGCGCCTCGCGGCTGACCCGGCCGGCGAGCGCACCGCCGCGTCGAGCGCTCGAGCGACAGCACCCGCCTCGTGGGGCACCGCGGTGCCGAGCGGGGCGTGCTCGGCGAACGTCGCACCCGGCCCCTCCCCCGCGAACAGCAGGGGTGCGCCGCTCGCCGCCGCCGCGTACATCTTGGTCGGAAAGGCGAACTGGTAGCCACCGACGGGCTTGACGCTCGCGAGGGCGAGTGTCGAGCCGCGCAGCAGCTGCGCGACCTCGTCGGGGGCGACCGTCGCGTGAAACTCGACGCGCCCTGGGGCGATCTCGTCGGCGCGACGACGTAACTGCGCAACCTCTGATCCTGCGCCCACGAACATGAGCCGCAGCCCCTCGACCTGAGCGATCGCCTCGACGAACACGCCCGCACCGTGCACCTCAGACGCCGTGCCCGCATAGAGCGCGTAGGGCGGCGTCGAGGGGCGGGCCGGGCCATCGGGAGTGAACACCGCCGTGTCGATGCCATTGCCGATCTCGTCGATACGCGCCGCTGGCACGCCGAGCTCGACGAGCCGCGTCGTCACCGTGGCCGAGACCGAGAGCACCCGAGCGGCGCGGCGCCAGACGGTGCGCTCCATCCACCTGACGACGCGCACGACGACGGCCGGGCTGCCCGCGCTCGCGGCCGCGTCGGCGAGAATGTCGGCCGCGTAGTAAGCGAAGGGGCGCCTCAGCAGCGCCGTCGCCACGAGTACCGCCAGGCCCGTCGTCGGCGGCGGCTCGACCACATAGGCGTCGGCTCGGCGCACCGCGAGCAGGCGGAAGAACAGCGGAATATCGAAGCTCAGGTAGGGCACATAACCACGCACCGCTCCCGTGCGGTCACGCAGCACGCGCGCACGGCGCACGCGCACGCCCGCGGGCGTCTCGCCCGACACACCGGCGGGCAGCCGACTCGTGAGCACCTCGACCTCGTGCCCGCGAGCCGCGAGCTCGTGCGCGAGTGCGGCGAGCCGGAACGAGGCTGCCGCCGGCTCGGGCGCGAAGATGCGGCTCGCGAGAATGACCCGCATGGTCAGAAGGTGACCGACTGGCCCGTTCGCGCCGACTGCAGAACGCCCTCGACAACCGCGAGCGTGCGCAGCCCCTGGCGCATGGTCACAAGGTCGGTCTCGTGGCCCAACACCGCGTCGCGGAACGCCTCGTGCTCGACACGCAGCGGCTCGCGCTTGGGGAACGCGTACCTGATCATGTCGCCTTCGCTGACCCCGCGGAAAGCCGTGACCGACTCCCACTCGAGCGGAAACGTGCCATTGGCGTAGAAGGTGAGGTCGCCCGTCGCGGTGTCGGCGACGAGCGCGCCCGCCTCGCCCGTGGCGATCGTGACGCGCTCTTTCATCGGGCTCAACCAGTTGACGAGGTGGTTGACGACAACCCCATTCGCCAGTCGACCCGAGGCGATGATCATGTCTTCATATTCGCGGCCCGACTTGTGGGCGGTCTGGCCGTAGACGCTCGCGTAGTCGCTCTGCGCGACCCACGCGGTGAGGTCGACGTCGTGGCTCGCCAGGTCTTTGCCGACCCCGACGTCGGCGATGCGCGACGGAAACGGGCCCTGGCGGCGCGTAACGACCTGGTAGACCTCGCCGAGCTCGCCCGCAGCAATACGGCGGCGCATCTCTTGCAGGGCGGGGTTGAAGCGCTCGATGTGCCCGACCGCGCCGACGAGGCCCGCGTTCTCGAAGGCGTCGACCATGCGCTGCCCCGCCTCGACGGTGTCGGCGATGGGCTTCTCGACGAGCGTGTGCACGCCGGCGGCGGCGAGCGCGAGCGCAGCATCCTCATGAAAGCGCGTGGGCACGGCGACCACCGCGATGTCGACGCCTTCAGCGATGACCGCGTCGATGTCGGGCAGAATCGGCAGCGAACCGGCAACACCGTGCGGGTCGCCCCCCGGGTCAGCGATCGCGACGAGGTCGACACCGTCAAGCTCGCGCAGCACGCGCGCGTGGTGCCGGCCCATCATGCCGACGCCGACGAGACCGGCGCGCAAGGTCATCAGGCGCCCGCCTTCGCGAGCGACTGCACGGCGGCGATGATGCGGTCGAGGTCGCGCTTCGTCAGCGACGGATGCACGGGCAGAGACACGACTTCGCGCGCAGCCCGCTCAGTCTCGGGCAGGTCGAGCCCGGGCGCGTAGGGCGCGAGCGACGGCAGACGGTGGTTCGGCACCGGGTAATAGACGCCCGAGCCCACGCCGTGCTCGTCGCGCAACGCTTTCGCGAAGCCATCGCGGTCGTCGGCGACGCGGATCGTGTACTGGTGGAAGACGTGCACGGCACCCGGCGCGGTCACCGGCGGGGTGATGCCCGCCAAGCCGCTCAGCCCGGCGCTGAGGGTGGCGGCGTTCTGCTGGCGCGTCGCCGTCCAGCGGTCGATCTTGGTCAGCTGCACGCGCCCGATCGCGGCGTGAATGTCGGTCATGCGCGCATTGAAGCCGATGACCTCATTGTGGTACTGAATCTCTTGGCCCTGGTTGCGCAGCAGCTTCACGGCGCGCACCAGCTCAGGGCTGTCGCACGCAACCATGCCACCCTCGCCCGAGGTCATGTTCTTGGTCGGGTAGAGGCTGAACATCGCGAAGCGGCCCCAGGTGCCGACGGGGCGACCGTCGAGAGAAGCACCGTGCGCTTGCGCCGCGTCTTCGAAGATCTCGAGGTCGTGCTTCTTTGCGAGGGCCTCGAGCTCGACCATGCGGGCCGGGTGGCCGTAGAGGTGCACGGGCATGATGCCCTTGGTCTGCGGAGTGATGGCCTTCTCGACCGCGGCCGGGTCGAGGCCGAACGTCTCGGGCTCGATGTCGACGAAGACGGGGGTGGCACCCGTGAGCGCGACCGAGTTGCCCGTCGCGGCAAACGTGAACGACGGCACGATGACTTCGTCGCCCGGGCCGACACCCGCGGCGAGCTGGCCCAGGTGCTGGCCGGCGGTGCCACTGTTGACGGCGACGCACTCGCGGCCCTGCACGAAGTGGGCGCCGAACTCTTTCTCGAACGCGGCCACCTCGGGGCCCTGCGCGATCATGCCCGAGCGCAGCACGCGGTCGACGGCACGGCGCTCGGCGCGGCCGATCAACGGCTTGGCTGCGGGAATCAAGGGTGCGGTCACTGAGTGCTCTCCTCGGTCAGAACGCCATCGCGCTCGATGTAGATCTCGTTCGTCTGCGGGCACACCCAGCGGGCATCCTGCTCGATCAGGCGCACGCCCGCCTTGCCGACCCAGCCGAGACGCCGTGCGGGCACCCCCGCCATGAGGGCGAAGGCCGGCACGTCTTTCGTCACGACGCTGCCCGCGGCGATCGTGGCCCACCGGCCGATCTCGACGGGGGCGACGCACACCGCGCGCGCGCCGATCGCGGCGCCCTCACGAATCGTCACGCCGACCGGCTGCCAGTCGTGGGCCGACTTGGCGCTGCCGTCGGGGTTGACGGCACGGGGGTAGGTGTCGTTCGTCAGCACCACGGCGGGGCCGATGAAAACCCCCGCCTCGAGGTGCGCGGGCTCGTAGACGAGCGCGTAGTTCTGCACCTTGCAGTTGTCGCCGAGATGCACGCCCGTGCCGATGTAGGCACCGCGGCCGACCACGCAGTTCTCGCCCAGCTCGGCCTCTTCGCGCACCTGCGCCAGGTGCCAGATCGAGCTGCCGGCGCCGATGCGCGCGCTCTCGGCGACGTCGGCCGAATCGACGATGCGAACGCCGTGCCGGGAGTCGGCTGATGGGGTCACGAGGGCAATCTCTCTTGAGGGGTCATGCGCGGGCACGCGCCGACCCAGGGTATCGCGTTCTGACACAATGGCCCCTATGGCCGACGCCACCCCTGCCGCGCCCGCGGCCCGCTCTGACCGGCGCCCCGAGGCTGCCATCGTCATCCCCCTCTACAACGAGGCGACCGTCATCGGCGGCGTCATCAGCGAGCTGCTGCAGCAGTTCGAGCGGGTCATCTGCGTCGACGACGGCTCGACCGACGACTCGGCCGCGGTCGCCGGGTCGGCAGGCGCGCGCGTGATCCGCCACCCGCACAACCTCGGCCAGGGTGCCGCGCTGCAGACCGGCATCGCCTACGCGCGGTCACTGCCCGGCGTGCGCTATCTGGTCACGTTCGACGCCGACGGGCAGCACCGCGTGGTCGACGCGCTCGCCATGCTCGACCTCGCCGAGCGCGAGCAGGCGGCCATCGTCTTCGGCTCGCGCTTTCTCGACGACCGCACGAAACCCGGTCTCGCCAAGAAGATCGTGCTCAAGACGGCCGTCGCGGTCACGAACCTCACGACCGGTCTCACCCTGACGGATGCCCACAACGGGCTGCGCGTGCTGCGCATCGACGCGGCGCACGCCGTGAACCTCAAGCAAGACCGCATGGCTCACGCGAGCGAGATCGTGGTGCAGCTCGGCAAATCGGGCCTTCCGTGGCGCGAGTTTCCGGTCGAGGTGCTCTACACCGACTACTCGAAGGCCAAGGGGCAGTCGCTGCTCAACTCGATCAACATTCTCGTCGACCTCGTCATCAACTAGTCACAAGAAAGGGGGCACCCGCTATGTGGTTTCAGATCATTCTCATCATCGCCTTGGCCGGCATCGCGGTCTACCTGGTGCGCTCGACGCCGAGCCCCCGCCACCTCGCCATTCGCCGACTGCTCGTGCTGCTTGCTCTCGCCTCGGGAGTCGTCGTCGTGCTGTGGCCCGGCCTGCTCAGCTGGCTCGCCTCGCTCGTCGGCATCGGGCGCGGCGCCGACCTGCTGTTCTACCTGGCCATCGTCGCCGGGCTCATCTACGTGGTCAATGAGTACAAGCGCTCGGTGCAGCTGACTCGCGCCAACACGCAGCTCGCGCGCGAGATCGCTCTGACCGAAGCACGCCTTGTCGATCGCATCGCCGAGCTCGAGGCGCGGCTGGCCGAGAAGCCCAGCACCTAGAATCGAGTGCTCGCGGGCATCCGTCGCCCCCTGCCACCCCTGAACCGTGAGGACCACCCGCTTGTGAAGATCGCCGTCATCGCCCTGGGAAAGATCGGCCTGCCTCTCGCCGTGCAGTTCGCCTCGAAGGGCCACGAGGTCGTCGGCGTCGACGTGAACCAGGCCACGGTCGACCTCATCAACTCGGGGGTCGAGCCGTTTCCGGGCGAGGCGCACCTGGCCGAGATGCTCGCCGAACTCGTACCGGCCGGCAAACTGCGGGCGACGACGAACTATGCGGATGCTGTACCGGAGGCCGACGCGGTCGTTCTGGTCGTGCCGCTCTTCGTCGACGACGAGGCGCGACCCGACTTCGGCTGGATGGATGACGCCACGAGCACCCTCGCAGCGCATCTGACTGCCGACACCCTGGTCGCCTATGAGACGACCCTGCCGGTGGGCACGACGCGCACGCGCTGGAAGCCCATGCTCGAAGAGGGCTCAGGGCTCGTCGAAGGCACCGATTTTCACCTCGTGTTCTCGCCCGAGCGCGTGCTCACGGGGCGTGTCTTCGCCGACCTGCGCAAGTACCCGAAGCTCGTCGGGGGTCTCTCAGAGGCCGGGGCCGCGCGCGCCGTCGCCTTCTACGAAGAGGTGCTCGACTTCGACGACCGCCCCGACCTGCCGCGCGGCAACGGCGTGTGGAATCTCGGCAGTGCCGAGGCCGCCGAAATGGCCAAGCTCGCCGAGACCACCTACCGCGACGTCAACATCGGCCTCGCCAACCAGTTCGCGCAGTACGCCGCGACGGCCGGCATCGACATCTACCAGGTGATCGAGGCCTCGAACTCGCAGCCCTACAGCCACATCCACCAGCCGGGCATCGCGGTCGGCGGCCACTGCATCCCCGTCTACCCGCGGCTCTACCTCTGGAACGACCCGGCCGCCACGGTCGTGCGCGCGGCCCGCGAGGCGAATGCGGGCATGCCCGACTACACGATCGGCCTGCTCGAAGGCGTGCACGGCTCGCTGCAGGGGCAGCGTGTCGTCGTGCTCGGGGCTGCCTACCGCGGCGGAGTCAAAGAAACGGCGTTCAGCGGCGTCTTCGGCGCGGTCGCGGCCCTGCGGGAGCGCGGCGCCGAAGTGTTCGTGCACGACCCGCTCTACACCGACGACGAGCTGGCCCGCTACGGCTGGCAGCCCTACCACCTCGGCGAGCCGGTCGACGCGGCCGTCGTGCAAGCCGACCACGCCGAGTACCGCGACCTGACGCCGGCATCGCTGCCGGGCATCCGCACCTTCGTCGACGGCCGACGCGTCTCGACGGCAGAGGCATGGCCGGGCGTCACCTACCGCGTGATCGGTATTCCCGGCACCTAGCCTGCGACCAGAGCGGCGGCGAGCTGTGGGGCGACTGCCGCGCTGCCCGACGTCGAGAGGTGCAGGGCATCTTCGAACGTGTACGGCGTGAGCGCGGTGGTCGTGCACAGTCCGTCGGGGCACAGGGCCGGCCAGAGATCGAGCACCGACGTCGCCGAGCCCTCGCGAGCGATCGACTCGAACACGCGCAGCATTCCGGCCTGACGATCAGCGGCCACCGACTCGGGGATGCTCTGGCCGCAGTCGCCCGCGACGACCGCGGGCAGCGAGCACCGCGCTGGCTCGAACGGGTAGGGCCCGCTCTCGGCGTCGAGATCGAAGTTGGGCGTGGGCCGCACGAGCACGACCGCGTGCCCGGCAGCCTCGAGGTCGAACACCGCGCCGCGCAACCACTGGGCGTGGGCCGCGAGCCGAGCATCCGACTCGGTCGTGAACCCGCCTGACCCGTCGGCCGTCGCGAAGTCGTCACCCGTGAAGTAATGGTCTGAGAACGCGAGCAGCACAACACCCGCCGGCTGATCGGCGACCGCAGCGAGCGCCGCCTCGATGACCTCGCGGCATCTGGCGCCCTGCTCCCACGTGCCGAGCGACTCGAAGGTGGCGTCGACACCCGTCCACGGGCATCCGCGCTGCGTCGTCATGGTGATCGCCGCATTCGCCTCGGCGGCGGCGATCGCAAGACCCTCGCTCAGGTGGTCGGCGAACGAATCGCCGAGCAGGTAGGCGGGCGGCCCCGATGCGTCGGCGTTCCACGTGCACTGCTCGGTGCCCGGCTGACCCGGCACGGCGAACGCGCTGCAGCCGGCCACCTGGGTCAGGTGTCCGGGGCGGTCGATGATCTGCGCGCGGTACTGCTGCACGCTCGGCAGCCAGAAGCCCTGCCCGACAGCGACGAGCACGAGCACGACGACGAGCAGGGGTGCCACGAGAACCCCGCCGACCGTCGCCGCCCAGCGACGCGCAGTGCCCGGCCGCAAACCGCGCAACGGCTGCTCGACCCAGCGGTACGACGCGAGGGCGGGCAGCAGCGAGAGCACTGCGGCGACCAGGATGACGAGTGGCGAGTTCGGCACGAGCAGACCCGCGAACACGATCACCGGCCAGTGCCAGAGGTACCACGAGTACGAGAGGTCGCCGATGGCCACCATCGGGCGGGTGCCGAGCAGCCTCGAGACGGGGTTGTCTGCTGCTGAGCCCGCGATGATGAGAAGCGCCGTGCCCAGCACCGGTAGCAGTGTCGTCGGGCCAGGCGTCGGCGTCGCCGCCGACAGCACCACGGCCGAGACGCCGACGAGCGCGAGTCCGAGCACGCCCGCCGCGGTGGCGAGGGATGCGCTCAGGCGGGTGAACACCGGCAGCACGAGGGCGATGACCGCGCCGACGGCGAACTCCCAGGCTCGGCCCGCCGGCCCGTAGAAGCCGAAGGCGAGGTCGAGCCAGGGGTGCACGATGATGCGCAGGGTCACGAGCATCGCCACGCCGAACGAGACGGCGAGCACCGTGCTCGTGATGATGAGGGGAGCACGGCGCGCTGCCGGGCCACCGCGACGCGCGAGCACCCAGCCGAGCACGAGCAGCAGCGGGAAGAGCAGGTAGAACTGCTCTTCGACCGAGAGCGACCACATGTTGAGCAGAGGATTCGACTCGGCGGGCGCATCGAAGTAACCGCCCGTCGTTCGCGCGATCACGAGGTTGGCCGAGAGCAGCAGGGCGCCGAGCCCGGTCTGCGCGGCCGTGGTCGCCATGCCGACCGACAGCAGCGCCGCGGCGAGCACCGTCGCAACCACGACGACGGCGAGCGCGGGCGTCAGCCGCAGAAAGCGCCGGGCATAGAACCGCCGCAGGCTGATGCGACCGTTAGCGAACCACTCGCGCTGCAACATGAGGGTGATGACGAAGCCCGAGATGACGAAGAAGACATCGACGCCCGCGAAGCCTCCGCTGAGCGGAATGCCCGCATGGTAGACCACGACGAGCACGACCGCTATCGCCCGCAGGCCCTGCACGTCGAGGCGCTTTGCCGCGCCCGAGGGCCGGTTGGGCGCCGGCACCTCGGGGATGCCCGGCAGAGCGCTCACGATGCCGCGAGCACCGCGGGCCGGGCGAGCGTGCGCACGAGAATCCAGACGAGCAAGGCGTAGGCGAGCGAACCGAGCAGCCACACAGCGTTCGGGCCGACCGGGCCAGCCCACCACCACTCGGCGCCCGCGTCGAGGTTCACGCCCGAGCCGTCGATGCCGGTGATGTAGCGACGCATGTTGAGGTGCAGTGCCACGAAGTGCGCGCCCGCGAGCGCAGCCACGATCGTGAACCGCTGCGGGGTCGAGAAGGTGATCTCCCCAGCGGTGCGGGTCAACACGAGCATGCCGCCCAGCATCACGATGAGGGGCAGCAAATAGCGGGGCTGCACCTGCTCGCCGATGAGGTCGCCGCCCGCCTGCAGCACATAGACCGGCAGAGCCACGAGCACGAGCACGAGCGCCGCGAGGGCGAGAGCCTTGCGGCCCCACATGCGCCCGATGCCCGCGAACCCGACCGCGACGAAGGCCGCGACCGCCGCGGCCGAGACGATCGCGGGCATCGAGGTGTCGAGCCAGCCGAGCGCCCAGTCGCCGAGGGCGCCCGTCCACAAGAACGGCACGTTGAGCAGGTTGTAGGCGAGCAGGCCGAAGCCCGTGAGCGCCGCCTCGGGCGCGCCCGAGCCTGCCACCGCCTCGCCGCCCGAGATGTTCGAGCCGCCGCCGAAGCCGCCGAGACCGCTCTGCGACTGGCGAGCCGAGAGAAAGAACGCGAGCGCCACGAGGCCCATGACGATTGCCAGCACGGAGTCGACCATGAAGGCGCGTCGCCGCACCGCGACGAGCACGAGCACGAGGGCGATGCCGAAGCCCGCGTAGAGCGCCGAATCGCCGCGAGCACCCGCCGCCATCAGCACGCTCAGCACGAAGAGCCCCCCGAGCGCGAGCTTGCGGCCGCGTTCGGTCGACCAGGGGGTCTCGAACCACCCCAGCAGCGCGAGCCAGCTCGAGCCGACACCGATCATCGCCCAGGCGCTGGGGTTGTTGGTGCCGAGCAAGAAGATGCCGAGTGGCACCGTCGTGATGAGCCAGCCCCACACGAGCGGGGCGCGCAGACGCAGCGGCAGCAGCATCCACAGGGCCACCGTGATCGCGACGAAGAGCAGCACGGTCAGCAGCCGCATGGCGAGAGCCGAGAGTTGAATGTCGTCGCTCGTCAGCACCCCGGTCACCGCGTAGTACACGGGCGGGTAAGCCCCCACGAAGTTGCCGCGATCAGACTCGATCGATTCGGTGACCGACCACGACCAGTCAGAGCCCTGACACGCCGCACTGCGGGTCGGGTCGTAGGCGAAGCACTCGATGTCGTCGAGAGCCACGGGCACGATGCGAGTCTGCGGCTCGCTGCCCGGCGCGCAGGTCTCGGCGGCCGTCGGCCCCGCGCACCACGAGCTCACGAGGTGGAAGTCGTCGTCGGGGCCGGCTCCGATCGGCGAGGCGAACACCCACGCGGTGAGCGTCAAGAGAGCGAGCACCGGCGCGAGCGCGAGCAGCGGGATGCGGCGCAGTCGGGCGATCACAGCGCGGCCTCGCCGGCAGGCGTCTCAGGGTCGGCCGGTTCGTCGTCGAACGACATGAGCTTCACGTACTCGGCGACCATCGGCACCGTGCGACGCACCGTCGCGAAGTCGCCTTCGGCCACGACCCGGCCGCCCTCGATCACCACGACCGTGTCGGCTCGCTGCACCGTGCTGAGCCGGTGGGCGATCACGATGATCGTGAGTTCGCCGCTCAGTGCACGCAGGGCCTGGCTGACGACGGCTTCCGTGGCAGCATCGAGACCGCTCGTGGCCTCGTCGAGCACGAGCAGCCGTGGGGCGACGTAGAGGGCGCGCGCGAGACCGATGCGCTGCACCTGCCCTCCGCTGAAGGCATCAGACTGCTTGCCCACCGGGGTGTCGATGCCCTCGGGCAGCGAGTCGACGAAGTCGAGCAGCTGCGCCTGCTCGAGCACGACGCGCACCCGGTCGCGATCGATGGCAGCGCGGTCGATGCCGAGCGCGACGTTGTCGGCGATGGTGCCGCTGACGAGGCCCGGCTTCTGCGGCACGTACGACACGAGGCCGGGGGCGGCGAGCCGCAGCGCGCGCGGGTCGAAACCGTCGATGGCGATGCTGCCCGAATCGGCAGAGCCGAGGCCGATGAGCAGTTCGACGAGCGTAGTCTTGCCTGCCCCCGAAGGGCCGATGATGGCGGCGAAGCTTCCGGCCGGAATCTGCAGGCTCACGTCGTCGAGGGCCGTGACCTCGGCGCCCGGGTAGCGATAGCTGACGCCCTGCACGTCGACGGCGAGCGGAGTCGAACCATCGGGCACCGCGAGGTCGGCGGGAGCCGCGGGTGCTGCCGGCAGAGGCGCGCCTCGCAGCTCGGCGAGTAGGGCTCGGGCCGAGGCCGACTGCTCGGTGTTGACCTTGAGGGCCGCGACGGCCGTCTGCAGCGGCAGGATGGCGCCCATGATGCGCACGGCACCAGCGAGAAACACACCGAGGGTGGCGAGGCCGCTCGCCAGCTGCCCGGTCAGCAGCTGCTGGCCGACAAAGACGACCACACCGAGAATGAGGGCCGTCTCGACGACATAGCGGGGCATGCCGCCGAGGAAGGCGAGCGTGGCCCCCGAGCGTGCGGCGCGGGTGCGCGACGCGCGGATGCGTTCGAGGTAGAGCTCGCTGCGACCGAGCACGGTGAGCTCGCTGTAGGTATCGAGAGTGTCGCCGAGCGCCCCGAGGGTGAGCTTCGTGCCCTCAGCAGCGTCTTCGCCCGCGCGCTTGAGCACGCGCGCGATGCCGGCCTGCATGCCCACGACGATGAGCGCGAAATACCCGAGAGCGAACACGGCGACGAGCGGATCGACGACGAAGAACGCCACCGCGACGATGACGAGCAGAAAGCCTTCGACGACGATGCCGGCGACGTTGTTGAGCAGACCCGTGAAGGTCCACTTGATCGACTCGGTCAGGCTGAACTGCAGCTCGTTGCGCGAGAAGCGGCGCACGTGCGTGAGCGACCCGGTCAGCAGGTGCGTGGCGAGCTCGGCCGCGTTGCGCGCTTCGATGCGCGCGATGAACGCGGTCAGGGCCCGCGAGAGCCCGATCGCGATGCCGGCCTTGACAACGAAGACGCCGAGCACGAAGAGCACGAGCAGCAGCAGCCCCTGGCCGTCGAGCTGCGGAAGCTCGACGCCGAACACGACGGTCGCGGCGCCGTCGTCGGCGAACTGCGTCGCGCCGAGGGCTGCGACGACGCCCACGAGCAGAATGCCAAAGACGTCGAGAAAGCCAACGATCGCCCGGGCGACGACGAGCCCCCAGTAGCTGAGGCGCTCGCTCGGCGTGAGCAGGGCGAGGGCAGAGCGGGCGGCAGACAGCACCGGTTCAGCGTACCGGTGCAGACGCGCGCGTCAGGCGTCTGCAGCGCAGCGCTTCCAGCGCGACGCGGCTCTCGTCGCCGGGGACCGCGAGGGGCGTTCCTCTTCACAGGGACTCGTGAATTCTAGGAACATCAGTCGACTGTGCTCGAGAGCTTCCTTGCATTCACGAGTCTGGGTGAACCGAGGCCGTTACCGCGCGACGCTCAAGGGCGCGCGCGGTAGCGAGCGCGGGCGGCTCGGCGGGCGGGGGCCGGCGGCTCGGCGGGCGAGGGCCGGCGGCTCGGCGGGCGAGGGGCGGCGGCTCGGCGGGCGAGGGGCGGGCGGTTCGGCTCAGCAGGCGGGCCGGGGCGGCTCTGCTTAGCGACCGAGGCGCTTGCGCACGCGCGACGTCACACCCGAGATGCCCTCAGCCCGCAGGTGGTGCAGGGTCATGCGCACCGTGTGGCCGAGCCCGGCGGTGCGAGCGGTGCGCGCGCCCACTCCCATGGCGTCGCGGCCCGGCGTCGCGTCGGCGGCGCGGCGCGGGTGGGCGACCGCCTCGAGCAGGGGCTGCAGCACGACCGACCACACGAAGCTCTCGCGCACGCGGGCGACGTTCGCGCTCCACTGCCGCACCTCGGCCGAGTCGGCGAGTACGCGGGTCAGGGCGTCGGCGAGAGCATCCACGTCGTTCGCCGGCACCACGAGACCGAGGCCCTCTGACTCGACGAGTTCAGCGAAGCCGTCGCCCTCGGTGACCACCATCGGCAACCCCGCCCACAGGTAGTCGAGAATGCGCGTGCGGAACGAGAACGTCGTCTCGACGTGCACGTGGTGGGTGCTGACACCCGCGTTGGCTTCAACGAGATACGCGCCGCGGCGGTCATAGGGCACCCAGGTGTCGTTGAAGACGACCTCGCGCCCCTCGAGCCCCAGCGACGTCGCCAGGTCGAAGGCCTCGCGCACGATGCCCATCTCATCGACGCCCGGGTGGCGAGTGCCAAGAAAGAAGAGACGGATGCCCGCCACGCGCTCGCGCGCGACCCCCACCGCGCGAATCAGGGTCAGCGGGTCGAACCAGCTGTAGACCCCGCCGCCCCAGATCAGCACCCGCGAGTCGGCGTCGATGCCGGGAACGACGCCGCGCATCCCGCTGCCCGCATCTGCGATGGGAGGGCTCGGCTCGAGCCCGAAGGGCACCACGGCGAGCAGCCCACGCAAGTCGGGGTCGTCGGCGTAGGTCGTGGGGCTCAAACGCCCGAGGCCCGCCAGCTGGCCGAGGTAGAACAGCCGCTGCCGCTCGCTCGCGCACAGCACCAGGTCGGCGCGCCGCAGCTGGTCGTTGAGGGCGTCGCGCGCCGTCGAGACACGCAGGGCCCAGGTGGCCGGCGGCAGCTCGCGCCCCTGCTCGAGCATCTCGAGGTGCATGGGGTCGTAGGCGTCGGCGATGAGCATGCGGTCGGTGCGTGCGATCGTGCGGAACTGAGTGTTCGCGTAGCCCTGGAACACCACGACCTCGGCCCAGCGTTCGTGCGCCGCGATGCCGCGCTCATCGCCGGGCGCCACGAAGAACATCTCGACCGGCGGCGACGGATGCTCGGCCCTCGTCGTCGACACCAACCTCACCTCGTGCCCCGCGCTCTGCAGCGTGAGCGCCATGTTGAGGGCACGAATGGCCGGGCCCGCCATGGCCGCAGCCAGCGGGTCGCCCGTGATGATCAGCACGCGCGTCATGCTGTGCCCTCGCGCGGCGGGTCGGCGAGCGTCATGACCGGCAGCTCGCCGGCGGGGGTCACGAGATCGCGCAGAACATCCATGGCGCCCCGACTGTAGCGCCCGTAGCGGCCCGCGACCGCACCGGCGAGCACGGCGGGCACGCGCGCGACACGCACTCGGGGCAGGCGGGCCCGGCGCGCCTCGTGCGCGGCCTTCGCATCGAGCTGCGCCTGCACGGCCGCAGGCAGGCCGAGGGCGCGGCCGCGCTCGGCCAGCAGAGCCGTGCGGTGCGCCAGTCGCGCGGCACGCTCAGCACGCGGCTCGCGCAGGCGGGCGAGCTTGTCGGCGAGGCCGGGTCGCCGTGCCCCGATCTCGTTGGCGCCGTGCTGGCGATAGTCGATGAGCGGCTCGGGCAGCAGTCGCACGCGACCGACCGCGGCGGCGACCGTCGCGAGCCACTCGTCGTGCACCCACTCGGCAGGCACCGGTGCCGCGCTCTCGAGCAGTGAGCGCCGCAGCATGACCGTGGCGCCCGTGACGAGATTGCGGCGCAGCAGCACGGGCAGCGCCTCACCCGCGGCAAGGCCCTCGCGCTCGGCTCGCGTCGCCTCGAGAGCGTCGAGCAGCGTGTTGCCGAGCGGCACGCCGTCGCCGTCGACGAGGCGCGCGTCCGTGTGGGCGAGCAGCAGCTCGGGGTCGGCCGTGAACGCTGCGGCGAGGGCGGCGAGCTTGCCGGGCATCCACTCGTCGTCCTGATCACTGAGCGCAATCAGGCCGCCGCTGCACGCAGCGATCGTCGCGGCAAAGTTGGCCGTCACCCCGAGCGCAGGGTCTCGGCGAATGATCGTGAGGCTCGACGGCAGACTCGAGTCTGCGGCGAGAGCGGCGGCATGCTCGCGCTCGATGACGGCGACCGTGCCGTCGGTCGAGGCGTCGTCGCCCACCACGAGCTCGAGCGGGGCGGGGCGCTGGTTCAGGATGCTCTGCACCTGCCGCGCGACGAAACGCTCGCCGTTGCGCGTGCACATCGCCACCGAGATGCTCGCGTCTGCCACTCGGCCAGCCTACGGGTGCCCCGACGCGCGCTACTAGGATTCGAAGCATCATGACCGGGGGTGACGTGCAGTCGAACGCGCAGGCCGGCGAACCCGGCACCGCCCGCGTCGCCGTCGTCACGGTCGCCTACCGCTCGAATGAGGTGCTGCCGGGCTTTCTCGCCTCGATCGCGGGGGCGAGCAGCGAGCTCGTGCACACGGTCGTCGTCGACAACCGGCCCGACGCCGACTCTCGGGCGGAAGAACTCGCCGCCGAGATCGGTGCCGCCTACGTAGCTCAGCCGAACAACCCCGGCTACGGGGGCGCGATCAATGCGGGCGTCGCGACCCTGCCCGACGAGGTGCACTGGGTGCTTGTCAGCAACCCCGACGTCGTGCTGCACCCGGGCGTCATCGACGCGCTCGTCGCCGTCGGAGAGAGCGATGACCGCATCGGCGCGATCGGCCCCGCGGTGCTCAACCCCGACGGCACCGTCTACCCCTCTGCCCGCCGCGTGCCGTCGCTGCGCACGGGCGTGGGCCACGCGCTGTTCGTGAATCTCTGGCACGACAACCCGTGGACTCGGCGCTATCGGGCCGACGACGAGGCCGTCGCCGCTCGCGATGCCGGCTGGCTCTCGGGCGCCTGCCTGCTCGTGCGCCGTACGGCGTTCGACGAGCTCGGCGGCTTCGACGAGCACTACTTCATGTACTTCGAAGACGTCGACCTCGGCTACCGCCTGGGCAAGGCCGGGTACCGCAATCGCTTCGAACCCGGCGCAGCCGTGACGCACGTCGGCGCGCACACGACAGCGAGCGACTCGAGCGTCATGATTCGGGCCCACCACGATTCGGCTCGGCGATTCATCAGCCGCAAGTACGCCGGGTGGCACCTGTGGCCCGTGCGCGCGGCGCTCGGCGTCGGGCTCAGCGTGCGATCAGCCGTGCTCGCGCGCGGCTCGCGGTGACGCGACCCGGCGCGCTCGTCACACTCGGGCCGCTAGCTCGCCTCTGACTCGATCGAGTCTTCATAGGCCTCGACGACCTCGTCGGCCGCCCCGAGCGCCCGCAGCCGGCCGCCGTGCAACCAGGCGACGTGCTGGCACATCTCGCGAATCTGGGAGAGCGAGTGCGAGACCAGAATCACGGTGCGACCCTGGCCCGTGAACTCGAGAAACTTCTTGCGCGACTTCTCGCGAAAAGCCCCGTCACCGACGGAGAGAATCTCGTCGACGATGAGAATGTCGGGCTCGGTGTGCACGGCAACAGCGAAACCGAGCCGCACATACATGCCCGACGAGTAGTTCTTCACCGGCTGGTCGATGAAGGTCTCGACGCCCGAGAAGTCGACGATCTCGTCGAATCGCGCCGCCACCTGTTTGCGCGTGAGACCCAAGATCGAACCGTTGAGAAAGATGTTTTCGCGCCCGCTGAGTTCGGGGTGAAAGCCAGAACCGACTTCGAGCATCGACGAGACCCGGCCGTTGAGCACGACGCGCCCCTCGTCGGGCTGGTAGATGCGCGCGAGCATCTTGAGCAGCGTCGACTTGCCCGAGCCGTTGCGGCCGACAAGGCCGAAGGTCTCGCCGTGCGGCACCGTGAACGACACGTCGCGCACGGCCCAGAAGTCGTCGGCGACGATGCGCCGACCACGCATGACGGCCGACTTCAACGTCTGGTTGCGCTCGTGAAACAACCGGAACTTCTTCGACACCCCGTCGACGACGACCGCGGCCTCGTCGGCGCGCGCGGATTCCCCGCTCACAGCAGCTCTGCCAATCGCCGCTCGTGCCGCGAGAACACCAGGTAGCCGAGCGCGAAGACGACCGAGGCCGCCACGATCGCTGCGAGCCAGTCGAGCGGGCCGGGCAGGGTGTTGTCATAGAGAAGGGCGCGGAACAGCTCCACGATGTGCAGCATCGGGTTGAGCTGAAACACCGTGACGACCCAGGCCCCCGACTCTTCTGCGGCCGACTCGACGAGCGAGAACGGGTAGATGATCGGCGTCAAGAACATCCACATCGGCAGCAGAACGTTCACGAAGTGCTGGGTGTCGCGAAAGTGCACGTTGACGATCGCCAGCATCATGGCGAGGCCTGTGCCGAACATCGCGAGAATCACGACGGCGACCACCACGAGAGGCAACCACGGCAACGGGAAGCCGCCGAAGATCCAGAGCGCGATCGTGAGCACGCCGAGCTCAACGCCGAAGGTGATGCCCGTCGAGAGCGTGACCGACAACGGCAGGTGCATGCGCGGAAAGTAGACCTTCGTGATGAGCCCGGCATTGTTCGTGATCGAGGCGACACCGCCGTTCACGATGCGCGTGAAGTAGGTCCAGGGCAGCAGGCCGCACATGAGCCACAGAGCATAGATGTCGAGCCCGCTGGGCTCGCCCGGCGGCGGCGGCACGCGCAGCAGGAACGAGAAGACGAGCGTGTAGACGAGCATCGTGGCGAGCGGGTTGATGATCGACCAGAGCTGGCCGAGCGCGGTTCGGCGGTACTGGCCCTTGACCTCGCGAATAGTCAGGTTGAGCAGCAGCTCACGAGTGGCGATGAGCTCGCGACCATAGGTCATGGCCACGCGCTACCGCCTGAGCAGTCGCTGCAGGTAGGTGCCGTACCCGCTCTTCGCGAGCGGAGCGGCGAGAGCCGCCAACTGGTCGTCGTCGATCCAGCCCGCGCGCCAGGCGATCTCTTCGATGCAGCCGATCTTGTAGCCCTGCCGGTCTTCGATGACCCGCACATACTCTGAGGCCTGCATCATCGATTCAAACGTGCCCGTGTCGAGCCACGCGGTGCCGCGATCGAGGGCGTGCACCTGCAAACGACCCGCGCGCAGATAGTGCTCGTTGACGCTCGAGATCTCGAGCTCGCCTCGTTCGCTCGGGCGAATCGACTTCGCGATCTCGATGACGCTGTTGTCATAGAAGTAGAGCCCCGGCACGGCGTAGTCGCTCTTCGGGTGCGCGGGCTTCTCGTCGATCGACACAGCGCGACCCTCTGCGTCGAACTCGACCACGCCGTACGCCGAAGGGTTGGCCACCTGGTACGCGAAGATGAGGCCGCCGTCGATCTCGCGGTACTGCCGCAGCGCCGAGCCGAGACCCGCGCCGTGAAAGATATTGTCGCCGAGCACGAGGGCGACGCTGTCGTCGCCGATGAACTGCTCGCCGATGAGAAACGCCTGCGCGAGCCCGTCGGGCGAGGGCTGCGAAGCGTAGCTGAGGCTGATGCCGAGGTCGCCGCCGTCGCCGAGCAGAGCCTCGAACTGGGCGCGATATTCGGGCGTCGTGATGACGAGAATCTCGCGGATGCCCGCCATCATGAGTGTCGACAGCGGGTAGTAGACCATCGGCTTGTCGAAGATCGGCATGAGCTGCTTCGAGATGCCCTTGGTGATCGGCCACAGTCGTGTGCCCGAGCCGCCCGCGAGAATGATGCCCTTCATCGGCCGGCCCAGCTCTCGTCGAGCGAACGCGTGAACGTGGTCGTGGCCTGCCAGGTCGGCAGCAGCCCGTCGCGCTCGGCCTCGAGCAACGTCGGCGCCGCGAGGTCTTTCTCTGACAACAGCAGCTCGTCGCGTGCGAACGGCAGGTCGAGACCGACGGTCTCGTCGAGCGGCGTGATGCCGTGCTCGCGCTGCGGCGCGAACACCTCGCTCACCAGATAGCTCACGGCGGCGTCGTCAGTCAGGGCGACGAAGCAGTGACCGAGACCCTCGGCCACATAGAGCGCACGCCGGTCGACCGTGTCGAGCACGACCGAATCCCACTGGCCGAAGGTCGGCGAGCCGACGCGGATGTCGACCACGAAGTCGAGAACCGCACCGTGCGCGACCGTGACGTACTTGGCCTGGCTGGGCGGAACATCCGCGAAATGGATGCCCCGCACGACGCCCTTGCGCGACACCGAGCCGTTGCCCTGCCGCAGATCGAGAGGGTGGCCGACCGCCTCGGCCAGTGCATCGAAGCGGTACCACTCGTAGAAGGTGCCGCGGTCGTCATCGAACTGCCGGGGTGTGACCTCGAAGGCTCCCGGCACCGTCAGCTCACGGATCAGCACGGTCGACAGCCTAGCAACGGGGTACTGGTGCCCCAGCGGCTCGGCGTGCGACAGTGAGGGCATGCCCAGGGCGACCGACGGCCCCCGCCGTGCACGTGTGCTCGTGCTGCTCGATGCGACCGCGGCGCGCCTGAACGACGACGCTGCAGCCGACTACGTCGACGCCCTCGCGACCGGCCTCGACGGCGACCTCGTGATCACCTGCCGGCGGAGCGACGCCGAGCACTATCGCCGCCTCGCCCCCGCCGCGATCGTCGAGAGCGGCCCCCGGGGCTTGCGCTTCAGGGCGGTGCGGATGCTGTGGCGCCAGTTCGCGCTGCCGCGCATCGCCCGCCGCCACGACGTCGACGCCGTGCACTCCCCCTGGCCGCCCGTGCCGCTGCTGCTCACGCGGCCGCGCGTCGTCACGGTGCACGACCTCAGCTTCTACGACGCGGGCCAGCCGGTGCGCCGCCGCGCACCGCTACGCCGGCTCGCCCTGCGCGCGGCCGTGCGCATCAGCGACGAGATCATCGTGCCCGGCCGCGAGACCGCCGTCGCTCTCGAGCGGGCCACGGCGTTTCCGGCCGGCGAAGCGCTCGTGCTGCCCGCAACCGACCGCCACGACGCCTTCGTGGCCGCCCACCGCGTCGCTTACCGCTCAGCGGCCGCCCTCGTACCCGCCGAGACGGGGCCGATCACGTTGCCGCTGGTCGATGAGACTCCGCTGCTCGACGGCAGCGGGCCGGAGGCCGCTCACTAGAATCGGCGGGTGAACCTTCTCGTCACCGGCGGCGCCGGCTTCATCGGCTCGAACTTCGTGCACCACGTGATCGAGCACACCGACCACCACGTCACGGTGCTCGACAAGCTCACTTACGCCGGCAACCGCGAGTCGCTGGCCGGCCTTTCGGATGCCCGCCTGACGTTCGTGCAGGGCGACATCTGCGACGCGGCGCTCGTCGACCAGCTCGTCGAGGCCGCCGACGCCGTCGTGCACTACGCCGCTGAGAGCCACAACGACAACTCGCTCGACGACCCCCGCCCCTTCGTCGACACCAACATCATCGGCACGTACACGCTGCTCGAAGCGGCGCGCCGCCACGGCACCCGCTTCCACCACATCTCGACCGACGAGGTCTACGGCGACCTCGAGCTCGACGACCCGGCGCGCTTCACCGAATCCACCGCCTACAACCCCTCGAGCCCCTACTCGTCGACCAAGGCGGGCAGCGACCTGCTCGTGCGAGCATGGGTGCGGTCATTCGACCTGCAGGCCACGATCTCGAACTGCTCGAACAACTACGGCCCCTATCAGCACGTCGAAAAGTTCATTCCCCGGCAGATCACCAACGTGCTGCGCGGCGAGCGCCCCAAGCTGTACGGGGCCGGCCTCAACGTGCGCGACTGGATTCACGCCGACGACCACTCCGCCGCCGTTCTGACGATTCTCGAGCGGGGCCGCATCGGCGAGACCTACCTCATCGGCGCCGACGGCGAGCAGAGCAACAAAGACGTCGTCGAACTGATTCTCACCACGCTCGGCCAACCTGCCGACGCCTACGACCACGTCGTCGACCGCCCCGGCCACGACCTGCGCTATGCCATCGACTCAAGCAAACTGCGCGCCGAGCTCGGCTGGCAGCCCCAGTACGCCGACTTCGCCGCGGGTCTCGCGGCGACGATCGAGTGGTACCGCGAGAACGAAGCCTGGTGGGCTCCGCAGAAAGACGCCACCGAGGCGCGCTACCGGGCGCAAGGGCAGTGACCCCAGCGAGCGGTTCGCCGATACGCATCGCGATCACCGGTGCGAGCGGCATGCTCGGCACCGACCTGCGACAGTCCGCCGAGCGCGCGGGTCACGAGGTCACGGCGCTCGACCGCGGGGCGCTCGACATCACCGACCCCGCCGCGTGCCTCGACGCAGTGGCGGGCCACCATGCGGTGCTCAACGCGGCCGCGTATACCCGAGTCGACGACGCCGAGACCCACGAAGCCGAGGCGATGGCCGTCAATGCTGCCGGGGCCGAGAATCTCGCGCGAGCATCCGCCGCCGCCGGTGCCGTTCTCGTGCAGTACTCGACCGACTACGTGTTCGCCGGCGACGCGACCGTGCCCTACCCCGAAGACGCCCCCCTCGCACCGGCGAGCGCCTACGGCCGCAGCAAAGCCGAGGGCGAGCGGCGGGCTCGACTCGCGCATCCCGACGGCACCATCGTGCTGCGCACCGCCTGGCTCTACGGCGAGCACGGGGGCAACTTCGTGCGCACGATGGTGCAGCTCTACCGCGAGCACGGCCACCTCACGGTGGTCGACGACCAGCACGGTCAGCCCACCTTCACGCGCGACCTCGCCGAGCAGACAATGCGGATGCTTGCGACCGGCCTGCGCTCGGGCACCCTGCACGGCACCGCCTCTGGGGCCACCACGTGGTACGGATTCGCTCGAGCTATCGTCGAGAACCTGGGCGGCGACACTGCTACAGTCGAGCCGACCGACAGCGCCCGCTTCGCGCGGCCGGCACGGCGGCCCGCCCACTCGGTGCTCGGCCATGACGGCTGGGCACGCATCGGCCTCGACCCGATGCGGCCGTGGCGCGTCGCGCTCGACGAGGCCATGGCGGAGGGGATGTTCGAGTGAGTGCCACCACGTTGCGCGTCGTGCTCGACGGTGCCGGGGCCGAGATTCCGCACGGCGTCGGCCGCTACACGATCGAGCTCACGCGCGAGCTCATCGCCACCGCTCCCCGCGACTGCCGTGTCACCGGCTTCGTGCCCTCGTCGCCCGAAGCCGACTACGACCGCATCGAAGCGGCCCTGCCGGGGCTCGACGGCCTCGCGAAAAGCGCCCTCGACCGCCGCCAGCTCGCGGCGGCCTGGCAGCACGGCTTCTCGCGGCTGCCCGGCAGCGGCATGGTGCACGCGCCGAGCCTGCTCGCCCCGCTCTACCGTCACGACCCCGTCAACAATCCGGGCGAGCAGTTCGTCGTGACCGTGCACGACGCCGTCGCCTGGACCCATCCCGAGACCCTTCCCGGCCGACGCGTCAGCTGGGTCAAGGCCATGGCCCGCCGGGCCGAGCGGTACGCAGACGCCGTCGTCGTGCCCACCCACGCGGTCGCTGACGAGCTGGCGAGCGTGCTCGACCTCGGCGAGCGCGTGCGCGTCATCGGTGGAGCACCGAGCGCCACGCTGAACCCGGGCCCGAGTAGCGACTCGCGTTCTGCGGCCATGGGCCTGCCTGAACGCTTCATCATCGCCGTCGGGCCGCTCGACCGGCGCAGCGGCATCGTCGATCTCGTCTGGGCCATGGCCGAGACGCACGCGCCCGACGTGCCGCTCGTACTCGTGGGCGTCACGCCCGACGAGCTCGCCGAGCTCGCCCACACCGCGCATCTCGACGAGGGCCGCATCATCGCCCTCGGCGACCTCGACGACACCGACCTCGCCGTCGCCTACTCGCGCGCGAGCGTCGCCGTCGTGCCGAGCATTGCGACCGGGTTCGGGCTCACCGCGATCGAGGCCATGAGCCTCGGCACCCCCGTCGTGCACTCCGATGCGCCTGCGCTGCTCGAGGTGTGCGCCGATGCCGGGCTCGTCGTCGAGCGTGAGTCGCCCGCCACCTACCCCGAGCGCCTCGCCGCCGCCGTGCAACGCGTGCTCGACGACAGCGCCCTTGCCGACGAGCTCAGCGTGCGCGGGCGCGATCGCGCCGGCGTCTACAGCTGGCGCGACTCGGCCGAGAAGGTCTGGCAGCTGCACGCCGACCTGTAGCGGACTAGGGCTCGGGCGTCGGGGTCGGCCTCGGAGCGACCGCCTCGAGCACCAGCTCGTGAATGCTCGCGAACTCAGGAAACTGGTTGTCGACGAGCGGCGGTGCGAGCTCGAGCCGGACGATCTCGTGTTCGCGCGACTGCACCGCGAGGTCGCCGAGCACCCCGAGCATCGCCTGCGGAATGTCGGTGCGCGCCACCTCGCTCGATGCGTCGGCGATCGCCTCGAATCGCGTGACGACCGTCGCCGGGTCAAGCTGCCGCAGCATCGCCTCCTGAATGTCGCGCTGGTGCTGCATGCGGTCGAAATCGGTGAGGTCGTAGCGGCTGCGTGCGTACCAGAGCGCGGTGTACCCGCTCATGCGCTGCTCGCCCGCGGCGATCTCGCCCACGACCGGTCCGCCGTTGATGCCGAGCTTCACTGGCTCATCGACCGTGACGACGACGCCGCCGAGCGCATCGATCAGGTCTTCGAAACCCGCCATGTCGATGAGAACCGCGTACTGCACAGTGAGCCCGGTCACCCCGCCGACCGCGTCTTTCATCGCCTCGATCGCGGGCGTGCTGCCCTCGCGCTCGGCATCGGGGTAGAGCTCAGGGTGCTCTTCGACCCACGGGTAGAGGTAGGCGAGCAGGCAGTCGTCGCCGCAGTCGAAGCCGTTCGGCCAGGCCTGCCAGAGAGGCGAGTCGTCGACGAACGGCGCGTCGTAGAGATTGCGCGGAATCCCGACCATCGACACCGCGCCCGACGACGCATCGATGCTCAGCAGCGTCATGCTGTCGGGCCGCAGACCGATGCGGTCCTCGCCCGCATCGCCTCCCAGCAGCAAGATCGTGTAGCGCCCGTCGATCGGCTGCTCGATGCCGCCGCCCGCGAAGACGCCGCCGAGAGCATCCCGCCCCACCCCCGTCAGGTAGGCGGCGTAGCCCGCGGTTCCGGTCGCGAGCACGATGCTGAGCGCCACGAAGACGGCGAGAGGCGCTCGTGACGAGGGGCGGGCCTTCACCAGCCGGGCCAAGGCGAACGCATTGACCGTCGTCAGCAGCCACAGCACGGCGTAGAAGAGCAGGGCGAACTGCGCGATCCAGAGCACGATCGGATTCGTCGCCAGCGTCAGCGCGGCGGGGCGCCAGAGCTGAAACAGCGCGACCGCGGCGAGCGCGACGAGCCACAGCACGAACGTCGCCCCGACCGCGAACCGGCCCCAGCGACGGCTGCCCGCGAGCAATTGGGCACTGCCCGGCACCAGAAGGTTGAGCCCCAGCAGCCACCACGCCCGTCGAGCCATGAGGTCGGGGTCGCGCTGATCGGGAAACCGCAGCGGAGACGTGTGCTGCGCCGCCCGCTGGTGCGCGGCGGGGTTCGACGTGCGGGTACTCACTGCGCGGGTGCGGCGCCGGGATCCGGCGACGCGGCGCCCTGGCCGATCGACGCCTTCAGCGCGGCGTTCTTGCCGGCCACCGTCTGCTCGAGCTCTGCGGCGAAGGCGGCGAGTCGGGCGGCGACGGCCGCATCCGTCGACCCGATGATGCGCGCCGCCAGAATGCCCGCATTGCGCGCCCCGCCGATCGACACTGTGGCGACCGGAATGCCCGCGGGCATCTGCACGATGCTCAGCAGACTGTCGAGGCCGTCGAGGGTCTTCAGTGGCACGGGCACACCGACTACCGGCAGCGTCGTCACGCTCGCGATCATGCCCGGCAAGTGGGCGGCGCCACCTGCGCCGGCGATGATGACGCGGATGCCCCTGCCCGCAGCCGCGCGCCCGTACGCGATCATCGCGTCAGGAGTGCGGTGGGCGCTCAGCACCTCGACCTCGTGGCTGATGCCGAGCTCGGTCAACGCGGTCGCGGCGTCGTGCATCACCGACCAGTCGGAGTCGGAGCCCATCACGACGGCGACGAGGGGAGCATTCATGCCTTCAGGGTAGGCGCGGGTCGCGTGCGGGGGGTGGCGGCGCGCCCTGGCGGCCCGCGTCGGCCGGGTGCTCGCCTCGTGGCGCCGGGTGGTGCAGCCCGGCCCCAACCACTCCTCCACCTCTCCCGCCCCGCCCCACCCACTCCTCCACCTCTCCCGCCCCGCCCCGCCCCAACCACTCCTCCACAGCCGGCGACGGCAAGCCGCTATCCCAAGATTGCCCGACGGCCTAGAACACATGTTCGAATCTTGAGACACTCGATGCATGACCTCCTCACTCCTCGGTTCACTCGACGCGGCGCTGCACGCGCTGCTCGAGAGTGCTGACGAGGCCGCACATTCTCTCGACGACAGTGCACTTCTCGAAGCGCTCGATCGCGCGGCGACGGTGCGCCGGCTAGTGGATGCGCGCTCGGCCGTGCTCGCCGGCGAGGTCGCTTGGCGCTCGACTCCGCAGCTCGCCCACTCGGGCCTCGCTCAGCGGCGCGGGCACCGCACACCCGAAGAACTGGTGCGTGTGACCACCGGGGCGTCGCGACACGATGCCCGCATCGCGGTGCGTGCGGGGTCGATGCTCGCCACCACCACGGCCGACGACGCGAGCTCGTCGGGCGAACCGGCGCTTCCGGTGTGGGCCCGCGCCTTGATCGATCCTGTCAAGCAGGGTCGGCTGTCAACTGCCGCACTCGAATCCGTTCGCAGTGGCCTCGGTGACGTGAGCGAGACCGTGAGTGCCGCGGCTTTGCACGACGCCGTGATGCAACTGCTCGCCGAAATCGACACGCTCGATGTCGACCGGCTGCACCGCCGAGCTCGCCAGTTGCGCGACGAGCTCGACACCGCCGGAATCGCCGAGCGCGAAGCCGCTCGACGCCACGCGCGCTCGTTGCGCGTCCATCGTGGCGCTGACGGCATGACGCGGGCGACCTGGTTGCTCGACCCCGAGTCGGCGGCCATCGTGACCGAGCTCTACGACCGCGCGACGTCTCCCCGAAGGGGCGGGCCGACCTTCCTGGCCCCCGACGACGTAGCGCTCATCGACCGCATGCGAGCTGATGACCGCAGCCCCGACCAGTACGCCTCTGATGTGTTCCTCGATCTGTTGAGGGTCGGCGCAGCAGCCGACTCGTCGCAACTGCTGTCGACCGGCGCTCCGTCGGTGAGAGTGGTCGTCACGGCTCGAGACGTGCGCGAGGGCTCCGGGGCTGGCGAGATCGAGGGGCAGACCGAGGTCGTCTCCCTTCCGACCGTGCTGCGCCTGCTGTGCGGGGGTTCGCAGACTCCGATACTTATCTCGTCGACAGGGCAGCCCCTCGACGTAGGTCGCGCGCAGCGGCTGTTCACGGTACGCCAGCGCATTGCGCTCGCGGTCCGCGACGGAGGGTGCCGCTGGGCGGGGTGCGAACGGCCACCCTCGTGGTGCGAAGTGGGCTTGCCCGGGTTTGACGGACATCGTGACAGCGACCTATTGGTCGCGGGAAGGTGTTCTCATGGCTCGGGAGTTTTCGCAGGAGTTCAAGGATCAAGTCGTCGAGCTCTACCGGCGCGGTCGAACGTTCAAGGACCTCGCGAGGGAGTTCGACCTGTCGGCCACGACCATCTCGAACTGGGTGAGAGTGGCCGACAAGAAATCTGCGCAGCCGCCACCCGGGGAGCCGCCGGAATCGGATAAGGCCAAAGTTGCCCGGCTCGAGCGGGAGCTCGCAGAACGCAATGAGGAGTTAGAGGTTCTGGGAAAAGCATTGGCCTTCTTCGCCAGGCGACACCGATAGAGATCTATCGGTGGATCGCGGCGGAGAAGGCAAGAGCTCCTTCTCGACGCGTCACGATGCTGTGTCGCGTGCTCGGGGTCTCCCGTTCGGGCTACTACGACTGGATCTCTCGCGGCCCGAGTCGGCATGATCTCGAGGATGCCGCCGCGCTGGAGAAGATCGAGGCGATTCACGCCGACTTTCCCTATTACGGAGCTCCGCGCATGCATCAAGCTTTGCTGTTGCAGGGGATGCGGATCGGCCGGCATCGGGTGGCGAGATTGCTCCGTGAGAACGGCCTGCACGCGCGTCGCGGGCGCATCGGAACCCGCAAACGCTCTGTTCCAACGGTGAGACGGGTCGAGATCATCGACGTCGTGCAACGCCACTTCGTTGCCGCAGCAGCGAACCGGTTGTGGTTCACCGACCTCACGATGATTCGCACCGGGGAAGGGTGGCTGCACGCCGCCGTCGTGCTCGATGCGTTCAATCGGGAAGTGATCTCTTGGGCCACGGATTCGAAGGAGGCTCCCGGGACGGTCATGACCGCCTTGCGAGAGGCAATCAAGATCCGCCAACCATCGCCGGGATGCGTCATCCACTCGGACCGCGGATACCAGTTCACATCCCACGACTGGATCAACCTCGCTGCTGAACACTCGATGACAGTCTCGATCGGGGAGCGAAAGGATCCACGCGACAACGCCGTGATGGAATCCTGGTTCGCTTCAATGAAGAACGAAGAGCTCTATCCCGTCGGGCAGCCCGCTACGCGGGCCAATGCGAGGGCGAGGCTATTCGGCTATATCTGGTCCTACAACAACCACAGGTTGCATTCCAGCCTTGGTTACAAGTCGCCGATTCACTACAACTGAAGCTGCAAACGGCAACCGTCCGTCAAACCCGGGCAAGCCCAAAGCGCACCACATTGAACCGTGGTTGACCGAGGGCGGTCGAACAGATGTCGCTGACGGAATACTGCTCTGCCGACACCATCACCTGCTCGTGCACAACAACGGCTGGCGCATCGAAAGACGCCAGGGGCCCGACGGCCTCGACGGGTATCGAGCGGTGCCCCCTGACAGCGGTAGCGACCCGCGGGAGCCGATCGAGCTACCGACTCGCTCGCTCGTATCGCGGCGGGCGCTCGAGCCGTGCCGCGTCGCCTAACGCGGTAGTCTCCCGCGGGGCTGGGCGAGGCTTGTCTGGGCTGCGAAGAGGCTCTGGGACGGGCCGGGTTGCGTCGGGTTGCGTCGGGTTGCCGCGGGTTGCGCCGGATTGAGCTGCTAGTCGAAGTGGGCGGCCGCCGCGCGCGCACGGTAAACGGTCTCGTCAAGGTCGTCGCCGATCGCCGTCACGTGGCCAGCCTTGCGGCCCTCGCGCGGCCCTTTGCCGTACGCGTGCACCTTGACTGTCGGCTGATGGCCCAGTGCCGCCGCGATCGCGGGCGGGGGCAGCTCGCCAAAGACGTTGATCATGACCCCCCACGGGGCGAGCGGCTCGGTGTCGCCCAGCGGCCAGTCGAGCACGGCCCGCAGATGCTGCTCGAACTGGCTCGTGATCGAGCCATCGATCGTGACGTGTCCGCTGTTGTGCGGGCGCATCGCGAGCTCGTTCACGAGCACACGGCCGTCGGTCGACTCGAACAGCTCGACCGCGAGCACGCCCGTCACCCCGACGCCGTTCGCCACCGTCGTCGCGATCTCAGCCGCAGCGCGCTCGACCGCATCGCTCGCATGCGGCGCCGGAGCGATGACCTCGGCGCACACCCCGCCCCGCTGCACCGTCTCGACGAGCGGCCACAACTGGGTCGGTCCGCTCGGCCGGCGCGCGATCAACTGCGCGAGCTCGCGCTGGAACGACACCCGCTCTTCCGCCAGCACCGGCCCGTCGGCGAGCCAGTCGTCGGCCTCGTTCGCCTGAGAAACCATGCGCACACCCTTGCCGTCGTAGCCCCCGCGCGGCGTCTTCACGACGGCTCGGCCGCCGTGGTCGGCGAGGAATGCGGCGAGCTCGTCAGCGGTCGAGACCCGCGCCCAGTCGGGCTGCGGCACGCCGAGCCGCGACAAGCGCTCGCGCATCATGAGCTTGTCCTGCGCGTAGAGAAGAGCATCCGGCCCCGGATGCACGGCCGAGCCGGCAGCGACGAGCGCCTGCAACACCGCCTGGGGTACGTGCTCGTGATCGAACGTGATGACGTCGCACTCGCGCGCGAACGCGAGCACCGTGGCCTCGTCGCGATAGTCGCCGACAGCCGTGGCAGCGAGACGAGCCGAGGCATCGGGCGCCTCGGCGAGCACCCGCAGCTCGATGCCGAGCGCGACCGCCGGAGGGATCATCATTCGCGCGAGCTGGCCACCACCGATGACGCCGACGACGGGCATGCGACTCCTTATAGACTTCGAACTCTTGAGCCCATTCTGGCCGAGACGGGCGGCACCAGTGACACGCATAGGGGTGACCGACCTCGCAGCCCGCACGCCGATCGACCGATTGCCCAGGTGAGATGCCCGTACTCGTCACCCAGCTCGCGCGCTTCGGAGCCGTCGGACTGGTCGGGCTCATCGTCGACATCGCCCTGTTCAACGTGCTGCGGCTCACCGTGCTCGACCCGGCGGTCATCGCCGAGGGCCCGATCATCGCCAAGACGATCTCGACCTCGGTCGCGATCATCGTCAACTGGGTGGGCAGCCGCTACTGGACCTTTCGACTCGAGCACCGACGCCCTGCCGGACGCGAAGTAGTCGAGTTCGCGCTCGTCAGCATCGGCGGACTGCTCATCGCCGTCGCGTGCCTGGCGATCTCGCGCTACGTGTTCGGCTTCACGAGCCTGCTCGCCGACAACATCGCGTCAAACGTGATCGGGCTGGCGCTCGGTAGCGTGTTCCGGTTCGCGCTGTACCGCTCGTGGGTCTTCGACGCGCGACGCATGCGCCCGACCGAGGCCGCGCACGACCCAGCCGGCATCACGCCAGCGGTCGACGTCGAGGGCGTTGCGGGCATCGACGACGAGCCGATTCGCCACGCCTGAACCGGCGACGACCGGGTCGAGACCTCGGTACTCGGCCCACTCGGTCGCGAGCACGACAGCCTCGGCGCCCTCGAGCACTTGCTCGACGGTCGCGGCGTAGATCGGCAGCGGGTCGCGCAGTCGTGCCGTCTCGATCGCGACCGGGTCGGTGGCCACGACGACCGCGCCGCGCTCGCGCAGCAGTTGCACGACGGCGAGCGCCGGCGAGTCGCGCACATCGTCAGAGTCGGGCTTGAAAGCGAGGCCGAGCACGGCGATGCGGCGCCCGATGAGCGGCCCCAGCTCGTGCTCGAGCACGTCGACCACGCGCGTGCGACGACGAAGGTTGATGCTGTCGACCTCGCCGAGAAAGGCGAGCGCCTCACCGACGCCGAGCTCATCACCGCGGGCCCGGAAAGCGCGGATGTCTTTCGGCAGGCATCCGCCGCCGAACCCGAGCCCGGCGTTGAGGAAGGCGCGACCGATGCGGGCATCGAGGCCGATCGCGTCGGCGAGCAGCGTGACGTCAGCGCCCGAGGCCTCGGCGACCTCGGCCATCGCGTTGATGAACGAGATCTTGGTCGCGAGAAAGGCGTTGGCCGCCGTCTTCACGAGCTGAGCGGTCGCAAGGTCGGTCGCCATGCGCGGAGTGCCCGCAGCAAGCGGCGCGGCGTAGACGGCATCGAGCACAGCGACACTCGTGTCGTCGTCGGGCTCGACACCGTAGACCAGTCGGTCGGGGTGGAGCGTGTCGTCGACGGCGCGGCCCTCTCGCAAGAACTCGGGGTTCCAGGCCAGGCGGGCGCCCGTGGTGCGCACGCGGGCGGCGAGACGCTCCGCCGTGCCCACCGGCACCGTCGACTTGCCGACGACGAGGTGCCCGGGTGCGAGGTGCGGCAGCAGAGCGTCGACGGCCGCGTCGACGAACCTCGTGTCGGCAGCCGGCGAGTCAGGGCGTTGCGGGGTTCCGACAGCGATGAAGTGCACGCGAGCATCCCGCGCCGCGGCGACGTCGGTCGTGAACAGCAGTCGCGACCGGTGCGCGCGCAGCAGTTCGGGCAGGCCCGGCTCGTAGAACGGAGCCTCAGCGCGAGCGAGCGCCGCGATCTTCTGCGCGTCGACATCGATGCCGATGACGTTGTGGCCGAGCTCGGCCATTCCCGCGGCGTGCACCGCGCCCAAGTAGCCGCACCCGATCACCGAGATTCGCATGGCCTCACGGTACGAGCGGCGCTCGCGGGGGCAGTGAGCGACGTGCGAGCAGAAGACGACGATCAAGTGAACGTGCGGTGCCGGGTGCCAGTGCGGGTGGATGCGCGCGGCCTGGGCGTGCGGTGCGAATGCGGGCGAGCGAGCGGTGCGCGAGCCGTGCGCGAGCGGGTGACCTAGCGCGCGGAACGCGACCGACGCGCGGCCGCGGGCTCGTCGTCGAGCGGACGCCGCACCGTGGCGATCGACGTCGTGCTGGCCTCGAGCAGATCGGTGAGCGCTTCGGCTACGAGGTCGGCGCGCGGCACATCACGCAGCACGACCGGGCGGTCGAGCCCCGTGTTGATCAGCACATCACCCGACCGGAACGCCGACTGCAGACCTGCTCGGCGCACCGTGACGTCGTGCCCGCGACTCAGCAACACTTCTTGCCGGGTGCGCACGAAGAGCCCGCGCCGCAGCACGATGCGACGCGTCGTAATCAAGTACTGCGTGCTGAGCCAGCTCAGCAACGGCAGCAGCCAGAGCAGCCCGATGACGACGAGCCCGACGAATAGCGCGGCCAGTTGCAGCCACAGCTCATCGAGCGCGAACGCGCCGTACGACGCCGCACCGGCGACCGCAACCAGCACGATCGAGGGCAGCACGAGGGCTCGCGCGTGCGGGCGCAACCGCGACACGGCCCGCTCGGGCTGGCGGCTCTCCCCCGTCATGCCCTATTCATACCGCAGATGCGTCACGTCTCCGGCCGCCACGGCGATGAGCGCCGAACCCTGGGCCGACGGTTGCACGATGAGGCGTCCGTCGTCATCGAGCCGCATCGCGGTGCCGAGCGTCACCGGCAGACCGGGGCGCTCGACCCGTACAGCGCGACCGAGAGTCTGCAGGTGCGGCACGACGATCGACGGCAGCAGCTCGAGGTCGGCCGCTCGCCACTGAGCGACGAGCGGCAGCAGCTCGCCGAGGTATGCGGCAAGAGCACGGTCGGTCAGCGCGTCGTCTGCCTCCACCCCTTCGATGACGAGGGATGTCGCGGTCGGCACGGGCAGGTCAGGCTGGGTCATCGAGAGATTGAGCCCCGCGCCGATCACGACGCCGATGCTCGTGAGCTCGGTGAGGATGCCGCTGAGCTTGCGGTCGTGGACGAGCACGTCGTTCGGCCACTTCAGCCCGGCGCGGCCGACCCCCAGCGTCTGCACGGCGCGGGTCATGGCGACGCCCGCGATGAGCGGCAACCAGCCAAGCCGTCGCGGGTCGGGGGCGGTGCGCTCGCCCATTGCGTCAGAGTGGTGGGTCGCGAAAACACCGTCGCCAGCGGATGCGAGGCCGGCGTCGTGCCGCACGAGCACCGACACGGCGAGCGCGGTGCCACTCGGCGCCGACCACACCCTGTCGAGCCGCCCGCGGCCAGCGGTCTGAGTGTCGGTCGCGATGACGGCGAGGTCACGGCTCGAGCCCGCGCGCGCGACGAGCTCGGTGTTGGTCGACGCGCAGCGCTCGCGCCAGTCGAGGTCGGGCGCGATCGCGCGGCTCAACGGCAGCAGCATCCCCTCAGCCTAGAAGCGAGCGGCACGCGACTCGCTCACCGAGCGAGATCGACCACCTCGAATGTAAACCGGCGCGCCCGCTGCCAGACACGCGCGCCCGGCTCTTTACACGCGTGCCAGCGCGGCGCTATGGTTGCCCGCACCGGGCTCAGCCCGACTCTCTGATCTGATGAAACGGAGCACGTGTCTTGACTGGATAGGTCGGCCCCCGCCCTGCGACACGGTCGACCCCGCCCTCCTGACCACCCGGTCCCTGCTCCTTCGCCTTGACGCGGCGGAGCACTGTGAGAGAAGGCTCCATGTCAGACGACACACGCACCATTCCCCTCATCCTTGATGTCGATACCGGCATCGACGATTCCCTGGCGCTGCTCTACCTGCTCGCGTCGCCCGAGGCGAAGATTCTCGGCATCACGTGCACGGCCGGCAACGTTCCGGCCCGCCAGGTGGCGATCAACAACCTCGCATGGCTCGAACTGTGCGGGGTCGAGGGCATCGAGGTGGCCCTCGGCAGCGAGGTTCCGGTGCTCGCCCCCCTCATGACGACCGAAGAGACCCACGGCCTCCAGGGAATCGGCTACGCCGAACTGCCCGCGCCCCGCACCGCCATCAGCGACCGTCACGCCACTCAGGTGTGGATCGACGCGGTGCGCAGCGCGCCCGGCGAGGTCATCGGACTCGTCACGGGCCCCCTGACGAACCTCGCGCTCGCCCTGCGCATCGACCCCGAGTTGCCGCGGCTGCTCAAGCGCCTCGTCATCATGGGCGGCAGCTTCCACCACTCGGGCAACACGACACCCGTCAGTGAGTGGAACATTGCCGTCGACCCCGAGAGCGCCAAGATCGTTTTCGATGCGTTCAGCGGCCTGCCGCCCGAGCGCGCTCCGATCGTCTGCGCGCTTGACGTGACCGAGCGCATCGAGATGAAGCCCGAGCATCTGCAGCGCATCGCCGCCGCGATCGGCGACGAGGATGCCGCGCTGACGCCCGACAGCCCCTTCGGTTCGCGATCGCAGGCACAGAACCCCGTGCTGCGGCACCTCACCGACGCCGTGCGCTTCTACTTCGAGTTTCATGTCACGCATGATCAGGGGTGGCTCGCGCACATGCACGACCCGTTCGCCGCCGCCGTGGCACTGCACCCCGAGATCGTCACGCTTCGGCCGGCGACCGTCGATGTCGAGCTCGGCGGCACGCTCAGCCGCGGCCAGACGATCGCCGACTACGCAGGTCTCTGGGGCCGCGAGCCCAACGCCGCGATCGTCGTCGACACCGATCCCGCAGCGTTCTTCGACCACCTCATCGACCGCGTCGCCGCGCTGGCGTCGCGCGTCGGAGAGGCCCCGGGAGGTGCAGCGCGCTGACCCGCGCGACCTGTCGGTCACCCCAGCGGCACCTGCCGCACACACAAACGAGTGCAAGGAGGCATTCATGAGTGGATCCACCCCGTCGGGCGAGACGAATCGAACCCGAAATCGCATCTTCGTCGCCCTCGGCGCCGCCGTCATTGTGGCGACGTACCTGTATCTGATCCTCGCCCAGCCCGAAGAGCTCGCCGAAGGCGGGCTCGGCACCTCGGCGCTCATCGCCCTCGCCGGCTACCTCATCGGTGCGGCGCTCATCTCGGCCGGCGCGATCCATCGCTTGCCGACGGCCACGCTCAGCCTGATCCCGATCGCGATCGTGCTCAACATCGCGGTCGGTCAGCTGACCGCGGTGCTCGGCCTGCCGCTCTACCTCGACTCGATCGGCACCGTGCTGGTCGGTGTTCTGGCGGGTCCGGCAGCAGGTGCCGTAACGGGCGCACTGACGAACGTGATCTGGGGCCTCACGATCGGCCCGATCGCCCTGCCGTTCGCCGTGACCGCGGTGGTCATCGGTGTGCTGGCGGGCTACGCCGCACGGTGGGGCATGTTCCGGCGCTTCTACCTGGCGCCCGTGGCCGGCTTCGTCACCGGTATCGTCGCCGCCCTCGTCTCGGCCCCGATCGCCGCCTTCATCTTCGGCGGCGCCACGGGAGCGGGCACCGGTGCGATCGTCGCGGCGTTCCAGGCCTGGGGCAACTCGCTGCTCGCCTCGACGACGCTGCAGGGTTTGCTGAGCGATCCGCTCGACAAGACAATCACCTTCACGATCGTGGTGATCATCTTGTTCGCCCTACCGAGTCGATTGCGCGGCCGGTTCCCGTTCGTGCGCCAGTACAACGTGTTCGGCAAAGTGGCACCGGTGGCTCCGGCCGAGCCGGCCGCTCCGGCCGGGCCCGAGGCGCCGAAGGCCTAGGCGCGAAGGAATCGAACCATGACGACCCTCTATCTCGAGCGCGCCTCCGCGGTGCACCGACTGAATCCGGTGACGAAGCTGGTGGCGCTGCTCGCCATCATCGCCATCGTGTTCGCGGTGCCTCAGTGGTGGATTCCGCTCGGCATCGTGGTGCTCGTCGTGGTGCCTGCCGCCGTGCTCGCTCGAGTCGGCGGCAGGCTCCTTCGGCTCTTCCTGATCTTGCTGCTGCCCCTGCTCGTGGTGCTGTTCATCGTGCAGGGCTTCTTCTTCCCCGACGGCACGACCGTGCTCTGGCAGTGGGGCCCGGCGCGCCTCACGGTCGAAGGCATCGTGTTCTCGCTCACCATCGGCTCGCGCTTGAGCGCGCTCGTGCTCGGCTCGCTCGTCTTCGTGCTGACGACGCACCCGGCTCGGCTCATGACCGCTCTCACGCAGGCGGGCATGAGCTCGAAAATCGCGTACGTCATCAGCGCGAGCCTGCAGATCATTCCGGCCTTCCAAGAACGCGCGCGCAGCATCCTTCTCGCGCAGCAGGCCAGGGGCCTCGAGATCGCGGGCGGTCCGCTGCGCAGGGCACGAGCGCTGCTGCCGCTCATCGCGCCGCTCGTGCTCGGCATGATCACCGATGTCGACGAACGGTCGACGGCGATGGAGGCGCGGGCCTTCGGCGCCACACCGCGCCCGACGAGCCTCACCGTGGTCGCCGACCCGCTGAGCGAGCGCATCGGGCGCTGGCTGCTGGCCGCCGCGGCCGCCGCCATCATCGTGCTGGTGGTCGTGGGGGTGATCGCGTGATCGAGCTGCGCAACGTCGCCTTCGCCTATGAAGATGCTCCGGCCTTCACTCTTGCGCACCTCGATCTCGAGGTGGCCGCCGGCACGATCATGGGAATCGTCGGAGCCTCGGGCAGCGGCAAGACGACGCTCGCCAAGATCATCGCCGGCTTCATCCCTTCGACCGAGGGCGGCACGTACCGCGGCACCGCGAGTGTCGCCGGCTCCGTGCTGAGCGAGGGCACTCTCACAGAGGCGGTCGACGTCGTCGGCCTCGTGACGCAGAACCCGTTCAACCAGATCTCAGGCGCACGGTTCACGGTGCGCGAAGAACTCGCGTTCGGTCTCGAGAACCGCTCGGTCGAACGCTCGCAGATGATCGAGCGAGTGGATGCTGTGGCCGCGACCCTCGGACTCACCGCCCTGCTCGACCGCTCGCCCTACGCACTCTCGGGCGGCCAGATGCAGCTCGTCGCCATCGCGTCGATGGTGGTCATGGCCCCTCCGGTGCTCGTGCTCGACGAACCGACCTCTCAGCTCGACCCTGCCGGAACCCGGCTGGTGTACGACGTGCTCGGGCGCTTGAGCGAGGGCGGCACGACCATCGTGATCATCGAGCACAAGACCGAGCTGCTGCACGAGCACTGCGACGCGATCGCCGTGCTCGCCGGCGGGCGCATCGTGTCAACCGGCACACCCGGGACGGTCTTCGCCGACGACCGGTTGAGCACCTGGGGGGTCGGCCAGACGCGCATCACACAGGCCGCGCGCGAGGCGCGCACGCGCGGACTGCTGCCGGTGACCGAGCCGCTGCCCGTGGGCGTGAACGACGGCGCGGCGTACTTCGCCGGGAAGGGGTGACTCGATGAACGATCTGACCATTCGCGTTGACGCACTGCGCCACACCTATGAGAGTGGCGTCGAAGCCGTGGCTGGCGTCGACCTGACGATCGCACCGGGTGAGCGCGTGGCGATCGTCGGCCAGAACGGCGCAGGCAAGACCACTCTCGTGCGACACCTCAACGGCATGGTGCGCCCGACCGAGGGCTCGGTGCACATCGGCGACTGGATCACGAGCGACAAGTCGATCGCCGAGCTCTCGCATCGCGTGGGCTACGTCTTTCAGAACCCCGATGAGCAGATCTTTGCGCGCACCGTCGAGGGCGACGTGTCATTCGGGCCGAAGAACCTCGGCTTCGAACCCGAAGAGGTCACTCAGAGCGTGATGTCGGCTCTCGAGGCGGTCGGTCTCGCGCACGAGGCCCACGTGCACCCGCACCACCTCTCGCTGAGCGAGCGCAAGCGCGTGGCGATCGCCGCCGTGCTCGCGATGCGCACGCCCATCGTCGTGCTCGACGAGCCGACGACCGGGCAAGACGAAGGCGGAGTTCGGCTCATCGCGGGCATCATCGACGACCTGACGGCTCGCGGAACCACGGTCGTCGCGATCACCCATGACATGGATTTCTGCGTCGAGAACTTCGAGCGCGTCGTCGTCATGGCCCGCGGAACCGTGCGGGCCGACGGCCCCGCAGCGCAGGTCTTCGCCGACCAGCCCGCGCTCGAGGCTGCGGCAGTCGAGCCTCCGCAGCTCGCCAGACTCGCCCGGACATTGGGCTGGAGCGAGACGACCGTCGACCCGAGCAGCTTCGTTGACGCCTACGAACGTCGGCGGCGCGGCTGATGCCCGGGCTCACCTGGCTCGCGCTCGTCGCGAGCGGCCTTCTCGGCATCACCGACTTTCTGGGCGGAGTACTGTCGCGACGGCTTCCGCTCATCATCGTGTTGCTCGGCTCGCAGCTGGTCGCCGCTCTCGCCGTGACCACGAGGTTGCTCGTCGAACCGCTGGCGCTCGACGACGCCAACGCCGTGCAGTGGGGAGTCATCGGTGGGCTCGGAACGGCCGTGGGGGTCTCGGCTCTCTTCCGCGCTCTAGCGATCGGCACGATGGGCGTTGTCGCTCCCATCACCTCGCTCGCCGTCATCGTGCCGGTCATGGTGGGGGTCGCGTCGGGTGACCCGGTCACGGGCATCCTGGCCCTCGGGCTCGGCGTCGCCATCATCGGCACCGTGCTCGCGAGCGGGCCGGAAGTGCGCTCGCGGGTCGGAGGCGAGCAGGTGCACCGCCATCGCGTGCAGTCGATCGTGCTGGCCTTTGTTGCCGCCGCGGGCTTCGGCCTCGCGAACGTCTCAGTCGCACTCGGCAGCGCGACGAGCATCACGACGACCCTCATCGTCAACACCGCGGTCGTGCTCGCGCTCTACATCGTGGCGTTGTCGATCTGGGTGCACGTGCGCCTGCGATCGGCGGCGGCGCGACTTCACACCGGCCAGGTGGCGAGCCCCGCGCTGCTGCCCCACCCCGTTCGCGGCCGAGACCTCGTGGGCATCGCCGCGATCGGGCTGCTCGGCTACCTCGCCAACGTCTGCTTCGCCCTCGCGAGCCAGGCTGGCGCCCTCAGCGTTGTCGGGGTGCTCGCCTCGCTGTATCCGGTCGTGACCGCGTTGCTCGGCTGGCGCGTGCTCGGTGAGCGGCTGCTGCGCGTGCAGGTGGTCGGCGTCATCGCGGTCTTCATCGGCGTCGCGACCATCGCAGCCTCGGCCTAATCGTGCGGTGAGCCGCGAGGTGCACACAGCCTCGTGGCCAGTTTTGTGGATGATCGCCAACGGTGCCGGGTCGTGACCGGTGGATAGGCTGACACTGTGACCGACGACGCCAACGCGCCCGCCCCCGCCGCCCCCGACCTTTCGACGACCGCCGGCAAGATCGCCGACCTCAAAGTGCGGTACCACGAGGCCGTCACCGCGAGCGGCGAGGCCGCGATCGAGAAGCAGCACGCCAAGGGCAAGATGACCGCCCGGGAGCGCATCGACACGTTGCTCGACCACGGCAGCTTCGTCGAGCTCGACGAGTTCGTGCGCCACCGCACCCACGCCTTCGGCATGGACGCCAAGCGCCCCTACGGCGACGCCGTCGTCACCGGCACGGGCACCGTGCACGGCCGGCAGGTCGCCGTCTACAGCCAAGACTTCACGATCTTCGGCGGCTCGCTCGGCGAGGTCGCCGGCGAGAAGATCATCAAGGTCATGGAGCTCGCGCTCAAGACGGGCGTGCCCATCATCGGCATTCTCGACTCGGGCGGGGCGCGCATTCAAGAAGGCGTCGTGGCCCTCGGCAAGTACGGCGAGATCTTTCGGCGCAACACGGCCGCGAGCGGCGTCATACCCCAGATCTCGATCATCTGCGGCCCGGCGGCCGGCGGCGCGGTCTACTCGCCTGCCCTCACCGACTTCGTCATCATGGTCGACAAGACGAGCCAGATGTTCGTGACCGGCCCCGACGTCATCAAGACCGTCACGGGCGAAGACGTTGGCATGGAAGAACTGGGCGGCGCCCTCACGCACAACCGCACCTCGGGCGTCTCGCACTACCTGGCGAGCGACGAGAACGACGCTTTCGACTACGCCCGCTCGCTGTTGAGCTACCTGCCCGACAACAATCTCGCCGAGCTGCCTCAGTACGCGGCAGAGGTCGAACTCGAGATCACCGACAGCGACCGCAAGCTCAACGCGATGATCCCCGACAGCCCTAACCAGCCGTACGACGTCATCGACATCATCGATCATGTCGTCGACGAGGGCTCGTTCCTCGAGGTGCAGCCGCTGTTCGCGCCCAACATCGTCATCGGCTTCGCGCGGGTCGAGGGCCGCAGCGTGGGCGTCATCGCGAACCAGCCGAACGCCATGGCTGGCACGCTCAACATCGACGCGGGCGAGAAGGCGAGCCGTTTCGTGCGATTCTGCGATGCGTTCTCGATTCCGATTCTGACCCTGGTGGATGTTCCCGGCTACCTGCCCGGAACCGACCAGGAGTGGACGGGCGTGATCCGCCGCGGCGCCAAGCTGCTCTACGCCTATGCCGAGGCCACCGTGCCACTCGTGACCGTCATCACGCGCAAGGCCTACGGCGGTGCCTACATCGTCATGGGCTCGAAGCAGCTCGGCGCCGACATGAACCTCGCGTGGCCCACGGCCGAGATCGCCGTCATGGGCGGGCAGGGTGCGGTGAACATCCTGTACCGCGACCAGATCAGAGCGGCTGAGGCGGCCGGCGAAGACGTCGCGGCCGTGCGCACGCGACTCGCGAACGAGTACACCTACAACGTGGCCAGCCCTTTCCTGGCGGCCGAGCGCGGCGAGCTCGACGGCATCATCGAGCCGGCGGCCACGCGCGTCGCCGTCATCAAGGCTCTGCGCGCTCTCAAGGGCAAGCGGGCGAGCCTGCCGCCGAAGAAGCACGGGAACATCCCCCTGTGAGTGCGCACGCGTCGAGCGCCCTGCCGGGCGGCGCCGAGGCACCCGTGGTGCGTATCGTCAACGGGAATCCCACCGATGCCGAGCTCGCAGCCGTGCACGCGGTCATCGCCGCCGCGCTCGCCGAACAGGCTGCGGCCGGGGTTCCGTTGCTCGAGCCGCGCATCGACGGGTGGAGCCAGAGCGGGCGCCACATGCGCGGGCCTCTCTCACCCGGTCCCGGCGCCTGGAGTGCGTCCCGGGGCCTGCGCACCGGCTGAGCGTCGCTCAGATACTGCGCAATACGCAGAATTTCGCGGCCTGGAGCGACGAGATCAGTGGCAAATTCACTGCTACTGCACGGAGACGGCCGCACAAGTGAGGAACTGACCCCAGTTCGGGGGATATGTACCCCACGACGCGCCACAGAACGGTCTCACAACCCCGGAATTCCGCGGTTTTCTGACGATTTCGCCGCACATTGGTCCCCCACGTGTCCCCCAAAATGACGACTGTGCTCGCGCGGCCTGTTCGACACCATAGAACGTGTCAGGTGACGCTCTTAGAGCTCACCACCGATCACCACAGCCGCACGGGTAGCGGTTCGTGATTGGGGGGCGAGGTAGGGCCGCATTCGGGTTGCTGCTCTACCTCGATACGTTGAGAAGGGCCGGAGCTGGGTACTCCGGCCCTTCCAGCATTTAAGGCCTTGCTCGGCGCCCAGATGGGCACGTGACGAGTTGGTGTCACGCGACATGCGCGCCGGCGAATCGCTCAGCGATTCGCTCTCAGGCGCTGGTCCGGGGAATCTCGAGCCAGAGGTCGACCGCGTCGTCATCGTCGTCGTGGCTCTGGCCGAGATCGCGCGCGTGCCCGTCGCTCGCCGGGGTCAGCCCCACGACGGTGACCGCGACATCCGAGTCGATCGGAGCGGTGCGGGCGATGACGCGCATCGCGCCGGTCGTGCGAATCGCCTCGGCGAGTGCGTCGAGCACCCGCTCGCGGTTGACGTCGTCGAGATCGTCGAGCCCGCCCTCGTCGAGCAGGCTCACCGAGGCTCCGCGGCGCCGCGCCGACATCACCTCGCGGCGCACGGCGTCGTTGAGCAGTCGACGACCGCGGATCTCGTCGCGGATCGCGCCCTCAAGGTGCAGGCACTCCGCCCGCTGGTCAAGCGTCAGCTCGCCACCCGTGGCTTCGATGATCTGCAGCATGGGCACTGCCGTCGTGCCTGTCTGCCCCAGACGGAACTGCCGCTCGTAGAGGTGCGCCTCTTGTGCGGCCTGCCAGTCGGTCGCCTCGCGCTCGGCCTGAGCGAACCGGGCAGCGTCGGCCGAGGCCTTCAAGAGCGCCCGCGACAGGATGTGCGACACGGCGACCCAGGCCGCGCTGCCGATGACGCCGATGCCGAGCAGCAGCAGCGGGCCTCCCCAGGCGATGGTCTGCACGACGAGTGCCGCGATGCCGATCCACGCGAAGAGGTGCCGGCGTCGCGTCGAGGTGATCGTCATGAGTGTGCCGACCGCGGCCACGTACCACGTGGCGTAGCCGAGCCCGCCCTCGCGCAGCGGGTCGAGCTCTGGAGTGATGAGCAACGTCATGACGACGCAGACCACGACGTTGAGACCCGCGAGCCAGGTGGGCATACGCTCCGGCTGGCCCGGCATGAGGCTGAGGGCCGTCGCCGAGGCGTAGAGCGCCATAGCTGCGAGGATCGGCAGGGGGTTGCTGGGTACATCGATCGTGTAGAGCCCGAGCACGATGTGGTACGCCGAGAAGATCGCGGCCATCGACACGATGAGCGAGCGGGGAACTCCGATTCTCACGAGCGCGCCTCCTCGTCGAGAGCCGCGTCGTCATCGTCGAGCGCGTCGAGCGTGAAGACCGGCCAGGCGAGCGTCACGACCGTTCCCTTGCCCGGGGCAGAGACCACGGTGGCCTGGCCGCCGGCGCTCGCGGTGCGCTCGATGATCGAGCGCCGCACGCCGAGACGGGCCTCGGGCACCAACGCCAGGTCGAAGCCCGGCCCCGCGTCGCCTACCTCGATCTCGACGGCGCCGCCGTGCACGCCCGACACCCGCAGTCAGCGGCGAACGTCGGGGCCGCCCGCGTGCTGCACGCTGTTGATCATGGCCTGCACCGCGGCCGAGTAGAGCGCCTCAGCCTGGCCCGAGGGGATGACCCGGGTGTCGAGAGACCGCACGCGCACCGCGAACGGGGCCTGCATCTCGCGCGCTGCCGACACGATGCGGTCGGCTAGCTGCCTCAGGCGCACGGTCGAGCCGTCGTCTGGCGAGACAAGTGCTGCCTCGCGCAAATGCTGCATGGCATTCGACGCCATCTGCGCGGCGAGCACCCGCTGCTCTGACGACTCGGCGCGCGCCGCCGTCAGGAGCGTCGTCAGCACGCTGTCGTGCACGATCGAATCGACGTGCACGCGCTCGACCTCGGTCGCATGCTGGCGCACGGCGCGCGCGTAGCGGTCTAGCGCTGCGCCCTGCGCCTCGTCGACCGAGGTGGCCGCGACGCGCGTCATGGTCACGATCACGAGCACCGCACCGCCGAGAATGATCGCGTAGACGGCGTCGAAGACCCCGAGTTCCCACGGCGCACCGCCGCCCGCCGGGGTAACCCTAATGACGCCGTAGATGATCGGCACGACGATGAGATACGCGAGCGCCCGCCGCACCGGGAATCCGATGGCCGCCGTGGCCGTCGCTACCGTGGTCAGCTGATAGAGCCAGTGGTTGCCAACCTGCGTCACGGCCGGATCAGCCAAGAAGAACGGCCAACTCAGCAGCGCGGCCACATAGACGAACGAGACGAGCAGGTGCGAGCCGATCACCCATCGCTTGATCGTCGAGCAGAGCAGCGCCACGACGAGCGAGCCGAACATCGCGCCGACCGTGATCGCCGACCACACCGGTTGGCCGAGGTGGTACTGCGTGAGCAGTAGCGGAACGGCCTGCAGGCCGAAGACGATGCCGAACCAGGCGACCGAGCGCGAGATGACGGTGTCGACGCGCTTGCGGCTCAGTGGGCTGCGGGCCGGCTTGCTTGTGCTCGCCGCGGCCGCGACCGCCTCAGGCGGAGTCATCACCGTCGGGTTCGAGACCAGGAAGGATTCCGTCTTCGACGGCCCGACGCAGCAGATCGACCTTCGTCGGCGCGGGGCGCCCAACCTCGACGTACTTCGCCCGAATGCGATCAAGGTACTCGCGCGCCGTCGAGTAGCCGATGCCGAGCTGCTGCGCGGCCAGCTTCAGCGGAAGACCGCTGGCGTACAAGTGCAAGATCTCGCGCTCGCGCCGGCCCAGCTGGGCCTTCGCGAAGTCGCGGTCGGCGTCGATCGCGCTCGCCCACTCGAGGTTGTTGAGAACTTCGCCCCTGGCCACCGTCTCGGCGGCGGCGATGACGGTGCTGGTGGCCGACGACTTCGGAATCACGCCGGCGGCGCCGGCGGCGAGCGCCTCACGGACACTCGCGACCCGGTCGGCGATCGAGTGCACGAGCACCGCGCTGCCGGTGGCCTGCACGGCCTTGACGTTCTCGGTCACGCTCGAGCCGTCACCGAGCGAGAGGTCGAGCACCACGACATCAATCTCGCGACCGTCGAGGCCTTCGACGAGCTCAGGCACGCTCGCCGCGGTGTCGATCACCTCGAAACCGGCATTGGTGAAGGCAGCCTGCAGACCGAGGCGCACCGACTCGTGATCGTCGACGATCGCGACGCGCACATGCTTGCTGGTCGAAGCCACCACGATCAGGATTCCTGCCCTTTGCCGATGAGGGTGCCGTGGCCGAGTGATTCGGGTGCACCGGGGCTTCCATGCTATCCGTGGCATCCACGGCACAGGGTCATTCGAGCAGCGGCGAGTCCCCCTTCCGGCGAGCGCGGTCAGTCGCGCACGAGCGTGGCGACCGCCTCAACGTGGTGGGTGTGCGGGAAGAGATCGAAGGCGCGGATGCGCGCCAGCCGGTATCCCGACTGCGCCGCGAGAGCGACATCGCGGGCCAGCGCGACCGGGTCGCAGGCGACGTAGACTAGTTGAGCCGGAGCCAGCGCGCCGAGCAGCGCCATGACCTCGGCACCGGCACCCGACCGCGGCGGGTCGAGCACGATCGTCGCCGCGCGCAACCGCTCGCGATCGCCCGCGGAGGCACTGGACTCGAGCGCTCGTAGCCAGCGGTCGACGCGGCCGCTCTCAGCCGAGGCGCCGAGCCACTCGGCGAGATTCTCTGAGGCGTGGTCGGTCGCGCGCTCGTCGGACTCAACGCTCGTGATGCGCGTGTCAGCGCCGAAGCGATCGGCGACCGCGGCAGCGAGCAGCCCGACGCCGCCGTAGAGGTCGAGATTCTCGGCGCGCGGGTCGAACAGCGACTCGTCGATCGCCTGCTGCACCGCGCCGGTCAGCGCGACCGCCGCCGACCGGTGCACCTGCCAGAAGCCCGTGTCGTCGAGCTGAAACTTGCGGTCGCCCACGACCTCGGTGATGACGGTCGGCTTCTGCTCGCCGATCACGAGCCGCGGCTCTCCTCCGCTCGGCGCGAGCACATCGACGGTGCCGAGGCCGACGAACCGCTCGGCGAAAGGAATGATGGCCTGCACCTCGGTCGTCGCGAGGGGAGCATCCGTCACCGGAATCACCGTGTGCGAGCGCGATGCCATGGGCCCCAGTCGGCCCTGATCGTCGACGTGCAGCCGGATGCGGGTGCGCCAACCGAGCCCGTTCGCGGTGTCATCGCCCGGCAGCGCTTCCACCTGCACGTCGCTTTCGAGCCCTGCCATGCGCTGCAGCGACTCGGCGAGTACCTGCCGCTTGAGCTCGCGCTGGTGAGCGAGTTCGATGTGGCCGAACTCGGCGCCGCCGGCACGCCCCCGGGGGTCGCGTTCGAGGCTCGCGGCGCCCCAGATGTGCGGGCGACGGTGCTCGCTCGCCTCGAGCACCTCGACCGTGTCGGCCCGCCAGAAGCTCTTCTTGCGGTCGTCGCTCACCCGCGCGCGCACCGTCTCGCCCGGAATCGCGTCGCTCACGAACACCACTCGACCGTCGAGTCGCCCGACCGTGATGCCGCCGTGCGCGATCTTGTCGACCGTGAGTTCGATCTGCGTTCCGATGTTCTCGCCCATGCGCCCAGCCTAGGTGCGCGCCCCTGTTCGCAACTCAGGCTGTACGACCTCCTGTGCGCGAACAGCCCGGCACATCGGCGCTCTCAGCCTGAGTTACGAACACGACCGCCGTAGCATCGAGCCGTGCGCCTGTATCTCGCCTCGACCTCGCCCGCCCGCCTGGCCACCCTGCGAGCGGTCGGCATCGAACCGGTCGCCTTCGCGCCGGGAGTCGACGAAGATCGGGCGGTGGATGCGGCCGCTGCCGCGCATCCCGACGGTCGGCTGCCGGCCGACGAGATGGTGCAGCTTCTCGCCCGGCTCAAGGCCGAGGCGGGCCTCGACCCCGCGGTGCTCGCCGGCGCTGGGCTCGTCGCGAGCGACATCGACGGCTTCATCCTCGGCGGCGACTCGGCCTTCGAGCTCGACGGCACCGTCTTCGGTAAGCCGCACGAGCCCGAGGTGGCCCGCGAGCGCTGGCTCGCTCAGCGCGGACGCAGCGGGGTGCTGCACTCGGGCCACTGGCTCATCGATCACCGGGGAGGATCGCTGCACGGCGCCGTAGGGCGAGCATCCCGCGCCACCGTGCACTTCGCCGACGACATCGAGACGGCAGAGATCGACGCGTATATCGCCACGGGCGAGCCGCTGAAGGTCGCGGGCGCCTTCACGATCGACTCGAAGGGCGCCGGCTTCATCGATCGCATCGAGGGCGACCCGCACACCGTCGTCGGGCTCTCAGTGCCGCTGCTGCGCAAACTCGTGCACGAGCTCGGCGGCCGCTGGACCGATCTCTGGAACCGCTAAGCGATTCGCCTGCCTTTTGTGGGGCACCGCCAAACCGCGCGGTCGATCACCCCCCTAGGCTGGGGAACCATGGCCCGCATCAGCAAGGTACTCATCGCCAATCGGGGCGAGATCGCCGTCCGCGTCATCCGCGCCGCTCGTGACGCCCGTCTCGGCACCGTTGCCGTCTACGCCGATCAAGATCGGGATGCCCGCCACGTGCGCCTCGCCGACGAGGCCTATGCCCTGCACGGCACGACGAGCGCCGAGACGTACCTCGTCATCGACAAGCTGCTCAGCATCGCCCGCCGGTCTGGAGCGGACGCGGTGCACCCGGGCTACGGGTTCCTCGCCGAGAACGCCGACTTCGCCCGCGCCGTCATCGATGCCGGGCTCATCTGGATCGGGCCCTCGCCTGAGGCCATCGAGAAGCTCGGCGACAAGGTCAGCGCCCGGCACATCGCCGAGAAAGTCGGCGCCCCCCTGGCGCCCGGCACGTTGAACCCCGTGAGCGGAGCCGACGAGGTGCTCGCGTTCGTCGACGAGCACGGGCTGCCGGTCGCCATCAAGGCGGCCTTCGGCGGCGGCGGCCGCGGCCTCAAGGTGGCGCGCACTCGCGAAGAGATTCCCGAACTGTTCGACTCGGCGACCCGCGAGGCGATCGCGGCCTTCGGCCGCGGCGAGTGCTTCGTCGAGAAGTACCTCGACAAGCCGCGCCACGTCGAGACCCAGTGCCTCGCCGACGCGCACGGCAACGTCGTCGTCATCTCGACGCGCGACTGCTCGTTGCAGCGCCGGCACCAGAAGCTCGTCGAGGAGGCACCCGCGCCGTTCCTCACCCCCGAGCAGACCGAACTGCTGTACTCGTCGTCGAAGGCCATCTTGAAAGAGGTCGGCTACCTCGGCGCCGGCACCTGCGAGTTCCTCATCGGCGCCGACGGCACCGTGTCGTTCCTCGAGGTCAACACGCGCCTGCAGGTCGAGCACCCCGTCTCTGAAGAGGTCACGGGCATCGATCTCGTGCGCGAGCAGTTCCGCCTCGCCGAGGGCGAAGAGATTGGCTACGACGACCCGGTGGCGCATGGTCACTCGTTCGAGTTCCGCATCAACGGTGAAGACCCGGGGCTCAACTTCATGCCCATGCCCGGCCCCGTGCACGCGCTGCGATTTCCGGGCGGGCCCGGCGTGCGGGTCGACTCGGGTGTCACGACGGGTGACGTCATCTCGGGCGCCTTCGACTCGCTGCTCGCCAAGCTCATCGTGACGGGCTCGAGCCGCGATGACGCCCTCGAGCGCTCGCGCCGCGCCCTCGCCGAGTTCGAGGTCGCGGGCCTGCCGACCGTGCTGCCGTTCCACCGCGCGATCGTCGACGACCCGGCGTTCGCCCCCGCGAACGGCGAGCCGTTCACCGTGTTCACGCGGTGGATCGAGACTGAGTTCGACAACCAGCTCGAGCCGTGGAGCGGCTCGCTCGCCGAGCCGCACGCCGAGCCGGGCCCGCGCCACACCGTGGTCGTCGAAGTCGCCGGCAAGCGGCTCGAGGTGTCTCTGCCCGAGACGCTCATGCCGACCGGAGCGTCCCGCACCGCGACGACACTCGCCGCACCGCCCAAGCGGCGCACCGGCTCAGCCGTGTCGTCCGCCGCCTCCGGCGACGCCGTCAAGAGCCCCATGCAGGCCACAGTCGTGAAGCTCGCTGTCGCTGACGGCGACTCGGTGGTCGCGGGCGACCTCGTCGTCGTGCTCGAGGCCATGAAGATGGAGCAGCCCCTCACGGCGCACAAAGACGGCACCGTGACCGGCATCGGCGCGGCCGTGGGCGAAACCGTGGCCTCGGGTCACGTGCTGCTCAGCATCACGAGCTGAGCCGCGCAACGCAGAACTAGTCGCGGGGTGCGTGCATCGCCCGCGCGGCATCGGTGATGCCGCCCGACAGCGAGGGGTACACCGAGTAGGCGCGGGCGAGCTGGTCGACCGTGAGCCGGTGCTCGATCGCGAGAGCGATCGGCAGAATCAATTCGGATGCCCGGGGTGCCACGACGACGCCCCCGATGACCGTGCCCGAGGTCTTGGCCGCGAACAGCTTGATGAAGCCGTCGGTGACGTTCTGCATCTTGGCCCGCGCGTTCGTCTCGAGCATGAGCTTGTGCACGATGCCGCGGGTCTCGCCGTCTTCGATCTGCTTCTGCGAGAAGCCGACCGTGGCGATCTCGGGCGCCGTGAAGATGTTCGAGGTCACGTTGCGCAGCTTGATGGGTGTCACGGCGTCGCCCATGGCGTGATAGACCGCCGTGCGGCCCTGCATCGAAGCGACCGAGGCGAGAGGCAGCGAGTCGCTGCAGTCACCCACGGCGTAGACGCTCGGCATCGAGGTGCGCGCCACCTTGTTGACGGCGATGTGGCCCGACTCGGTGAGTTGCACGCCCGCCTCTTCGAGGCCGATGCCCGCCGTGTTGGGAATCGAGCCGACGGCCATGAGGCAGTGCGAGCCGTCGATCACCGTGCCGTCGCTCAGGGTCACCTGCACGCCGTCGCCCGTGTTGACGACCGAGTCGGCGCGGCTCTTCGCGAGCAGCGTCATGCCGTTGCGCCGGAAGACCTGTTCGATGAGGTGCGCAGCATCAGCATCCTCGCCCGGCAGCACCTGATCGCGGCTCGAAATGAGGGTCACCTGCGCGCCGAGCGCGCGATAGGCGCTCGCGAACTCGGCGCCCGTGACGCCCGAGCCGACGACGATGAGGTGCTCGGGCACGTCAGGTAGGCGGTAGAGCTGGGTCCAGGTGAGAATGCGCTCGCCGTCGGGCTGCGCGCTCGGCAGCTCGCGCGGCGAGGCGCCGACCGCGACGATGACCGTGTCGGCGTCGCACTGATCGAAGTCGACCCGCTTCTTGCCCTGACTCGTCGCCACGACAATGCGATTCGGCCCCTCGAGCCGCCCGTCGCCGACGATGATGCGCACGCCAGCGTCGATGAGCTGGTCGCGCATGTCGTCAGACTGATCTTGCGCGAGCTTCAGCAGTCGCTTGTTCACCTGCGTGAGGTTGACGGCGACCTCGGGCTTCGTGGCCCGTCCCGATTCGCCGCGCGCGAAGAACTGCACGCCGAGATCGGCCGCATCGCGAATGGCCCCCGCGGCCTCGGCCGTCGCGATGAGGGTCTTCGACGGCACGACATCGGTGAGCACCGCCGACCCGCCGACTCCGACGCGCTCGATGAGCGTGACGTCGGCCCCCAGCTGGGCTCCGGCGAGCGCCGCCTCGTAGCCACCGGGGCCTCCTCCGAGAACGGCGATGCGGTGCGTCCGGTCGAACGTGGAGGTATCCATGTCTCCATTGTGTCAGCGCCCGCACGATGCGCTCATGCGCGGATGCTCGCAGCGGGCCCGCTCAGTAGGCTGGCAGTCATGTCGCACACCGCCGTGAACCCGCTCGACGACGAGCACGCCGACCCTTTCGCCATCGCCGCTCAGGCCGCCGAGCAGCTGCGAGACGCCACAGGCGTCGAGCACCACGACATCGCCCTCACGCTCGGCTCGGGCTGGGCGAAGGCCGCCGACCTCATCGGCGAGACCACGCACACCATCGCCGCCACCGACATCGCTGGGTTCAGCAAGCCTGCGCTCGAGGGGCATGTCGGCACGCTGCGCTCGATCCTGCTGCCGAGCGGCAAGCGCGCGCTCGTCATCGGCGCCCGCACCCACTACTACGAGAATCACGGCGTGCGGCGGGTGGTGCACTCGGTGCGCACGGCGGCTGCGGCGGGGGCATCCGTCATGATCCTCACCAACGGCGCGGGCGGCATCAAAGACCACTGGGTTCCCGGCACGCCCGTGCTCATCAGCGACCACCTCAACCTGACCGCGAACTCGCCGCTCGAGGGCGCGACGTTCATCGACCTCACCGACCTCTATGCGCAGCGCCTGCGCGATCTCGCGCACACCGTAGCCCCCGAACTCGACGAGGGCGTGTACGTACAGTTTCGCGGGCCCCACTACGAGACACCCGCCGAAGTGCAGATGGCGAAGGCCATGGGCGGGCACATCGTCGGCATGTCGACGGCGCTGGAAGCCATCGCGGCCCGCCAGGCCGGCATGGAGGTTCTCGGCCTCTCGCTCATTACCAATCTCGCGGCCGGCATCTCGCCCGAACCGCTGAGCCACGCCGAGGTGATCGACGCCGGCAAGGCCGCCGAGCCCGTCATCAGCGCGCTGCTCGCCCGCATCGTTGCCCAGCTGTAGGAGGCCCTCATGACGACTCTCGACTCTGCGAAGGCCTGGCTCGAGCAAGACCCCGACCCCGAGACGCGCGCCGAGCTCGAGGCGCTCATCCCGGCCGCCGAGGCGGGCGATGCGACGGCGATGGATGCTCTCCGCGACCGCTTCGACACCCGCCTCACGTTCGGCACCGCTGGTCTGCGGGGTGAGCTCGGCGCGGGCTCGAACCGCATGAACCGCGTGCTCGTCTCGCAGGCCGCGACCGGATTCGCCCGCTGGCTGCTCGACCGCGACGAGAACGCCAGCGTCGTCATCGGTTACGACGGCCGTGTCAACAGCAACGTGTTCGCGCGCGACTCGGCCGAGCTCATGGCCGGGGCCGGCGTGCGCGTCGTGCTGCTGCCGCGCATGCTGCCGACCCCGCTCGTCGCCTTTGCCGTGCGCCACCTCGGGCTGAGCGCCGGCATCATGGTGACCGCGAGCCACAACCCGCCCCGCGACAACGGCTACAAGGTCTACCTGGGCGGCCGCCATGGCGGCTCGCAGATCGTCGCCCCGAGCGATGAGCAGATCCATGCGGCGATCGTCGCCGTCGCCGAGACCGAGGTCATCGGAGAGCTGCCGCGCTCGACCGACTACGAGGTCGCCGACGAGAGCGTCATCGACGCCTACATCGAGCGCACGGCGGCCGTGGCACTCGACGAGACGGCTGAACGCACGACCGTGCCGTTCGTCTACACCGCGATGCACGGCGTCGGGTGGGAGGTCTCGCAACGCGTCTTCGCCGCCGCCGGCCTCGGCGAGCCGACCGTCGTCGCCGAGCAGATCGAGCCCGACGGCGCGTTTCCGACCGTGGCCTTTCCGAACCCCGAAGAGCCGGGCGCGATGGATCTCTCGTTCGAGACCGCGAGTCGCGCCGGTGCCGCGCTCATCATCGCGAACGACCCCGATGCCGACCGCCTCGCGGTGGCCGTGCCCGACAGCTCCGAGGCCGCCGGGTGGCGCCGCCTGAGTGGCAACGCGGTCGGGGCCCTGCTCGGCTGGCGGGTCGCGGAACGCCTACAGCGCTCGGGCACGCAGGCCAAGCTCGCGGCATCCCTCGTCTCGTCCCCCGCCCTCGCGGCCGTCGCCAGCGCCTACGGGCTCAGCTACAGCGACACGCTCACGGGCTTCAAGTGGATCTCGCGGGTCGGCGGCCTCGGCTATGGCTTCGAAGAGGCGCTCGGCTATCTCGTGAACCCCGGCACGATCCGCGACAAAGACGGCATCTCGGCCGCCGTCGACTTCGTGGCGCTCGTCGGCGAGCTCGCCGCCCAAGGCAAAACGCTCGACGACCACCAGCGCGAATTCGACGAGCGCTTCGGCGCCTTCTCGAGCGCGCAAGTGTCGCTGCGGGTGACCGACCTGAGCCGCATCGGCGCCATCATGGCCGCGCTGCGCGACAACCCGCCGAACGAGATCGGCGGCGTGCGCGTGAGCCAAGTCGACGACTTCATCACCGGTTTCGGCGTGTTCCCTCCGGGAGACATTCTGCGGTTCTGGATGCTCGACGGCAGCCGCGTCATCGTGCGGCCGAGCGGCACCGAGCCCAAGGTCAAGGTGTACATCGACGCGTCGTGCGACGAAGGCTCGGTCGACGAGCGGCGCGCGAGTGCCACGGCGCGCGTCGCCGCGCTCGAGGCAGGCATGCGCGAACTGATCGCGTAGACCAAAGCTGCCCGCCAGCTGCACTGATGTGCGTGTTCGCAACTCAGGCTGAGAAGCCCTATGTGACGGTTTACGGGCTCACATGAGTCGTCTCAGCCTGAGTTGCGAACACCCGCGCGGCCGTAGGGTGGGAGGGTGACTGACCCGAGCACAGCCGCCCCGCGGCGCCCGCTGCTGCCGACCCCGGTCGCGCTGCTGTGGTTCGCCTCCGCGGTCAGCTGGGCCACGGGCCGACTTCTCCCCCAGTTCGGAGCCTTCTCGCTCCCCGACCCTCCCGCTGACCTCGGCGGCAGCGTCGTCTTCGACGCGCAGTGGCTCGCCGAGGCGCAACGCCTCAGTGCGCTGCAGTCGCTGCCGACGACACTCGCCGTCGTGCTCGCCGCCATCGGCCTCGCCGTGCTCTGGATGCGCCGCGAGCCCGACCCGCTCGACCGGGTCGCCGCGCTCTCGGCGAGCGTCATGGCCGTAGCCGGGGCGCTCTCGGCCGTCGCGGTGCTCGCCCTCGTCGCCGCCGGACCCGACCGGCCGATCGGGCTCGTCGACATTCCCGTGGGCACAGGTGCGGCGCTCGCGACGGCCGCGGCAGCAGCATCCACGGCCGTTCTCATCCGTCCGTATGTCGACGTCATGGCGGCGCACGTCTGGGCCGGTATCGGCGGCGCCGGCATTGCGCTGCCCTTCATGGTCGCCGGCGTCTCGCCGATGTTCATCATGGCTGGCGCCATGCTTCTCGCCACGCTCGATCGCGTGCACGGTCTGCGGGTCGAAACCGACCTTGCCTTCCGGCACGCACTGGAGGCCGAACGCATTGCGCAGGAGGGTGACGCCGGTCGCGGCATCGGCGTCTCGGGGCTGCCCGGCCGTCCGCCCACTCCGCGTGCCCCGCGCCCGACGCTGCCCTGGTCGGCGCGCGAGCGCAGTCTGACGATCTGGCTCGGCGTCGCGGCCATTGTCATCGTCGCCCTCGTCTGGGCCGTCGGTGCGACCCTCGGTGAGCTCGGCTTCCTGCCGGTGCTCGGCCTCATCGGCCCCGGGTACGCCGCGGTCGCGTTCGGCGTCGTGCCCCTGCTCTGGCAGGTGTCGCTGCTGCTGCGGGTCGTGTCGACCGCACGGTACCCGCTGACCGTCGCGAGCGGGATGCTCATCGCAGCATCGCTCGCCGTGATCACGGCGCCCGTGCCGCAGGTCTATCTCGGTGCCGTGATCGTGCAGTCGCTCGCGATCGGGTACGCAGCCGCGCTGCTCGTGCCACGCGCCACGGCCCTCGGTCGCGTCATGCTCGGCACGACGGCCGCACTGGCCTGGCTGCTCGTGCTGGTGCCGACGGGTGCACTGCCGCTCGCCTTCATCGGTGTCATCACGACACTCATTGCCCTCCGTCGAAAGGTTCGCGCATGACCGACTCTTCTTCCGGCAGCAGTGTGCTCGACCGGCTCGCGGCCGCCCCGTCGCGCACGGCGGGAGTCGTGGCGGCAGCCCTCGCCCTCGCGATGATGCTCATCGGGGCCGTGGTGTTGCCCTCGACCTTCGTCGCGGTGCCCGACGGCGATCAGGTCGACGGGCTCGAGCAGCTCGCCAGCAACACTGTGCCGCTACTGCTGGGCAACGTGCTGGCCTTCCTCGGCTTTCTGCCCCTGCTGACCGCGGTGCACGCGCTCATGGGTACTCGAGCCACGCCCGCGTCGCTGATGCTCGCCGCCTACCTCGTGCTACTGGCCCGGCCGCTCGCCCTCGGCGTCGAGGCGGCGGCATTCCCCGACTCGGTGCTCATTCCTCTCGGGCCTCTCGTGCCGTACCTGCTGCTCGCGACCACCGGTCTCGCCGCCGCGCTTGCGTCGGCCGCGATTGTTCCGCTCGCTCAGGCGGCGGCGTCGCCCGTGCGGCGCGCCGTGCTCGCCGCCGGCATCGGTGTGCTCGTCGCGCTCGCACTCTTCTCGTTCGCGCCGTTCATCGCGCCGCTCGCCACTCTCGGCATCGGCGTGGCCCTGCTCATGCGCAAGCGCGGGGGCAGCGGCTACGACCCGGCGAACGGGCCGGCCGGGCAGCACTGACGCCAGAGCCGCCGAGACCCACGGCGAGCGCGGCCGGCAGCGAGCATCCGGCAACCGGCACTCAGCCGATCGCGGCCTCGAGCTTCGTCGAGAGCTCGTCAGTGTCGAAGTAGTTCTCAATCACGACCACGTCGGCGCGCGTCGGGCCGATGGCCTCGACGAACTCAGCGCTCGTGAGAATGACTTGCGCGTCGGCGGCGACCCGACCGACCGAGGCGATGTCGGCGGCGACCACGGTGGCCGTGAGCCCGAGCCGCTGCAGCACGCGCTCGGCGTTCACCTTGAGAATGCCGCTCGAGCCGATGCCGGCGCCGCAGATCGTGACGATCTTCACGCCGGAGCGCCCGCCGTCAGAATCGCGCGCACCTCGTCACGCGTCGTCGCGTCGGCGAGCGCAGGAATCGCGTCGGCGTTGTTGAACGCGTTGGCGAGTTGCGCGACGGCCTCGAGGTGCGCATCCGGAGCCACACCGGCGAGGCCGATGACGACGCGTACGGGGTCGTTGTGGGCGTGACCGAACTCGACCGGCTCGGCGAGGGTGACGACCGAGAGCCCGTCGCACCGCACGTCAGAGCCGGGGCGGGCATGCGCGAGAGCGAGGCCGGGCGCGATGACGATGTAGGGCCCGTGGTCGTCGACCATGCGGATCATCGCCTCGGTGTATTCCGCGGTCGTGCAGCCGCTCTCGACGAGCGCATCACCCGCGAGCCGCACGGCGGCGCGCCAATCGTGCGCACGGGCGTGCAGCACGATCGCGCGGTCGGCGAGGGCAGGCAGGCTCATGCCGCGGCCTCGAACCCGGCGATGATCGTCTCCATGAGCGCTTCGCGGTCGTCGACGGGCAAGAAGGCGGCCTGGGCAGCATTGAGCTGCAGGGCGAGCAGGTCGTCGAGGTCGTAGGCGAATGCCTCGCTCACGAGCTGCAGCTCGCGGCTCAGAGTCGTGGCGCTCATGAGGCGGTTGTCGGTGTTGACGGTGACCCGAAACCCCAGCTGGTAGAGCAGATCGAGCGGGTGGTCGACGAGCTCGGTGCCCCAGGCCGCGATCGCCCCGGTCTGCAGGTTCGAGCTCGGGCTCGTCTCGAGCGCGATCTGGCGGTCTTTGACCCACTCGGCCATGCGCCCGAGCGTTGCGAACGTGGTGTCGCCCTCGGTGCGCAGCTCGATGTCTTCAGCAAGGCGCACACCGTGCCCGAGTCGCAGGGCGCGGCCGTCGAGCAGGGCGCTGCGAATCGACTCGAGCCCGTCGGCCTCGCCGGCGTGCACGGTCACGGGCATCCACTCTGCGGCAAGCAGGTCGAAGGCGTCGCGCATGCGGCTCGGCAAGAAGCCCGCCTCGGCGCCCGCGATGTCGAAACCGACGACCCCTGCGTCGCGATGGCGCAGAGCCAGCTCGGCGATCTCGCGCCCCCGGTCGGCGTGGCGCATGGCCGTCACCAATTGACCGACCTGGATGCTGTGACCGGCGCCGCGCGCCTGCTCGACCCCGGCATCCAGACCCGCCTGCACGGCTTCGACCGTCTCGTCGAGGCTGAGCCCTGCGGTGAGGTGCTGCTCGGGCGCCCAGCGGATCTCGCCCCACACGACACCGTCGGCCGCGAGGTCGAGCACGCACTCGCGCGCGACCCGCTCGAGGCCCTCGCGGGTCTGCATGACGGCGGTCGTCATGTCGAAGGTCTTCAGGTACTCGACGAGCGAGCCCGCGGTGCACTGCGCCAGAAACCAGTCGGCGAGCTCGGTCGCATCGGTCGACGGCAGCGCGAGCCCGATCTCGTCAGCGAGCTCGATGATCGTCTGCGGGCGCAGGCCGCCGTCGAGGTGATCGTGCAACGACACCTTGGGCAGCTGCGCGAGGTCGAGGTCGGTGCCCGCAAGCAGGGTCGGAGTCGCCGTTGTCATACCCCAAACCTACCGGTTCGTTACCGTGCTGTGACCCGAGAAGACGGGCGATGGTGCGCGAGTGCGCGGCCTGCGCGGGCGGGTGACCGGGCGCAAGCATCCTAGGCTCGAAGCATGCCCGAGAAGATCATCCTCGACTGCGACCCCGGCCACGACGATGCGGTCGCGATGCTGCTCGCGCACGGCAGCCCCGAGATCGAACTGCTGGCCGTGACCACCGTCATGGGCAACCAGACGATCGAGAAGGTGACGCGCAACGCGCTGGCCGTCGCGCGCGTCATCGGCATGGATGCTGTTCCCATCGCCCGCGGAGCCCACCGCCCGCTCGTCCGCACTGTCGAGACCGCGCCCGATATTCATGGCGAGTCGGGGCTCGACGGTCCGGTGCTGCCCGAGCCGAGCGTCGAGCTCGACCCGCGCCACGCGGTCGACGTGATCATCGACACCGTCATGGCGCACGAGCCCGGCACCGTGACACTCGTGCCGACCGGAGCCCTCACGAACATCGCCCTCGCAGCGCGCAAGGAGCCCCGCATCGTCGAGCGCGTCAAGCAGGTCGTGCTCATGGGCGGCGGTGTGCACGTCGGCAACTGGAGCGCCGTCGCCGAGTTCAACATCATCATCGACCCCGAGGCCGCGCACATCGTGTTCAACGAGTCGTGGCCGCTCACGATGATCGGGCTCGACGCGACGCACCAGGCGCTCGCGACCGACGAGGTGGCCGCGCGCATCGCCGCAGTCGGCACGGCCCCTGCGCGCTTCGTCGGCGAGCTGCTCGAGTTCTTCGCGCACAGCTACAAAGATGCGCAGGGCTTCGACCACCCGCCCGTGCACGACCCCTGCGCCGTCGCTTTCGTCATCGACCCCACGCTGCTGCGGGTTGTGAAGGCTCCGCTCGACGTCGAACTGACCGGCGGACTCACGCTCGGCATGACCGTCGCCGATCTGCGCGGGCCCGCCCCCGACGGATGCACGACGCAGGTCGCCCTCGACATCGACAACGACCGCTTCTGGGGTCTGGTGGTCGATGCGCTCGAGCGCATCGCTGAGCCCGCGCTCTAGTCGACGACTCCCGCGATGAGCGGTCCGCCCGTGTGCACTTGGTCGCCCGGGTCGCCGATGCGGTAACCGCCCTCGAGCGCTTCGAGCGCGCGGGCGAATCTCGCTTCGTCGTTCGTGAGCATTGTGAAGAGCGGCTGCCCTTTCGTGACCGTGTCGCCGGGCTTGGCGTGCAAGTCGATGCCCGCGCCGTGATCCACCGGGTCTTCTTTGCGGGCCCTGCCCGCTCCGAGGCGCCAGGCTGCAATACCGAAGGGCAGAGCATGCTGCTCGACGAGCACGCCGTCACGGTCGGCCGTCACGACGTGAGTCTCACGGGCGACCGGCATGGCAGCATCCGGGTCTCCGCCCTGGGCGCTGATCATGGCGCGCCAGGCGTCCATCGCCTGCCCGTTCTGCAGCGCGCCTTCGACGTCGACATCGGTGACTCCGGCGAGCTCGAGCATGTGCCGCGCGAGCACGACCGTGAGCTCGACTACGTCGGCGGGGCCGCCGCCGGAGAGCACCTCGACCGATTCGCGCACCTCGTTAGCGTTGCCGATCGCGAGGCCGAGCGGCACGTTCATGTTCGTGAGCACCGCGCGCGTGGCGACCCCGGCGTCTTCACCGAGGCGCACCATGACCTTCGCGAGCTCACGCGACTGTGAGATGTCTTTCAAGAACGCGCCCGAGCCGAACTTCACGTCGAGCACGAGCGCGGCGGTGCCCTCCGCGATCTTCTTCGACATGATCGACGACGCGATGAGCGGAATGCACTCGACCGTGCCCGTGATGTCGCGCAGCGAGTAGAGCTTGCCGTCGGCGGGGGCGAGGCCCGAGCCGGCCGCGCACACGACAGCGCCGACCGCGTCGAGCTGCTGCATCATCTCGTCGACCGTGATCGAGGCGCGCCATCCCGGGATGCTCTCGAGCTTGTCGAGCGTGCCCCCCGTGTGACCCAGCCCGCGGCCGCTGAGCTGCGGCACCGCAACGCCGAACGAGGCGACGAGCGGGGCGAGCGGCAGCGTGATCTTGTCGCCGACACCGCCGGTCGAGTGCTTGTCGGTGGTGCGCTTTGAGAGCGCAGAGAAGTCGAGGCGCGTGCCCGAGGCCACCATCGCAAGGGTCAGATCGCGAATCTCGTCGCGCTCCATGCCGTTCAAGAAGATCGCCATCGTCATGGCCGACATCTGCTCGTCGGCGATGTAGCCGCGCGTGTAGGCGTCGACCATCCAGTCGATCTGCGCGGTGGTCAGCACCCCCTTGTCGCGCTTGATGCGGATGAGGTCGACGACGTCGAACGGCTCAATGGCCATCATGGTACTCCTTCAGCGTGCGGGGGCCGAACGCGTCGGGCAGCACCTCATCGATTGTCTTGATGCCCGAGACCGTCTCGAGCAGCATGCCCTCGGCCGAGTGCTCGAACAGCAGCTGCCGGCAGCGACCGCAGGGCATGAGCGCACCGCCGTCGCCGTCGACGCAGGTGAAGGCCACGAGCTTGCCGCCGCCCGTCATGTGCAGGCTCGATACGAGCGCGCACTCCGCGCACAGAGTCAGGCCGTACGACGCGTTCTCGACGTTGCAGCCCGAGATCACCCGACCGTCATCGACGATCGCCGCGACCCCGACCGGAAACTTCGAGTACGGCACATAGGCGTGCGACATCGCTTCGAGGGCGACGGCGCGCAGGGCATCCCAATCGATGTCGGTCATGGGCGTGCCACTCACGACTTGATGTAGGGCTTGCCCGAAGCCGCTGGCGGCCGGGAGATGCCCACCAGGCCGGCCACCGCGAAGATTGTCACGAGGTACGGCAGCATGAGCATGAACTCGCTCGGCACGGGCGACCCGACGATCGACAGTGTCGACTGCAGGTTCGTCGCGAAGCCGAACAGCAGCGCGGCGAGCGTCGCCTTGATCGGGTTCCACTGACCGAAGATCACGGCGGCGAGGGCGATGAAGCCCGCGCCGTTCGTCATTTCTTTCGTGAACGACCCGATCGCGGCCAGGGTGAAGAACGCCCCACCGCCGCCGACGATCGCACCCGCGAGCAGCACGTTCCAGAAGCGCGTGGCCCGCACGTTGATTCCGACGGTGTCGGCGGCCTTGGGGTGCTCGCCGACCGAGCGCAGGCGAAGGCCCCAGCGCGTCTTGAAGAGCGCGAACCATACCGTCGGCACGAGCGCGAACATGATGTACACGATGATCGTCTGGTTGAACAGGATCGGCCCGAGCACGGGGATGTCGCTGAGCAGCGGGATGGTTAGGCGCTCGAACCGGGCCGGCTTGTTGAACAGGTCTGGATCAGCGACCATCACGGTCGAGTAGAAGAAGCTCGTGAGACCGATGACCAGCACGTTGAGCACGACGCCGACGATGACCTGGTCGACCAGGTACTTGATGGCGAACGAGGCGAGAATCACCGACACCAGGGCCCCGGCGACCATCGCGGCGAGGAGGCCAACGACGGCAGAGCCTGTCAGCGTCGCGACCATCGCAGCGACGAAGGCTCCGGCGAGAAGCTGACCCTCGATCGCGATGTTGACAACGCCGACGCGCTCAGAGATGACACCGCCGAGCGAGCCGAAGATGAGCGGTGTGCTCACGGTGAGCGCGCCGGCCAGCAGGCCGACGAGCGGAACGGTCGAGCCCGCCGCCGCCCAGGTCAAGAACCCGAGCAGGAAGAGGATCGCGAAGATCGTCGTCAGCCAGAGCGGAACCTTGCGCACCGAGCGCACGAGCAGGAAGGCGTAGACGGCGATCGCCGCCATGAGAACGACGGTCGCGATACCGGTGGCATCGGCCGGCAGCACGATCGAGGGCAGCACGATGGCGTCGCCGTCGTTGCTGAGCCGGTAGGTCGTGTCGCCGCCGCGCGCGAGGGCGATGAACAGCACGGCACCGAGCACCGTGAAGATCGCGAAGGCGATCGGGGCCTTCCAACTGCGCACAGCAATGGTCGACGGGGCGAGGCCCGAACCGGCATCGCGGGTCGTGGTCACGACGCTCACTTGGACACCTCCGTAGCCTTGTCGAGCTTGGGCGTTCGCCACCGGAACAGTGGGTCGGGCGTCGGCAATCGGAAGATCGCCCGCACGAGCGGCGGTGCCGCGATGAAGAGCACGATGAACGACTGCACGACGAGCACGATGTCGACAGGAATGCCCTCGGCGGCCTGCATCGTGTAACTGCCGGCCTTCAGGGCGCCGAACAGGATTCCGGCGAAGAAGACGCCCCATGGCTTCGACCGGCCCAGCAGCGCCACGGTGATGGCGTCGAAGCCGATGCCGGCGTCGAGACCGGCCGCGAAGCCGCCCGTGAAGTTGCCGAGCACTTGGTAGACGCCCGCCAGGCCCACGAGCGCCCCGGCGATGAGCATGACCTGCACGTAGACGCTCTTGACGTTGATGCCCGCAACCTGGGCCGCGTGCGGGTTCTCGCCGACGGCGCGGAACCGGAACCCGAGGGCAGAGCGGTTGAGCAGGTACCACGTGTAGATCGTCGCGAGGATCACGAGGATGAAGCCGAGGTTCAGATTGAACTGCTCACCGAGCAGGGGCGGGAACTGCGCCGTCTCGAGAATCGGCCCGCTCTTCGGATTGTTCTGACCAGGCGCCTGCAGGGCGCCAGGGGTACGCAACAGGAACGACACGAGGTAGAAGGCGATGTAGTTGAGCATGATCGTCACGATCACCTCGTGCGCACCGGTGCGCGCCTTGAGCAGACCGACGAGACCACCCCAGAGGGCGCCGCCGATGATACCGATGACGAGCGCCACGATGAGGTGGATCACGGGCGGCATCGGGATGTAGGCGCCGACGTAGCCCGCTGCAGCCGCCGCAATGAGCATCTGACCGCGACCACCGATGTTGAAGAGCCCGACGCGGAACGCGAGCGCGACACCGAGACCGGCCGCGATGAGCGGCGTCGCGTTGGCGAGCGTCTCGGTGATCGGCCGGAACGCGGCGACGAGATCGTCGGCCCGAAGATAGTTGAACACCGACCCGCGGAACAGCGCGCTGTACGCACCGGCCACCGCGTCCCACATCGCCGTGAGGGTGTCGAGCGGGCGCGAGAAGAAGTACCCGCTCGCCTCGGCGACCGCTTCGTCGGTCATGACGATGAGAATGCCGCCCACGATGAGGGCGAGCACTACCGCGAGCACCGAGATCGCGGCGCTGCCGCCGAAGATCTCCTTCAGAATCTGATTGCCCCTGGGCACCTCGGGGGTCGTCTTCGTGTCGTCGCTCATGCGGCCACCTCCGCCGGAGCTTCTCCGGCCATCATCAATCCGAGAACATCACGAGGGGTGTCGCCCGGCACGATGCCGATGATGCGACCCCGGTACATGACCGCGATGCGGTCGGCGAGCGCGGCGACCTCGTCAAGTTCGGTCGAGACGACGATGACGGGAATGCCCGCGTCGCGCGTCGCGACAATGCGCTTGTGCACGAACTCGATCGAGCCGACATCGAGGCCGCGCGTGGGCTGAGCCGCCACGAGCAGGCTGAGGTCGCGGCTCAGCTCGCGCGCGAGCACGACCTTCTGTTGGTTGCCGCCCGAGAGGCTGCTAGCCGTCGAGGTGATGCCCTGGGTGCGCACGTCGAACTCGACGATGCGGTCGGCTGCGAATTGGGCGAGCTCGGCGAGTTGTAGTGTGCCGCGCTTGACGAACGGCTCGCCCGTCGAACGGTCGAGCATGAGGTTCTCGGCGATCGTGAACGTGCCGACTAGGCCGTCTTCGGTGCGGTCTTCGGGCACGAAGCCGACTCCCGCGTCGAGCACCTGCCGGGTGCTGCGCCCGACGAGTTCGTTGTTGCCCAGTGTGATCGAGCCGAGCACTCGGGTCTGCAGCCCCATGATCGCCTCGGTGAGCTCGGTCTGGCCGTTGCCCTGCACTCCCGCGATGGCGAGGATCTCGCCGCGGTGCAGGGTGAGGCTGACCGAGTCGACGAGCACGTGCCCGACATGGTCGGTGACGGTGAGGTCGGTGATGACGAGTGCAGGGTCACCGGGCGCGGCCGGAGTCTTCTCGACCGTGAGCTCGACCGCACGGCCGACCATGAGCGAGGCCATCTCGACGTTTGTCGCCGTGGGCGAGGCCTCGCCGACGACTTTGCCGAGCCGGATGACGGTGATGCGGTCGGCGACCTCGCGCACCTCGCGCAGCTTGTGGGTGATGAAGACGATCGACGTGCCCTCATCGCGCAGCTGGCGCATGATGCCCATGAGCTCGTCGGTCTCTTGCGGCGTGAGCACGGCGGTCGGCTCGTCGAAGACGAGCACATTGGCGTTGCGCGAGAGAGCTTTGATGATCTCGACCCGCTGCTGCACGCCGACCGGCAGATCTTCGATCTTGGCGTCGGGGTCGATGTTGAAGCCGAAACGGCTGGAGATCTCGCGTACGACGGCGCGCGCTGCGTCGAGGTCGAGCAGCCCGCCAGCCTTGGTCTGCTCGTGCCCGAGCATGACGTTCTCGGCGACCGTGAACACGGGGATGAGCATGAAGTGCTGGTGCACCATGCCGATGCCGGCGTTCATCGCGTCGCCCGGGCCGGCGAACTTCTGCACGACATCGTCGAGCAGAATCTCGCCCTCGTCGGCCTGATACAGGCCGTAGAGCACGTTCATGAGCGTCGACTTGCCTGCGCCGTTCTCGCCGAGCAAGCAGTGGATCTCACCGGGTTCGACTACGAGGTCGATATGGTCGTTGGCCACGAGAGCGCCGAAGCGCTTCGTGATGCCGCGAAGCTCGAGTTTCATGCCTGCGGGCCTTCCTGCGCCGACCGGGTGAGTCGGAGCTCAGTCGCAACTGGGGGGTGCTCACGCGACCGAAAACAGCGACCGCGGTGTGCTCGTGACACCACTGTAGGCCAGAGGCGCTACCGGAATCTGAGCAGAATCGTGCGCATCTGAGCATCGATGACGGATGCCCGATAAAGGCCGAGGGAGGCCAGCAGCGCTGGCCTCCCTCGGGTCGTACGGGTACTGCCTACTGGCCGGGTGAGGCCGGCGAGGTGACCGTGATCGAGCCGTCGATGATGCCGGCGATCAGAGCCTCGATCTCGCCCGCGAGCTCGGCGTCGACTGCGCTCTCGAAGTCGTGGAACTCGGCAACGCCGACGCCCTCGTTCTCGAGCGTGCCCACGTACGGCGACGCGTCGAAACCGCCGGTGGCGGAACCGGTCACGACGTCGAAGACGGCGTTCGAGATGTTCTTCAGCACCGAGGTGAGAACCAGGTCGGCGATGTCGGGGTCAGACACGAAGATGTCCTTGTCGACGCCCATCAGCGCGATCGAGCGGCCGGAGTCGCGGATCGCCTCAGCAGCGCTGAAGTAGATGGGGCCACCGACGGGCAGCAGCACGTCAGCGTTCTGGTCGATGAGACCCTGGGCCGTGGTCAGCGCCTCGGTGCCGGGGGCGAAGCCACCGGTGAACGCGCCGGTCTGGCCCTCGAGGTCCCAGCCGAGCGCCTGCACGTCAGTGCCCTTCTCGGCGTTGTAGTAGTCGACGCCCTGCACGAAGCCGTCCATGAAGATGGTGACGGGCGGGATCGGGATGCCGCCGAAGGTGCCGACGACGCCGGTCTCCGAGTAGCTGGCAGCGACGTAGCCCGCGAGGAACGCGGCCTCGACGGTGTTGAACTGAATCGGCTTGACGTTCGGTGCGTCGATGAACTCATCGATGATCGCGAAGTTGATGTCGGGGTTGGCCGCCGCGGCATTCGTGGTGGCCTCGGCGAGGAGGAAGCCCACGGTCACGATCAGGTCGCAGCCCTGGTCGACGAGGTTCTGCACGTTGGGCTCGTAGGCGTTCTCGTCGGCCGACTCGACCGCGATGAACTCGACACCGAGCTCGGCGGCGGCGGTCTCGATGCCGTCGAACGCTGCCTCATTGAACGAGCGGTCATCCCAACCACCAGCATCGGAGACGATGCAGGGAAGGAAGTCGAGCGCTTCGGTCTCTTCGGGCGCCTCGGCCTCGGGGGCTGCGGCGCAGCCGGCGAGCACGAGGGCGCTCGCGCCGAGCAGGGCGAATGCGCCCAGGCCGCGCTTGCGGGTGGTGTTGATCACTGTGTCCTCCAAAAATGCTGCCCAGCGGGAACGCTGGAGCGAATTGGCTCCACGTTAGCGAACGGATAGCCCCCTCAGCAGTGCCGAAGGGCCTGGAAGACACAAGCGTTACGAAAGCGGGACTCTGGCGACATCCCGCGGAAATACTGGTCATGACGCATCACTCGCGCGCGATCGTGCGCGAATGAGCAGATCGGATGCGCGGCGCAGGTCATTCCGAACGGCCGCCGCGCGGCTAGAGCAGGTCGTCGCGCCCCGCGAGCTTGATGGCGTCGACCACGCTCTTCACGCGCTGCGCGTGCTCTCGCGTGGTCACGAGCAGAGCATCGGGAGTGTCGACGACGACGATGTCGTGCACCCCGATGAGCGAGATCACCCGGCTCGACTGGCTGACGACCACGCCGCTCGACGAGTCGGCCAGTACGCGGGCACCCTCACCGAGGATGGCCAGCTCGCCGGGGCGGTTGCCCGAGAGCAGCTTCGCGAGCGACGAGAAGTCGCCGACGTCGTCCCACGCGAAGTCGCCCCTCACGACGGCGAGGCGGCCGGCGGCCGCCGCGGGTTCGGCCACCGAGTAGTCGATCGCGATCTTGGGCAGCAGCGGCCAGACGGCATCGGTCACGTGAGTGCGCGACGAGGTATCCCACGCCGCGGCGATCTCGAGCAGGCCCTCGTGCAGAAGCGGCTCGGTCACAGCGAGCTGCTCGAGCAGCCGGTCGGCGCGCGCGATAAACATGCCGGCGTTCCACAGGTACTCGCCCGACTCGAGGTAGGCAGTCGCGGTGGCGAGGTCGGGCTTCTCGACGAACCGCTCGACGAGGTGCGCATGAGGCGCGCCCTCGATCGCCAGAGGTTCACCTTTCGCGATGTAGCCGAAACCGACCGACGGCTCGGTCGGTGCGATGCCGATCGTCGTGATGTATCCCTCGCGTGCCACTGCTACCGCTTCGGCGACGGTGTGCCGAAAACGCTCCGCGTCCGTGATGACGTGGTCGGCGGCAAACGAGCCGACGATGACGTCGGGGTATCGGCGGTGCAGAATCGCCGCCGCGAGGCCGATCGCCGCCGACGAGTCTTTCGGCTCACTCTCGAGCACGATGTTGCTCTCGAGCAGATCCGGCAGCTGGGCCTCGACGGCGGCGCGGTGCGCACGGCCAGTGACGACAACGATGCCGGCGCTGCCGGCCAGCGGCAGAACACGGTTCCACGTGTCGCGCAGCAGGGTGTGGCCGCTGCCGGTCAGGTCGTGCAAGAACTTGGGCGCCTCAGCCCGCGAGAGCGGCCACAGGCGCGAGCCGACCCCGCCCGCGGGAATGATCGCGTGAAAGTCCTTGAGGGTTCCCTCGAGCGCCTGCATGCGGGTCACCCTATCGGTCGACCTGCGTTCACGTGCGGGCAACCGGCATCGCCTACCGTGACCCTTAGCCGACTCGAGAAGGGCGAATCTCATGCGCGTGGCCGTTGTCAGTGAGAGTTTCTTGCCCACCGTGAACGGCGTCACGACGAGCGTGCTGCGCGTGCTCGAGCACCTGCGGGCACGGGGCCACGAGACCGTCGTCATCGCCCCCGCCGGCGCGCCGGCGCGCTATGCCGGGGCGCGTGTCGTGCCGGTGCCGACCCTGTCGTACCGCGAGTTTCCCGTCGGGCTCCCGACGCCCATCGTCTCGCGCACCCTCGCCGACTTCGCGCCTGACGTCGTGCACGCCGCTTCGCCGTTCCTGCTCGGGGCGCACGCCATCGGCGCCTCCTGGCGACTCGGCATTCCCTCGGTCGCGATCTTCCAGACCGACGTAGCCGGCTACGCCCAGCGCAACCGACTCGCGGCTGCCACGTCGTTCGCCTGGCGCGTCGTGAACCTCGTGCATGACAAGGCCGACCTGACGCTCGCGCCCTCGAGCTCGGCCCTGTACGACCTCGCCGCGGCGGGCGTGCAGCGCCTCGACCGCTGGGGCCGCGGCGTCGACCTCGACGGGTATCACCCCCGGCTCCGCCACGATCCTGACGCGCTCGCGCTGCGGGCACGGCTCGCACCGGACGGCGAGTTGCTCGTCGGCTATGTCGGCAGGCTCGCTCCCGAGAAGCAGGTCGAACGGTTCGCCACGCTGCGCGGCGTGCCGGGCATCCGCATCGTGATCGTCGGCGACGGGCCCTCCGCACCCAGCGTGCGCAGTGCACTGGCGGGGATGCCGGTCGAGTACCTCGGCGCCCTGCACGGCCGGCAGCTCGCGCTCGCCTACGCCTCGTTCGACGTGTTCGCCCACACCGGGTGCGAAGAGACTTTCGGCCAGACCATCCAAGAGGCGCAGGCCTCGGGCCTGCCGGTGATTGCCCCGCGGTCGGGCGGGCCTATCGACCTGATCGACCACGGGCGCAGCGGGCTACTCACCGACCCCGACAACCCGCGCTCGCTACGCACCGCAGTTCGTGAGCTCGCGGCCGACGCCGCCGTGCGCGCGAGGCTCGGCGAATCCGCCCGCCGGTCGGTTCTCGGTCGCACCTGGCAGGCCGTGGGTGACGAGCTCATCGGGCACTACGAGCGCGTCATCGACGAGGTGCGCGCGCGGCGCTCGGCCGATGCCGAGACGATGTTTCGCCTACTGGGCTCGTCTGGTGCTCGGCTGTTCTGAGCACTCAGACAAGTCGACGTAGACTGCTGGTATCGGCGACCACCAAGTCGAGAATCGGAATCCAGCCGGAGTCCACGGGCGCGAGAGATCGCGTGCGTCGTCACTGCCCTGAGGAGGGTTTCTCGTGCCAGCGAAGGCAACGGGAGCCGGAGCGATGAGCTCGTCGGCAACCATCGAAGTACCTGCACCGCGGCGTTCTGTCATTCCAGGCGGCACGCTCTACCGCGGCAATGAGGGAATGTGGTCGTGGGTGCTGCACCGCATCACGGGTGTCGCCATCTACTTCTTCTTGCTCGTGCACATTCTCGACACCGCCCTTGTGCGCGTCAGCCCGGAGGCGTACAACGCCGTCATCGGTGCGTACAAGACGCCGATCATGGGCCTCGGCGAGGTCGCCCTCGTCGGCGCGATCGGGTTCCACGCGCTCAACGGCTTGCGCATCATCCTCATCGACTTCTGGGGGGTCGGCACCCGCCACCAGAAGGCGATGTTCTACATCGTGCTCGTCGTGTGGCTCGTGCTCATGATCGGGTTCACCCCCCGCCACCTGATGAACGTGTTCGGAGGCTGATCATGACGACCGACGTCTCCCTCGACGCCCCCCGATCCCCTTATGCCCGCTCGAAGCGCGGCATCAACTGGGAGAAATGGGGCTGGATCTACATGCGCGTCTCGGGCGTCGCCCTCGTGGCGCTCATTTTCGGGCACCTGTTCGTCAACCTCTTCTTGGGCGACGGCGTGAGCCAAATCGACTTCGCGTTCGTGGCGGGCAAGCTCAGTGACCCGTTCTGGCAGTGGTACGACTTCTTCTTGCTGTGGCTCGCGCTTATTCACGGCACGAACGGCATGCGCACGATCATCAACGACTACGTCGCCACGGCGAGCGTGCGGCGCATTCTGCAGGGCGCCCTGCTGTCATCGACCGTCGTGCTGCTCGTGCTCGGCACGCTCGTCATCTTTACCTTCGACCCGTGCCCCGCTGGGGCCGACCCCGAGCTCGTCGCCTCGTTCTGCGCCGAGATCCTCTAGACGAAAGCCCGCTGTGACTACTGAGACCATGACCACGCCCGCGACTCCGGTCGTGCACGAGCACCAGTTCGACGTCGTCATCGTCGGCGCCGGTGGCGCCGGCATGCGCGCGGCCATCGAGGCCGGGCCCAACGCCAAGACCGCCGTCATCTCGAAGCTCTACCCCACGCGCTCTCACACGGGCGCTGCGCAGGGCGGCATGGCCGCCGCGCTCGCGAACGTCGAGGAAGACAGTTGGGAGTGGCACACCTTCGACACCGTCAAGGGCGGCGACTACCTCGTCGACCAAGACGCGGCCGAGATTCTGGCCAAAGAGGCGATCGACGCGATCATTGACCTCGAGAATATGGGTCTGCCGTTCAACCGCACGCCCGACGGCAAGATCGACCAGCGGCGATTCGGCGGCCACACCCGCGACCACGGAAAGGCTCCGGTGCGTCGCGCCTGCTACGCCGCCGACCGCACGGGCCACATGATTCTGCAGACGCTGTTCCAGAACTGCGTCAAGCTCGGCATCGAGTTCTACAACGAGTTCTACGTGCTTGATCTCGTCATGAACGAAGGCAAGGCCGCGGGCGTCGTCGCCTATGAGCTCGCCACGGGCGACCTGCACGTGTTCCACGCCAAGAGCATCGTCTTCGCGACGGGCGGCTTCGGCAAGATCTACAAGACGACCTCGAACGCCCACACCCTCACGGGTGACGGCGTCGGCATCATCTGGCGCAAGGGCATCCCGCTCGAAGACATGGAATTCTTCCAGTTCCACCCGACCGGGCTGGCCGGCCTGGGCATCCTTCTCACCGAGGGCGCCCGAGGCGAGGGAGCGATCCTGCGCAATGCGAGCGGCGAGCGCTTCATGGAGCGCTACGCCCCGACCATCAAAGACCTCGCGCCGCGCGACATCATCTCGCGCTGCATGGTGCAAGAGGTCGCCGAAGGCCGTGGCGCGGGCCCGAACAAAGACTACGTGCTTCTCGACTGCACCCACCTCGGTGCCGAAGTGCTCGAGACCAAGTTGCCCGACATCACCGAGTTCGCGCGCACCTACCTCGGCGTCGACCCTGTCGTCGAGCCCGTGCCCGTCATGCCGACGGCGCACTACGCCATGGGCGGTATTCCGACCAACATCAAGGCCGAAGTGCTGAGTGACAACGACACCGTGATCCCCGGCCTCTACGCCGCGGGCGAGTGCGCGTGCGTCTCGGTGCACGGATCGAACCGCCTCGGCACCAACTCGCTGCTCGACATCAACGTGTTCGGCAAGCGCGCGGGCAAGTACTCGGTCGAGTACGCGAACAGCGCCGAGTTCGTGCCGATGCCGGCCGACCCGGCCAAAGAGGTGCGCGAGCTCGTCGAGCGCCTGCGCACGTCGAACGGCACCGAGCGCGTCGCGGTGTTGCGCAAAGAGCTGCAGGAAGAGATGGACAAGAACGCCCAGGTCTTTCGCACCGAGGAGAGCCTCGAGAGCGTCACGAAGACCATCCAGTCGCTGCGCGAGCGCTACCAGAACATCGGCATTCACGACCGCGGCAAGCGATTCAACACCGACCTGCTCGAGGCGATCGAGCTCGGCTTTTTGCTCGACATCGCCGAGGTGGTCGTCTACTCGGCCCGCAACCGCAAAGAGAGCCGCGGTGGCCACATGCGTGACGACTATCCCGACCGCAACGACGCCGAATACATGCAGCACACGATGGCCTACCTCACGGGCGACGCGCACAGCGCCGACGCCAGCGACCACATCCGCATGGATTGGAAGCCCGTCGTGATCACGCACTACCAGCCGATGGAGAGGAAGTACTGATGGCGACCGCCACCGAGACGCCCGCCGAGGTCGGCGCCATTCAAGAGTTCACCGTGACGGTCATCATCCGTCGGTTCGACCCCGAGCAAGACACCGAGCCCTACTGGCAAGACTTCGACGTGCAGATGTACTCGACCGACCGCGTGTTGGATGCCCTGCACAAGGTGAAGTGGGACCAAGACGGCACGCTCTCGTTCCGCCGCTCGTGCGCCCACGGCATCTGCGGTTCTGACGCCATGCGCATCAACGGCCGCAACCGCCTCGCCTGCAAGACCCTCATCAAAGATCTCGACATCACGAAGCCGATCTACATCGAGGCGATCAAGGGTCTGCCGCTCGAGAAAGACCTCATCGTCGACATGGAGCCCTTCTTCGAGTCGTACCGCCAGGTGCAGCCCTTCCTGCAGTCGAGCTCGAAGCCCGAGAAAGAGCGCATCCAGTCGATCGAGGAGCGCGCCCGCTTCGACGACACGACCAAGTGCATCCTCTGCGCCGCCTGCACCTCGTCGTGCCCGGTGTTCTGGACAGACGGGCAGTACTTCGGCCCCGCGGCGATCGTCAACGCGCACCGCTTCATCTTCGACAGCCGCGACGACCAGGCTCAGGTGCGCCTCGACATCCTCAACGACAAAGAGGGCGTCTGGCGCTGCCGCACGACCTTCAACTGCTCGGAGGCCTGCCCCCGCGGCATCGAAGTCACCAAGGCCATCGCCGAGGTGAAGCAGGCGATCCTGCGAGGCAAGCCGTAACACGTCTTGACATCTCGCGACAGGCCCCGGAGATCTTTCCGGGGCCTTCGCTAGTGTGGCGGGGTGACTGAGCCCGACGACGCCGAACATCAGGGCGCCTGGGCCCGTCTGATGGCGCGGATCGGACGCATCGTCGAGTGGGTCACCGCTCTCAAGCCCGTGCGCGTGTTCACGCACTACGCCGAGTCACGCGGGCCGATCCTCGCGTCGGGGCTCGCGTTCCAGGCCATCTTTGCCGTCTTCGGCGGGCTCTGGGTGGGTTTCTCGATCGCCGGCATCGTGATTCAGAACAACATCGGCCTGCGCACCTCGCTCATCGAGGTGCTCGCTCAGACGGTGCCGGGGCTCATCAACACCGACGGCGCCGATGGCATCGTCGACCCCGAGACCCTGCTGGCCGCCGGCAACTTCGGCTGGCAGGGTGCCGTCGCGCTCGTCGTGCTGCTCTTCGCGGCGCTCAACTGGCTCGCCGCCGCGCGCGACGCGGCGCGCGTCATCTTCACGCTGCCGCCCGACCGCACCAACTTCTTGCTGCTCAAGGCCAAAGACTTAGGGCTCGCGCTCGGGTTCGGTGCACTGCTGCTGCTCTCGGCCGGACTCTCGGTCGTCGGAACGCTCGCGCTCGAATCGGTGCTGCAGTGGGCGGGCATCCGCGATTCGACCCTCAGCACTGTGCTGGGCCGCACGATCACGCTCAGTGTCATGTTCGTACTCGATGCGTTCGTGCTCGGGATGCTCTACCGAGTGCTCGCGGGCGTCAAGATTCCGCTGCGGCATCTCTGGCGCGGCGCGCTTCTCGGCGCCCTGGCGCTCGGCGGCCTCAAGGTGCTCGGTAGTGCCCTGCTCGGCGGCGCCAGCAACAACCCGCTGCTCGCCTCGTTCGCCGTGCTGCTCGGTCTTCTCATCTGGTTCAACTTCGCCTGCCAAGTGATTCTGCTCGGTGCGTCATGGATCGCGGTCGGAGTCGACGACGACCAGGTCGTGCTCGATGAGAAGGTGGCGGCGCTGAGGCTCGAGCGTGCTCGCGCGCTCGTCAAGGCGCACGAGCCCGAACCGGAGCCCGACACACGGTCGTGGTTCGCGCGACTGCTGCGGCGCGACGGGCCCTGATCCTCGACCGTGCACGGCGAGCTGTCGGTTGCCGCTCATAGAATCGAGGCATGCCGAATACCGTGCGCATCGCCTCTGTCAACGTCAACGGCATTCGAGCCTCGTACCGCAAGGGCATGGGCGAGTGGCTCGCCGCGCGCGACGTCGACGTGCTGGCGATGCAGGAAGTGCGGGCATCGACCGACGATGTGACCGGTCTGCTCGGCCCCGACTGGACTGTCGTGCACGACGCCGCGACCGCGAAAGGTCGCGCGGGTGTCGCGATCGCCGCGCGCCGCGAGTTCGCCGCGCACCGCGTCGAGCTCGGGCCCGACGACTTCGACTCGGCCGGCCGCTGGCTCGAAGCCGACCTCGACATCGACGGCACGACCCTCACGGTCGTGAGCTGCTACGTGCACTCTGGCGAAGTCGACACCCCGAAGCAGGTCGAGAAGTACAAGTTTCTCGACGCGATGACCGAGCGCTTGCCATTGCTCGCCGCGCACACGCCCTACGCGCTCGTGGTCGGCGACCTCAACGTCGGTCACCGCGAGCTCGACATCAAGAACTGGAAGGGCAACCGTAAGAACGCGGGCTTCCTGCTCGACGAGCGCGCCTACTTCGACCGCTTCTTCGGGGCACTGGATGCTCCCATCGAGTGCGTCGACGGCATCACGCGCCCCGGCCTCGGGTGGGTCGACGTCGGCCGCGTGCACGCCGGAGAGGTGCCCGGCCCCTACACCTGGTGGTCGCAGCGAGGCCAGGCCTTCGACACCGACACCGGCTGGCGCATCGACTACCACGTGGCCACGCCTGCCCTCGCCGCGACCGTGCAGTCGTACGCCGTCGACCGCGCGCCCTCGTGGGACACGCGGTGGAGCGACCACGCGCCCGTGGTGGTCGACTACGAGTTGCCCTGAACTCAGTTCGAGCATCCCAATGAAAGACTGAACCTATGAGTCTTCCGCGCCTGTTCTCGGGCATGCAGCCCTCCGCCGCCAGCCTGCACCTCGGCAACTATGCCGGAGCCCTGCTGCAGTGGCGCGACATGCAAGCGACTCACGACGCCGTCTTCTGCGTCGTCGACCTGCACGCCATCACGGTGCCGCAAGACCCCGCCGCGCTGCGCGAGCAGACGCGTCGCACGGCCGCGCAGTACATCGCCGCCGGCATCGACCCCGAGCACTCGACGCTCTTCGTGCAGTCGCACGTGAGCGCGCATGCGCAACTCGCGTGGGTGCTCAACACCATCACGGGCTTCGGCGAGGCTTCGCGCATGACGCAGTTCAAAGACAAGTCGGCGAAAGGCGGCGCCGACCTTGCGTCGGTGGGGCTGTTCACCTACCCGATCTTGCAGGCCGCCGACATCCTGCTCTACGACGCCGTCGTCGTGCCGGTCGGCGAAGACCAGCGGCAGCACATCGAGCTCACGCGCGACCTCGCCGCCCGCTTCAACGCGCGCTTCGGCGACACCCTCGTCGTGCCCGAGGTGCGCATTCTGAAGGAGACCGCCAAGGTCTACGACCTGCAGAACCCGGGGTCGAAGATGTCGAAATCGGGCGAGAGCCCTGCGGGCATCCTGTGGCTCATGGACGAGCCGTCTGTCTTGACGAAGAAGGTCAAGTCGGCCGTGACCGACTCGTCGGGCGTCGTCGCCTACGACCCCGTCGAGAAGCCGGGGGTCTCGAACCTTCTGTCGATTCTCGCGCTGCTGACCGGCCAGACGACGGATGCCCTCGTCGCCTCGTTCGACGGTCTCCAGTACGGCGCGCTCAAGGGCGCGGTTGCCGAGGCCGTCGTTTCAGCGTTCTCGCCGATTCGCGAGCGCACGTTGGAGTTGCTCGACGACCCGGCCGAGCTCGACCGGTTGCTCGCGATCAACGCCGAGCGGGCATCCGTCATCGCCGATGCCACGCTCGCGCGGGTCTACGACGCCCTCGGGTTCTTGCCCCGCGCCTGATGGAGCCCGTCACCCTGCGCACGGCGCGGTTCGTGCTGAGCGCGCCCCGGGCATCCGACGTCGATGCGGTCTTCGCCGCGTGCCAGGATGCAGAGCTGCAGCGGTTCGTGCCGGTGCCTGTGCCGTACGAGCGCTCGCACGGCGAAGGCTTCGTGCTCGACCTCGTGCCGCAATGGTGGCGCGACGACGTCGAGTACGTCTTCGGCATCCGCGAGCACGACGATGCACCGCTCATGGGAGTGGTCTCGTGGCAACGCGAGGTTGGCGCTGTCGGCTACTGGCTCGCGGGCGAGCACCGGGGTCGCGGGGTCATGACCGAAGCGCTCGGCGCGCTCGTCGCGTGGGTGTTCGCGCACAACCCCGTCGATCTGGTGCAGTGGGAGGCTGTCGAGGGCAACACAGGCTCGGCGGTCGTCGCGCAGCGGTGCGGGTTCCGCTGGCAGGGGCTTGGCCGCATCGAGAACGCGAGTCCGGGCCAGGAGAGCCGCGGATGGAAGGCGGCGCTGACCCGCGAAGACCACGAGTCGGGCACGCTCGACGCCGCGTGGCCGGTGCTCGCGTGAGAGGGGGCAAAGCCCGATCACAGGCGCCGGCGATCGAGGTGCTGCTGTTCGACCTCGACGACACGCTCATGGCGCACACCGCCGCTGTCGAGGCGGCGATCGACCGCGCTCGTTCCCGCGCGGGCGACGCCGGGCCATGGCATGCCGCTGCCTTCGCCGCCGCCGACCCCGAGGCCGTGCGTGTGCGCTGGCACGAACTCGAAGACCTGCACTACCACCGCTACCTCGCCGGCGAGCTCGACTACCTGGGCCAGCGGGTCGCCCGCGCGCACGACCTCTATGCCGAGCACGGCGTGACGCTCGACGAGGGGGCTGCCCTCGCCTGGTTCGACGAGTACCTGCTCGGATACCGCGACACCTGGGCACTCTTCGACGACGTGCTGCCCGCACTCGACGCGATCGAGCGGGCGCTGCCGGGCATCCGCTACGGAATCATCACGAACGGTGACCTCGGCTTCCAGACCGACAAGCTGCACCGCATCGGGTTGTGGGATCGCCTCGACCTCACGCCGGTTCGTAGCGACGGCACGATTGACGACCACACTCGGCAGGGCCGCGTCATCGCCTCTGGCGAGCTCGGCTTCACGAAGCCCGACCCGCGCATCTTCCACGCTGCAGCCGCGGCGTTCGATGTCGCGCCCGCACGATGCGCGTACGTGGGCGACCGGGTGCGCACCGACGCGGTCGGCGCCCGCGACGCGGGGATGCTCGGCCTCTGGCTCGACCGCGGCTCGGCCCGCAACAGCATTACCGATGCGGCCGAGGGTGATGCGCCAGCTGACGTGCCGAGAATCCCGAGCCTGCTCGCGCTGCCCGGTCTGCTCGCCCGATAGTCGCGCCTCCGTTCGCAATTCAGGTTGTGCGAGGCAATGTGCGCGAGTACTCCCGCACAACTGAGCACTCAGCCTGAGTTATGAACGCCGATGGCGCAGAGCCGCTGTAACCGAGCGGCTCGTTCGCACCGCACGCAGGACGGCGGTGACCACCTCATCTGGCCGGAAGGCCTGGCCATAACGCACTCGCACCACCACATACCCGAGCCGAATCAACTCCAGGTCACGGCGGGAGTCTTCGGCTCGTTGCTCGGGAGTCGAGTGCCACTTCTCGCTGTCGACCTCCACGACGACACGTGTACCGACCAGCAAGTCCACTCTTCCCACACCAGCAATCCACACCTGCGGCGTGACCCGTAGTCCAGCGTGTTGTAGAGCGAGTCGAACGAGCGACTCGGTGCCGGAACCCGCCCGCCCGTCGGCCAAGTTCACCCATCCCCGCCGGCGTGCGGGCACCACCACTTCGAGGGCGGTGAGCTCGTGTGCTCCGATCGCTCCCGTTCGCAGGGCGCTGTCGAGCACGGCGATGGCGACATCGCGCGGTAGGCAACCCACGCACTGCGCGACCGCGTCGAACGCCCCCACCCGCCACGAATCGGCTGCGCCAGGGTCGTTCAGCGGATGCCAGTGCGTGCGGAGCCGAGAGCGATCGGCGTGAGCGAGAGGAACACGACGGTTATCGGGTGCCCGCAGCCGAGACGCTTGGCGCGGTAGCCAGACCTCGGTGATCCGCTGCTCGGGCACCCACAGCCCATAACTCTCCGCGGCCGTGGTGCAGGCGGCGAGACCGCCCACGCGAAGGGCACGGACAACGTGTCGCGGCGCGCTCGCCGGGCAGTACACACCACGGCGGGCGCGGATGATGACTCTGGCGTGTACCGCCGCCGCAATGGATCGGGGCGAGACCCCAGCGAGGAGCAACTCACGTCGTCTCAGGCACAGTGTCGAGTGGCGTGCAAACACGGTGAGGGCATCCATCGCCGCACTGTGCCCGCTGTGACCGAGACCACCTCGCGCTCGCGAAGAACTGCCGAAAACTGGCGCTGCCCAGCGACTTGTGGCGGAGAGGCCGTTCGCAACTCAGGCTGAACGGGCCCATGTGCTGGGTCACTGGGTCACATCGTGCCGCTGAGCATGAGTTGCGAACACACCCGCCCGAGAGTTGAGCTGGCAACCGAGGGCTGCTGCAACGGCGCGAAGACGCTAGGCCGACGTGTCGTCGTCGACCCAGTCGAACGTGCGGGTCACCGCCTTGTGCCAGACCCGCATGCGGCGTGCCCGCTCGTCGTCGGCCATGTCGCGCAGCCACCGGCGGTCTTCGGCCCACAGCTCGCGCAGCTCGTCGCGCGACGACCAGAATCCGACGGCAAGCCCGGCCGCGTAGGCCGCGCCGAGCGCGGTGGTCTCGATGATGCGCGGCCGCACGACCGGAATACCCAAAATGTCGGCCTGAAACTGCATGAGCAAATCGTTGGCCGTCATGCCGCCGTCGACGCGCAGTTCGCTGATCGGCACGGGGATCGCGGCCTGCGCCACGTCAAACACCTCGCGCGATTGGAAGGCCGTCGACTCGAGGGCCGCGCGGGCTAGGTGCGCGCGCGTGATGAACCGGGTGAGTCCGACGATGGCGCCGCGAGCATCCGGTCGCCAGTAGGGGGCGAAGAGACCACTGAAGGCCGGCACGATGACGGCCCCGCCCGAATCTTCGACCGAGGCGGCGAGTGTCTCGACCTCGGCCGACGACGAGAGCATCTGCAGGTTGTCGCGCAGCCACTGCACGAGCGATCCGGTGACGGCGACCGAGCCTTCAAGGGCGTAGCGCGCAGGCTCGTCACCGAGCCGGTAGGCCACGGTCGTGAGCAGCCCAGCGTCGGAGGCCACGCGCTCCTCGCCCGTGTTCACGATCAGAAAGTTGCCGGTGCCGTAGGTGTTCTTCGACTCGCCGGCGTCGAAGGCCGTCTGCCCGAACGTGGCCGCCTGCTGATCGCCCAGGATGCCCGCGATGGGTACCTCACGCAGCAGCGAGCTCGACCGCGCTACCCCATAGGTCTCAGACGACGAGCGCACCTCGGGCAGCATCGATCGCGGCACACCGAACGCCGCGAGCAGCGAGTCGTCCCAGTCGAGCGTCTCGAGGTTCATGAGCAGCGTGCGCGAGGCGTTGGTGACGTCAGTAGCGTGCACTCCGCCGTCGACGCCGCCCGTGAGGTTCCACAGCAGCCAGGTGTCGATCGTGCCGAAGGCGAGCTCGCCCGCCTCAGCGCGGGCACGAGCGCCGTCGACGTTGTCGAGAATCCACGCGATCTTGGTGGCACTGAAGTAGGTGGCGAGCGGCAGACCGGTTATCGAGGCGAACCGGCGCACTCCCCCGTCGGCGGCGAGCTCGTCGACGAGCGGCTGCGTGCGCGTGTCTTGCCAGACGATGGCGTTGTAGACCGGGTCGCCCGTCGCGCGATCCCAGACGACGGCCGTTTCGCGCTGGTTGGTGATGCCGATGGCCGCGATGTCGTGACGCGTCAGACCGGCCTTGCCGAGCGCCATGCCGATGACCTCTTGCGTGTTGATCCAGATCTCGTGCGCATCGTGCTCGACCCAGCCCGCCTGGGGAAAGATCTGCTCGTGCGGGTGCTGACCGACCGAGACGATCGCGCCGGCATGATCGACGACCACGGCGCGCGTGCTCGTGGTGCCCTGGTCGATGGCGATGATGTGCGTGGTCACGAGTGGCTCCTCTTCGAGTGGCGGACGCGCTGTCGACGCTACGCAGTCTGGGCGCGTCGCGCATCCCGAACCATTCCCAGCAAACGTTCGGGAATACTGCAGAGACGGCCCTGTTGACTACTCTGACAGCAGTACGTGCTCCGGGGTCGGTGAAAGTCCGAGCCGGCGGTGAGAGTCCGCGACCCGAGGTCGACGCAAGTCGGCAGCGGTGGAACCGGTGGAATTCCGGTACCGACGGTGAGAGTCCGGATGGGAGGAGCACGCTGGCGGCAGCCTGCCGCCAGCGCAGCGACCCCGGAAACGTCCCGACATCGAACGAGGACCCGGATGACCAGCGACAGCGCCCCGCACGGCACCAGCCGTGCCGACGCGCGCCCGGGCAATGACCGCATCGGAGTCGCCGAGCGCTTCGAGTCAGCGATGCGCCGCGCCCTCAGTCTGGCGACGCACGGCCCCGCGGTCGGCGCCAACCCCCAGGTCGGCTGCGTGCTGCTTGACGCGGCGGGCACCATGGTCGCGCAGGGCTGGCATCGCGGGGCGGGCACCGCGCACGCCGAGGTGGATGCTCTCTCGCACATTCCCGACGCCCGAGGCCTCACGGCCGTCGTGACCCTCGAGCCCTGCAATCACACCGGTCGCACGGGCCCCTGCGCGCAGGCGCTCATCGATGCGGGCGTCGCCCGCGTGGTCTATGCGCTTGACGACCCCAACCCCGTGGCCGGCGGCGGCGCCGACCGTCTGCGCGCCGCGGGCGTCGAGGTCATCGGGGGCCTCCTCGCCGATGAGGCGACCGAACTGCTGCTGCCCTGGCTGACGAGCGTGCGCACCGGGCGCCCGTGGGTGACCGTCAAGTGGGCGACGAGCCTCGACGGCCGCGCGGCCGCGGCCGACGGCACGAGCCAGTGGATCACCGGCACGGCCTCGCGCCAGCGCGTGCACGAGCAGCGCGCCGCCCACGACGCCATCGCGGTGGGCACGGGCACCGTGATCGCCGACGACCCGAGCCTCACCGCGCGCGGCGATGGCGGCGAGCTGCTCGCGCACCAGCCGGTGCCGGTCGTGTTCGGCACGACGCCCGTGCCCACCGACGCTCGACTGCGCCATCACCCCGCCGGGCTCATCGAGCTCGGGCACCGCGACCTCGAGGCCGGGATGCGCGACCTCGACGCACGGGGAATCCGCCGCTTGTTCGTCGAGGGCGGCCCGACGCTCGCCTCAGCCTTCGTGCGCGCGGGCCTCGTCGACGAAGTGCTGATCTACCTCGCACCGATGCTCATCGGCGGGCCGCGCGTCGCCCTCGATGAGCTCGGCGTCACCACGATCGGCGAGGCGCATCGTTTGCGCATCCACCGCATCGAGACGCTCGGCGACGACCTGCTCGTCGTCGCCCGCCCGCACCAGCCGGCAGAAGGAGCCTGATCATGTTCACCGGACTCATCGAAGAACAGGGCCGCATCGTGCGGTGGGAGCTGAACGGCGATGCCGGGCGGCTGACCGTGCACGGGCCGCTCGCGGTCAGCGACGCCGCGCACGGCGACTCGATCAGCGTCAACGGCGTGTGCCTCACGGTCGCCGATCAGGGCGACGACTGGTTCACCGCCGACGTCATGGGCCAGACCCTCGCGATGTCGACGATCTCGCAGTGGGCTATCGGCGACGCCGTCAACCTCGAGCGCGCCGCCGCGGTGGGCGACCGGCTCGGCGGGCACATCGTGCAAGGCCACATTGACGGCACGACGACCGTGCTCGACCGCCGCGAGCACGGCGACTGGCGCGTGCTGCGGTTCTCGCTCGATGCAGCGCACGCACCCCTCGTCGTCGACAAGGGGTCGATCGCGGTCGACGGGGTGAGCCTCACCGTCAGCGCCGCGGGCGACGACTGGTTCGAGGTCTCACTGATTCCTGAGACGCTCGCCGCGACGACGCTCGGCGACAAGGTCGTCGGCAGCACGGCGAACATCGAGACCGACATTCTGGCCCGCCACGTGGCGCGGCTGGTGCGATTCGGCGCAAGCGCTGATCAGCACGATGGTGAAAGGACGCTCTCATGAGCATCGGAACGATTCCTGAGGCCCTCGAGGCCCTGAGGGCAGGCAGGCCGGTGCTCGTCGCCGACGACGAGAGCCGCGAGAACGAGGGCGACGTCATCATCTCGGCGCAGCTCGCGAGCCCTGAGTGGGTGGCGTGGTCGATCCGCCACACGAGCGGCTTCCTCTGCGCGCCGATGACCGACGAGATCGCCGACGGACTCGAGCTGCCGCTCATGGTCATGCACAACGAAGACCCGCGCGGCACCGCGTACACCGTGACGGTCGACGCGGCCGAAGGCCTCACCACTGGCATTAGTGCCGGAGACCGCGCGCGCACCCTGCGCGTGCTCGGCGATGCCGCCTCGACGCCCGCGAGCCTGCGCCGGCCCGGCCACGTCGTGCCGTTGCGCGCCAAGCCGGGGGGCGTTCGCGAGCGTGCAGGTCACACCGAGGCCGCCGTCGAGCTCATGCGGCTCGCCGGGCTGCGCCCCGTCGCCGCGATCGGCGAGGTGATCGACGAGACCGGCGACATGATGCGCTTGCCCGAACTGATTCGCTTCGGTCAGAGCGAGGGCCTCGTCGTCATCACCATCGTCGACCTCATTGCCTACCTCGAGGCGGGGTCGCCCGGCTCGTTCGAGAACAGCCCGACGACCGAGGCCGTCGCCCCGCCCTCGAGGCCGAGCAGCGTGAGCTTCGAGGTCGAGACCACGGTGCCGACCTCGCACGGGCCGTTCTCGATGCGCGCCTACCGCGACCGCAAGACGGGCGCCGATCACGTGGCGATCGTCAGCGGCATGCCGCACGACGACATGATCGTGCGCGTGCACTCCGAGTGCCTGACGGGCGAAGCTTTCGGCTCGCTCAAGTGCGAGTGCGGGCCGCAGCTCGACGCGGCGCTCGATGTCATCCAGCGCCAGGGTGGTGCCGTGCTCTACATGCGCGGCCACGAGGGCCGCGGCATCGGCCTCATCAACAAGCTCAAGGCCTACCGCCTGCAAGAAGACGGGTACGACACGCTTGACGCTAACCTCGCGCTGGGCTTGCCCGCCGACGCGCGAGACTACGAGGCCGCCGTCGACATGTTGCGCGACCTCGGCGTCAGCAGCGTGCGCTTGCTCACCAACAACCCCGAGAAGCAGCGCCAGCTCGTCGAGTACGGAATGACGGTCACGTCGCTCGTGCCGCTCGTCGTCGGCGTCGGCAGCGACAACGAGGGCTACCTCAACGCCAAGCGCGACCGCATGGGCCACCGCCTGCCCGATAGCATCACGAGCGCACCCGTGTTCACCACGCTGGAAGGAAAGTCTGCATGAGCGGCGCCGGATCCCCCACTCTCGACATCGACGGCACGGGCCTCACGGTGGCCCTCGTCGCCGGCCAGTGGCACACCGAGATCAGCGAGGGCCTCAAGGCGGGCGCCCGGCGCGTGCTCGAGGCGGCCGGAGCAACCATCGTCGAGTACGCCGTGCCGGGCTCGTTCGAACTGCCCGTGGTGAGCAAGGCCGCACTCGAGCAGGGGGCGGATGCCGTGGTCGCGCTCGGCGTGATCATCCGGGGCGGCACACCTCACTTCGAGTACGTGAGCGCCGCCGCGACCGACGGCCTCACGCGGGTCGCGCTCGACACCGGCAAGCCCGTCGGATTCGGCGTGCTCACGCTCGACGACGAGGCCCAGGGCCTCGACCGTGCCGGGCTGCCCGGGTCGCACGAAGACAAGGGCGCCGAGGCCGCCGAGGCCGCGCTCGCGACCGCCCGCGTGCTGCAGGCCATTCGCGCCTAGCTACTTCAAGAACAGCGCGCGCAACCGGCTCGTCGTGAAGACGATGCCGATCGCGATCATGACGAGGTAGTAGCCGATGTGCACGAACATCATCGCGCTCAGCGCCCCCGTCGTGAGCCCGCGCACGAGCTCGACGGCGTGCCACAGCGGCAGCGCCTGAATGACCCACTGAATCGCTTCGGGGTAGACCGTGATGGGGTAGAACGTCGCCGAGAACAAGAACATCGGCAGCATGATGAACGTGACCCACTCGATCTGCTGGAAGGTCTTCATGTAGCTCGTGATCGCCATGCCGAGGCTCGCGAATCCGAACGCGATGAGCAGCACGGCCGGCAGGGCCAGCAGCGCCGTCCAGGCCAGGTTGAGCCCGAAGGCCTGCATGATGACCATGAAGCCGACGGCATACATCGCGCCGCGCAGCAGGGCCAAGAAGATCTCGCCGAGGGCCACGTCGAGCGGGCCGAGCGAGGTCGTGAGCATCCCCTGATAGAGCTTCGAGTAGTTGAGCTTGAAGAAGACGTTCCAGGTCGAGTCGTAGACGGCGCCGTTCATGGCCGAGACGGCGAGCAGCGCCGGGGCGATGAACGCCGCGTACGACACCTCCTGGCCGGTCGAGGTCTGCACCGAGCCGACGAGGGCGCCGAAGCCGATGCCGAGCGAGAGCAGGTAGAACACCGGCTCGAAGAACCCGCTGAGCACGACGAGGTAGTTGGTGCTGCGGGTCGCGAGCAGGCCACGATGGATGACCGCCCCGGTATTGCCGGCGTACAAAGCACTGCGGCGCGGCTGCAGGGCGCCCTGCTCTGAGGCCGTCGCCGTGCTCACTTGTTCAACCTCGTCGTGAAGTGCTTGCGGGTCGCCCAGAGCCCGACGATGAACAGGGTCGCGAGGTAGCCCACGTGGGTGACGGTGAGCCAGATCGGCTCATCGAGGCCATAGGTCGCGACACGGCCGAGCTCGGTGCCGTGCCAGAGCGGTGAGATCCAGCCGATGGGCTGCAGGTAGATCGGCAGCTGCTCGAGCGGGAAGAAGGTGCCCGAGAAGAGGAACAGCGGGGTGATGCCGAAGCGCTGCAGCATCGCCATCTGGCCGCGGTCTTCGGTGATCGTCGAGGTGTAGCTCGAGATGACGACGCCGATGGCCATGCCGGTCAGCGTGGCCGCACCAATCGCGAGCCAGCCGGTCGCCGCGGGCACTCCGCCGAACAGCACGATGACGCCGAAGTAGATCGCCACGGTGACGACGGCGCGCAGCGCGATCTGAATCATCATGCCGTTGACGATCTGCGCCCCCGTGATGGGCGAGGCGTTCATGCCGAAGAAGATGGGGTTCCACTTGAAGCCCATGAGCACGGGGTAGCTCGTCTCGTTGGCGGCGACCGTCATGGCCGCAGTCGCCATGAGGGCGGGCGCGACGAACTGCAGGTAGGTGACCCCGCCGACACCCTGCGGCACGAGGCTCGCGAGCCCCACCCCGAGAGCGAAGAGGTAGATGAGCGGGTTGCCGAAGCTCTGGAAGATCGCGTCGCCCGCATAGCCCTTCATGGCGCGGATGCGGTGCTCGGCGATGTACCACGAGCCCCAGCGTCGCGGGGCGACGCCGCCGGCGATGGCCCGCGCCGTATCTTCTCGAGTTGTCTGAACCGTCATTCGATGAGGCTCCGGCCGGTGAGGCGAAGGAAGACGTCTTCGAGGCTCGATCGGCGCACGAGCGAGGTGATCGGTTGCAGGCCGCGCTGCGTGATCTGCTCGAGCTCGGCCTCGCCGTTGCCCGTGTAGATGAGAATGCGGTCGGGCAGCACTTCGTGCCGCTCGCCGATGTCGCGGATGCTCTCCGCGATCTCGGCGTTCTTGTCGCTGCCGAAGCGCACTTCGAGCACCTCTTTGCTCGAGTGCTCGCGAATCAGCGCGGCCGGCGAGCCCTCGGCCATGATGCGGCCTTTGTCGATGACCACGAGGCGGTCGCACAGCTGCTCGGCCTCGTCCATGTAGTGGGTGGTGAGCACGAGCGTCGTGCCCTGCTCCTTGAGGCGGAAAAGGCGGTCCCAGAGAATGTGCCGCGCTTGCGGGTCGAGCCCGGTGGTCGGCTCGTCGAGCAGCAGGATGCGTGGCTCGTTGATGAGCGCGCGCGCGATCGTCAGGCGGCGCTTCATACCGCCCGAGAGGTCGTCAACCTTCGACTTGCGGCGGTCTGAGAGCTGCGCGAACTCGAGAAGAGCATCCGCCCGTTCGGCGACAACCGCGCGCGGTAGGCCGAAGTAGCGGCCGTAGACGAGAAGGTTGTCGCGCACGCGCAGCTCTTGATCGAGGTTGTCTTGCTGCGGCACGACTCCCAGCTGCGAGCGGATGTCGGGGCCATGCTGGTTCGGATCGAGGCCCAGGATGCTCAAGTCACCACTCGTCCGCGTTGACACCGCCCCGACCATGCGCATGGTCGTCGACTTGCCCGCGCCGTTGGGGCCGAGCAGGCCGAACGACTCGCCAGGAGCGACTTCGAAATCGATGGCGTCGACGGCCGTGAAGTCGCCATAAGTCTTGGTCAGCTGGCTCGCGGTGATGACGGGCTGGGGCACGAGAGAAAAGCCTAGACCCGATGTTCGGTCACGAACGATCACCCCTCAGCGAACACGCGGATGCGCAGGGATGTGCTCAGGCAGACTGGTCGAGCGCCGACGCGCGCACGACGGGAGCTGACGACGCATGAGCACTACGACCGACGCACCCCGCCGCCGCTTCGGCCGCCCTGTCGACGACGGTCCACGCGCCACTTTCGGCCAGCTGCTGCCCTACCTGCTCGAGCACCGCGTGGTGCTCGGCTGGGTCATCGTGATCAGCGTGCTGGGGGCCGCCGCGTCTCTCGCGCAGCCCTTGCTGGTCAGCCAGGTCATCACAGTCGTCGAGAACGACGGCGACCTCGGGCCCCTCGTCGCTGTGCTCGTGGCGCTCGTCGTCGTCGGGGCGCTGCTGAGCGGCTTCGGCCACTACCTGCTGCAGCGCACGGGCGAGGGCGTCGTGCTCTCAAGCCGCCGCGCGCTCGTGCGCCGCATGCTGCACCTGCCGATCAGCGAGTTCGACCAGCGCCGCACGGGCGACCTCGTCAGCCGCGTCGGCAGCGACACCACACTGCTGCGGGCCGTGCTCACGCAGGGGCTCGTCGAGGCGATCGGCGGCAGCCTCACGTTCATCGGCGCGCTCATCGCCATGATCATCATCGACCCGACCTTGCTCGGCTTGACCGTGCTCGTCATCGCCGTGTCGGTGGTCACGGTCGTGGTGCTGTCGCAGCGCATCCGCATCGCCAGTCGCAAGGCGCAGGAGAAGGTCGGCGACCTCGCCGCGGCCGTCGAGCGATCGATCTCGTCGGTGCGCACCGTGCGCGCGGCCACGGCGACCGAGCGCGAGATCGCCATCGTCGAGCAGAACGCCGTCGGCGCGTGGGAGCAGGGCATCAAGGTCGCGAAGATCTCAGCCCTCGTCGTGCCGATCTCATCGATCGCCCTGCAGGTGTCGTTCTTGGTCGTGCTCGGGGTCGGCGGCTTCCGAGTCGCTTCCGGGGCCATCGGGGTCGCCGATCTCGTGGCGTTCATCCTGTTTCTGTTCCTGCTCATCGGCCCGCTCGGGCAGGCGTTCGGCGCCATCACGAGCGTCAATGCGGCTCTCGGCGCGCTCGGTCGCATTCAAGAGATCATCGCGCTGCCGAGCGAGACCGAGGGCGATGCCACCGTCGTGCCCGCGGCCGCGACCGTCGACGCGGCGGCGATCACCTTCGAGAACGTGCACTTCAGCTACCCCGAGTCGGCGCACCGCACCGAGGCCGAGAAGCTCGTGGCCGAGGTCGTGGGCGACGAGGTGCGCGACAAGACTGTGCTTCGCGGCGTGACGTTCAGCGTGCCGGTGGGCTCGCGCACCGCGCTCGTCGGGCCGAGCGGCGCCGGCAAGAGCACGGTGCTCTCGCTCATCGAGCGGTTCTACGACCCGACCGAGGGCGTGATCCGCATGGGCGGCACCGACATCAGAGCGCTCGAGCGCGACGCGCTGCGCGGCCAGATCGGCTACGTCGAGCAAGATGCTCCCGTGCTCGCCGGCACGCTGCGCGACAACCTGCTGCTCGGCACGCCCGGCGCGACCGACGAGCAGTGCGCGGCCGTGCTGCGCAGCGTCAACCTCGGCGAGGTGCTCGACCGCGACGAGCGCGGGCTCGACGCCCAGGTCGGCGAAGACGGCGTGATGCTCTCGGGCGGCGAGCGCCAGCGCCTCGCGATCGCCCGAGCGCTGCTCGCCGCACCGCCCATTCTGCTGCTCGACGAGTCGACGTCATCGCTCGACGGCGTCAACGAGCAGCGCATGCGTGAGGCGATCGACGCCGTCGCCGAAGACCGAACCCTCATCGTCATCGCTCACCGGCTCTCGACCGTCGTCGACAGCGATCAGATCGTCGTGCTCGACCACGGGCAGGTCGTCGGCGTCGGCACGCACAGTGAGCTCGTGCGCGACGTGCCGCTCTATCGCGACCTCGCGAAGCACCAGCTGCTCGTCTGAGACGGGCAGCTCAGGCGGTGGCAGGCTCGACCGTCGCACCGGCGGCGGCGAGTTCGCGCAGCGCCGCCTCGCTCGACTCGGGGGCGACCCCCGCGACAAGGTCGCTGAGCACGCGCACCCGCCGACCCGCAGCGAGAGCATCGAGAGCCGAGGCGCGCACGCAGTAGTCGGTCGCGATGCCGACGACGTCAACTTCGGTCACGCCGAGCTCGTCGAGTGCCGTCACGATGCCGCGCCCGTCGTCGGTGGTGCCCTCGAAGATCGAGTACGCCGGAACACCTTGACCCTTGCGCACGTGGATATCGATGAGTCCGGTATCGATCGACGGGTGATACTCGGCCCCGTCGGTGCCCGCCATGCAGTGCTGCGGCCACGTCGCCACGAAGTCGGGGTCGCCTTCGAGGGCGAAGTGACCGCCGTTGTCGTTGTCGGGGTCGTGCCAGTCGCGTGACGCGATCACGACGTCGTAGTCTTCGGGATGCTCGCGCACGTGCTCTGTGATCGCCGAGGCCACGGCGGCGCCCCCCTCCACGCCGAGTGCACCACCCTCCGTGAAGTCGTTTTGCACGTCGATGATGAAGAGCGCGCGAGCCATGTCGCCTCCGTTGCCGAGCGGGGTCAGTTGTTCGAGAGGTTGTCGCCGCAGGTGAAGATTGCCGCGGCGAGCGTGTCTTGTGCGGCTTTCGCCGACTCGGGAATACCGTCGCGCACCGAGTAGAACGCAAAGGTGAGCGCCGTGCCGTCAGCGGCCCTGATCACTCCCGAGAGCGAGTAGGCCGACCGCAGCCAGCCGGTCTTCGCGGTCACGTTGCCGCGGGCGACCGCATTCGAGCCGGTGAAGCGGCTGGCGAGCGTGCCGCTCTGCCCGGCGACCGGAAGAGCATCCATGATGATGCCGAGATTGTTGCCGCGCGCGTTGATGACGGCGAACAGCTGAGCCATGTAGCGCGCGGGCACCGCGTTGTCGGTCGCGAGCCCTGAGCCGTCTTTGATGATGAGGCCATCGGTCGGAACACCGTAGGTGTTTAGTGCGCCCGTGATGGCCTGCGTGAGCGACGCAGTCGAGCCGTCAAGGCCGATCTCTTTCGAGACGGCGCGCGCGAGCATCTCACCCAGTGTGTTGTCGCTGTTGGGCAGCATCTGCCCGATGAGCGTGCTCACGGGCTGCGACTGCACTTGACCGAGCAGGGTGCCGCCGACGGCCGCCCCCGTGCTGATCGACGGGGTGCCGCCGGGGTTACCGGCGTCGGCGAGCGCCGCGGCGAACCACTGGCCCGCTCGCGCGATGGGATCAGACGATCGAGCACTGGTCTGCGCTCGCGGATCGTTGCGGTCGCCATCGACCATGAGCGCCGTGGCAGGAGCCTGGTACCCCGCGGAGATGCGATCGCGGTTCCACGTCGAGTGCCAATTGTCAGCCGGGTTCCAGAACGTCGAATCGAGCACGAGATTCGTGATCTCTGGGGCTTCCGGGTTCGCCGCGGCGTACGCGGCCACGGTCTGCGCCGCCAGGTCGGCGAGCTTTGGGGCACCTCGGTAGATGCTCTCCTGCCCCGCGGGCACACGGCTCAGTGTGGCGTCGCCGCCCCCCACGAGCACGACGGTGCCCGGAGTTGAGCCCGAGACGACGCGCGTCGTCATGCGGTGATCAGGGCCCAGTGCGGCGAGCGCCGCCGCCGCCGTGATCACCTTGAGCACGCTGCCGGTGCGCTGCGGACTGTCTGCCCTGCGATCCCACAGCACTTCACCGGTCGTCGCGTTGACGACCGAGCCGAAGAACTCGACGAGTCGCGCGTCGGCCGCGATCGACTGCACTGAGCACGTGCGCAGACGGCTCGGGTCAGCGATCGTGCCCGGCAGTGGGCGCGGGTCGGGTTCGGGCGTTTCGGTCACGGTCGGCACCGGCACGGGAGCGGCCTGCGCAGAGCCCACAGCGATACCCGCGAACACCGCACCAGAACCGAGCAGCAGGAAGGCGACAGAGAGAGCGGTCGTCAGAACGGCACGGGGGTGCTTGCGCACAAACGCTCCGATGCCCGTGGCAGGTTTCGCATCATCGGTGTGCTCGCCGGCGGTGTCCGACGCACTCAGAACCTCGGTGGGCGCAGCGGGCGCGTTGAGCGCCACCGTCGGCGCGGCGGCACCCAGCGCCGTAGTGGGCGCATCGGCAGAACTGAGCAACTCGGTCGGCGGCTCGGTCGGCGGCTCGGCCGGCGAAGCCGCCGATCGCTCGCTCTTGCCGCCTCGCCGTCGCGACGCCGCTTCGGCCTCGCGCGCCGCGCGTCGGCTGAGGGGCTGCTCGGGCTCAGTCATTCGCACATGATACCGAGCCAAGACCGAGACGCACCCGGGCGCTACTGCTGCGGATACTCCAGACCGATGAGCCGTCGCACCTCGTCGAGCACGCCCATGATCGCAACCGTCTCGTCGATCGGCAGACTCGAGGGCTCGCCGCCGCGCACGCGCCGCTCGAGCTCGAGTGCCTGAAAGTGCATGCCGCGTGTCGCGACAGGCTGGTCGAACCGCTCGACCGGGTTCCAGTCACGGTCGTAGAGCGTGAAGGAGGTGGGCGTGTACCAGACCCGGTCGATCTCGATCGCCCCGGTCGTGCCGAGCACCACGGCCCGGTTCGACCCCGCGGTGTCGAGTGCGCAGTGCAGCACCGACTGCCGACCGCCCTCGTGCACGAACACCATGGCCGTCTGCCGATCGACGCCGGTCGGCGTCATGGTCGCGTGCGCCTGAACCTCCGTCGGCAGGCCGAGCACGTCGACCGCGAACGAAACCGGGTAGATGCCGAGGTCGAGCAGCGCGCCCCCGCCGAGCGCAGGGTTCTGCAGCCGATGGGTGGGGTCGGTGGGCAGAGACTGGGTGTGGTCCGCGATCACCGTGCGAACATCCCCGATCGCGCCGTCGGCGATCAGTTCTCGCAGGCGCACCATGTGCGGCAGGTAGCGAGTCCACATCGCCTCCATCGCCACGACGCCGTGTGCGGCGGCCCGGTCGGCGATGGTGCGCGCCTGAGGCTGCGAGATCGTGAAGGGCTTCTCGACGAGCACGTGTTTGCCCGCCTCGATCGCGAGTAGCGCGCTCGACAGGTGCATCGGGTGCGGGGTGGCGACGTAAATGACATCGACGTTGGGGTCGGCGACGAGCTGCTCATAGCTGCCATGCGCGGTCGGGATGCCGAACTCGGCCGCGAACGCCTCGGCCGCTCCGGGCGCACGCGACCCGACCGCGGCCATGGTGATGCCCGCATCGCGCAGGTCGCCGGCGAAGGTGCGTGCGATGTGCCCGGTCGCCAGGATTCCCCAGCGCAGTGTCGACTCCACGGTCGGCCTCTCTGCGGCCGCCGACCTGGCGCCCGCGCGAGCCAGCCTAGCCAGCGCGGGTCAGCAGTCGACCCAGCGTGCGGCGCTGCGTGTGAACGAGTACGGCTCGTCGGGCACGCCGCCGTGCGTCATTGCGAACATGATGCAGACGCGGGCGGTGCTGCCGGCGAAGGTCGGCTTGTAGAGCGACGTGCGGTGGCCCGTCGAGTCCCACCACTTCTGCGCCACGATCGCGCCGTCGTTGCTGAGGCCGCCGGCGAGGTTGCCGTCGCACCCGACACTCGGCAGCCCGTCAGAACGCTGCGAACCGATGTGGCCCCACGCGCTCATCGGGTCAGGGCTCGGGTCTTCGGCCATCCAGAACAGGCGGTCTTCCATGCAGCTGTCGTAACGGATGTTCGCGAAGGGCACGGGCGCCAGGCAGTTCGCGACGCGAATCGCGTTGTAGGTGACGGCGAAGAGCTGCAGGTCTGCACTGGTCGTACCCGCCACCCCCAACGGCGACGTGCGGCTCGGCGCACCCGGCGTCGTGCCCGTGATCGCGGTCGCGCAGGCGGGAGTGCTCGGCGCCGGGCTCGCCGAGCCGAACGGTGCCGGCTGCGCTGCCAGCGGCGCCGTGGGGGTCGTCGGCTGCGGCCGCGCGGCCGTGGTGGTCGTCGTGGACTCGGTCACCGCCGTCGACACGGCCGATCGCTCGGTTTCTGAGGCTGGGGTCGCCTCCGCCGTCGGCACGAGGTGCGTGGCTTGCGGAGTCGGTCCGTCGATCGATTCGGTCGTCTGCTGCGGCTCCAGCGGGGCCGGTGCCGACGGGGCTTCGTGCGCAAGCGCGCTCGTCGACCCCGCCGGGTCGACTCCGCCGCCGGCCGCGAGCGCACCGGTCGACACGGTCGCGGCGACGAGCAGCGCGGCGGCAAGCGTCGTCAGAGTAGTGGTCGTGCGCAGCATCGTGAGGCCCCCCGGTCTCATAGCTCCCCCCGGAGCGCCGTACTAGTTGTTCAACAGGTCGTCCAGCGAGCGGCCGCTCGCATGAAGGCATACGGTTCATTCGGAACACCACCGTGAGTGGTGGCAAAAAGAATGCAGACGTTGGCGGTGCTGCCCGTGTAGGTCGGCTTGTACAGCGACGTGCGGTGCCCCGTCGAGTCCCACCACTTCTGCGCCACACTCGCCCCGGTGTTGTTGCTGCCTCCGGCCAGGTTGCCGTCGCACCCGACGCTCGGCAGCCCGTCAGAGCGCTGTGAGCCGATGTGGCCCCACGCGCTCATCGGGTCAGTGCTCGGGTCTTCCGCCATCCAGAACAGACGCTGCTCCATGCAGCTGTCGTAGCGGATGTTCGCGAACGGCACGGGCGCCAGGCAGTTCGCCACCCGAATCGCGTTGTAGCCCTCGGCGAACGACTGCAGATCTTCGCTCGTGGTGCCGCCGACGCCGAGAGGCGAGAGCACGCCGGGCGCTCCGGCGGTCTGGCCGGTGATCGCGGCGGGGCACGACGGGCTTGTCGGGCTCGGAGTCGCGCTCGGCGTGCCGAAAGGTGCGGGCTGCGCGGCGAACGGCGCTACCGGAGTGCTGGGCTGAGGACGCTGGATCGAGGAAACGCCAGCGGCTCCAGGCGAGACGGGTGCGGGGGCGCCGTCAGCGCGGCCCGTCGCCGAGGGCTCTGGACTGGCCTGGCCGTCGACCGGCTCAGTGCTGGATGCTGGTTGCTCTGAGAGCACCGTCGGTGCGGGCTCGCTCGTGGCGCTCGGCGCGACAGCCTGGTTGGCCCCCGCCGATTGCGCGCCGGCCGGCGCGACCGTCACGGCCCCGAGGGCGACGATCACGGCGAGCAGGATCGCCGACGCGAGGGTCATCACAGTGACCGCGCTGCCGAGGTCGATGACCTCGCTCTCGCGCTCTCGATGCGTCGAGTGCATCACGTTTGCCCTCCCCCCATGGTCGGCGAGCTTGCGGCCCCCCAGCCGCTGGTTTCACGCTATGCCCGGGGGGTCGAGTCCACCAACAGAGGGTGCTCGAAAAGCGAACGAATGTGACGCGAATGGGGGGTGCGACCAGGCATTTCTCCCCCCCGAAGGGGGGTCACGACGCAGTGCGTCGTGACCCTGGGAGCAGCTCGGGCCTACGCAGAAGCTGAAGGGTAGAGATAAGCGGAGTGCGGAGTGCCGACTGGGAGACTCGAACTCCGCGACGCATCGCGTCGCGAACAGTGCCGACTGGGAGACTCGAACTCCCAACCGCCCGATTACAAGTCGGGTGCGCTACCAGTTGCGCCAAGCCGGCCGAGCCCGAAGGGGCTCCGGGGCTGCATGCCCCGTGTCAGAGTACCGCCGCTACGGGCTCGGGGTCGGAGTCGGCGAAGGGGTCGGGTTGGTCGAGAACTCGTCGCCGGCTGCTTGCAGCACGAACTGCGAGAACTCGCTCTGCTCGAAGGGGAACCGGTATTCGAAGACCTTGCCGTTGACGAGCACAGTCGGCGTGCCGGGAATCGCCTCGACCTCAGCATCACGAATCGCCAGCGGCCCGGTCACGGCGCGATCGGTCGCGGCCTGCACCCACGACCGGAAGGTGCGATCGGCGATGCACTGCTCGAGCTGCGAAGAGGTCGCCCCGGCCGACTGGATGACTTCGAGCAATTCGGCGTCATCGAGACCGGGCGAGCCCTCTTCGGGCTGCGCGACGAAGAGCGCTTCGTTGACGTCGAAGAACGAATCGGGGTCGTAGTTGGCGACGCACGCTGCCGCGTTCGCGGCGCGCAGCGAGTACTGCGTGCCGGCCGACATGTTGGTGAGAATCGCGATGGGCCGGTACTCGACGGTCGCCGCCCCCGACTCGACGAGCGTGCGGATGAGCTCGCCGTTCTCGGCCTCGAACTCTCCGCAGATCGGGCAGAGGTAGTCGACGAAGATCTGAATGTCGACGACGCCGGGAGGGTTGGCCTCGGAGGTGACCGGTCGATCTCCGGGGGCCAGCGCTGGAGTCGGCACGGCGACGAGGCCCTCGCCAATGCGGATGCCGTCGCTCGCCATGTTGCGCGGGCCCGGACCCTCGGGGCGCACCGAGTTGACGAGCACGAGAGCGATCACGGCGATGATGGCAACCGCGGCGAGGGCGACACCGCCCTGCAGCAGCAGTCTCGTGCGCCGCTCTTTCTTCTGCTGCTCCTGGCGCAGTTGACGCGCCTTCTCGCGAGCTTCAGCGCGCCGTTCGTTCTTCGACGGGCGCGCGCTCGCCGACCAGTTGTCGCTCATGGAACCCCATTCAGACGGGTGCAGTTTCGGCCCGACACGATTATGGGCGCCCGCAGCGCCCCGCAGAATCTTACCCGGCGCCGCTTTGAGCGGCCTCCACGGTGCTTGCTCAACGGCCGTCGATTGATGGCCGGTTCGGCGTGCGGCGGCGCAGGGTGGCATACTGACAGCGGATGCTCGACGACGCGCATTCTGCCTTTCGGCATATCCATTCACTACGGATCGTCCGGCACGTACCTGCCGGTGAAGGAGAAGATCACTATGGCCACTGTCACGTTCGACAAAGCCACCCGCCTCTACCCGGGTTCCACTGTTCCCGCGGTCGACGCTCTCGACCTGCACGTGGGCGACGGAGAGTTCCTCGTTCTCGTCGGCCCCTCGGGCTGCGGAAAGTCGACGTCGCTGCGCATGCTCGCAGGCCTCGAAGAGGTGAACTCCGGCGACATCTTCATCGGCGAGCGCAACGTCACCGACGTGCCGCCGAAAGACCGCGACATTGCCATGGTCTTTCAGAACTACGCGCTCTACCCGCACATGACCGTTGCCGAGAACATGGGCTTCGCGCTCAAGATCGCCGGCATCAACAAAGACGAGCGCGCCACCCGCGTGCTCGAGGCTGCCAAGCTGCTCGACCTCGAGCCCTACCTCGACCGCAAGCCGAAGGCGCTCTCGGGCGGCCAGCGTCAGCGCGTCGCCATGGGCCGCGCCATCGTGCGTCAGCCCCAGGTGTTCCTCATGGACGAGCCGCTGTCGAACCTCGACGCCAAGCTACGCGTGCAGACGCGCACCCAGATCGCCTCGCTGCAGCGCCGCCTCGGCGTCACGACGGTCTACGTCACCCACGACCAGACCGAGGCCCTCACGATGGGCGACCGCATCTGCGTGCTGAAAGACGGAATCCTGCAGCAGGTCGGCACCCCGCGCGACCTGTACGAGACCCCGAACAACGTCTTCGTGGCAGGCTTCATCGGCTCACCCGCGATGAACCTGTTCCCGGCCGAGGTCGGCGACGGCGGCGTGAAGTTCGGCACCGCAATCGCTCCGGTCGCGCGCGACGTGCTCTCGTCGACGAGCGAGAAGATCGTCACGGTCGGCGTGCGCCCTGAAGACATGATCGTCAAGACGAGCGGTGAGGGCCTGCCGGTCACGGTCGACATCGTCGAAGAGCTCGGCGCCGACGGCTACCTCTACGGCAACACCGAGGTCGCCGGCCAGCGCGTCGACATCGTCGCCCGCGTCGACGGCCGCGTGCACCCGCACAGCGGCGACACCGTCTACATCACGCCTGAGCCGAAGCACGTGCACGTGTTCGACACGGCGTCGGGCCTGCGCCTCAACAAGGAGCCCGTCAAGAGCTGAGGCTCTTCGGCCGTTCTGCGTCAGAGGGCGGGTGTGCTGATCCAGCGCACCCGCCCTCTGCGCATCCCGTTCCACTGTCGTCGAGAGGAGCACGCCCCATGAGCGCCTCGCTGAACATCACCTCGGCCGTGACCGATACGGCCCTGCTCGACCTGCCCTGGCACCTGCCGCTCGAGCTCTGGCCCGACGACTCGATCGCATCGTTGCCCAAGGGCATCTCGCGTCACCTCGTGCGCTTCGTGCACATGAGCGACTTCGTCGTCGCGGTGAAGGAGACCACCGAAGAGATGGCGCGCCGCGAGTACGACATGCTGCGCACGCTGCAGCGGCTCGATATTCCGTGCGTCGAGCCGGTGGCGGTGATCACCGGGCGCGTGAGTGCCGAAGGCGAAGACCTTCTGCCCGTGCTCGTCACGCGGCACCTGCGTTTCTCGCTGCCCTACCGCGCGCTCTATTCGCAGACCCTGCGACCCGACACGGCGACGCGGCTGGTGGATGCTCTCGCTCTGCTGCTCGTGCGCCTACACATCATCGGCTTCTTCTGGGGCGACGTGTCGCTCTCGAACACGCTCTTCCGCCGCGACGCGGGAGCGTTCGCCGCCTACCTCGTCGACGCCGAGACCGGCCAGCTCTATGAGGGCGGGCTCTCGAACGGGCAGCGCGAGAACGACCTCGAGATCGCGCGGGTCAACATCGCCGGCGAGCTGCTCGACCTGGAGGCCGGCGGGCGCCTCGACGAGAGCGTCGACGCGATCGAGACGAGCAACGGCATCATCGAGTCGTACCGCTCGCTGTGGAAGGAGCTCACCGGCTGGGAGTCGTTCGACCGGTCGGAGCGCTGGCGCATCAACCAGCGCGTCGAGCGGCTCAACGCTCTCGGCTTCGACATCGAAGAGCTCGCGATCACCACCGACGGCGCGAGTACCGAGGTGCGCATCCGCCCGAAGGTCGTCGACGCCGGGCACCACACCCGCCGACTCATCCGCCTGACCGGCATCGATGCGGGCGAGAATCAGGCCCGCCGCCTGCTCAACGACCTCGACGCCTATGCGGCATCCACCTACCCCGGCAGGGAGATGGACGAAGAAGAGGTGGCCCACGAGTGGCTCGCGCGCGTGTTCGAACCCGTGGTGCGCGCGATTCCGAAAGACTTGCGCGGCAAGCTCGAGACGCCGGAGATGTTCCACCAGCTGCTCGAGCACCGCTGGTACCTGTCGCAGAACGAGGCGCGGTCGATCCCGCTCGCCGAAGCGCTGAGCTCGTACATCGACACGGTGCTGCGGCACCGTCGCGACGAGGCGACAGTCATCGCTCCGCCGACCGAGACCATCTCGCTGCCCGCCCTCGAGACCAGCGAGATCGACATCGTCGAGGGCGACGACGAGCCGGCCGGCAGCTGGCGCGACAAAGTCTGATCGCGCCGACCACCACCGTCACTACAGGTTCTTGACGGCCGTCAGCACCTTCGTGAGCGAGTCTTTCGCGTCGCCGAACAGCAGCGTTGTCTGAGGTTCGTAGAGCAGGTCGTTCTCGATGCCTGCGAAGCCGGGCCGCATCGAGCGCTTGAGAAAGACCACTTGCCGGGCCGCAGCAACATCGAGAATCGGCATGCCGAAGATCGGTGAGCCGGGGCTCGTCTTGGCTGCGGGGTTGACGACGTCGTTGGCGCCCACGACGAGCGCGACGTCGGCATTCTTGAACTGCGGGTTCACCTCGTCCATCTCGGCAAGCACCTCGTAGGGCACGTTCGCTTCGGCGAGCAGCACGTTCATGTGGCCGGGCATGCGGCCCGCGACGGGGTGGATGCCGAACACGACCTCGATGCCCTTCGCCTCAAGCGTGGTGGCGAGCTCGGCCATCGTGTGCTGCGCCTGCGCGACCGCGAGGCCGTAGCCCGGCACGACGATGACGCGTTGGGCGTAGCCGAGCAGGATGGCCACGTCTTCTGCACTCGACGACCGCACGGGTCGATCGCTCACGGCGGTAGAGCCGGCCGTCGACCCGCCGCGGAACGCCCCGAAGAGCGTGCCCGTGACGCTGCGCCCCATGGCCTTCGCCATCTCGCGCGTGAGGATCGAGCCGGATGCTCCCACGAGGGTGCCCGCGACGAGCAGCAGCGTGTTGCTGAGCACGAGACCCGAGGCGGCCACGGCAAGGCCCGTGCCCGCATTGAGCAGCGAGATGACGATGGGCACATCGGCACCGCCGACCGGCAGCACGAGCAGCACGCCGAGCACGAGGCCGACGAGCAAAGCCACGATGGCCGCGATCGTCTTGACCCCCGCGAGGCCGAGGCCGGCGAGCACGGCGTCGTCGAGCACGATGATGACCGCGCTCGCGAGGCCGACGACGAGCAGCAGCACGATGACAAGCGCCTGGCCGGCAAACACGATCGGTCGCGTCGGCATGAGCTCTTGCAGCTTGAGGAAGGTGATGACCGAGCCCGAGAACGAGATCGAGCCCACGAGCAGCGTGAACGCCACAGCGATGAACGCCCCGATGGTCGTGCTCACCTCGAGTTCGAGAAGGGCGACGAGTGCCGCCGCACCGCCGCCGACGCCGTTGAACAGGGCGACGAGCTGCGGCATCTGCGTCATCTTGACCATGCGAGACGCGGGCACGGCGATGACCGTGCCGACGGCGATCACGCCGAGGATCAGGGCGAGGTTGTCGAGCTCGGTCGAGAGGAACACCACGACCATGGCGAGCACGGCGCCGAACGCGCCGATGAGGTTGCCACGACGGGCGGTCTTCGGCGAGCCGAGGCCCTTGAGGGCGAGGATGAAGCAGACGGCCGCGACGAGGTAGAGCAGAGCCGTGAGCTCGGGGCTGAGTAGCATCACTTCGCCGCCTCCTCACGCGCGGGCGCCTTGGCCCGGCCGCCGAACATCGTCAGCATGCGGTCGGTGACGACGAAGCCGCCGACCAGGTTGATGGTCGCCATGAGCACGGCGACGAGGGCCACCACGAGCACGACCGTGCTCTCGGCCTGCCCGGCGACGATGACCGCACCGACCAGGATGATGCCGTGGATCGCGTTGGCCCCCGACATGAGCGGGGTGTGCAGCGTGCTCGACACCTTCGAGACGACCTCGAAGCCGACGAACACCGACAGCACGAAGAAGGTCAGCAGCGTGATGGCATCCATCAGTTCGCACCCTTTCGGTCGGCGAGGGCTGAGGCGGTGGGCTCGTGCCGCACCGCTCCCTCGTGCGTGAGACATGACGACGCGACGACCTCGTCGTCGAAGTCGGGGGTCAGGGCGCCGTCGACCGTCATGAGCGCAATGAAGTTCGCGATGTTCTGGGCGAGCAGGCGGGAGGCGTCAGCGGGCATCGTCGAGGGAGCATCCTTCATGCCGACGATCGTGACCGTGCCGCCTGCGACGGCGACGGCGGTGTCGACGCCCGCGACGGCGCCTTCGACGTTGCCGCCCGTCTCGGCGGCGAGGTCGACGATGACCGAGCCCGGGCGCATGGCCGTGACCATGGCAGCCGTGACAAGCCGGGGGGCGGGGCGACCGGGAATCGCCGCCGTTGTGATGATGAGGTCGGCGTCGGCGATGTACGGCGCGAGCAGCTCGCGCTGTCGATCGGCGCGATCGGCCGCGAGTTCTTTCGCATAGCCGCCGGCAGCATCAGCCGAGGCATCGAGCTCGAGGTGGATGAAGGTGCCGCCCATCGACTGCACCTCATCGGCCGAGGCCGAGCGCACGTCATACGCCGAGACCTTGGCACCGAGCCGCTTCGCCGTCGCGATCGCCTGCAGGCCCGCGACGCCCGCGCCGAGCACGAGCGCCTTCGCCGGCGGAATCGTGCCGGCCGCCGTCATGTAGAGAGGAAGAAAGCGGTCAAACCGCATCGCGGCCTCGAGCACGCAGCGGTAGCCGGCGACGAGTGACTGCGAGGTCAGGGCATCCATCGACTGGGCGCGCGAGATGCGGGGAATGAGCTCGAGCGAGAAGGCCGTGACCCCTCGAGCGGCGAGCGCCGCGACCGCGTCAAGCTCGCTCGCAGGCGAGGCGAAGCCCACCGTGATGGCTCCCTTGCGCAGCTTCGCGATCGTCGCCGCATCGAGCGGGCGCACGTGGGCGAGCACGTCGACCTTCGAGAGCGGGATGCTCGCCACGAGCGTCGCGCCCGCGTCGGCATAGGCAGCATCGGCGTGGCCGGCCGCGACACCCGCACCCTTCTCGACCGTGACCGCGTAGCCCGCGGCGACGTACTGGCTCACCGTGGCCGGCGTCGCGGCGACGCGCAGCTCTCCGTCGATCGGTTCGCGCCGGATGGCGATCTGCATAGTGGACTCCCTCAGGTCAACGGCGACCAGGGGAACACTATCCCGCGCGCGCCGAGCGGCCGGCGCGAAGGCGCCCGTGATTCGTGAAAGTTCTGCGGTTCTTCAGCGTGCGGAAACGCGCAGTCAGGCGAGGATCGACACGGGGTTCTCAATGCGAGAGACGAAGGCGGCGAGCCAGCGCGCGGCGAGCGCGCCATCCATCACGCGGTGGTCGGCCGAGAGCGTCACGGTCATGACCGTGCCGACCTCGAGCGCGCCGTCGACGACGACGGGGGCCTGACGCGCTGCGCCGACCGCAAGGATTCCCGCCTGGGGCGGATTGATGATCGCGCTGAAGGCCTGCGTGCCGAACATGCCGAGGTTCGAGACGGCGAAGCTGCCGCCCTCGATCTCGTGCTGCTTGAGCTTTCCCTCGCGAGCCCGGGTCGCCAGGTCGATGACCGCGGCCGAGAGTGCCGTGACGGTGAGCGACTCGACGCCGCGCACGACCGGAGTCACGAGGCCGTCGTCGAGAGACACGGCGATCGCGATGTCGGCGGTGCGGTGGCGCAGCCGGCCCTCATCGCTCCACGTCGTGTTGGCCTCGGGCACGTCGGCGAAGGCGGCCGCCACGGCTTTCACCACGAGGTCGTTGACCGAGATCTTGACGCCGTCGATGGCGTTGATCTCGCGTCGCAGCTCGAGCAGCCGGTCGACCCGGCAGTCGGCCGTCAGGTAGAAGTGCGGCACCGTCGACTTGCTCTCGGTGAGCCGGCGCGCGATCGTCGTGCGCATGCGGCTGTGCGGAATCAGCTCCGGTTCGGCCGACGCCGCGGCGGGAGCTGGCGTGGCTGCCGGTGCGGGTGCAGCGGCTGCCGAGGCGGAAGCGCCGGCGGCGAGCGCCTCGATATCGCGCCGCACAATGCGGCCGTCGGGGCCGCTACCGGTGACCGACGACAGATCGAGGCCGCGCTCGCGAGCGAGCCGCCGCACGAGCGGGCTGATGAATCGGCGCGCTCCGGGGTGCGCCTCGCCCCCCGGAGCGGCCGTGGTCTGCTGAGGTGCTGCGGGTGCAGGCGCAGCGGGTGTTGCTGCGGCAGGTGCCGACTCGGCAGCGGGCGCTGCCGGCTCGGCCGGTGCGGCGGTGGCCGCGGCTCCAGCGGCAGACGAGTCTGCCGCGGGAGAGGCGGGGGCCACCTCCCCCGCCTCCCCCACGATCGCGATGGGGGCGCCGACGTCGACGTTGTCGCCCTCCTTGATGAGCAGCTCGAGCACGGTTCCGGCCGTCTCGGCGGTGTACTCGACGACAGCCTTCTCGGTCTCGATCTCGGCGAAGGGCTGCCCCACGGCGATGGCGTCGCCCGGGGCGACGAGCCACTTCTGCACGGCCGCCTCGGTGACGTTCGCGAGCACCTCCGGCATGCGGATGGTCGTCGCCATCAGGCACCCCCCGCATTCCGGCGCACGGTTTCGAGGCCGGCGACGACCTCTTCGGTGCGGGCGATTGCGGCCCGTTCGAGCACGCGTGAGATCGAGGGCGACGACTCGGTGCCCGTGACCCGCTGCACCGGCTGGTCGAGCCAGTCGAAGAACCGGCGCTGAATCTCGTCGGCCAGCCAGCCGCCGTACGACGTGCCGATGGCGCCCTGCTCGACGATGAGCACCGCGTTCGTCTTCTTGACGCTGGCTTCGATGGTCGCCCAATCGATCGACGCCCGGTCGAGCCAGCGCAGGTCGATGAGCTCAGCATCCACGCCCGTCTGCTCGATAGCCTCGGCGCAGTGCCGCACCATCGACAGGTAGCTGATGACCGTCATCTCGGCGCCCTCACGGCGCACCGCGGCAGTGCCTGGCGGAATGATGTAGTCGAGGTCGCCGGCGATGACTTCGTCTTTCTCGCCGTAGAGGTCGACGTGCTCGATCACCAGCACGGGGTCTTGCAGGGCGAGGGCGGCGTTCATGAGGCCCACGTAGTCGGCGGCCGACGACGGGGCGACGATGCGCCAGCCCGGGCTCGTGGCGAAGATGCCCGCCGGGTCCATGAGGTGCTGCGAGCCGTAGCCCGAGCCCATGGCGACCTTCGTGCGCAGCACGAGCGGCACGGGGTTGTCGCCGCCGAACATGTGGCGTGCCTTGCCCACCTGGTTGAACACCTGGTCTGCCGCGACCCACATGAAGTCGGGGTACATGAACTCGATGACGGGGCGGTAGCGGCCGTCGAGGGCGAGCCCGCCGCCGAGGCCCATGAACGCGTTCTCGCTGATCGGCGTGCCGAGAATGCGGTCGGGGAAGGCATCGGCGAGGCCCTTGGTCGCGCCGTTGGTGCCGCCCTTGAGCCGGTGGATGTCCTCACCGAGCACCACGATGCGATCGTCTTGCGACATCCGGCGCTCCATGACGCCCGCGACGGCATCGACGAACTTGGTCTCTTCGCGCGCGGCCTGCGACGTGCTCGGGTCGAGCACGGTGAGCGACTCGAGCTCGCTCGCGTCGCCGCGCACACCGACGTCGACGAAGTTCGGGTCGGGCCAGAGCTCGGGGCGGATGCGGCGGCGACCCTGCTTCTCGGGATCGGCCTCGAGCAGCGGCTCGGTGGCCGCATCCATCGCCGCGACGGCCTGGGCGCGCACGCTCTCGACGCCCGCCTCATCGATGAGACCGAGCTTGATCATCTCGCGGGCGACGCGCTCGAGCGGGTCGCGCTTCTTCCACTCCGCCTCTTCTTCTTTCGTGCGGTAGCCGAAGGCGCTGCCCGGGTACGGGCCGTTCTGGTGGAAGAAGCGGTACACCTCGGCCTCGGCGACCGCGGGGCCACCGCCCGACCGCATGACCTCGGCGGCCTGTTCCATGGCGAGGTGCACGGCGAGCGGGTCCATGCCGTCGACCCGCCACGACGGAATGCCGAAGCCCATGCCGCGCACCGAGAGCCGGGTGTCGGCCACGCTCTCCTCGATGCGGGTCGCGACGGCGTAAAAGTTGTTCTCGACGAAGAAGCAGACCGGCAGCTTCCACGCGGCGGCGAGGTTCATCGACTCGAGCACCGAGCCGATCTGCGCGGCGCCATCGCCGAAGTAGTTGATGGTGAGGTCGGTGGTGCCCGAGCGCTTCTGGGCCCAGGCGTTGCCCGTGGCCATCGGGGCGCCGCCGCCCACGATGGCGTTGGTACCGAGCGCGCCAGCCTCGAACCACTGCAGGTGCATCGAGCCACCGCGACCGCGGCAGTAGCCCTGGGCGAGGCCGAGAATCTCGGCGAGCGTCTTCTGCAGCACCGTCTGAATGTCTGCGGTGACGAGAGCGTCGAGGTCGAGGCCGCCCTGGGCGACGTGCGTCAGCGCCTTGGCGAGAAACTGGTGGTGGCCGCGGTGCGAGCCGTTGACGGCATCGCTCGAGCGCAGACCCACGATCGAGCCGACGGCACCGCCCTCTTGACCGATCGACGAGTGCGCCGGGCCGTGCACGAGGCCTTCACCGGCCAGGTCGAGCACGCGCTCTTCGAAGGCGCGGATGAGGTGCAACTGGCCGAGCATCGTGGCGAGCAGCGCAGGGTCGGCGGCCTTCCAATCGGCGGCCGTCGTGCTGAGCTCGACCCACGGAGCGGTGGATTCCAAACGTCGTTGTTTCGGCATGGCCGTGACGATACCCGCAATTGCATCCAATCTCAACACGTTTCTGTGCTTTCCTGGCCGATAGTCGACTCGTGTGGCTAAGATTGCATCCAGTCGCCGCAAAGGAGGGATGTCGACATGGGTCTTCCCGGGTTGAGAGGCACCGAGCACATCGGCTTCACCGTGCCCGACCTTGACGAGGCTCAACGCTTCTTCGTCGACGTCATCGGCTGCGAGTACGTCTACACGCTCGGTCCGTTCGAGCGCGATGACGACTGGATGCTCGAGCACTTGAACGTGCACCCCCGCTCGGTGATGCGCGAGCTGAGGTTCTTCCGCTGCGGCTTCGGCCCGAACTTCGAGATCTTCCAGTGGGAGCCTGCCGATGGGCAGGCGCCCCAGCCGCGCAACAGCGACATCGGCGGCCACCACCTGGCGTTCTACGTCGACGACCTCGATGCCGGCATCGCGCACTTGCGCGAGCACGGCGTGCGACTGCTGGGCGAACCGACGAGCAGCCGCAACGCGAGCGAGGGTCAGCGCTGGCAGTACTTTCTCTCGCCCTGGGGCATGCAGCTTGAGCTCGTCAGCTACCCCGACGGCAAGGCCTACGAGCGCGACGCGACCGTGCGCCTGTGGGACCCGAGGAGGCCGGCCGAATGACTGCCGCCTTCGTGCCGACGCCGGCCACCCGCGACGGCAATGCGAGCTCGCGCGTCGCCGAGGGCATCCGCGACGGCATCGTGCGCGGCACCTACCCTCCTGGTGCTCGCCTGCGGCAGGAGGAGATCGCCGAGCGCTTCGGCGCGAGCCGTGTGCCGGTGCGCGAGGCGCTCAAGCTGCTCGAGGCCGAGGGTCTCGTCACCCTCGTGCCCAACGCCGGGGCGTGGGTCTCGCGCCTCACCCTCGCCGAGTGCGAAGAGGTCTACCAAGCCCGCGAGAGGCTCGAACCGCTGCTGATGCGCTACTCGATGCCCTCCTTGACGGCACGCGACATCATCGAGCTCGCCGAGCTCGCACAGCAGATGACCGAGACCGACGACGTTGCCGAGTTCTTGGCGCTCGACCGCGCCTTCCACATGCTCAGCTATTCGGGGGCCGAGACGCTCGTGCTCAACGACCTCGTCACGCGATTGTGGAACACCACGCAGCCGTACCGTCGCGCCTACACGCTCATGATCGACGACCACAGCCAGCGCATCGTGCACGACGAGCACCACTTGCTCGTGACCGCCGTGCGCGAAGGCGATGTCGAGAGTGCCGAGCGCACGGTAGAGAACCACATCAGGCGCACGCGACGACTGCTCGCCGCGCATCCCGACATCTTCACCGACGCCTCGGCGTCGACCCGATAAGCCGACACACAGGAGAGAGGCACTCATGGCCATCGCCGTCATCAACCCGACCACCGGAGCGACCGAGCGCACGTTCGACGCGCACGACGCCGCCGAGATCGAGCGGCGCATCGCCCTCGCCGAGAACGCCGTGCACGCCATGCGCAGCACTGATTTCGCCCAGCGTGCAGAGTGGATGCGCGCAGCCGCCGACCTGCTCGAGGCCGAGGCCGACGACGTCGCGGTCATGATGGTGCGCGAGATGGGCAAGCCCATCGCCCAGGCACGCGCTGAGGCGCTCAAGTGCGTCAAGAATATGCGCTTCTACGCCGAGAACGCCGAGCGCTTTCTCGCCGATGAGCCGCTCGAGAACCCCGCGGCCGTCAACGCGTCGGCAGCCGGTGCGCGCTACGAGCCGCTCGGCGTCGTGCTCGCCGTCATGCCCTGGAACTACCCGCTCTGGCAGGTCATCCGATTCGCGGCACCCGCACTCATGGCCGGCAACGCTGGCGTGCTCAAGCATGCGTCGAACGTGCCCGAGTCGGCCCTGTACCTCGACACGCTCTTCACCCGGGCAGGGTTTCCCGAGGGCGCCTTCACGACACTGCTCATCGGCTCAGGCCCGGTCGAGGCGATCATCGCCGACTCGCGCATCAAGGCCGTGACTCTCACCGGCTCTGAGCCCGCAGGCCGCGCCGTCGGGTCGCAGGCCGGTGCCGCGGTCAAGAAAGCCGTGCTCGAGCTCGGCGGCTCTGACCCCTTCATCGTGCTGCCGAGTGCCGACCTCGAAGCGGCGGCATCGATGGCCGTCACGGCCCGCACCATCAACAACGGGCAGTCGTGCGTGGCCGGCAAGCGCTTCATCGTGCACGCCGACGTCTACGACCGCTTCACCGAACTCTTCGTCGAGAAGATGGCCGCGCTTGTCGTCGGCGACCCGCTCGACGAGTCAGTGCAGGTCGGGCCGTTGGCGACCCTCAGCGGGCGCGACGAGCTCGCCGAGCTCGTCGACGACGCCGTCGCCCACGGCGCCACGCTGCTGACCGGTGGCACCGTGCCCGAGGGTGACGGCTTCTTCTACCCGCCGACCGTCATCGCCGATCTGCCGGCCGACGCGCGACTGGTGATGGAGGAGGCGTTCGGGCCGGTCGCGACCGTCTACCGCGCCGCCGACGTCGATGAGGCGCTCGCGATCGCCAACCAGACCCCGTTCGGCCTGAGTTCCGCGGTGTGGACGACTGACCCCGACGAGCAGGAGCGCGTCGCGCGCGATCTGGATGCTGGCGCGGTCTTCATCAACGGCATGACCGTCTCGTACCCCGAGCTGCCGTTCGGCGGCATCAAGAACTCGGGCATCGGCCGCGAGCTCGCCGCCGCGGGAATCCGCGAATTCTGCAACCTCAAGACGGTCTGGCGCGCCTAGGAGTAGAGGTGCGCGGCAAGCGTGCCCTGACGGGTCGTCAGTGCGCGCTCGCCGGTCGGCGCTCGCTCGAACCGTGCAGGTGGTTCGTCGCGCCCACGCTCGAGAACTGCTGACGCATCTCATCGAGGTGGTTGTCGAGCACGAACCAGATGGCGTGCACCTCGTCGTCTGAGCTGTTCCAGAACCGGTGCGGAATCGACGAGTCGAACGAGATCGAATCGCCGACGGCGAGAACAGCCGTGCCGAAGCCGACCTGCACGTTGAGCTCGCCACGGATGATCACGCCGTACTCGCGACCGTCGTGCCGCACGAAGTCGGCCGGCGGTTCTGCGCCGGGCGCTGGGGCGTAGATGACGTCGATGAACTCGGCGTTCGACTCGGGCTTGGCCGTCAGGCGCTCCCAGCGCGGGCCAGAGCTCAGGCTGATCGTCGGTCGATCGGCGTGCCGCAGCACGATTCCCGCCTCTTCGAGCGAGGTGTCTTTCGAACGGGCCACTACGGCATCGTCATCCGGAAACGGAGAATCGTCGGTGTCGACGGGAGAGTCCTCGAAGAGGCTGTCCATCGAGATGCCGAGCTCGCTGACGACCGTGTAGAGCGCGCGAACGCTGAAGGAGGCAAGGCCGCGCTCGACCTGCGACACGTGACTGGCCGACACGTCGACCCGTCGCGAGAGCTCTCGCACGCTCATACCGAGCGATTCACGAGCGAGCCGGATGCGCTCTCCCACGATCGACCATTCGTCGTCGGCGTTGCTCATGGTGACAATCCATTCCTCGGGTGTTCGTCAACAGTGTACGGCGGTGCGCAACACAGCACCGTGCGCTGTCACCCCGTGAGTGGTCAGTGTTCTCCCAGGAGCCACGATAACGCGTTCCAGTGGTGCATTCACGACCTTCGTGTATTGTGTGGCATAACACCGACAGGGTCGCCGGTGGTGCGAGACCACACGCTGTTCTCTCCTCCGGGCCCGTCCCTCCTCAGACACAGCGAAACGGAGCAGCATCGCATGGACACCACGCGACTCGCAGGAAAGAACGTCTTGATCACCGGCGCAGCCCAGGGAATGGGTGCGGCGGTCGGCCGCTACTACGCGGCGCAAGGCGCCAAGGTCTGCCTCGGCGACGTCAACCTCGAGGGCGCCCAGGCCGTGGCCGACGAGATCAACGCCGCCGGCGGCGTCGCGACCGCGGTGTCGCTCGACGTCACGAAGCGCGAGTCGGCTGCCGCCGCCGTGGCCCACACGGTCGCCGAGTTCGGCTCGATCAACGTGCTGCTCAACAACGCCGGCATCAACAAGCCGCTGTTCTTTCTCGACATCACCGAAGAGAACTGGCAGCGAATCATGGACGTCAACGCCTGGGGCACTCTCGTGTGCATGCAAGAGGCGGCCAAGCAGATGCGCGATCAGGGCAAGCAAGAGCAGCCGTACAAGATCATCAATGTCGGCTCGATTCTGTCGCGAGAAGCCTTCATCGACGTGACCGTGTACACGGCGAGCAAGCACGCCGTTCTGGGAATCATCAAGGCCGGCGCCAAGTCGCTCATCGAGCACAACATCACGGTCAACGGCTACGCGCCTGGGGTGGTGCGCACCGAGCTGTGGGAGCAGCTCGACAAAGACCTTGTGGCGATGGGGATGTTCGACAAGCCCGGCCAGTCGATGGACTCGATCGCCGAGAACATGATTCTCATGAAGCGCTACTCCTACCCCGAAGACATCGTCGGCACGGCCGCGTTCCTCGCGAGCCCCGACAGCGACTACATGACGGGGCAGCTGCTGATGATCGACGGCGGAATGGTGATCCAGTAGCGCGAGAACGCACAATCCCGGGCTTTCCCTCGGGAATCGTTCTCTCTTAGATAACAAATACGCCACAGGTCTGGCTTAAGTGTTCTTCGTGTGTTTACACTCAGAACGACGCCGACGTCAGCGATCAGCACCCAATGGAGAGTGATGACGAACTCAGAGCAGCACGAGAACCCCGCGCCGATCGTGCAGGCGCGCGGCATCTCGAAGCGATTCGGCGGCGCTCTCGCCCTCGCCGATGTCGACCTCGAGGTGCGCCCCGGCGAGATCCACGCAGTGGTCGGAGAGAACGGGGCGGGCAAGTCGACGCTCATGCGCATTCTCGCCGGCATCATCTCGCCCGACTCCGGCAGCATCCGTGTCGGCGGCGATGAGCTCGAGGGCGGCCCTCGGGCCGCGATCGACGCCGGTATCGCGCTCGTGCACCAAGAGCTCAGCCTTGTTCCCGAGATGACGGTCGCCGAGAACATCCTGCTCGGTACCCCGCCGACGACGGCCGGTTTCATTCGCTCCCGTCGACTCAAGGCCATCGCCCGCGAAGCCCTCGATGAGATTGGCGTCACCGTCGACCTCGACGAGCCGATCGCGCGCCTCTCCGTCTCACTGCGGCAGTTCGTCGAGATCGCCCGAGCGGTCGCTCGTAAGCCGCGCGTGCTCATCCTCGACGAGCCGACCGCCACACTGACCCCGGCCGAGACCGACTACCTGCTGGCGATGCTGCAGAGGCTCGCGAGCAAAGGCATGGCAGTCATCTACATCTCGCACCGCATCCCCGAGGTCTTCGCGATCTGCGACGCCGTCACGATTCTGCGCGACGGCCACCTCGTCGAGCGCACCGAGATCGCCGACACCACCCCGAGTGCCGTGATCGACGCCATGGTCGGTCGCGAGCTGCAGCTCGACCTGCAGGTGCGCCGCACGGCCACCCCTGGCGATGTCGTGATCTCCGCGCGCGGCATCAAGGCTCCGAACGTCAACGACGTCGACCTCGACGTGCGCGCAGGCGAGATCGTGGGCCTCGGCGGCCTCGTCGGCGCCGGTCGCACCGAGCTCGTGCGCGCGATCGTCGGCGCCGACCCGCGCACGGCGGGCACAGTGACGATGACGGTGGATGGCCGCCGCACCGTCATCGGCAGCTTCCAGTCGGCCGTGCGCGCCGGCATCGGCTATGTGCCTGAAGAACGTCGCGTCGACGGCCTCGCCCTTACGATGACCGTCTCCGACAATGTGGCCTTGCCGAACCGGGCCGAGCTCTCGACCGCTTCGGTGCTGAAACCCAAGTCGATCAGTAGCTTCGTGCGGCGGCTGGCAGACGAGGTCGGGCTGCGACCGCCCGCAATCTCGCGCGAGGTCGGCGAGTACTCGGGCGGCAACCAGCAGAAAGTCGTCATCGCCAAGTGGCTCGGCCGCAAGCCCGACTTCATCGTGCTCGACGAGCCCACGCGCGGTGTCGATGTCGGCGCGAAGGCCGAGATTCACCGCCTCGTGCGCGAGCTCGCCGACAACGGCGCCGCGGTGCTGGTCGTGAGTTCTGATCTTCCCGAGCTGCTCGAGCTCTCTGATGTGATCCACGTCGTCCGCGACGGCCGCATCATGGGCACGCTCCAGCAGTCGGAAGCCGATGAGAAGACCGTGATGTCGCTGGCATCCGGCGAGACCCTGGTGGGTGCCTAATGAGCCGTGAGACCGAGACCCTGACCGAGACGATCGCCGTCGCCAACTCCACCGAGGCCGGCATCGAGAAGAAGCGGTTCAGCCTGCTGCTCTGGATGGCCGATCGCGGCGTCATCGTCTTCACCGTGCTGCTGATTCTCGCCGCCGTGATCTTCATCGACGGGTTCGCGACCCTGCCGAACCTGACCGACGTCTTCTACCGGGCGGCGCCGATCGGCATCGTCGCGGTCGGCATGACCTTCGTCGTCATCAGCGCCAACTACCTCGACCTCTCGGTCGTCGCCCAAGTGGCCACGTCGGCGGTGATCTTCATCGGCATCAGCAACGAGTTCGGTGTCTTCGCCGCTGTCGCCGTCGCCTCGCTCGTCGCCATGATGTACGGAGTCGTCAATGGCCTCGCGGTGGGCTTCTTCAAGGCCAACGCGGTCATCGTCACCCTCTCGACCACGTTCATCGGCCTCGGAATCCTGCGCTGGCTCTCCGGCGGCAGCATCTTCTTCGGCCCCGAAGACGGACCGATCCGTGCGTTCGGTCAAGCGAGGCTCGGCCCGATCCCGCTCTCGGCCCTGGTGCTCTTGCTCGTAACCATCGTGCTCTGGTTCGTCTTGACGCGTACGACCTTCGGCTTCGCGGTGCGCGCCTACGGCTCCAACAAGAACGCCACACGCCTCGCCGGCGTCAACACGACTGCCGTCGTCGTCGGGGCCTTCGTCATCACCGCTCTCTCGGCCATGGTCGCCGGATTCGTGCTCGCCGCCTTCTCGAACACGGCGGTGTCGTCGATGTCTGACGGCTACGAGTTCCGCGCGCTCGCCGCGATCATCATCGGCGGCACGAGCGTGTTCGGCGGCAAGGGCAGCGTGCTGCGCACCCTGCTCGGCGTGATCTTCGTGAGCGTGCTCACCAACATTCTCGTGCTCTCGGGTATCGGGTTCGGATTCCAGCAGATGGCGATCGGAGCGCTGATCGTGCTCGCGGTCTCTGTCGATGCTCTCGCGAGAAGGGCGGCCAAGAAATGAGCACTACAGAGAAGCAGCCTCACACCACCATGCACCTCGGCGCGGCGCGCGGCGGCTGGTTCGACCAGCTCAAGGTGACCCTCGCGCGCCGCACCGAGGGCCGAGGGCTGGCCCTGCTGTCGGTCGTGATCGTGGCGGCCGCCATTCTCGAGCCCGTCGTGTTCACCTCATACCAGGTGACCCTGGGCCGCGTCGCGCTCATCGGCCTCGTCGCACTCGGCCTCACCGCCGTCATTCTCATGGGCGAGCTCGACCTCAGTGTCGCCAGCACGCTCGCGGTGTCGGGCGTCGTGATGGCGAGTATTCCCGACCTCTGGCTCGGCATTCTCGCCGCCCTCGCGACCGGCCTCATCATCGGCGCGATCAACGCGTTCTTCGTGGTCGTGGTCGGCATCAACTCGTTCATCGCGACACTGGGCATGCTCTTCGCCCTGCGAGGTCTCGCGTTCGTGCTCTCGGACGAAGAGCCCGTGCGCTTGACCAACATCGATGCCGGCATCGCCTTCGGCGCTCCCCTGCTGGGGCCGCTCACCCCTCGCGTGCTGCTCTTCATCCTCGCCTTCGTCGCTCTGCAGATCTTCTTGAGCCGCGTCAGAGCGGGCCGCGAGTTCTATGCGGTCGGCGGCAACCGGCAGGCTGCGGTGGATGCGGGCATTCCCGTGCGTCGCCGCATTCTCACCGGCTTCCTGATCTCGGGCTTCGTCGCCTCTCTCGCCGGCATCATCAACACGCTCGAGCGCACCGCCGCCGACCCGACGGCAGGGTCGACGGTGCTGCTCGCGAGCTTCGCCGCAGCCATCATCGGCGGCGTCGTGCTCAACGGCGGGCGCGGTTCGGTGCTCGGCACCCTCATCGGCGCCTTCTCGCTCGGCATCCTGCAGATAGCACTCACGCTCTCGGGCGTGCAGGTCGACATTCAAGACATCTTCATCGGCGTCATTCTGCTGCTCGCCGTGATCACCGATCCCACCAATCTTCGCGCGGCTCTCGCAGGCGTTCGTTCGTCTCTGCGCAGTCGCGAGAAGGCTCAGACCCCCGTCTGAGCTGCTCGTCGTCAACCCTGACGGCGTCAACCCCACCAAGAACGGAAAGAGGAAGACCATGCGAAACACTCGCATCACGTTCTCCGCGATCGGCCTTGTGGCCGCCGCTGGACTCGTGCTTTCGGGCTGCGCAGCTGCAGACTCGTCCGACGGCGGCACCGACGGCGCTGGCGCTGGCGACGAGACCTTCGAGGTCTACGCGCTGCTGCCCCAGGGCACAGACCAGCCCTACGGCACCACCTACCTGCCGCCGATGCAGGCGGCCGCCGACGAACTCGGCATCAACCTGACGATCACGAACTCGCAGTACGACGCTGACCAGCAGGCCAGCGAGTGCGAGGTCGCGGTCGCGGCTCAGCCCGACCTGATCATCCTGTGGCCCGCCGTGGGCGACACCGTGCGTCCGTGCCTGGCTGCCGCCAACGCCGCCGGAATCCCGGTCACCGTCACGAACTCTGACGTGAACCCTGAAGACCAGGATCTCACCGAGGCCTACTCGGGCCCCGACACCTACGGTCAGGGCGTCTCATCGGCCGAGATCATGTGCGAGCTCGTCGACGGCGAAGAGGTCGGCATTCTCGTGGTCAACGGTCTCACCGGAAACTCGACGGCCATCAACCGCAACGCTGGCTTCGTCGACACGATCGAGGCGAACTGCCCGAACGTGACGATCCTCGCCGAGCAGCCGGGCAACTGGAACAAAGATGACTCGCAGATCGCTGTGTCGGAAATGCTGACCGCTGTGGGCCCCGAGAACGTTCAGGGCATCTACGCGGCTGACGACACGATGGTCGCTGGCGCGATCGACGCCCTCAAGGCTCGAGGCATCGACCCCGCGTCGCTCTACATCACGTCGATCGGCAACACGTTCCTCGGCAACCCGCTCGTGGTCTCGGGCGAGCTGGACGGCACCGTCTTCCAGTCGTCGTCATGGGATGGCGAGAACGCCGTGCGCGTCGCGTACGACGTGCTCACGGGCAACACCCCGTCGCCCCGCGAGCTGTTCATGCCCTCGGTCAAGGTGACCGCTGACAACGCGGACGACCCGTCGGTCGCTCCCGAGTGGTGATCAGCAGAGTCTGACTCGTCACGCACGTGACCGGGGTGGGCGCGGTGAAGGCGCCCACCCCGGTCTCATGACCAGCATATTCACCCAACGTCAGGAGCACTTCCTCATGTCCTCGAGCAGCGAAGCAGCGCGACCCCTCGTCGGGGCGCTCGACTTCGACAACCGCATGATTCCCGCGCACGGCCACATGGGGGTCGATTACGAGCAGCGGGTCGACTTCGACCGTCTGCGCGATTATCGGCTCGGCCGCGCGATGCAGGCGCTCGAAGCGACGGAGTGCGGAGCGTTTCTGCTCTTCGACTTCTACAACATCCGCTACACGACCCAGACCTGGATCGGCGGAGCCCTCGGCGACAAGATGTCGCGCTACGCCCTGCTGCCCCGCGACGGAAAGCCGCACCTCTGGGATTTCGGTTCGGCCGCCAAGCACCACCGACTCTTCTCGCCCTGGTTGCACGAGGGCCACAGCCACAGCGGCATGCTCGGCCTGCGCGGGGCGATTCACCCCGAGGTCGGACTCATGAAAGAGGCCGTGACCACCATCAAGGGTCTGCTGCACGACGCTGGGCTCGCTGGAATGCCCATCGGCGTCGATATCGTCGAGCCCGCTTTCCTGTTCGAGATGCAGGCGCAGGGCATCCAGGTCATCGACATCCAGCAAGACATGCTCGGGGCACGATCCATCAAGAACGTCGACGAGATCATGCTGCTGAGCCAGGCCGCCGCGATGGTCGACGGTGTCTATCAAGACATCACGGATGCCCTCAAGCCCGGCATTCGCGAGAACGAGATCGTCGCGCTCGCCGCCAAGAAGCTCTACGAGCTCGGCAGTGATCAGGTCGAGGCCATCAATGCGGTCTCGGGCGAGCGCTGCAACCCGCACCCCCACAACTTCACCGACCGGCTCATCCGGCCAGGCGACCAAGCGTTTTTCGACATCATTCACTCGTACAACGGGTACCGAACCTGCTATTACCGCACCTTCTCGGTCGGCAGCTCGACCCCTGCCCAGCACGACGCATACCGACGGGCGCGCGAATGGATGGATGCCGCGATCGACACCGTTGCTGATGGTGTCGGCACCGACGAAGTGGCGAAACTGTGGCCGACGGCGCAAGACATCGGCATCGAGAGCGAGATGGATGCTTTCGGGTTGCAGTTCGGGCATGGGCTCGGGCTCGGCCTGCACGAGAGGCCGATCATCTCGCGTCTCAACTCGCTGAGCCACCCGGTCGAGATCAAGGCTGGCATGGTCTTCGCGCTTGAAACCTACTGCCCAGCCTCCGACGGAGTGTCGGCCGCGCGCATCGAGGAAGAGGTCGTCATCACGGCCAACGGCGCACAGGTGCTCACGAAGTTCCCGGCGCAAGACCTCTTTGTCGCGAACCCGTACTGAACAAGCGCCACGAGGTCAGTCGCGAGGTTCGACCTTGAGCGACTTCATGGCCTGCAGCACGTCGACGGCCGAGGCGATCGGGCGAACCTCGCCGGTGTCGTCGTGGCCGAGATCAGAAAGAGTCTGGTAGGCCATCTCACGACGGCCGATCACGAACCAGATGCCGCGCGCGGGCACATCACCCTCGTTGATGTAGAGGTGCGGGCGCTGCGCATCGAAGCAGAACGAGTCACCCGGCGTGAGCTCGTAGGTCTCAAAGTCGATGCGCAGCGTGAGCCTGCCTTCGAGCAGCACGCCGTACTCGAGCGCGGCGTGGCGCATCATCTTTCCCTCGACCGACGATGAGCCGGCGGGGGCGTAGGTGACGATGAGCGGGTCAGCCACAGCCGAATCGCCGACGGCGAGGCGCTCCCACGTGACGCCGTTCTCCATCTCGATGATCGGGTTGTCTTCTCGGCGCTGCACGACCGAGTCGCTCTGACGCCCGTCGCTCGACGTCGGCGCACTGGAGGTCGAGAGCCCGAGAGGCGATGTGTTGACGCCGTTGTGGCCCATGAGGGCGTCGAGCGAGATGCCGAGATAGTTGACAAGCGCGTACAACGTGCTCACCGAGGGCTGCGTCTTGCCGGTCTCGACCTGCGAGAGCAGGCTTGCCGAGACGCCCACTGCCGTGGCCACCGCACGCAGACTGAGCTTGCGCGACTCGCGCACGCGGCGCAGTTCTGCTCCGACGTCGAACTGCATCGCTGCCCCTCTCGCGCCGCACGATGTCGGCCTGAGTGTTCATCAGATCGTTAGTGCTGGTGAACGTTCACCCTCCGTTCAGCATAGTCCAGTGGCGGCCATTTCGGACCTGGTTGGCGACTCGTCGGCTGCTCGCCGAGGAGCGCTCTGAGATGCGTGTGAAGCAGAGCTGTACACTGGTGTTCCGCCCTGTCACCGGCCGAACTGGAGGATCATCGTGGATCACGCACCGCACAGCGACCCCGACGAGTTCGGCTCGCCGAGATGACCGCCCAGGGCCCTTCTGTCGGATTCCTCGGCCTCGGCGCGATGGGCACGGGAATGGTCTCGCGACTGCTCGACGAAGGCTTCTCGGTCACGATCTGGAATCGAAGCGCTCCCGCTGTCGACGCGCTGCGTGTGCGCGACGGCGTCGTGGTCGCCGACTCCCCCGCCGCGGCTTTCGCGACGTGCGCCATCGTGCACTCGATGCTCGCCGACGACTCCGCACTGCTCGCAGTCTTCGACGATGAGCTACTCGCGGCCGTGCCGAGCGGGCGCGTGCACGTCAACCACGCCACGATCAGCCCTGCCGCCGCTGGCGAACTCGCCGAGCGGCACGCCCGCCACGGCGTGGGCTACGTGCAAGCGCCCGTACTGGGCCGATCGACGATCGCCGCGACCGGTGGTCTTCTCGTCGTCGCCTCCGGTGACCCCCGCGCGATCGATGCGTCTGCAGCATCGCTGGAGGCGCTAGGTCAGAAGACGTGGAACCTCGGTGCCGACGTCGCCATGGCGAGCGTCGTCAAGATTGCCGTCAACTACAGCCTCATCAGCGCCCTGCAATCGATCGCCGAGTCGGTGGCGCTCGTCGAGGCGACGGGTATCGACTCGAGCGAGTTCGTCGAGATTCTTACGCACACGGCGTTCAGCGGTGCTGCTCACAAGGGCTACGCCCCGCTGATCGCACAGAAGCGCTACGAACCTGTCGGCTTCGCGATGTCGCTGGGGCTGAAAGATCTCGGTCTCGCCGAAACCGCCGCGGCCGAGCGAGGCGTCTCACTGCCGCTCGCCCCCGTGTTGCACGAACTCTTCGAGGTGGCGCTCGGCGATGCCGAGTTGAGCGCCCTCGACTGGTCGGCCGTGGCCGAGGTCACCCGGCGGCGCAGCGGGCTCTAGGTGTACCCGGTCAGCAGGTTGGTGACACGGAGTTGAGGAGAAGGCCTTCATTCTGAGTGGTGTCTAACGCCATCGAAGAGGAAGGCCTTCTCTTGGTCCACCGTAATGCGAGGCTGGCGCCAGCCGGCCGAATGATCCTGGTTCAACGGGTGCTGCAGGGCCGCCCGATCTCGCACGTCGCGAAAGAACTCGGTGTTTCGCGCCAGTGCGCGCACCGATGGGTGGGACGCTTCCGCAGCCACGGCCCTGCTGGTTTAATCGATCGCTCATCGAGGCCACGGCGATCACCGACGGCGACGCCGTCCACGGTCGTCAGGGAGCTGATTGCGGTCCGTCAGGCCGAACGCATCGGCCGTGACGAGTTGGCGTTGCGCTTCACGGTCAGCGCCTCGACGGCGTCTCGGATCATCGCTCGAGCAGGGCTGCCGCGCCTGCATGAGCTGGACCCGGTCACCGGGATTCGTATTCGCGCCTCCCGGACCACGCAGCTGCGTTACGAGCACGAGATGCCCGGCGATCTGATCCACGTCGACGTGAAGAAGCTCGGTCGCATTCCTGACGGCGGCGGGTGGAGAATCGACGGCCCTGCCGTCATCGATCACAATCGCGGCCGCGTGAAGTCAGCCAAGCTCGGGTTTGACTACGTTCACGTCGCCGTCGATGACCACTCCCGGCTCGCGTTTGCGCAGATTCTGCCGGATGAGAAAGGCGCCACGTGCGCGGCGTTCCTCACCGCCGCGGCAGCGTTCTTCGCCCAGCACGGCGTGGCGATTCGAGCGGTGATGACGGACAACGCCAAGAACTACGTCATCTCCCACGCGTTCCAAGACACGTTGAGACTGCTGGGCGCACGGCACGTGACGACGCGGCCGCACTGCCCGTGGCAGAACGGCAAGGCTGAACGGTTCAACCGAACCCTGCAGGAGAACTGGGCTTATCGGCATCCGTTCTTGACCAACCAAGCTCGTCACGATGCTCTCTCGCCGTGGCTTGAGCATTACAACTACGCTCGAGGCCACACCGCTTGCGGAGGCCTGCCGCCGATCAGCCGCGTGTCACCAACGTCATGACCGGGTACATCTAGGCCAGCAACAGCGCGATGTTGTCCGGGCTCGCCGTGAGCTCTCCGGCCTCGATGCGCGTCGCCACCTCGACGACCCGCTCATTGAACGGCGCACGCCCGCCCAGCTGAGCCTGGGTGCGCACGACCAGGCCGTTGATCTCGTGCACTTCGCTACGACGGCCCTTCATCCAGTCTTGCAGCACGGTCGTGCGCGTAGAGGGAAGCGTGTATTCGGTCAGCACGCGATCAAGCAGCATCACGGCATAGTCGTCAGGTTTGGCAATGTCGTCGTCGGTCATCCCGAAGATCGGCATCAGGCGACGACCCGACGCAAGAGCCGTGCGTACGGCCTCGTGACCGGTCTCGATCATGAACTCGCGCATTCCTGGCATGCGAACCGCGTCGCCCAGGGGCAGATCGAGAATCGCTGACGGCACGAGCTCGGCTGCATTGGCCACGAGCTTCATCCACTTCGACGATCGAATGTCATCAGACACCTCGACGGTGCCCGATGCCCGCAGAATCTGCGCGACCGGCTCTACCCGGGCCAGCGTGTCATCGCTCAGGCTGCCCACGGCGAACCACGACTTGCCTGGGGGGCTCTGTCGTTCGACCACGCCCGGCTCAAACATGTTCGACGAGACTTCGATGACCGCGCCGAGCGTTCGGTGTGAGCCGAGAATCTCGACCATGTCGTCACTCTGCATGCCGTTCTGCAGGCCGACGGCCAACCCGTCAGCGGCAAGAACTGGCTTGATGAGCTCGCACGCCCAACGGGTGTCGTAGGCCTTGACGAGCACAAACACGAGGTCGAACGGCTGGCGCATCTCGGCCACCTCACACAAGTGGTGCACACGAACCGGCGTGGTCTGCGTCTCTTCGGGCATCTCGACGCGCACTCCGTTCGCGCGCATCGCCTCGACGTGTGCGGGCCATTGCTCGATGAACGTGACGTCATGGCCAGCTCGGGTCAGATCTGCGCCGATGCCCGCGCCGTTCGCTCCGGTGCCGAGGACAGCGATGCGCGCACTGCCCGCCTCGAGGCTCACGAGCGACGGCTGCGACGACGGCGACGAGAGCGCGCGAGCGAGTAGAGAATCGCGGCCGCGAGAATCAAAACGCCCTGCAAGATGTATTGCCACATCTGATCGAGTCGCAAGAACACCGTGGCGTTGAGCACCTGAATCAGCAGCATCGAACCGAGAAGCGTGCCGACGAATGTTCCCCGGCCACCCAGCAGGCTCGTGCCGCCGAGTACGACGGCGGTGATGCTCGACAGGGTGTACGCGACACCCTGAGCAGGGTCTCCGACACCGATCTGGGTCATGAGCATGATGGCGCCCAAGAAGGTCAGTGCCGACGTCGCGACATACCCGAGAACTACGGTGCGGTTGATCTCGACGCCGACTCGACGCGCCGACTCTTCGTCAGAGCCCGCGGCCCGCAACTGCCAGCCCCAGGGAGTCTTGCGCAGGGCGTACTCGAGGCCAACGACGACCAGGACGAGCACGATGAAGGCAACCGGCACCGGACCGAGCTTGGTCGTGATGAAGCTCGAAACGTCACGATTGATGAAGCCCTCGGCCGTCGGCCGAAGAATGAAGCTCATGCCCTGGAGAGCGATGTAGACCGTCAGAGTCGCCGCGATCGCCGTGAATTTGGCGTACCGAATCAGCGAGCCGTTCAGCAGGCCCACGATGATCGACGCCCCGAGCATCGCTGCGAATCCCAGGATGATCGACGTCACGGGCGCCTCGTCAAGGATGAAGAACGAACCTATGACGACAAGAAAACCGACGAGTGGGCCGACGGAGAGGTCGATTCCCCCTGTCAGCAGCGCGATGGTCTGCCCCATGGCGATGAATCCCAGCGCCGTGACCAAGAGCAGCATCGACGAGATGTTGAAGTCTCCGAGGTACCGATCGTTCTGAGCGAAAATGTAGGCACCGAGGCCGATCATGACGGCGATAAGCAGCACCGTCGGTGCGTAGTCGCCCTGCAAGAATCGGCGCACCTTCGCGGCCCGCACGGCGGTGCGCTCGTCGCTCTCCGCCTCGGCAATGTCGTCGACGCTCACCGTCTGCGTCGTCGAGCTCACTGCCGCGTGAATCATGCGCTCTTCTGTGAGGTCATCGCCGCGCAGGGTGTCTACGACGTGGCCGCGCGACATCACGATGACCGTGTCGCACAGACCCTCGAGTTCTTTTGCGTCGGAGGAGGCGATCACCACGGGAATGCCCGATGCCGACACGTCACGAAGAATTTGGTAGATCTCAGCTCGGGCACCGACGTCGACACCTTGCGTCGGCTCATCGGCGAGCACGAGCACGGGCTCAGAAAGAAGCGCTCGAGCGACCATAACCTTCTGCTGATTGCCGCCCGAGAGCGAGGAGACGGTCGAGTCGAGCGATGCGGCCTTGACCGAGAGCGAGCCGAGAGTCTCTCCGACCATGCCGGCCTCGCGCTTGCGATTCATGAGCAGGCGCCCGCGGAATCGCCGCAGTGCCGACACAGCAGCGTTCTCGCGAACCGAGAGACGCATCATGAGGCCTTCAGTGATGCGATCGGCTGGAAGGTAGGCCGCCTTGCTCAGCAGCTCGCGGGCCGACATGGTGGTGTCGTTGATGCTGACCGTGCCTTCGAGCGGCAAAAGGCCCGCGAGGGCACGCAGAAGCTCGCTCTGGCCGTTGCCGACGACGCCGGCGACGCCGACGATCTCTCCGCGACGAGCGGAGACCGAGATGTCGTTGAATCCCGCACCCGTGATGGCGTCGATGACGAAGTTGGGCTGTTCGTCGTCGCCAGTGTGCTTCGGGGGGAAGGTCGAGTCGAGCTGGCGTCCGACGATCAGCGAGAGCAACTCGTGGTCGGTGACATCGTCAACCACGGCAGTCGCGCGCAGCTTGCCGTCGCGGAGTACGGTCACCCGGTCTGCGAGCTCGCGCACCTCGGCGAGGCGGTGGGTGATGTAGACCACCGATGTGCCCTGAGCGACGAAGTCGCGCACCAAGGCGAAAAGCAGGTCGACCGACTCTTGCCCGAGCGGCGCGGTGGGCTCATCGAGCACGAGCAGCGCGGGCTTGACGGCAAGTGCCTTGGCGATCTCGAGCAGATGCTTCTGAGCGACAGAGAGGTTCTCAACGCGTTCGCTCAAGTGCACCCGCAGGCCGGCCGTAGAGAGCAGCTCGCGTGCGATGTCGTCGACGCGGCCTCCCGTGAACACCGTTTTCGGAAGAGCGACGAGCAGGTTCTCGAGCACGGTCATGTCGGGCATGACGGCCGGGTGCTGGTGCACGAAGGCGATTCCGCGTCGCGCGGCCTCTCGCGGGTCGAGGTCGTCGAGCGATTCGCCCCGGAAGACCATGGTGCCGGAATCGGGCTTGATCGTGCCGGTCGCGACGTTCATGAGTGTCGACTTGCCGGCGCCGTTCTCGCCGAGCAGTGCGTGCACTTCGCCCGGAAGCACCTCCAACGAGACGTCGGTGAGCGCTGCGACACCGCCGAAGTGCTTGGAGATGCCGGTCATGGTGAGCGTGGCGACGGTCGTCGGCGCTTCGGTGGCCTGGTTGTTCACAGCTGGACCCTCAATCGGTGCGTGCGAGCGGGTGTGGAGCGGCCCGATCCCCCGGCCCACAGAATCGAGTTCTGCAAGCCGGGGGTCGGAATCGCTGATGATGCGTAGTTACTGCAGGAGTGCTGCCTGGTCATCTGCCGGCATCTGCGCCGACAGGTAGATGTCACCGGGCAGGTCGTCGCGGCACGTCACCGGGTTGGGCGATCCACTGACGGAGTCTTCGAACACCGGAGCGGCGAACGAGGTCTCGCTGGGGATGACGCCGCCCGTGGCGCGAGCCACGGCGTGCTGCACGGCGAGTCGAACGTTGTCGTTGCCGGTCGCGACCGTGAAGAGATCGAAGTCGGGGTTCGACGCGTTCTTCTCCTCCCAGAAGCAGCTCAGCACGTTGCCGTCAGAGGTGACGAGGGCGGGAATCGAGCGGCCGCTGTTCTCGAACTCGGGCAGTGCGCCCACAAGCGACGGCCCGAAGTCCGACACGATGACGTCGATCTGGTCGAAGCGCGCGATTGCCGCGGTCAGAACCTGCTGCGTGAGTGCCGGGTCCCAGTTGGTGACCTCGTAGGGCTGCTCCCCGATGAACACGTACTTCGGGTCAGTGAGCACCGACTCGAAGCCCGTGCGCTCGTCGATGCCCTGGCTGTTGCCGGCCGGGCCCGAGAGGAACAGGATGTTGGCACCATCCGGGAAGTTCTCCTGGATCCAGTTGCCCCACGCGACGCCATCGGCGACGAAGTCGGCGCCGACCCAGATGTCGTAGTCTTCGCCGTCAACGCCGTTCGGGTTGACGCGATACGGAACCGTGACAACGCCCGCTTCGTACGCGCTGCGCAGTGCGGGGAGCATCGCCTCGCCAGCGTCGGGGAACACAACAATGGCGTCGGCACCCGAGGCGACCATGCCCTGGATGTCGGAGATCGACTTCTGCGTGTCGCCCTGACCGTCGGCGTACAGGTACTCGACAACGCTCGGGCACTTGGCGACCTCGTCGGCACCGGCAGCCGTCGTCACGAGACGCCAGCTGTTGCCACCGAAACCGTCGAGCAGACCGACGACGGCCTCCTCAGGTCCGCACCAGTCGGGTGCGCCGGCGACGGGCTCGCCGGGGGTGGTGGGCTCTTCGCCCGCATCGGTGGCGCAGCCCGTCAGGACAAGCGCCGTCAGTCCTGCAGCAGCGATTGCCGCGGAGATTTTGCGGTGAATCATTCTTTCCTCCATTGTTCGGCGCGACGGCCTTGTCGCACGTCTCTTGGTGCGCTCCGTTCCGGTGGAACGGGGCTTCAGGGTGTTGCAGGAGCAGCAGCGACCGATGGTGGGGCGAATCGTTGCCGTAGTGCCGTCCAGTTGACCGTGTAGATCGCGACGCCGATCGCGAGAGCGGCGGCCTGGACGAGTGTGCGCACCGCGAACGGCACGCCCAGAGCCAGCACGAACTGGTCGAGCTGACTGAGGAATAGGGCGGCCACCACCGTGGCCGCCGGAAAGCCCCGACCGCCGAGCAGCGAGGTTCCCCCGAGCACGACGACCGCGACCGAGGTCAACAGATAGCTGTTGCCTTGGAAGGCGGTGGGTTGGTTGGTGATGCCCGCGAGCAGGATTCCTGCGCTCGCGAAGAGCAGCTGCGCCCACACGTACGCAGCGCCCTGGTGGGTGCGATAACGCAGGCCCGTCGCCCGCGCCGCAGCTGGGCTGGCGCCGACTGCTTTGAATCGTCGGCCGACGACCGTCTTCTTCACCATGATCGTCACGAGTGCGAGAAAGGCGAGGGCGAAAAGCACCGCGTGCGGAATGCCGAGAGTACGACCGCCCGCGATCTCGCTGAGCAGATTGGTCGTCGTGCGCGGAATGCCACCCGAAATGCCAAGCACTGCTCCGAAAAGCAGAGCATTGGTTCCGAGAGTGGCGATGATGGGGTTCAGGCCGAGGCGGCCGACCATGAAGCCGTTGAGAAGCCCCGCTCCGATCGCCCAGGCGAAGGCGACGAGTACCGCTGGCAGCAGCATGGCGTCGTTCTCGTTCGGCATGTGCGTGACGATCACGACGGCGAGAGACACCGAACCGGGAACCGACAGATCGATGCCGCCCTGCTGCACCACGAGCATCTGGCCGAGACCGACGATCGCCAAGACCGCGGCGAAGGGGAGCATGCCAAGAACCGCGCCTTGCGAGACAGAACTCGGAGCAAGCACCGCGCTGAGCACGATAAGGGCGATCGTCGAGATGAGCACCGTGAGGAGGCCCTTGGAGATTCCGAACCGTGAGCCGGTGAGCAGTCTCGGCGTTGCGGTGGCCTCGGCCATGCTTTCCCCTTTGAAAGAGTTCGATGCTCCCGACCGTTCACACTGGACGGGATGTTGAGTGACACTTTATGGAAAAGTACTGGTGTTCACAAGCGGCGTTCATAACGATTCGTGGAACTCGCTCCGAAAACGCTCGTGAACGGGTGCCTCCGGCTCGACCACGCACGCCTTGCCGACGCTGCCGCGCGCCCCTGAACTGCGCTCTATTGCGACCCGCGGGCGACGCCCGCGCAGCGACCCGTCAATCACGCCCTCGGCGCCTTGTCGTCCCATTTCGTATGGCATCCGGCGCGGTGTGGGCTCGCTGCAGGGCGAATTCGATCGAGCCTGCCGAGCCGCACAGCGAACGATCCCGGCCTGCGCAGGCGCACTCCCGCTGATCATCGTGCGGGCTATCGACGGCGCCCGCTCCGGGTCGACCTCGACTGCGCATCGACGCGACGACTCCCGTGCGCTAGCGTTTATCTAAACTGAACATCGTCGTTCGAAAGGCGGCTCTTTGATGAACACTGCACACACCCGGCGCGCGCTTGTCGTCGGTGCCACCGGCATCGCTGGCCAGACGGTCAGCCGTCAACTCGTCGAGGCGGGGTGGGAGGTTCACGGCCTCGCGCGGCGCGGCAACTCGATGGTGGAGGGCGTCACCCCGATTCAGGCAGACCTTCTCGATGCTGACGCCACCGCGGTGGCACTCGCCGGTCTCGCGCCCGAGATCGTGATCGTCACCGCCTGGATACGCAAAGACACCGAGGCCGAGAACATCGCGGTCAACAGTGCGACACTGCGCAATCTCTTCGCCGCGCTCGAGCCCGACGGCGGTGTGCGGCACGTGGCGTTGCTCACCGGTCTCAAGCACTACCTCGGCCCCTTCGAGGACTACGCGACCGGCGTCAAGGCCGAGACCCCGTTCCACGAATCAGAGCCGCGACTGCCCAGCCCCAACTTCTATTACGCGCAAGAAGACGAACTGTTCGCGGCCGCCGAGCGCATGGGCTTCACCTGGAGCGTGCACCGTTCGCACACCGTCTTCGGCTTCGCTGTCGACAACGCCATGAATATGGTGCTGACCCTCTCTGTCTACGCGACCATCTGCAAAGAGCTCGGCCAGACATTCGTCTACCCCGGCTCGGTCGAGCAGTGGAACTTCGTGACTGACGTGACCGACGCAGAACTGCTCGGCGAGCAGCTCGTGTGGGCATCCACTCACGAAGCGGGCGAGAACGAGGCGTTCAATATCGCCAACGGCGACGTCTTCCGTTGGCGCTGGCTGTGGCCTCAGATCGCTGCGCACTTCGGTGTCGAGTGGGAAGGTCCGACAGACACACCGCGCACCCTCGTCGACTCGATGAGCGAGGTGGCTCCGGAGATCTGGAAGCGCATCGCCGAGAGAGAGGGTCTCGTCGAGAGCGACGTCACCAAGCTCGCGTCGTGGTGGCACAGTGACAGCGACCTCGGCCGCGAGGTCGAGTGCATCACCGACATGACGAAGAGTCGCGAGGCCGGGTTCTTGAACTTCCGGTCGACCGTGACGAGCTTCGTCGACACGGTGGCCCGGTATCGCGAGGCGAAGCTGCTGCCCTGACGCGGCCGACCCGACACGGGTCAGAACGACGAAGGGGGCGGATGCGCACAGCATCCGCCCCCTTCGTCGTGTAGTGCGTGGCCGGTCAGGACGACCGAGACACCGCACCTACAGCGACGCGTCGAACTCGATGTGGGCCTTGATCGTCTCGGCAGGGTTGCGGGCAGCCGCCACCGCATCGGTCGCGGTGTCGACATCGAAACGCTGGGTGACGAGCGAGGTGAGGTCGATGCCAGCCTGGGCCATGAACCGCAGCGTGTCGGGCCAAACACCCGGTGAACCGATCGAGCCCGTGATCGTGAGTTCTTTCGACTGAATCAGCCCGAGCTTCGCAGGCGCTTCGCGACCCACATCGATGCCGATGTAGCCGACGCGTCCTTTGAACGCCGCGATCTCGAGTGCCTGCGCCATGACGTCGGGGCGACCCGTCGCCTCGATCACGACACTCGCCCCGCGCCCGCCGCTCTCGCGAGCGAGCACAGCCGCGAGGTCGTCGGGCGAGACCGCGAAGTCTGCCCCCAGTGACAGCGCCTTCTCTCGTCGGTGCTCGCTCGGCTCGACGACGATCGTCTTGGCGCCGAGCTTGGCCGACGCGGCCGTGACGCAGAGGCCGATCGGGCCGGCACCGAGCACGACCAGCGTGTCGCTCGCGTTCACGTTTCCGACCCGCATGAGCGCGTAGTACGCCACGCTGAAGGGTTCGACGAGCGCGGCGTTCGTCCACGAGACGCCTTCGGGCAGCTTGTGCAGCCACGACTCTTTCGCGACGAAAAACTCAGCGGCCGCGCCGCTGATCGAGAAGCCGAAGTGATCATCGCCGATCACGCACTCGCCCACCACGCCGTCGCCCTTGGCAAGGCCGGTCACCTTCGATCCGACAGCCATGACCTCGCCCGACCACTCGTGACCCGGAATGATGGGGTACTGGAACGGGATGATGTAGCGGCCCTCGAGCAACTCAATGTCGCTGTGGCACACGCCGACCGAGCGTGCTGCCACGAGCACCTCATCGTCGCCGATCTCGGGAATGGGCAGCTCGTCGACCTGAGGGGTGTCGACCGAGACGTATTGCAGTGCCTTCATGACTGTCGTGCTCCTTGCTTGGGTAGAGGGATCAGTAGGCGCGAACGAGAACCTTGACCTGGTCGCCGGTCGGCGACAGCAGGGTCTCGAAGCCCTTCTCGACGATGTCGGCCATGTCGATCGTCGCGCTGACGACCTTCTCGACGTCCATGCGACCGCGACCGATGAGGTCGATGATGCGCGGCCAGTCGGTCACGGGGTAGCACCACGTGCCACGCAGGGTGATGTCGCGCTCTGACAGAACCATGGGGTCGATCGCGGCGGGCTTCGTGTGCAGGCCCGTCTGTGAGATGTTGCCCGATGCCCGCACCGCGGCGAGCGCGGTCTGCAGCGCGATCTCGTTGCCCGAGCACTCGATCACCGCGTCGACGCCAATGCCGCCCGTGTGGTCACGCAGTTCGGCCGCCACATCGGTCGAGCGCGGGTCGAGCAGTACTCCGACATCGAGCGACCGCGCGAGCTCTTGCCGCTTCGGGTTGACCTCAGACATGTAGACCGTCGCCCCGAGCGCCGCGGCGTACATCGACGCGAGAGCGCCGATCGGCCCGAGACCGGTGACGAGCACGGTGTCGCCCGGGCGCACCTGCGCCTTGTCGACGCCGTAGGCGGCGACCGCGGTGGGCTCGACGAGCGCTCCCTGCATGTCTGACATCGAGTCAGGAAGCTTGGCGACCTTCGACTCGTGCACGATCGCCTGCTCGGCGATGCCTCCCCACTGGTCGCTGAGTCCGACGCAGGCCATCGACGTACACAGGTGGTTGAGTCCGCGCTGGCAGAAGTAGCAGGCTCCGCAGAACAGCAGCGGCATGACCGACACCCGATCACCGGCACGCACGCTGCGCACCTCGCCGCCCACCTCGAGCACCTCAGCAGAGAACTCGTGCCCGAGAATCTGCGGCGCGGTCGATCCGTTGAGCGTGTGGGGCTGGGTCGGAATCACGATGGGGCCGACTGCATACTCGTGCAGGTCGGTGCCGCAGATGCCGCACCAAAACGGCTTGAGCCGCACGTCGCGGGGCCCGAGGGCTCCTGGCTCGGCGACCTCTTCGACCCGGATGTCTTTGGCGTCGTGGAAGACAGCTGCTCTCATGGCTCGTGGCCACCTCTCTGATTGATCGGGATGCGGATGCTGGTGTCAGGCGGTGCGGGTCGGGTCGAACAGCACCTTGCCGCGAATCTCACCGGCGGCGAGCCGAGCGAGCTGGGCAGGAACATCGTCGAGACCGAAGACTGCTTCGACGAGCTCATCGCCGAGGTCGGTGCCCGCGAGAATGTCGAGCGACGGAGCCAGATCGTCTCCGCAGACGTGCGCGACGGTCGTGGCAATCGTCACCTCGCTCAGCACGAGCTTGTGCACGTCGAGCTCTTGCGGCTTCGACGGCAAGCCCACTTCGAGAATGGTGCCGCCCTGCCGCACGAGTCGCAGACACAGGTCGAGCTGCCCGGGTGCTCCCGTGGCCTCGATGACGACGTCGGCGCCGTTCGGCCCGACGACGGTGCGCAGCGCATGGTGCAGGTTCTCATCGACCGGAACGACCCGAGTCGCTCCGAGTCGCAGCGCCCGGTCAAGGCGCTCTCCGGCGAAGTCCACCACGGTGATGTCGGCGTCGGCGAGCGAGATGAGGCCAGCGAGAATGAACGTGCCGATCGCCCCGGCTCCGAACAGCACGACCCGGTCGCCATCAGCGACGTGCGACCGCCGAGCGGCATGCAGGCCGACCGCGAGCGGCTGGGCGACGCCCGCGGCGTCGAGCGAGCATCCGTCGGGAATGCGCACGAGGGTCGACGTCGCGACCGCAACGTACTCGGCCAGGCCTCCATCGATGTTGAGCCCGTGGGTCACGTAGCGCTCGCACAGGTTCGTGCGACCCTGCTGGCATCGCTGGCACGCACCGCACGCGACACCGGCGCCCGAGGCGACATGGTCGCCCACCGATAGCCCGTCAATAGGGCCGCCCGGAAGCTCGACAATCTCACCCACGAACTCGTGGCCGATGATGAGCGGGCCCTGATGGCCGCTCTTGGGGTGCGGCGCGTCGATCGGAAACATGATCGGGCCCGACTTGAACTCGGTCGCGTCGGTGCCGCAGATGCCGCTTCGCAGCACCTTGACGAGCGCTTGCCCCGACGCCGCAACGGGGGTCGGCACGGTGTCGATGCGCACGTCGCCACGACCGTGGAAGACAGCGGCGCGCATGGTGGTCGATGGAGCAGTCATGTTTGGTACCTAGAGCCCGCCACGACCGTCGGTCGTGTTGAGGTGCGACTGCGAGTCGCGCAGCGTACTGAGCTCGCCGCCGACCGCGTAGTAGCGCTTGCCCGCGACGAGCAGCTCTTCGGCCGGAAACTTCGTGATGACCTCGCACCCGGTGGCCGTGACGACGACCTCTTCTTCGATTCGTGCAGCACCCCAGCCGTCAGCTGCGGGCCAATAGGTCTCGAGGGCGAACACCATGCCCTCTTCGATGAGCTCGGGGTGGTCGAACGAGGTGAGGCGCGAGAAGATCGGCTTCTCCCAGATGGACAGGCCGACGCCGTGGCCGTACTGCAACGCGAACGCGGCCTCTTCGTCGGCGAATCCGAATTCTTGGGCTTTCGGCCACACCGCGACGATGTCTGCCGTGGTGGCGCCCGGCCTAACCAGTGCGATCGCGCGATCCATGTACTCGCGTGCTCGGGTGTAAGCATCCTTCTGCGCGCGGCTCGCCGACCCCACCGCGAAGGTGCGGTAGTAGCAGGTGCGGTAGCCGTTGTAGCTGTGCAGAATGTCGAAGAACGCCGGGTCGCCGGGGCGAATCAGACGGTCGCTGAACACGTGCGGGTGCGGCGAGCAGCGCTCACCTGAGATCGCGTTGACACCTTCGACGTACTCTGAACCGAGGTCATAGAGCGTCTTGGCGACGAGGCCCACCGCCTCGTTCTCGCGCACGCCGGGGCGCAAGAATTCGTAGAGGTTCTCGTAGGCCGCGTCGACCATCGAGGCGGCCTGCGTGAGCAGCCGAATCTCGTCGTGGGTTTTGATGCGGCGCGCCTCGAGGAAGATCTGCTGGCCGTCGACGACCTGAATGCCTTCTTTTTGCAGCGCGAACAGAATAGGTAGCTCGATCACGTCGACGCCGAGCGGCTGGTCGGCGACGCCGAACTTCTCGAGTTCGCGCTTGACCTTGCGGGCCACCTCTTCAGCGATGCCGGCATCGGGCGGAAACGCGCCGCGCAGCGTCGAGATGCCGGCACGCGCGCCGCTCTCGAGACGCGGTCGCTTCGCACCTTCGTGGGGCGAGTGCGGGTCGGCGTCCATCTCTGAGGTGGTGACGTCGAGCCACGGGTTGTAGAGCTTGTGGTGCTTCGCTGCCGAGCCGAAGTCCCACGAGATGGGGTCGGTGTTGCGGGTCAGCAAGCTGAACCGGATGAGCTTGTCCATCGCCCACGTGCCGATGTGGGTAGCGGTCATGTAACGGATGTTCGAAAAGTCGAAGGCGAGCAGCGCACCGACGTCAGAACGGTCGAGTTCAGCCTTGAGCTTCGCGAGGCGGTCATCCCGCAACCGATCGAAATCGACGCGTGCCTCCCAGTCGACGCCGTTCATGCCGGTGGTTCCGGTGCTCTTCATGATGGATGCTCTCTCTGTGGTTTCTCGGATGACCGCGTCGCTCAGACGAGGATCATGCCGCCCTCGATGGGAATGATCTGGCCGGTGATGTAGTCGCTGTCGGGCCCCGCCAAGAAGATGCCGGTGGGAACGATGTCGCTCGGGTCGGCCGGGCGGCCGAGCAGAATCGAGCTCGACATCGAGTCGAAGCCGTTCTGGCCCTCGCCGATCTCGTCGAGCTCTTTGTCGAGCTTTGTCCAAAGCGGGGTCGCGACGACGCCCGGGGCGAATCCGTTGACCGTGATGCCGTTCTCGGCGAGCGCCCGCGCCCCCGATTGCGTCAACGAGATGACGGCCGCCTTCGCAGCGCTATAGGGCGCGAAACTCGAGAAGCCCGTTCGACCGGCGATGGACGCGGTGTTCACAACCTTGCCCGGCGTGCCCTGGGCGATGAACTGCTTCGCCGCCTCTTGCGTGCCGACGAGAACGCCCAGCACATTGACTTTCATGATCAGGTCAAAGTTCGACTCGGTGACGTCGAGATACTTCATGGGTGAATTCATGCCCGCGTTGTTGAAGTAGGCGTCGAGGCGACCATAGCGGTCGACAGCTGCGGCGATCCCGGCCTGAACCGAGTCGCGATCGGTGACGTCGACGCGCACTGCCATCGCGCTTCCGCCCGCGTCGGTGATGCGCTGCGCGTGGGCCTGCGCCGCCTCGACATTCAGGTCGGCAATGACGGAGTGGGCTCCTTCTGAGGCGAAGCCTTCGCAGAGTGCGGCACCTATACCCGATGCGCCGCCGGTCACGACGATCGTGCGACCGTGCAATCGTCCTGCCATGAGGAAGCTCCTTTGCGTCCATGCGAATCGTCGCCGCGCCGTTCGCTGTCAGAGGCGCGGTGCGTAGTGCTGTTCACTATAGGTGAACTTACTGCCCCTCGTGTCGCAAATCAAGTGAACGAGGTCAGCCTGAAGTCGGGCGGTCTGTGGCCATGCTTGTTCGCCTGCCAGAGGCCCGGATTCCCCGAATTGCTTGACATAAGCGCTCGCAGACCGGCGCTCGGGCCTTGCGATGACGGCTCCTCGTGGTGTTGAGTCTGGGTACAAAACGTTCAGCCTGATCGTGGCGAGTCGTCCACCAGGCCTGTACGTCTCTCGTACACGAAGGAGTGGACAGATGGCATTCACCGTCAACGGCGTGCACCACGTCGGCATTACTGTTCGAGACATTCAACGGTCGTTTGAGTGGTACACCCGCATGTTCGGCGTCGAGCCGGGGCCCCTCAATCACGGCTCGGGTCCCGATCTCGAACGAGGCGTGCAGGTGCCAGGCGCCGAACTATCGTTCTCGATGATTCGCATCGGAAACGTCAACGTCGAGTTTCTGCAGTACCACCAGCCCGAAGGCAAGGATTGGGATCGCACCAACGGAGACGTCGGTTCAGCACACATTTGCCTCGAGGTCGACGATATGCATACCGCGTTCGCCGACCTGACCGAGCGCGGGGCGGTCTTCAACGGTCCGCCCGTCACGCTGACCGATGGCGATCTCGCCGGATCACAGTGGGCCTACTTGCGCGACCCCGACGGCATCCAGCTCGAGATCTGGCAGCACCCGAAGAAATAGTGCAGCGACGTGCGGCGGCGCACCGCGATGGTCCACGTCGCCGCACTCCGGCCTCTAGATCTCCTTCTCGTCTGCCTCATCGAGGTAGGTGTACGGGTTTGCGATGGGCTCATCCTCCGGAAGGGCCGGGTTCATCCACTCGGCCCAGGCCTCTTCGCCGAGTTCGCTGCGCACGTGCTCGACCGACGCGGCCACGCGGTCAGCGACCGGCTTGAGCGGCAGCCCGATGCGCTCGCCGTTGTACTTGACGATCTTGCCGTCGACGACGACGGTGTGCACGTCGGCCGTACCTGCCTGGTACACCACGTGAGCGTAGGGGTTGAGGATCGGTGTCATCGCGGGCGACTCGTCGTTCTTGAGCAGCACGAGGTCGGCCTTCTTGCCCACCGTGATAGAACCCAACTTGTCGGCCATGCCGAGTGTGTGAGCACCGCCCATGGTCGCCTGCCACACAGCGTCTTCGGCCTTCATGCGGTTGACGTTGACCGTCTCGCCTTTGCTCTGCGCCTCGAGGTGGTCTCGCGAGCGGAACGAGCTGAGCGTCGCGCGCATGGCTGAGAAGAAGTCGGCGCTCCACCACACGCTTGTGTCCATCGACAGCGACGCGGTGATGCCGTACTTCTTGGCGACCCAGGCCGAGGGGTAGCCCTGGCCGGCGCTCTGCTCGCTCTCGGTCGAGATCGAGATGGTTCCGCCGGTCGCCGCGATCTTGTGGTAGCTGTCGGGGCCGAGCGAGCTCGCGTGCACGTAGGTGACCGTGTTGTCCATGAAGCCGTGGTCATACATGTACTCGATGTTCGGGTCGCCGTTGACACCCCAGACGCCCGCGTGAGTGGTGACGCGCAGACCGAGGTCGCGAGCCGCCTCGAAGGCGCCCTTCTCGTGGAAGTCGGGGCCCGAGTTGACGTCGAAGGCCACTTGCAGGCCCATCATGTCGTCGGTCTTGAAGTTCTTGACCCACGACTGGAAGCCGGGCTCCTTCATCCACTCCCACGGAGCACCGAGGTAGTTGCCGTAGGCGAGCACGAATCGACCGGGGATGCTGCGCAGAGCCTCGACGGCGGCGTCGGCGTACTCGGGCGTGCGCAGGGCGTGCGACCAGTCGACGGTCGTCGTGACGCCCTCGTCGATCGACTCGAGCGCGCTGAGCTGGTTGCCGGCCGCGATGTCCTCCGCGCGGAAGACGTGGCCCCACGTGAGGTAGTAGAAGACGAAGTACTGGCTGAGCGCCCAGTCTCCGCCGTAGCCGCGCAGTGCGGTCTGCCACATGTGCCGGTGCGTGTCGATCATGCCCGGCATGAGAATGCCGCCCTTCGCATCGATCTCGAGCGTGCCTGCGGGCACCTCAAGCGAATGACCGACGGCGGCGATGGTGTCATCCGTGATCAAGACGTCGGCGTTCTCGAGAACGCCCGCTGCATCGACGGTGATCACCGTCGCGTTGCGGAAGACGACGGGCCGTCCGGGTGTGAAGTCCGCGGCGCGGGGAGCGGCGTCGGTCATGAGTTCCTCCTCGTTGAGCAATTCAGTAAAGGTGCACGCATCTGTACAGCCCTGGTGAAATAATAAGTCGATGCGCGTGGATATATCTAGTGGAGACAGACGAATCTAGGTGAGCCGCCAGCCGCGGTCGACGTACAGGCTCGTGCCCGAAACTCCGCGGTTGTCGAGCAGGAACATCGTGGCGCCCACGATGTCGGCCATGGTCGCGAGCTTGCCGCCCGGCGTGCGCGACTCGTAGCCCTGCAGCACCGCCGCCGGCTTGTCGGCCCAGAACGGGCTGTCGCCGATGATGCCGGGGTGCAGGCCGTTGACGCGCATGGGGGCGAGCTCGAGCGCCATCGAGTGCACGAGGCCTTCGACGCCGCCGTTGATGGTCGCCACGGTCGTCGAGCCGGGGTACGGAGCGTCTTTCGCGCGACCGCCGAACAGCACGATGCCCGTGTCGACTGTCGGATCGAGCCGGTCGAGCAGCGCGTGCACCGTCTCGGTGTAGCCGACGAGCTTGAGGGTCACGAGACGCCGGGCACGGGCGATGTCGTACTCGCGCACGGTGTTCGCGTCCCGTTCGATTGCCGCGAGCACCAGGCCGTGAACGTGCTCGACGCTCGCGAGGCTCTCGGCGATCGACTCGGGCTCGGAGATATCGAGCGCGAGGCCCGTGGCGTTCTCGCCGATCGAGCGCGCGATGGCATCGGCGCGCGCCTGATCACGCCCGGTCAGTACGACGCGGTCGCCGCGGGCGACAACCTCCTTCGCGATCTCGAGGCCGATGCCGGATGTTCCGCCGATGACGACGATGGTGCGCTGAGTCACTGCTCCTCCTTGAGCGTTCTGGCCGGGTGCCAGGTGAGTCGGTTATGCAGAGCCGAGCTTGTCGGCGAGATAGGTCCAGTCGCGCGCAAATCGGTAGGCGTGGCGGGCGGGCATCTGGGGCGACTGCGTCTCGAGCCAGCGCACGGGCTCGCCGACTGCGCGAAACGAGTGCACGCAGCCGACGCCAGCCCAGGCGATGTCGCCCGGCTTCATGCGCACCTCGTAGCCGTCGAAGGTCGCGTCGACCTCGCCATCCATGATCAAGTAGGCCTCTTCGAGCGGGTGGTCGTGCGGGCCTGCGACGCCGGTGGGCTCGTACTGCACCATGAACATCGTGTGCAGCACCGAGCCGAGGTCGCTGTCGACCATCATCTTGAGCGAGATGCCGCTGTAGACGAGCAGGGCCGTGCGCATGCTGGCCGACTGCGCGAGCAATTCTTGCGACTGCTTGCCGGGGTTCATCTGCTCGGTCGTGATGGCCCCGAACGAACGGGTGCGCGGGTCGCGCGGGTCGACCCTCACGGGCTCGCCCGGCGCGAGGTCGGCGACCCGGTAGGTGTCGCTGCCGTGCTCGACGCGCGGCGGAGGCGAGTAGATGTCGCTCCACACTGCGGGTGCGTCGCCGATCGAGTGCCACGAGTGCGGAACCCCGAGCGGGATCACGCCGTAGTCGCCCGCGACGAGGTGCACGGTCGCCTCGGGCGTCACGAGCAGCACCTCGCCCTCAACGAGGTGGAACGACTCTTCGAACGAGTGCACGTGCGTCGGCACGGCGCCGCCGGGCTCGAGACGCGACATGCCGAAGTCGGTGTGCACGGCGCCGTCGGCATAGCCGACCGCGCACCAGCGCGAGTAGCCGTGCGAGTCGGGGGCGAGCGCCCCGGGGTCGCGGTAGTCGGCCTCACCGGCCGTGCGGACGACATAGCGGGTCATCGTCGACTCCTTCTTGGTACTGCGCACTCCGTGGTGACTATGTGGGTATCCCACGGCGCTGCCGCGCGTTCAGCCTTAGTGAACACAGTCAATGCGATCGCATGGTCTCCTGTCAAGCGGAGCCGAGTGCGGCCATAAGCAGCGGTGCGTTTTCGGGCGCCGGCGTGAGTTCGCCGCGCTCGACCTTCTCTGACAGCCGCAGGATCCGCTCGTTGACCGGCGCACTGCCTCCGAGCTCCGCACGCTGCGCGACGATGTACCCGCTGAAGGCGTCGAGTTCGGCCCGGCGGCCCTTCTCCCAGTCCTGCAGCACGGCAACCCGCGTATCGGGCTGCGAGAAGTGCGAGAGCACGCGGTCGAGCAGGTCGAGCGCGTACTGGTCGGAATTGGGCATAGCCTCGGCAGTGATGCCGAGCGAGGGCATCATGGTGATGCCGAGATCGATCGCGAGCGCGTACGCCTCGCGCGACATCGCATCCATGACGGGTCGAATGCCCGGCGTGTGCGCGGCCTCCAGCAGCGGCATACCGAGAAGGCCTGACGGCAGCATCTCGGGAATGTTGGCGATGAGCTTCATCCACTTCGCCGAGCGGATGTCGTCGGTCACGACGATCTCGGCGGCGTGCGCGAGCACCGCAGCCACCTGGTCGAGCCTCTCGGTGCGCTCGCCGCTCAGCGTGCCGACTGAAAACCAGGTCTCGGCGGGCGTCACCTGTCGCACGATCACGCCGGGCGTGCGCAGATTCGCGGCGATGCCGAGCACGCAGCCGATCGTGCGATCAGCGCCGACGATCGCAGCCACGTCGTCGATCGTCATGCCGTTCTGCAGGCCCACGAACACCGAGTCCGGTCGCATCAGGGGCTTCATGAGCTCAGCGGTCCAGCGCGTGTCGTAGGTCTTGACGCCCGTGAGAACGATGTCGAAGGGCTCGCGCAACTCGGCCACCTGGCACAGGTGCAGCGCGGGCACCGGTGTGACCTGCGTCTCTGCCGCGAGGTGCACGGTCAGGCCGTTCGCCCGCATCGTCTCGACGTGGGCGGGCCACTGGTCGATCACCGTGACATCGAGACCAGCTCGAATCAGGTCAGCTGCTACCGATCCGCCGACAGCGCCCGCGCCGACGATCGCGATCTTCAGGTGGTCGAGCGCCATCGCTCTCTCCTCACATGTTCAGTAAAGATGAACACTTCGAGGATACACACGCCGATACGGCGACGAGCGAGCAGTCCTAGAGCGCTGCCCGTCGTCGCGAGACCTCGTAGAGCGCCACGCTCGCCGCGATGCCCGCGTTGAGCGACTCGGTCGCTGCCGAGATCGGGATCGAAACGATCGCGTCGCAGGTCTCGGTGACGAGGCGCGACAGGCCCTTGCCCTCACTTCCCACGACGATGACGAGTGGGCGATCGGCAAGCTCGAGGTTCGGCAGCATCATGTCGCCGCCCCCGTCGAGACCGAGCACGAAGACGCCTTCTGACTTCATGGCCTTGAGGGTCTGCGTCAGGTTGGCCGCCATCGCCACGGGTGTGCGCGCGGCAGCACCCGCCGAGGTCTTCCATGCCGCTGCCGTGACGCCGACTGAGCGACGCTGCGGCACGATGACGCCGTGACCGCCGAACGCCGCCGTCGAGCGGATGATCGCTCCGAGATTGCGCGGGTCGGTCACGCCGTCGAGCGCGACAAGCAGAGGGGTCTGCCCCCGACTGATGGCCTTCGTGACGAGATCCATCGGGTGCGCGTACTCGTATGCGGGCACCGTGATCGCGATGCCCTGGTTGACCGAGTTCTCGCCCGTCATGCGGTCGAGCTCGGGGCGCATGATTTCGAGCACCGGAATGCCGCGCTTGGTCGCCAGCGTGAGAGCCTCTTTCACCCGATCGTCCATCTCGACGCGCGCCGCGATGTAGAACGCGCTCGCCGGAATCTTCGCGCGCAAAGCCTCCAGCACCGAGTTGCGACCACTGACGATCTCGGCGTCGACATTCTTCTTGGGTGCGCGCGAGCGGTTCGACTGCTGCCCGCCCCCGGCATTGCCCCCCGCGCGAGACCGCGCGGCGGCGAGCCGATCGTTCGCGGCCTTGCGCTTGCCGGCCGGGTGCCACGTGCGGTCCTCCGCCTTCGGAGTCGGGCCACGGCCCTCGAGCGCCTGGCGACCTTGACCCCCTGAACCGACCGTCGGGCCCTTCTTCTTCTTGCTGGCGCCGGGGCGCCCTTGCTTAGCCATCGATACTCCAGTCGGTTGCTGTCGGTGAGTCTTCGAGCACGATGCCGGCCGCGGCCAGGTCATCGCGAATGCGGTCGGCCGTCGCGAAGTCGCGCGACTCTCGGGCGTCGCGGCGTTCGCCGATGAGCCGGTCGACGAGCGTCGAGAGGGCTCGTCGGGCGGGGTCGTCGTCGCGAGCATCCGCTTCGGAGGCATCGAAGCCAAGCACCGCGACCATGCCAGCCACCTCGGCGCGGGCCCGCGCGACGGCGGCCACATCGTCGTCGTCGAGTGCGGCGTTGCCAGCCCTGACGCGATCGTGCAGCACGGCGAGCGCTTGCGGCACCGCGAGGTCGTCATCCATCGCAGTCACGAACTCGGCCGGCAACTCGGCGTCGACCTCGGCGAAGCGTGTTGAGGCGACGCGGCGGGATGCGCGCGCGATAAAGCCCTCGATGCGCTCGAGAGCGGCCTGCGCCTCGTCGAGCGAGCTCGGGGTGTAGTCGATCGTCGAGCGGTAGTGCGCCGAGCCGAGCCAGTAGCGCACCACGGCCGGGCGATGGCTCGCGAGCAGCTCGAGCGCGAACACCGAATTGCCGAGCGACTTCGACATCTTCTGGCCGCCCACGTTGACCAGGCCGTTGTGCACCCAGTGGCGAGCGAACTCATGCCCCGCCGCGCTCGACTGGGCCAGCTCGTTCTCGTGATGCGGAAAACGCAGGTCGAGACCGCCACCGTGGATGTCGAACGACTCGCCCAGATATCGGGCCGCCATCGCCGAGCACTCGATGTGCCAGCCGGGTCGGCCAGGGCCCCACGGCGAGGCCCAGTGGGCGCTCGAGGGCTCGTCGGTCTTGGCGCCCTTCCAGAGCGCGAAGTCGCGCGGGTCGCGCTTGGCTCGAGGGGGCGCATCGCCCGCCGCTTCCATGTCGTCGGGGCTCTGCCGGGTGAGCTCGCCGTAGCGGCTCCAGCTGCGCACATCGAAGTAGACGTCGCCGCTACCGTCATCGGCCGCGTAGGCGTGATCGCGCTCGATGAGCGTCGCGATGAGCTCGTGCATCTGCGCGATGCTCGCCGTCGCGCGCGGCTCGTACGTCGGCGGCAGAATGCCGAGTGCCCGGTACGCCGCCGTGAACTCGAGCTCGACGCGGTAGGCCACGGCGTACCACGGCTCGTGCTCGCTCTGCTGTGCGAGCACCTTGTCGTCGATGTCGGTGACGTTGCGAATGAAGGTGACGGCGTACCCGCGCTGGGTCAGCCAGCGCCGCCAGAGGTCATAGACGAGCGCGCTGCGCACGTGCCCGATGTGCGGCGACGACTGCACCGTCGGCCCGCAAACGTACATGCCCACGTGGCCCTCGACCCGTGGCGCGAGGTCGACGACGGCCTGCTGCAGGCTGTCATAAAGGCGCACGGTCACCGGGCAAGCCTACCGGCGGGGCGCTATGGCCGAGCGAGCGGAGCCCGGCGACCGTGCTCGGCGGGCGGAGCTCATCGCGCCGCAGGAGCGGCGGCGCGATCAGGAACGCAGGAGTGCTGTCGCAATCGCGGCGACGCCCTCGGCACGGCCGGTGAACCCGAGGCCGTCGCTCGTCGTCGCGGCCACGCTCACCGGGGCGCCGAGCACCCGGCTGAGCAGCGCTTCGACCTCGTGGCGGCGGGCGGCGAATCGGGGACGCTGAGCGACCACCTGCACCGCGACGTTGAGCACGTCGAAGCCTGCATCGCGCAGCAGCTCGAGGGTAGCGGTGAGAAAGACCTCGCCTCGAGCATCCGCGAATCGCGGATCATCGACGCCGAATCGCGACCCGATGTCGCCGAGCCCCGCCGCCGACAGCAGCGCGTCGCAGATGGCGTGGCTGATCGCGTCGCCGTCGCTGTGGCCGGCGAGCCCGGGCTCATCGGGCCAGTAGAGGCCGCCGAGCCAGAGCGGTTGCGCGTCGTCGTAGGCGTGCACATCGATGCCGATCCCGGTGCGCAGCGAGGGCCGGTCATCGGCGACGAGCTGCTGAGCCCGCCGCAGATCCCACGGCGTCGTCACCTTGAACGCGCGGTCGTCGCCGAGCACCGTGACGACGGGATGCCCTGCCGCCGCGTGCACGCTGGCATCGTCGGTGTGCTCGGCATCGGGCGCCACCGCCGCGAGTGCTGCGCGGTACTGCTCGAGCGGAAAACCCTGGGGGGTCTGGATCGACGCGAGCTGCGCGCGATCGACCTGCTCGATGACCGCGCCGTCGGACGTGCGCCGCGCGATCGTGTCGACCACCGGCAACGCGGGAATTACTCCGACCTCGTCGGCCCGCACGCGGGCGATGACGCGGTCGAACACCTCGACGGGGGTGAAGGCGCGCGCGGCGTCGTGCACGAGAACGGTCTCGACGCCCGAGCCGATCGCGACGACTCCGGCGCGCACCGAGGCGAGCCTGCTGTCACCGCCCGCGACGACTATCACCGAGTCGCGAGCCGCACCCGCCGACCGAAGCGCGATGGTGCGCGCCTCGTCGCGATGGGAGGCAGGCGCGACCACGACGACCTGAGCGGGCTCGGCGAGCGAGAAGACCGCATCGAGGGCGTGCTCGAGCAGCGTGCGACCGCCGACTGTGACGAAGGCCTTGGGCTCTGATCGCCCGAGCCTCGTACCGCTGCCCGCGGCAACGATGACGACGGCGAGCCGCGGCGAGAGAGCCGACGACGCAGCGGCCGAGTCGGTCACTGCGGGGTCGATGCTACTCAGCTGGCTATGAGGCGAGAACCTCGTCGAGAACCGTCGAGGCTTTCTCCTCGTCGGTCTTCTCGGCGAGAGCGAGCTCACTGATGAGAATCTGGCGGGCCTTGGCGAGCATCCGCTTCTCGCCCGCACTCAGACCGCGGTCTTGATCGCGGCGCCACAGGTCACGAACGACCTCGGAGACCTTGATGACGTCGCCCGAGGCGAGCTTCTCGAGGTTGGCCTTGTAGCGGCGAGACCAGTTGGTCGGCTCTTCGGTGAACGGCGCGCGCAGCACCTCAAACACCTTGTCGAGACCTTCTTGCCCGATCACGTCGCGAACGCCGACGAGGTCGACGTTCTCAGCAGGAACCTCGATCGTCAGATCGCCCTGGGTGACGTTGAGCTTCAGATAAAGCTTCTCTTCACCCCGAATGGTTCGGTTCTTGACTTCGATGATCGTGGCAGCCCCGTGATGGGGGTAGACGACAGTCTCGCCGACCTGGAAAAGCATGGATGGTGGTCCTTCCGCAGAACCTCCAGTCTACCACAGCAGTTTCTCAGCCTCAGCGGTCGGGCAGGCGCTCATCGAGCCTGCGCGCGGCCCTCGCTCGCTGGATAGACTGGAGAGGAACAGGCCATCGAGAGTCGTGCACTGCTCATCGATCGCTACCCCCCGTGCTCTGGAGGCAACTCGTGAAATCTCGTCTGGCCGCGTCGATCGCCCTCGCGGCGGCGCTTCTGCTGGCAACGACCGGCTGCACGTTCGGTGCCGAGATCGCGACCGAGAAAGAGTATGACCCGAGCGACGGAGTGGGCACCGAGGTCGGCGAGCTGGCCGTGCGCAACGCGCTGCTCATCGGCGACGACCCCGAGAATTTGAACCTGGTCATGACCGTCGTCAACTCGAGTGACGTCGGCAAGCGTCTGTCGGTGCAGTGGAGCGACGGCAGTGAGCGCGTGACCGAAGTCGTCTTGATCTCGGCCAACAGTCGCACGGCATTCGGCGGGCCCGACCAGCCTCAGGTGCTCGTCACCGGCAGCACCGATGTCATCGGCGGGCTCGTGCCGCTCTTCTTGAGCTACGGCACCGTGCCGGGCGTCGAGCTTCTCGTGCCCGTACTCGACGGCTCGCTGCCCGAGTACGAGCTGCTTGTTCCCTAGCTCCAATAGCGCCGCGGTCGACGCGCGAGTCGCTAGGGCGATGCCGTGGTCGCCGGCCATCGCGGGCGCGCACTAGGCAATTTTTACTCTGGAATTGGCCGAATGTTCGGGCTATCGTGCGAGAGAGTCGAGGTGACCTCGACGGTCTCGACCCGAGAGGATGCCCGCATGACCTCGCACGCCCGTACTCGCGCATCGTCAGCCGTGGTGCTGCTCGCCACGTTCGCGATTGTCGCCCCGGTGTCGACCAGCCCTGCGACAGCCATCTCGCAGCTTGATTCGATTCCCGTCGGAGACCAGCCGGCCTCGATCGTCATCAACGCTGCGGGCACGCGAGCATATGTTGCCGACGGCGCCGACGGCACGGTCGACGTCATCGACCTCGCATCACAGACTGTCGTCACGACCATCGATGTCGGCTTCGGCGACACAGACTTGGCGTTCCGGCCCGGCACGACCGAACTGTGGGTGACCCACCGCAGCTCAAACTCTGTCAGCATCATCAGCACCGCAACCAACGCGGTCACATCGTCTCCGAGCTTTCCGGGCGGGCCGGTCGGTGTCGCCTTCTCGGCGAATGGCGCGACGGCGTTTATCACCGGTTCGACCTCAGACGAACTGATGGAAGTGAACGCGACGACACGCACCGTCATCGACACGTATCCGGTGGGCGAAGGGCCGGTAGGGGTGGCTGTGGATCACGAGCGCGGACAGGTCATCGTGCCGGGCAGCGACACGAACACCGTGACGATCATCAACCCGGCGCTCGACACCACGTCGACCGTCACCGTCGGCAACGGAGCGACAGACATCATCGTCGATGCCAGCCGTGACCGCGCGATCGTGAGTGATCGGCTGGACAACACCCTGACCATCGTCGACCTCACCACGAACACGGTCGTCGATTCGATTCTCATCGACTCGCAACCGAATGGTCTCGCCCCGCTCTTCGACCAGCGCCTGTTGTTCGTCGCAACCTTCGACAACGTGCATGTTGTCGACCTCGACCAAGATCGTCGACTCGGAAACTGGGGCACCCTCTCCGCGACGACCGATGTCGCGGTCACGCCGAACGGTCGGGCCGTCTACTCGACCTCGTGGGGTTCCGACGCTATTCAAGTCGCGAAGTTCGAGGTCGACCGGTTCGGTGGGGCGACGCGGTACGAGACCGCGATTCAGATGTCGCAAGAGGCGTACCCCGACCCGCACCCGATCGTCTTCATCGCCAGCGGCACCTCCTTCCCTGACGCGCTCTCGCTCGCTCCCGCTGTGTCGTTGCAGAACGGCCCGCTTCTGCTCAACCCGCAGAACTCCCTGCGCGCCGATGTTCTCGCCGAGGTAAACCGGCTAGACCCGACGACCATCTACCTCGCCGGCGGCGAAGGCGTGCTCTCGAACACCGTGCGCACGCAGCTCGAAGCCACTGGTGCCACAGTCGTGCGGCTCTCCGGGCTCGACCGCTATGCGACGTCGAGAGCGGTCGTCACGGAGTTCTTCGACAATGCGGGCGGATACAGCGACCTCTATCTGGTCACCGGGCGCAACTTTCCCGATGCTCTGAGCGCCGGGGCGGCTGCCGGCTCGGGCGGTATGCCCATGCTGCTCGTCGACGGTGATGCGGCGACCTTGCCGACCGCGACCCTCAGCCTGATGAACACCCTGCAGCCCGATCGGGTGATTCTCGTCGGCGGCACGGGCGTGATGAGCACGAGCATCCAGAACCAGCTCACCGGCCTCGGTGGCATCGAGGTCGTGCGGGCCGCGGGGGTCGACCGCTACGCGACGTCGGTGGCCGTGACCGAGCTCGGTTTCGACCTCCTACTGCCGTCGGCCGCATACTGGGCAACGGGCATGGACTACCCCGACGCGCTCGCCGGCATCACTCTCGCGGCGAAGGACAGCGCCCCGATCTATCTCGTCAGACCGACCTGCGCGACCGACGGCGCGATTCACGGCGCGTGGCGCCACAACGCCGACCGCATTGGCATTCTCGGCGGAACGGGGGTCGTCTCGGCCGCGGTCGAGAACTTCACCCGCTGCTGAGCTCGGGAAGCGCGGGGGTGCGCCCGTGCAAGAACCTCTTCCGAATGCGATTCGGCTTCGCTATGGTGCGGGTGAGGCGCGAACCTCCGCGCTGAACGAACGGCGTGCAGCTGAATCGCACTCAGAGCACGCCCGGCAGGAAGGACCTCGATCGTGACGTTCGTCCCGCGCCGCTCGCGGCTTCACGGCACCGCGGCCACCGTCACTGCCGCGGCACTCGTCGTGTCGGCATCCGTCGCTTTCTCTGCTGGAACGGCGACGGCCATCTCTGTGGAAGACAGCATTCCGGTCGGCGACAGCCCGTCGTACATGGATATCCTTCCCGACGGCTCGCGTGCGTACGTCTCGAGTGAAGCGGACGACTCGGTCGAAGTGTTCACGTTGGCAACCCAGGTCACGAGCACGATCGCGGTCGGCGACCAGCCCTATGGAGTGACCGTGCGACCGGGCGGAGGTCAAGTGTGGGTCGCCAACTTCAACGGCGACTCTGTCTCGGTGATCAGCACCGCGACAGACACGGTCATCGCGACGATCCCCGTCGACAATGGCCCCTGGGCGATCGACTTCTCGCCCAACGGGCAGACGGCCTACGTCAGTCACTATCTTGATGACTCGATCGTGCCCATCTCAGCGACCACTCTCACGCGCTCGACGAGCCTGACGAATGGGGAGTTCGCGCAGGGCATCGCTGTCGAGCCGTCGACGGGCGATGTATGGACGACCCTCACCAACGCTGACCAGGTGTCGATCGTGGATCCCGCGAATCCGGGAGCACCGATCCTCATACCGGTCGATCGGTTTCCGAGACAGGTCATCTTCAGCGTCGACGGATCACTCGCGTTCGTCTCCAACAACGATGTCTCCGCATCGAGTGTCTCGGTCATCAGCACAGCAACGCGCACCGTGATTGACGAAATTGTCGTCGGCGGCGGCTACCTCGACGCGCTGTCGGTCTCCCCCGACGGCGTGCACCTCTTCACCGCGGTCACAGCCACCGACACAACGTCGACGCTCCACGTCATCGACATCGCCACGCGCACGCCGCTCTACTCGATGCCGGCAGGTCATGACGTGTTCAGTACCGCGATGACCCCCGACGGCAACCGCCTCTACGTCGTGAGCTCGCGCGACGACGAAGTTCTGCGCGTAGGCCTCGAGGTTGGCAGGCTCGCGGGGGCGACGCGCTACGAGACGGCCGTGGCGGTGTCGACAGAGGCGTTCCCCGGCGGCTCAGCCGCGGTCTATGTCGCCAACGGAGCGGACTTCCCCGACGCTCTCGCCGCCGGGCCGGCGGCCGCAACGCGCAACGCGCCGCTGCTGCTGGTGACGCGCGACTCCGTTCCGGCGGTGGTCTCCGCCGAGATCACGCGACTCTTCCCCGGCACGATCTACATCGTCGGCGGCACAGGGGTCATCTCGTCCGCCGTCGAGGCGCAGCTCGCCCTGACAGGCGCGGATATCGTGCGCCTCGCCGGGCCTGACCGCTACGAGACCGGTCGACGCGTTGTTGCGAATGCCTACGGACTCGAGACCCCGTCTGACAGCACAGCCGTCGACGTGGTCTACATCGCGACAGGCCGCCAGTTCCCCGACGCCCTGAGCGCTGGTCCCGCGGCGGCGCGAGCCGGCGGGCCCGTTGTGCTCGTAGATGGCGCAGCAAGCAGCGTGCCCGCATCCACCCTGGCACTGCTCGACCAGCTCAACCCCGATGTCATCAAGATCGCTGGTGGCACCGGTGTCGTCTCACCCGCGATCGAGGCCCAGCTGAGCGGTCTGTACAGCGTCACACGGGTCGCGGGCGCCGATCGGTACACGACGTCGGCGGCGATCAACGACGACGCGTTCGATGACGCTGCCACGGTGCTGTGGGCGACGGGAACCGGATTCCCGGATGCTCTCGCCGGGGTAGCCCTCGCGGCACAGGTCGGCGGACCGATCACGCTCGTTCGGCCGACCTGCGCACCCGTTGCCGCCAAGAGCGACCTGTGGCGGCTCGACACCGATCAGCTCTTCTTGCTCGGCGGCACGGGCTCGCTCAGCACGGCGGTGCAAAACCGGGTCGGCTGCTGACCCTGGTTCGCGATCGCGGCGGTCAGTCTTCGAAGCGGTAGCCGAGGCCGCGAACGGTCACGAGCATCCGCGGGTTCGAGGGGTCGGGTTCGATCTTCGAGCGAATGCGCTTGACGTGCACGTCGAGCGTCTTGGTGTCGCCGAAGTAGTCGGCACCCCAGACGCGGTCGATGAGCTGTCCGCGAGTAAGCACGCGGCCGGCATTGCGCAGTAGCAGTTCGAGCAGCTCGAACTCTTTCAGGGGCATGGCGATCTCACGACCGTCGACGGTGACCTGGTGCTTGTCGACATCCATGCGCACCGGCCCGGCCGTCAGCACGCCGTCGTCGAGATCACCCTCGTCTGACTGGCGTCGCATGACGGCACGGATGCGCGCGAGCAGTTCGCGGGTCGAATATGGCTTGGTGACGTAGTCGTCTGCCCCCAGCTCAAGCCCTACGACGATGTCGACCTCGCTGTCTTTTGCGGTCAGCATGATGATCGGCACACTCGAGCGCTGTCGCAGCTCGCGGCAGACCTCGGTGCCGGGCAGGCCCGGCAGCATGAGGTCGAGCAGCACGAGATCAGCCCCGGCCTGATCGAACGTGGTCAGCGCGGCGGCCCCGTCGGCGACCACCGTGGTCTCATAGCCCTCGCGGGTGAGCAGGTAGGCGAGGGGCTCAGAGAGCGCCGGCTCGTCTTCGACGATAAGGATGCGGGTCATGCGCGAGCCTTTCCGGTGGCGGTCGCCGCGGGCTGGTCGACCCGGGGCAGTCGAATGGTGAACGTCGAACCTCGACCGTGCTGCGACCAGACCCGCACATCGCCGCCGTGATTCTGCACGACGTGCTTGACGATGCTGAGGCCGAGTCCTGTGCCGCCCGTGGCGCGCGAGCGGGCCTGGTCGACACGGAAGAAGCGCTCGAAGACGCGATCGAGTTCATCGGCGGGAATGCCGATGCCCTGATCGGTCACTGCGATCTCAATGACGTCATCGGTCGCGTTGATGCCGATGCCGACGCGCGACGGCGACGGCGAGTACTGCACGGCGTTGGCAATGAGATTGTGCACCGCCGTGATGAGCATGACCTCGTCGCCCCACACGCGCAGGCCCTTCTCGCCGCCACTGGCGAGCGAAATGCGGTGGGCGTCAGCAAGCACGCGGTTCTGGTCGATCGCGGCGGCCACGACGGCATCGATCTCGACCATCTCGGGGTGGCTGAGTGCATCTTTGGCCTGCAGTCGTGAGAGCTCGATGATCTCTTGCGTCATGCTCGCGAGTCGCTCTGACTCACGGTGCAGTTGGTCGGCGAATCGGCGCACTTGAACGGGGTCATCGGCTGCGTGCCCGAGCGCCTCGCTCAGCAGACCGATAGCGCCGATCGGAGTCTTGAGCTCGTGGCTGATGTTCGCGACGAAGTCACGTCGCACCGCGTCGAGGCGATACGACTCGGTTCGGTCTTCGGCGAGCAGCAGCACGAAGCGGCTGCCCAATCGGGCAACCCGCACCGAGAGGTGCAGGGCAGCGTCGCCCAGCGGGCCTCGGCTCAGTTCGAGATCTTCGGTGATCGGCTCACCACCGCGGCGCACACGCTCGACGAGCTCGACCATGCGAGCGTGCACGAGCGTGCGATGCCACACGAGCCCCAGCGCGAACGCGGCCGGCGAGGCCTTGACCACCGTATTGCTGGGGTCGAGCACGACCCCAGCCGACTCCAGCGCTTCGACCACCTGATCGACGCCGTCGGGCACCGTCGTCGAGGCCACCTCGGCGGCCATGCGGCCTCGTCGTGCAGCGGCTACCACCGTGACGACGGCTCCGCCCCCGATCAGCGCGCCGAGCACGAGAGCGAGGGGCACGAGCAGTGCCGAGTCCATGAGCACTAGATTAGTGACCGGCAGGTACCGTCTCGTGCGCTTCGAGCGCCTTGACGGGGCCAGAACCGCAGAGTTCACCTGCGAGCCACGTGCCGTTCACATGAGAACGGGACGGTGAGGGGGACTGTGCCAGAGCCCCACGAAATGAGGATTGAGTTCAATGCGCGAAGTGTTCCAGCAAGAGCTGCGCGAGGTTCGCGAGCGCCTGGTTGAGATCGCGGGTCTCGTTGCAGACTCGATCGACAACGCCACGCGAGCGTTCAACGAGTCGAACGTCTCGCTCGCCGAGACCGTCATCGCCGATGACGCCAAGATCGACGCGGCCGCCGCAGAGCTCGACGAGCTCGCCATCAACATTCTCGCCCGGCAGCAGCCAGTCGCTCGTGACCTGCGGGTCGTCGTGAGCGCCCTGCGCATCAGTGCCTCGCTCGAGCGCATGGGCGACATGTCTGAGCACATCGCGCAGCTCGCCCGCTACCGATTCCCCGACAAGGTCGTGCCGAAGAGCCTGCGCGGCACCTTCAAAGAGATGGGCGCGCTCGACGTCGAGATCGCCCGCAAGCTCGTCGAGCTGCTCGAGACCGAAGACGTCGCGATCGCCGAGCACATTCGCAACGAAGACGACAAGATCGATGCCCTGCATCTCAGCGTCTTCGACAAGGTGCTCGGTGAGACGTGGAAGGGCGAGGCCATCGACACCGTCGACGCCACGCTAGCCTCGCGCTACCACGAGCGCTTCGCCGACCACGCCGTCTCGATCTCGAAGAAGGTGCAGTACCTCGCCACGGGCGACTGGGTGCAGGCCGACGACTGATACTCGCCGCTGAGTCTCCGGGGCCGGGCCCGAGGCGCCGTCGAGCTATGCTCACAACATGCAGCCCCCTCGAGTGGACGATCGTCGCCGCCTCGCCGTAGGCGCGGTCGCGCTCACTGCAGTACTCGTGATCAGCGCGTGTTCGTCACCCCAGAGCGATGGTGAGCGTCGAGCACTCGACTACACCGAGCGCATCGCGATCGGTATAGCCGACGACGCGACTGGAGGTCGCACCATCGTCGGGCTACCGCCCGAAGCTCTCGCCGCTGAGATGATCGATGGGTATCGCACGCCGACGGGTGCCGGAGTGCGCGATGACTCCTTCAGCGTCGAGACGCTCGACTGGGGCGGCGAGACATCCTGGGCTGTCCCTGCGTTCGTCGTGCTGCGCATCAGCGCAGACGTCGACGAGGCCGTCCAGGAAACGGGCGGCGGGTGGTTCTCAACCGGCCGCGAACTCCTCCCGGCCGGGCGGGCGACAGCCTGCTACTGGATCACGCTGCCGGTGTCCGAAGCGGAGATCGGCGCCAAGGTTGACCGCGGCGAGTGCCCGGACGACGCCGAGGCTCAGATGCCGCGTCCCGTCGGCTCGTATCGCTTGCCCGGCGACGCGCTCAACCGCATCGAGCAGCTGCTCGCGAGCGACGCGTCACTCGCCGAGGCCACAACTCTGTTCAGCCCGGCCATCACGGTCGATGCCCGCACGATCGATGGCATGAGGGTGATCGCCGCGCGCGGCATAGAACCGGAAGACTGTGTCATTGTCGCCCAACGGCCGTCGGGCGAGATTGAGCGCGTCATCCTCACGCGCGAGCAGGTGCAACCCGGGGAGATCGGATGCTCAGCCGATGCCGCACGCCTGCTCGGTCCGCCCGAGGGCGAGTGATCGGTAGTTCGCGCGACTCAGCAGTACGCACCTACTTTTTGCCCTGCGCGGCGACCGCAGCGGCTCCGGCAGCGGCGGCCTCGGGGTCGAGGTACTCAGCAGGCTTCACGGGCATGAAGTCGTCACCGAGCTCGTAGACGAGCGGAATGCCGGTCGGAATGTTGAGCTCGGCGATCGCGTCGTCGGCGATGCCGTCGAGGTGCTTCACGAGCGCCCGCAACGAGTTGCCGTGCGCGACGACGAGCACCGTCTCTCCCGTCGCGAGGTCGCGAGTGATGTCGCTCTGCCAGTAGGGCAGCATGCGGTCGATGACCAGCTTGAGGCTCTCGGTGCGCGGCACCTCGCCGTCGATGCCGACGTAGCGCGGGTCGTGCACCTGGCTGTACTCGGCATCGTCGTCGAGCACCGGGGGCGGGGTGTCGAAGCTGCGGCGCCACGTCATGAAGAGGTCGTTGCCGTGCTGCTCGAGCGTCTCGGCCTTGTTGAGGCCCTGCAGAGCGCCGTAGTGGCGCTCGTTGAGCCGCCAGCTGCGCTTCACCGGCAGCCAGTCGAGATCGGCGACCTCGAGGGCGATGTTGGCGGTGTGGATCGCGCGCTTGAGCAGGCTCGTGTAGAGCATCCGCGGGTTCAATCCCGACTCCGCGATGAGCTCTCCAGCGCGACGCGCCTCGTCACGCCCCTGCTCGGTGAGGCCGACATCCACCCACCCGGTGAAGATGTTCTTCTCGTTCCAGACAGAGTGGCCGTGGCGCAGCAGGATCAGCGTGTGGGTCATGTAGCCAGCCTACCGAGCGGCGCCGCGGCAGAATAAGCCCATGGCAGAAGGGCGGGTGACCCGCGGCACGACGGGCGTCAACCGCTTGCGGCGCATGGACCGCTGGCTCGCCGCGCACCCGGTGTTGCGCAGAGCGGCCGACCCCCTCATTGTCGATCTGGGATACGGCGCCGCGCACTGGACCTCGCTCGAACTGCTCGAACGGCTGCGTCGCGTGCGGCCCGAGGCACGCGTCGTCGGCATCGAGATCGACCCCGAGCGGGTGCGGGCGGCCGCGCCGTTCGCCCGCGAAGGCCTGACTTTTCGGCAGGGCGGCTTCGAGATACCGCTCGAGGGGGATGGTCGCCCAGCGATCATCCGCGCCGCTAACGTGCTGCGGCAGTACGACGAGGGCGAAGTGCCCGAGGCCTGGGCGCTGCTGCGGTCTCGACTGCAGCCAGCAGGCGTGCTGCTCGAAGGCACCTGCAGCGAGCTCGGACGCGTGGCGAGCTGGGTGGCGCTCGACCCCGACGGCCCGCGCACGCTGACTCTGGCGCTGCATCTGGGCTCGGTCGAGCATCCGTCGGTCGTGGCCGAGAGGCTGCCCAAAGTGCTCATTCACCGCAACGTGCCCGGCGAGGGAGTGCACGACCTGCTGCGCGAGCTCGACGCCCAGTGGGCCCGGCACGCTCCGCTCGCCACCTTCTCGCCGCGCCAGCGCTTCATCGCCGCGGTGCGCGGGCTGCGCGACGCCGGCTGGCCCGTGCACGATGGCGTCGCCCGCTGGCGGCTCGGCGAGCTCACCGTCGACTGGTCTGCGGTCGCGCCTCGCCCCTAGGCCCGACCCTCCCGTCACAAATCACGGAAGTGCGGGCATTGATGTGTTTACACCGGGCCGACCATGGTCAGCGACCTGCTGAATCTCCGTGATGTGTGACGCATGGGCAGGGCACGGCCCAGCTCGGGGTCATCGCACGGCTTACGAGCGCAGATGATCTCCGCGCGTGACTGCCGCAATCACAGCCGCCTCAACCAACGGCCACTCGTTCATCACCAGGTGGTAGCTGAAGCGCAGAACACGGTATCCGAGGGTCGACAACTGCGCGTCACGGTGCCGGTCACTCTCGAAGGTCGACTCGGTGTCGTGAAACTCTTCCCCGTCGACTTCGATGATGAGTCGCTCGCCGATCCGAAAGTCGACTCGACCGAGTCCAGAGAAGCGCACCTGTCTTGAGATCGGCAGTCGATGACGGCGCATCCGAAGCCAAAAGAGTGTCTCGATTCCGGATTCGCAGACTCCGATGACCCCGTCGCCGGCGAACTCCCGGGCAAGACGATGGCCAGGGCTCATCATCCCCAGATGAAGTGCACTGTCGACCGCTGCCGCAACGTGCTCGCGCGGCGCGCAGCGCGTGTAGTCATCAAGGGCCTCTTCGAGAGGAGAGACGATCGCGGTGGTGGCAGTGGATGCTCGGCGCCAGTGCACCCGAACCTGAGTATCCGCGCTGTCACGCCGACGCGTCGGGTCTTGCGCTGTGCGTAGCTGAGTGGCATCGCGGTCGACCGCGACGTGCAGTCGCGCATCGCGCACGACCCAGACCCCGTGCGCCTCGAGTGCGTGGTGGCACGTGAGCTGGCCGCCAACCCTGACGGCTTCAAGCGCCGATCGTGGCAATCCCGGCAGTACGTACCAGCCCTGTCGCACGCGGAAGAGGCGGCCTGCGTGGCAGAGGGCCGCAATTCGGCGCGGACTCACGCCGCGTTGCCGTAGCCGATAGGTCGGGATGAGTCCGCCGCGCTCGGCGGCCAGCTCGGTGAGGAGTCGCATGTGCGCAGGGTGCCCGTTAGCTGTGCCACGGGTTGCACCGAGTGATCGCTTTGTGGATGCCTCAGCGAACCCCCTCGCGCGGGAGGGGTGGTTTCACAAATCACGGAGATCTGACGCCCTGTGGGCTGTAGTACATCGAAGTGGTGGGCGGTCGGTGCCTGTGTTCCGTGATTTGTTACTGGCGGGGGTGCGCATGCGCCGGCGCGGCTCAGAGGGCGGGCAGCTGCGCTCGGGCCTCGTCGGGGGTCATGCCGAGGTGCACGAGCACGTCGAAGACGAGGGGGCGCAGCAGCACGACGACGACCTGGTCAGAGACTCCATCAACGGCGCTGGGCGAGCACTGCGCGGCGAGCGTCGCGGCCAGGGCGCGCGTGGCGTAGCGGGCCGCCTCGTCGTCGTGGCTGCGGCCGAGCAGCCGCACCACCTCGCCCGTGGTCTCGACGAGCGCGGCGAGAATGGGGCGACCCTCGCCTTCCCGCACGACGACCTCGACTCGACGCGCGATCGCCCGCACGTGGCGCGTGATCAGGTCGGTGACCGCGAGCAGCTGCGCCTCGTTCGCGAGTCGGGCACGCCGCGACCGCAGCCAGGGAGAGAACGAGGCGACGCCGCGCGCGCTCTCGAGCGAGGTTGTCCACTCGTCGATGAGGCGCTGGGTGCGACGGCTGCGCGCGAGCGCGAGCTCGGCGGCCGCCGAGTCGCCGGCGCGCAGCGCCTCGTGCAGGCTCGTGAGCGCCTGGTCGAGGAGCGAGTAGAGCGCCGTCGCCTCGCCGCGCCGGCGCACGAGGTCGAAACGCGGTATCAGCGCCGTGATGAGCAGCGCCATCACCCCGCCCACCAGACCGTCGAGGCTGCGGGCGAAGACTCCCCCGTCGGGCGCCGGCAGCACGGCGACGAGCATCGACTGCACCGCTGCCGCGATCGCGAAGGCCGCCGAGGGCGACACGGCACGCGCGACCACGAGCGTGAGCCCGAGAATGACGGCGGTCTGCCAGGCGCCCTGGCTGATGACCTGCACCAGCAGCGCGGCCACCGCGATGCCGATGTTGATGCCGATGACTGTCTCGACCACTCTGCGAGGTGTCGCGTCACGCGCGAGCCCGAGCGAGATGATCGTCACTGTCACGGCGACAAGGGGCAGATCGTGCCCGAGCAGCTCGCGCGCGATGAGGTACGAGGCCGTCGCCGCGACGACGATCTGCACGATGGCGGGCAGGGAGCGCACGACCCGGTCGAGCGCGGCGCGGGCATCCAATCGCCGACGGATGCTGCGCTCGAGCCGCCGCATCGATTCAGCACTGCCGCTCACGCCGGCGCCCCCGACCTCAGACGGGACGCTGCACAGCGCCGAGACGCGGCAGCCGCGGCACCCCGGCCGTGGCTCCGGCGTCGGTCGGCACGATCGTCTGCTGCGCGGCGGCGATGGCCACGCCCTCGGTCTCGACGACAAGCGCGGCCGCGGGGTCGAGCGAGCGCTTGACGACGGCGAGCGCGATCGGCCCGAGTTCGTGGTGCCGCGCGCTCGACGTCACGGTGCCGACGCTCGCGCCCTCGAGCAGCACGGGCGTGCCGGGGCCGGGCAGAAGCGCGTCAGAGCCGTCGAGGTGCAGCATCACGAGCCGGCGCGGGGGGTGCCCGAGGTTGTGCACCTTGGCGACCGTCTCTTGCCCGCGATAGCAGCCCTTGGTGAGGTGCACGGCCGAACGCAGCCAGTCGAGCTCGTGCGGAATCGTGCGCTCGTCGACCTCGGCACCGAATCGCGGGCGCCAGGCGGCGATACGCAGGGCCTCGAGTGCGAGCGTGCCGGCGACCCCGATCGATCCGGCGCGCACGGCATCGGCGACTTCGGCGAGGCGGGCGCGCTCGACGAGCACCTCGGCGACAGCGTACGAGGCCGACGGATGCTCGCTCTCGGCCGCGTACTGCCAACCGCCGCTCTGCACCTCGACCCAGGGGTCACGCCAGAGCAAGGGCTGCCCGTTCGGCGCGGCCGGCTCGACGAGGAGCTCAGAGCCCAGCTGGGCGAGAGTCGCCCACTGCTCCGACACGTCGGCGACCTCGACGCGCATCATGAACCGCATGCGGTCGAGCCACGCGGTGAGCGCCTCGACGGCCGGGGCCTCGACGAGCAGCCAGGTCGTGACCCCGTCGTCGACGACGTGCATCGCGTGTTCGAGGCGTCCGTTGGGGTCGAGCAGAAGAGTCTCGGCCGAGGCGCCCGGCTCGAGCGCCGTCAGCGACTGCGAGGTGAGCGAGTCGAGCCAGGTCAGGCGGTCGGGGCCGGTGGCCGTGATCACTCCGCGGTCGCTGAGGTCGACGAGGGCGCGGCCTGCGGCGAGCATCCGCTGCTCGGCAACCGGGTCGCCGTAGTGGTCGGCCACGCCGTCGGCTCCGGGCACGGAGCCCGGCAGACTCAGCATCGGGTTACTCGCCACGATGCAGGGTTCCTGAGGCGTGCGTGCGCAGGTCGTTGCCGAGCGCGGCGATATCCCATGCCCAGAGCAACTTGCCCTCGACGAGGCCGTAGAGCCGGGTGGCAGCCGTGTACTCCTTCGCGCTCGCCGAGCGCATGACCGCGTCGGTCTGCAGGTCGATGCGGGCATCGGCAACGCGGCCGAGGTAGAGCTCGCTCACGCCACCCGGGTGGATCAGTGCCACCTCGACTTCGAACCCACCTTGCGGCGAGCGCAGCGTCTCGACCTCATCGGCTGTCGCGAACGGTCGGGCCCCTTCACCCGGCAGCATGCCCGGTCCGGGGTCACCGGCGTGCGCGGGCCGGTGCAGCCGCCAGTAGCCGGCCTCAGCGTTGAGCGGCGTGTTCGCATCGTCGAGCAGCCACGTGGTCGACGAGTAGTTGAGGTAGTTCAGGCCGTCATGGCTGAAGCTCACGCGCTGCCCGAACTCGTGCTCGCGAATGCGGTCGCCGTCGGCGTAGTGCACCACTCCGGTGCCGTCCCAGACTCCGATGAGCCACGAGAGCGGAGCGAGCTCTGCGGGCAGGCTCGAGTCGAGCGAGAACATCGCGCGCGACGCGCTCAGCGCTGGCCGCGATACAGGTTGACGAGCACGACGACCGAGACGAAGCCGATCGAGAGCGTCGCCAGCCCGAGCAGGCCGAGGAAGAAGATCTCAAGGGCGAGAAGCATGAGACCAGTCTACGATGCCGAACCGAGCGCTGCCTGCACGATGGCCGTGCCCGCCGAGGCGATGAGCAGCAGCACGACGACGCCCGAGACGGTCACGAGCATGCGAGAGACAAGCCCGTCTTTCGACTGCAGGCTGACCTGAATGACGAAGGTCAGCAGCACGGCCCCCGCGGCGATCGCGGGCAGCAGCGACCACCAGCCCGCCACGGGCACGAGCACGGCTACGACCGCGAGCGCGCCGACGACCGCAAGCCAGACCGGCAACGCGGTCGCCACGGTGCGAGACATGCCTCCATGCTAGGGCGCTTGTACACTGAGCGAGACACCGTGTGGAGGACTCATGGCGCAGCTGTTGATCCTGACCTCGCAGGTGAACACCGACGTTCTTCCCGCGCTGGGCCTGCTCAGTCACCGGGTTCGCCGCATTCCGGCGGAACCGGCGGCTCTCGTCGGCGCGCCTCCCGCCGACGTGATCATTGTGGATGCCCGTGCCGACCTGCAGAGCGCCAAGTCGCTCTGCAAGATCTTGACCACGACGGGCGCCGGCTCACCGATCATCGTCGTGCTGACCGAGGGCGGCCTCACGGCCGTCAATGCCGAGTGGGGCATCGACGACGTGCTGCTCGAGACGGCGGGGCCCGCCGAGGTGGATGCTCGCGTGCGGCTCGCCATCGGGCGCCAGTCGCGCGACGAGGGGTCGAGCATGATTCGCGCCTCGGGCGTCACGATCGACGAGGCGAGCTACTCGGCGAAGGTGCACGGCCGCACGCTCGATCTCACGTTCAAAGAGTTCGAGCTGCTGCGCTTCTTCGCCACGCACCCCAGCCGCGTCTTCACGCGCGAGCAACTGCTCAGCGAGGTGTGGGGCTACGACTACTTCGGCGGCACGCGCACGGTCGACGTGCACGTGCGGCGTCTGCGCGCGAAGCTCGGCGACATGGAGTCGCTCATCGGCACAGTGCGCAACGTGGGCTATCGCTTCACGGTGCACGAAGACGATCCCGAGCAGGCCCCGAGCCGCGTCGGGGCCTGACGGGGCGGGCTCAGCAGCAGCCGGTCGAGCCGCAACACCCGTCGGTGCAGCAGGCCTCGGCGCAGCAGGGGCCGAACGCGATCATCGAACGCAGTGCGGTCATGGTGACTCCCATCTTTCTTTCGGTGGGCCGGCGGCTCAGCAGCAGCCGGCGTTGAGGGCGCGCGCGATGGCGTGGATCGCCTCGGATTCGGCGCGGTAGTGCACGTTGAGCCCCCGGCGCTCCTTGCTCACGAGGCCAGCGCTCTCCAGGCGCTTCAAGTGGTGGCTCACGGTGCCTTCGGTCAGATCGACGGCAGGGGCGAGATCGCACGTGCAGGCAGTGCCGTCAGGGGCCGTGAGCAGCGCAGTGAGCAGTTGCAGTCGCGTCGGGTCGGCGAGCGCCTTCAGCCGCAGAGCGAGCTGCTCGGCTTCGTCGCGACTCAGCGCAGCGGCTGAGCCGATGGGCTCGCAGCAGATCGGTGCGGTATCGGTGAGCACGGGAAGCATCGTCGGCATGGCCCCAGTGTGCCAGAGATTAGATATATGTCAAATAACTCGAGGTCGGTGCGCTGCTACAGTGGTCGCACCTCGATGCCGAACTCTCGAGCGAGTTCGCGCACGTGAGCGGCGATGAGGTCGCGCGTGTGCCTGATGCCTGCCTTGCCGCTCGTGCTGTCGAGCGCGATGCTCCAGGTGCGAAACGCATGCCCCTCGAGCTCGTCGAGCGAGTCGTTGCAGTTGAGCACGATGATGTGGTCGGCCGCGGCGATGAACTCGGGCGTCGCCGGCTTGGGGTACTCGCCGAAGAGGGGCACGCCCACTTCGTCGAGCGTCTCGATCACGGCGGGCAGGATGCGCGCTGCCGGCCGATCTCCTGCGCTCACGATGCGGGTGCCGGCGGGCGTGATCGCGCGCAGCACCGCGGCCGCGAGCTGCGACCGGCCAGCGTTGCCCGAGCAGAGGAAGAGCACCGAGGGCGGCCGCGGCAGCTCGCGCGTGCGCTCGATCCACAGCAGGGCGTCGAGCCTGTCGTCGGCGAGCTGCGCCGTGAGAGCGCGGGCGTGCTGCGAGGGGTGATCGAGGTGCCGATAGCGGCGCAGGCTGTCGATCACGATGTCTCGCACCTGCGCGAGCTCGAACTGACCCACGTACTTGCCCACGAGCCTGTCGGCGACGCGCTCGACGATGGCGAGAGCATCCGGCGTCTGCACCGTCATCGCACCGCCCCCCGCCGCTCAGATGCGCCGCCGAATCGACGGTCACGTGACCAGTGAAGGCGCTGTGCGTGAACGAGCGGTGAACGTGCGTCGACCACCGTGAAGCCGTTGGGCGATTGCTGACACAATGGCGCCATGCACGACGACTCAGTCACCGACACGGGGTACCAAGTCGACGGCGGCGTGGGCGGCGACTTTGTCGACGACTATGACGAGTCGACGAGCGACGACGACGGCACTCTGCCCGTCGAGCGCTACCTCGACCGTGAGTTGAGTTGGTTGCGGTTCAATCAGCGCGTGCTCGAACTCGCCGAAGACGAGGCGGTGCCGCTGCTCGAGCGCGTCAACTTCTTGGCGATCTTCGCGAGCAACCTCGACGAGTTCTTCATGGTGCGCGTTGCGGGCCTCAAGCGCCGCATCGTCACGGGTCTGGCGGTGCCGACCAACACGGGCCGTGCACCGGGAGACGTGCTCGCCGATATCAACGCGCTCGCGCTCGAGCTGCAGCTGCGGCACATCGCGGTGTTCCACGAGCTCGTCAAGCCGCAGCTCGACGACGCCGGCATCCACATCGAGGCGTGGAGCGACCTCAGCGAAGCCGACCGAACGCGCGTCGACGAGATCTTCACCGACCAGATCTTCCCGGTGCTCATGCCGCTGGCAGTCGACCCCGCGCACCCGTTTCCCTACATCTCGGGGCTCTCACTCAACCTCTCGGTGCGCGTGCGCAACCCGAAGACCGAGAAGGTCGAGTTCGCGCGCCTGAAGGTGCCGCAAGTGCTACCGCGCTTCGTGCAGCTGCCCGACGACGGCACCGGCCGCGTGCGGTTCTTGACACTCGAAGACCTCATCAGCAACCACCTCGTGCAACTTTTTCCCGGCATGGAAATTCTCGAGCACCACGAGTTCCGCGTCACCCGCAACGAAGACGTCGAGATCGAAGAAGACGAGACCGAGAACCTCATCCAGGCCCTCGAGCGCGAACTGCTGCGGCGTCGCTTCGGCCCGCCCATCCGTCTCGAGATCACCGACGACATGGATGACCTCACGCTCGGTCTGCTGGTGCGCGAGCTCGGCATCACCGAGCAAGAGGTCTATCGGCTGCCGGCGCCGCTCGACCTCGGGGGCCTCTTCGAGATCGGCAAGATCGACCGGCCGAACCTCAAGTACCCCAAGCACGTGCCGGTGACCCCCGTGCAGTTCCAGCCTGCCGAGCCCGGCGCCCAGTCCGACATCTTCGCGGCGATCGCGCGTGACGACGTGCTCGTGCATCACCCCTACGAGTCGTTCGCGACGAGCGTGCAGGCCTTTCTCGAGCAGGCCGCCCGCGACCCCAACGTGCTCGCCATCAAGCAGACTCTCTACCGCACGAGCGGCGACAGCCCGATCATCCAGGCGCTGATCCACGCGGCCGAGTCGGGCAAGGCCGTGCTCGCCCTCGTCGAGATCAAGGCCCGCTTCGACGAGCAGAACAACATCGAGTGGGCGCGCAAGCTCGAAAAGGCGGGCGTGCACGTCGTCTACGGCCTCGTCGGGCTCAAGACGCACTGCAAGCTCGCGCTCGTCGTGCGGCAAGAAATGGGAGGGGCGCTCAAGCACTACGCCCACATCGGCACCGGCAACTACAACCCCAAGACCAGTCGCATCTATGAAGACCTCGGTCTCTTCACGACCGACGACCAGGTCGGCAAAGATCTCACACGGCTCTTCAACGAGCTCTCGGGCTATGCCATCGAGAAGAAGTTCAAGCGCATGCTCGTCGCGCCGCGTTACCTGCGCCGCGGTTTGCTCAAGCTCATCCGCACCGAGACCGAAAACGCCCGCGCCGGCCGCCCGTCGGGAATCCGCATCAAGGTCAACTCGCTCGTCGACGAAGCGATCATCGACGCTCTGTACCGCGCCAGCCAGGCGGGCGTGCCGGTCGACGTCGTCGTGCGTGGAGTGTGCGCGCTGGTTCCGGGCGTGGATGATCTCAGCTCGACCATCCGCGTGCGCAGTGTGCTCGGCCGCTACCTCGAGCACTCGCGCATCTTCGCCTTCCACAACAGTGGCGACCCGCAGATCTACATCGGCAGCGCCGACATGATGCACCGCAATCTCGACCGCCGCATCGAGGCGCTCATCCGCATCACCGACCCTGCCCACGTGGCCCAGATCGATGACCTGTTCACGACCACGATGAGCGACACGACGGCGTCGTGGCACCTGCAGCCGACGGGCGACTGGAAGCGGGTGCATCGCGATAAGCGCGGTGAACCCCTTGATGACCTGCAGAATGTCGTCATGACTGCGATCGCGAGTCGGCGCCGATCGGGAGGCGCCCGCGCATGACGCCCGCATCCACCGCGACCCGTTCCTCGACCGTGTACGCGGCGGGTGCTGTCGTGTGGAAGCTCGTCGACGGCAAGGTGCGCATTCTGCTCGTGCATCGCACGCAGCACAAAGACGTCTCGCTGCCCAAGGGCAAAGTCGACCCGGGCGAGACCCTGCCGCACACCGCGGTGCGTGAGATCGCCGAAGAGACAGGCTTCGACGTGGTGCTCGGCGCTCCGCTCGGCACCGTCGAGTACCTGCTGCCCAACGGTCGCGACAAGGTCGTGCACTACTGGTCAGCCGAAGTCGACCCCGGTGCGGCCGAGCGCCACAGCTACGAGGCCAACGGCGAGATTCTGGCGCTCGAGTGGGTGGCCCTCAGCAAAGCGGCCAAGCGCCTGACCTACGAGCACGACGCCGACGTCGTCGAGCGCTTCGCCGCCCAGGTCGAGGCAGGTCATGCCCGCACCTTCGCGCTCGTCGTGCTGCGGCACGGCAAAGCCATGCCGCACGAGCAGTGGGACGGCCCCGATCACACCCGACCGCTGCTGCACCTCGGGCTCGAGCAGTCGGCGTCGGTCGCGGGCGGCATCGCCGCCTTCGGGCCGGAGGTGCTCGTGACGAGCCCGGCCGCCCGCTGCGTCGCCACGATCGCCCCCACAGCAGAAGCGACCGGCGTGCCGGTTGTCGAGGCTCGCAGCATCAGCCAAGATGCCTACTCGGGCGACAGCGAGCGCGTGCGCCGTCAGGTGGCGAAGCGCGTCGGTCGTGGCAAGACGACGGTGATGTGCAGCCACGGCCCGGTGATTCCGCAGATCATCGCCGCCGCGGCCGACCTTGCCGGCTCGGCGATATCGTCGGAGTTGCGCCGCAGCGCGGCGCTGTCGACCGGTGAGTACACCATCATGCACTTCGCCCGGGAGACCGAGCCGCCCCGCCTCGTCGCCGTCGAGACGCACTCCCCCGCGATCGACTGAACGAGCCGCCGTCGCATTTACCGGCTGTTAACCTTTGGGCCGCGAATGTGCTTGACTTCGTGGCGACGCCGATGCGTCACGCCGTCGTGCTGATCGACCTCCATCGAAAGGACCCGGGTGCTCGCTCCGCGACTCGCTTTCGGCGCTCTCGCCGCCCTGGTCGCGCTCGTCGCCTCCGGGTGCGCCGCCAATGAGATCGGCCGTGAAGTGCTGCCGGGCAGCCTGATCGGCACGATCGACGGCGCTGGATCGTCGGCGCAGAGCGCCGCACAAGAGGCCTGGATCGCTACCATTCAGAACGCCAATGGCGGCCTCACGATCAACTACGAGCCCTCCGGCTCAGGTGCCGGCCGCGAGGCCTTCCTCGCCGGCGGCGTCGACTTCGCCGGCTCTGATTCGGCGCTCTCGGCCGACGAACTGGCCGGCGACTTCGGATCGTGCGTCGAAGGCACTACGGGCATCGATCTGCCGCTCTATATCTCGCCACTCGCGATCATCTTCAACGTCGACGGCGTCGACCGGCTGCAGCTCGACGCCGAGACGACGGCGCTCATCTTCCGAGGTGACATCACGCGCTGGAACGACCCGGCGATCGAGGCTCTGAACCCGGATGCTCGCCTGCCTGCCGCGACCATCACCGCAGTGCATCGCTCTGATGCCTCGGGCACGACGAAGAACTTCACCGACTACCTGGCGCAAGCCGCTCCCGATGCCTGGGGTGCCGAGGCGGCCGACTCGTGGCCCTTCGGCGGCGAGTCGGCGCAGGGCAACTCGGGCGTCGTCAATGCCGTGACGAATGGGCTCAACACCATCGGGTATGCCGATGCCAGCCGTGCTGGCGACCTCGGTATCGCTGCGCTCAAGGTCGGCGATGAGTTCGTCGACTTCACGCCCGAGGCCGCCGCCGCGGTCGTCGCCGTCTCGCCGCTCGAAGAGGGCCGCGCCGACGGCGACCTGGCGCTCGACATCGACCGCACGACGACCGAGCCTGGCACGTACCCCCTCGTGCTGGTCAGCTATGTCATCGCGTGCCAGCAGTATCGCGACCCCGAGATCGCGGCCCTCGTGCGGGGGTATCTCGAGTTCGTGGCGAGCGACGAAGGGCAGGCCGTGTCAGCTGAGTTCGCCGGCTCCGCGCCGATCAGCGACGACCTCGCGGTGCGCGTGCTCGCGGCGATTGCGAGCATCCGGTGACCGGGGCGACGACGCCGACCGTGAGTGATGCGGCGAGCGGGCGCTCAGGCATCCAGGCCCGTTTGGGCGACGTCATCTTCCGCCGCCTCGCCCTCGGCGCAGGGGTCACGATTCTCGTCGCGCTCGCCGCCGTCGCCATCTTCCTCGTCGCGCAGTCGCTGCCCGCGCTGCTCGCCGACCCCGCCGACCTGCGCGGCGAGCCCGAGAGCTTCTGGCACTACGTAGCCCCGCTCGCCTTCGGCACGGTGTGGGCTGCCGCGATCGCCCTCGTCATCGCGATCCCGATCGCCATCGGCATCGCGCTGTTCATCTCCCACTACGCCCCGCGGCGACTGGCCCAACCGCTCGGCTACATCATCGACCTGCTCGCTGCGGTGCCGAGCGTCGTCTACGGGCTCTGGGGTATCACCGTGCTCGCCCCTGCCGCGGTGCCGTTCTACCAGTGGCTGACCGAGAACGTGGGTTGGTTCCCCCTCTTCGCTCCGCCGGCCTCGGGCACCGGGCGCACGGTGCTGACGGTGGCCATCGTGCTCGCCGTGATGGTGCTGCCGATCATCACTGCGCTGTGCCGCGAGGTTTTCGTGCAGACTCCGGTGCTGCATGAAGAAGCGGCCTATGCGCTCGGCGCGACCCGCTGGGAGATGATCCGCATGACGGTCTTCCCCTACGCTCGTTCGGGCATCGTGTCGGCCTCGATGCTCGGTCTCGGCCGTGCGCTCGGTGAGACCATGGCGGTCGCCATGGTGCTCTCGCCCTCCGCAATCATCAGCCTCGCCATTCTGACTCCCGAGAACCCGTCGACGATCGCCGCCAACATCGCCCTGAACTTTCCCGAATCGGCCGGCCTTCAGGTCAATGCCCTCATCGCCACCGGCCTCATCCTCTTCGTCATCACCCTGGTGGTGAACTCGATCGCCCGCGCGGTCGTCAACCGCCATGAGCGATCGCTGGAGTCACGATGACCTCCACGACGACGAACACACGCATGCAGGCCAACAGTTACACGTCAGGGCGTCTGCCTCGGTGGTTCGCGCCGACCCTGTTCGGGGCCTCGCTCGCGGCCGGGATCAGCATCATCGCACTGCTCGCAGCGGCCGGGGTGCTTCCCGAGTTTCCGATCGTGCTGGCCGTGCTCGTCGGCGTCGTGCTCTACGACGTGCTCATCACGGTCATCTCGAGCGCCGCGGAGGGCCGTCGTGCCGCCACCGACCGGCTCGTCACCTCGCTCGTCATCACGGCCTTCGTCATCGCTCTGCTGCCTCTGATCTCGCTGCTCTACACGGTGGTCGTCAACGGCGCGGCACGCTTCGACCTCACCTTCTTCACGCATTCGATGCGCAGCGTCATCGGCGAGGGCGGCGGTGCACTGCATGCGATCGTCGGCACGCTGCAGATCACGGCCCTCGCGACGATCATCTCGGTGCCGGTCGGTCTGTTCGCCGCGATCTACCTCGTCGAGTACGGGCGAGGCCCGCTTAAGCGGGCCATCACCTTCTTCGTCGACGTCATGACCGGGATTCCCTCCATTGTGGCGGGGCTCTTCGCCTATGCGCTCTTCGCCCTCATCTTCGGCGAGGGCGTGCGCATGGGCTTCGCGGGCTCGGTCGCGCTCGCGGTGCTCATGATTCCCGTGGTCGTGCGATCGAGCGAAGAGATGCTCAAGCTGGTGCCCGACGAGCTGCGCGAGGCCTCGTATGCGCTCGGCGTGCCGAAGTGGCGCACCGTCGCGAAGGTCGTGCTGCCCACCGCCGGTGCGGGCATCGTCACCGGCATCACGCTCGCGATCGCCCGTGTCATCGGCGAGACGGCACCGCTGCTCATCGTGGCCGGGTTCACCTCGAGCATGAACTACAACCCGTTCAGTGAGCGCATGCAGAGTCTGCCGGTCTTCGTGTACACCCAGTACGCGAACCCCGGCTCGCAAGTCGAGTTCTATCTCGAACGCGCCTGGACCGGCGCCCTGACTCTCATTCTCATCGTCATGGCACTCAACCTCATCGCCCGCCTCATCACCCGCTACTTCACGCCGCGCACGCGCCGATAGTCCGACGCCTCGAGCCAGGAGCCCTCTGCTTTGTCGAAACGCATCGAAGTCACCGATCTCAACGTCTACTACGGCAGCTTCCTCGCCGTGGAAGGCGTCAGCCTCACGATCGAGCCGCGCAGCGTCACGGCCTTCATCGGCCCCTCGGGCTGCGGCAAGTCGACGTTCTTGCGCACCCTCAACCGCATGCACGAAGTGATTCCGGGCGCCCGCGTCGAAGGCGAGGTGCTCATCGACGGCGACAACCTCTACGCACCGGGCGTCGACCCCGTGCTTGTGCGTCGGCAGGTGGGCATGGTGTTCCAGCGCCCGAACCCCTTCCCGACCATGTCGATTCGCGACAACGTCATCGCCGGGGTGAAGCTCAACAACCGGCGCATCTCGAAGCACGACGCCGACGACCTTGTCGAGCAGTCGCTGAAGGGTGCGAACCTCTGGAACGAGGTGAAAGACCGCCTCGACCGACCGGGCGCGAGCCTCTCGGGCGGTCAGCAGCAGCGGCTCTGCATCGCCCGTGCCATCGCAGTGTCGCCCGATGTACTGCTCATGGACGAACCGTGCTCGGCCCTCGACCCCATCTCGACGCTCGCCATCGAAGACCTCATCGAAGAGCTCAAAGACGAGTACACGATCGTCATCGTCACGCACAACATGCAGCAGGCGAGTCGGGTATCTGACAAGACCGCCTTCTTCACGATCGCGGGCACCGGGCTCCCCGGCAAGCTCATCGAGTACGACGAAACGGCGACGATCTTCTCGAACCCGAGCGTTCAGGCGACCGAAGACTACGTCTCCGGCAAGTTCGGCTAGGTCGACCGAGCCCTACCCGAAGCGGCCGGAGATATAGCCCTCGGTGCGCTCGTCTTTCGGCTGCTCGAAGATCTGAGTCGTCTCACCGAACTCGACGAGCACACCCGTGCGGTCGCTGTTGTCGTCTTTCTGCTGCACGCTGAAGAAAGCCGTGCGGTCGGAGACGCGCGCGGCCTGCTGCATGTTGTGCGTCACGATGACGATCGAGTAGGTGTCGCGCAGCTCATGCATGAGGTCTTCGATGCGCCCCGTGGCGATCGGGTCGAGGGCAGAGCACGGCTCGTCCATCAAGATCACATCGGGGTCGGTCGCAATCGCCCGGGCGATGCAGAGCCGCTGCTGCTGACCGCCCGAGAGCCCGTAGGCGTTCTGCTTGAGCTTGTCTTTCACTTCGTCCCAGAGCGCCGCACGGCGCAGTGTGCTCTCGACGAGCTCGTCCATGTCGTCGACCGCCATGCCTGTCACGCGAGGACCGTAGGCGATGTTGTCGTAGATCGACTTCGGAAACGGGTTGGGCTTTTGAAACACCATGCCAATGCGGCGGCGCACCTCGATCGGGTCGATCTTCGGGCCGTAGATGTCGATGCCGTGGTACTCGACGCGTCCCTCGACGCGAGCGGTCGGAATCAGATCGTTCATGCGGTTGAGCGACCGCAGCACGGTTGACTTGCCGCAGCCCGAGGGGCCGATCAGAGCGGTGATCTCGTTCATGCCGAACGCGAGGTCGACCCCGGTCACGGCGTGGAACCCGCCGTAGTACACGTTCAGATCATTGATCGTGAACACCGTACGGTGCGGCCACGACTCGGGGCGGGTCTGGGGGGCGACGTCGGTCATCAGCTTCAGCTCTCTCAGGATGGAGGTCGGAATCGGGTCTAGAACTCTTTGCGCGAGCGCGCACGCAGCCAGATGGCGAACGAGTTCATGACGAGCAGCAGGGCAACGAGCACGAGTGCGCCGGCAGCGGCGAGAACCCGGAACTCGTCTTGGGGCCGCACGGCCCACTGGTAGATCTGCACAGGGATCGCACTGTAGGCGCCCTCGAAGGCGCTCTCGGGCAGGAATCGCACGAAGGTGGTCGCGCCAACGAGCAGCAGCGGAGCGGTCTCGCCGATGGCGCGCGACATGGCCAGGATCGTGCCCGTAACGATGCCGGGAATCGAGAGCGGCAGCACTTGGCGCCACGTCGTCTGCCACTTGGTCGCGCCGAGGCCCATCGAGGCGTCGCGCAGCGTCGGGGGCACTCCGCGAATGGCCTCGCGCGAGGCGATGATCACGGTCGGCAGCACCATCATGGCGAGGGTGAGCGAGCCCGCGAAGGCGACGAAGCCGAGGTTGAGCGGGCCGCGCACGATGAAGGCGAGGCCGAGAATGCCGAACACGATCGACGGTACGGCGGCCAGGTTCTGGATGTTGACCTCGATGATGCGGTTGTACCAGCGGTCGCGGTTCGCGTACTCCTCGAGGTAGATCGCCGCACTGACGCCGAGCGGAACGATCGTCACGAGCGTGCCGAGCATGACGTAGGTCGTGCCCACGATGGCCGGCAGGAAGCCCGATGTACCCACGTCGATCGACGACGGGAGCTGCGTGAAGAGATTGAGGTCGAGTCGGTCGGAACCGCGGATAGCGACGAAGATGAGCAGCGTCGCGAGCATGACGACACCCAGCAAGATCGAGAAGAGCAGAACTGCCCTGAAGAGCTCGCCCTTGATGTCGACACCGACGCGATCGAGTCGAATCGTCGAACTCGATGCCGCCTTGACGGCCACTCGGGTGCGACCGGAAGACTTGCTCATTCGTAGACCTCTCGGAACCGGCGCACGAGCGCGATCGCGATCATGTTGACCGTCAGGGTGGTGAGGAAGAGCAGGGTGCCGACCGCGAAGACCGTGTAGTACGCCGTCGTACCGGTCGAGATGTCGCCGGTCGCCGTGCGGCCGATGAACGCAGTCATGGTGAGGATGGGGTCATTGGGCCACAGGGTGATGTTGGCGATGGCACCCGCCGCCATGAGCACGACGATGGTCTCGCCAACGGCTCGAGAGAGGCCGAGCACGAACGAGGCGATGATGCCCGAGAGCGCGCTCGGCACGATCACCCGGGTGGCGACCTGCATGCGGGTGCTGCCGAGACCATAGGCCGCTTCGCGCAGGGCGCGGGGCACCGCGTTCATCGAATCGTAGGCGACCGACGCGACCGTGGGAATGATCATGACACCCAGAACGAGGCCAGCGGCAAGCACGAATTGGAAGCCGGGTTCTTCACCGAGCTTGCCGGGCAGCCAGGTGGGCCAATTGTCTTTCAGCAGGGGGCCCACGAAGAAGAGGGCGAAGATGCCGTAGACGACCGTGGGAATACCCTCAAGAATCTCGAGGAGCGGCTGCAGGATCTTGCGCATGCGGGGGCCCGCGTATTCGCTCATGTAGATGGCGGAACCGAGCCCGGCCGGCAGCGAGACGATCGAGGAGTAGAGCACGATCGCTGCGGTGCCCGCAACGATGTGCACGACGCCGTAGGTCGGGTCGGCGAAGAGTGGCGCCCACGGCTCCATCGAGAAGAACTGGAAGATCGAGACTTCACGGAAGAACTCGATCGTCGGCAGGATGAGCGAGAAGACGATGCCGATCGTGATCAGCACCGCCAGAGCGGCAGCCAGGAACAGCCACGCCACGATCACCTTCTCGCCGATGCGGTTCCGCTTCAGTTCGAGCGAGAACGGTGCATCAGTCGGGCTGATGATCGTGGACGTGGCCATTCCTGGACTGCCTTATCTCGAGGTGGTGGTTAGTGGGCTTGCCCGGGTTTGACGGACGGTTGCCGTTTGCAGCTTCAGTTGTAGTGAATCGGCGACTTGTAACCAAGGCTGGAATGCAACCTGTGGTTGTTGTAGGACCAGATATAGCCGAATAGCCTCGCCCTCGCATTGGCCCGCGTAGCGGGCTGCCCGACGGGATAGAGCTCTTCGTTCTTCATTGAAGCGAACCAGGATTCCATCACGGCGTTGTCGCGTGGATCCTTTCGCTCCCCGATCGAGACTGTCATCGAGTGTTCAGCAGCGAGGTTGATCCAGTCGTGGGATGTGAACTGGTATCCGCGGTCCGAGTGGATGACGCATCCCGGCGATGGTTGGCGGATCTTGATTGCCTCTCGCAAGGCGGTCATGACCGTCCCGGGAGCCTCCTTCGAATCCGTGGCCCAAGAGATCACTTCCCGATTGAACGCATCGAGCACGACGGCGGCGTGCAGCCACCCTTCCCCGGTGCGAATCATCGTGAGGTCGGTGAACCACAACCGGTTCGCTGCTGCGGCAACGAAGTGGCGTTGCACGACGTCGATGATCTCGACCCGTCTCACCGTTGGAACAGAGCGTTTGCGGGTTCCGATGCGCCCGCGACGCGCGTGCAGGCCGTTCTCACGGAGCAATCTCGCCACCCGATGCCGGCCGATCCGCATCCCCTGCAACAGCAAAGCTTGATGCATGCGCGGAGCTCCGTAATAGGGAAAGTCGGCGTGAATCGCCTCGATCTTCTCCAGCGCGGCGGCATCCTCGAGATCATGCCGACTCGGGCCGCGAGAGATCCAGTCGTAGTAGCCCGAACGGGAGACCCCGAGCACGCGACACAGCATCGTGACGCGTCGAGAAGGAGCTCTTGCCTTCTCCGCCGCGATCCACCGATAGATCTCTATCGGTGTCGCCTGGCGAAGAAGGCCAATGCTTTTCCCAGAACCTCTAACTCCTCATTGCGTTCTGCGAGCTCCCGCTCGAGCCGGGCAACTTTGGCCTTATCCGATTCCGGCGGCTCCCCGGGTGGCGGCTGCGCAGATTTCTTGTCGGCCACTCTCACCCAGTTCGAGATGGTCGTGGCCGACAGGTCGAACTCCCTCGCGAGGTCCTTGAACGTTCGACCGCGCCGGTAGAGCTCGACGACTTGATCCTTGAACTCCTGCGAAAACTCCCGAGCCATGAGAACACCTTCCCGCGACCAATAGGTCGCTGTCACGATGTCCGTCAAACCCGGGCAAGCCCATAGCCGACCAGCGACTGCAGAGCCGCGAGGGCCTCTGCTTCCTGGTCGTCGTTCAGCGGAATGAAACCCGCGGTCTCGGCGATGGTCGCCTGGTTGGTGATGTAGAACTCGAGGAACGCGAGCACCTGCGGCTTCGTCAGCGCCTCGGCCGAGGGGTACACGAACAGCTGGCGTCCGAGCGGGTTGTACTCGCCCGTCAGCACGGTGTCGAGCGAGGGCTCGACGCACTCGCCGGCCTCGTTCTCGATCGCGATGGCACGAACCTGGTCGCCCGCGGCCTCGACGAACGAGAGCGGAATGAAGGCCGAGTTGCCCGGGGCGCCGGCAACACCGAGCACTGCAGCGTTGTCGTCTTCTCCGATGTCGTTGTAGGCCGGGTTGATGGCGCCGCTGTCACCGTTGATCTCGTCGGTGAAGAAGTCGAACGTGCCCGAGTCGGTGCCGGGGCCATAGAGCGTGATCTCGAGGTCGGGGAAGCCCGCGCGCACGTCGGCCCAGTTGGTCACCGGAGCCTCGGGACGCCACATCGACGAGATCTCGTCAACGGTGAGGCAGTCGACGAAGTCGTTCTCAGGGTTGACGACGACCGCGAGGCCGTCGTTCGCAACGCCGAGCTCGACGAACTCGATGCCGTTCGCCTCACAGGCTGCGATCTCGTCGTCGGCGATGCGGCGCGAGGCCTCGGAGATGTCGGTCTCGCCGTTGCAGAACTTCTCGAAACCACCGCCGGTGCCGGAGACACCCACGGAGACCTGCACGTCGGGCTGGACCTCTTGGAACAGCTCGGCGGCAACCTCGGTGTTCGGAGCAACCGTCGACGAGCCGTCGATGACGACGGCGCCGCTCAGCGCCTCGCCACCCTCAGCGGGCTCGTCGGTCTCGGTCGTGCCCGCGCAGGCGCTGAGGAACAGCGCGGCTGCAGCGAGCGTGGCGGCGAACGCCGCCGACTTGCTGTACTTGGTGGACATTGCGATCCCTTCGTTGGCGGCGTGGGGGCCGCCTACCAGAATGTGACGTGCCAACCGGTGGCTGACGTCTTCATGGAAGTCAGTGCGTATGGACAGCAAGTAAACGGAGAGAATCCAACAGGGCAATACGGTGTGCATGGCTCATCGCGCTGAGAACCCCGCGCACTGGTGGTTCCTCCGCGAACCTGACGTCAGCATCGACGGTTTCGGTTAACGGCCGGTGAACGGCGGGCGACACCGAAGCGCTGAATGACTACCGTCGCGCGCGAGGCTCCATGACGAGCCGTACGAGCAGCAGGCCGATCGCGGCACCGATCAACTGCGCGGCGACGAAAAGGGGTGCGCTCTCCGGGGCGATACCCGCGAAGCTCTCGCTCAGCATCCGGCCGATCGTGATGCCGGGGTTGGCGAAGCTCGTAGAGCTCGTCGCGAAGTAAGCGCTCGTGATGTAGAGCCCGACCGCGGCGGGAATCCAACCCCGCTGGTCGCGGGCCACGAGGGTCAGGATGACCGCCACGAGCCCCGCCGTGGCGACCACCTCGCCCAGCAGCAGCCCGGGCTCGCCGCGCACCGTCGTGCTGAATGACACGGCGGCCCCGCTGAACATGAGGTTCGCAACGATCGCGCCGAGCACGAAACCGACGAGCTGTGCAGCGATGGTGGGCAGGATCTCGCGCAGAGGAACTCGACCATCGGCGGCGAGTGCCGCGGTGACGGCGGGGTTGAGTTGGGCCCCGCTGACAGGCCCCAGCACGAGAATGAGCACGGTGAGCGCGGCGCCGGTCGACACGGCGTTGATGAGCAGCTGCACCCCGACGTCGCTCGAGATGAGCGTCGCCATGATGCCCGATGCGATCACGGTGCCGCCGAGCACGCCGCTGCCGAGGGTCTCGGCAGCGAGGCGAGTCACCAACGGCGGGGCCGCTGCGATCGCAGACGGATCAGTAGGCTCGGCGGTCACGCTGGATACTGTATGGCCTCCGTGCCCGCCTATACTCCTCGGGTGACCTCAACCCACGCCCCCCATCGACCGACTGTTCTCTTCGTGTGTGTGCACAACGCCGGCCGATCGCAGATGGCTGCCGGGTATCTGCAGCACCTGGCGGGCGACCGTGTGACTGTGCTGTCGGCGGGGTCGGAACCGAAAGACCAGATCAACCCGATCGCGGTCGAGGCCATGGCCGAAGAGGGCATCGACATCGCTCACAACGTGCCGAGAGTACTGACGACCGAATCGGTCAAAGAGTCAGACGTGGTCATCACCATGGGGTGCGGAGACGCGTGTCCGATCTTCCCGGGCAAGCGCTACGAAGACTGGGAGCTCGACGACCCTGCCGGGCAGGGCATCGAGTCGGTGCGCGTGATCCGCGACGACATCAAGGGCCGCGTCCAGGCGCTCGTCGCCGAACTCCTGCCCGCTCCCTGAATCTCTGTTCTCTAGGCCGTGGCGATCGCCACGATCGGGTCGGAGGTCGGTGCCGGGCTGCCCGACGCGGGCTCGACGGTCACCCCGACGATCGTGCCCGCCTCGAAGGTGCCCTCGAGCACCTGCACGACCGCGCCGTCTCCGGTCACAGCGAACAGGCCCGCGGGCGTCGGCACGCCGTCGGTGATGTACCAGAGCGCGTAGCGCTCATCGTCGCTGAGCGGCTGCAGACCTTCGAAGACCATGGCCGAGAGGCCCGCCGTCTCGCTCGCGACGAGAGTCGAGGTGCCACCGCCGGCAACGGGCGACACGACCGTCGACACGTCGGGTGCCGCGACGATCGCGGCGAGCTGGTCGGCCGCGCTCGGGGCGCTCGGGCTGACCAGATCGGCGGCGAGCACGCCCCCAAAGAACAGCGCAACGGCCGCGGCAGCCGCCATCACGAGCGTTGCCGGCCGTGAAAACCAGCGGGCCTGCGCCCGAGTCTCGGCCGAGGTCGTCGGCGAGGCAGACACGGCAGCTGCCGGACTCTCATCAAGCGGAGTCACGGCAGCGAGCGGTGCGACCTGCGGCGTCGTGGCGATCGCCGCCATGAGCGCACTCTTCATTCCGGGCGACGGCGCGACGGGCGGCACCGCGAGCCCCAGGGCGGTGCGCACATCGGCGAACTCGTCGTCGTTCATCACGTCGTCGTGCACGGCGCCGGTGCCTTCGTCTTCGTCGCGTCGACTCATGACGCCACCCCCAATTCTGTGCGCAACCGCATCATGCCGTCGCGCAGTCGAGTCTTGACCGTGCCCATCGGTACTCCGAGCATCTCGGAGACCTCGCTGTGGCTGTAGCCGCCGTAGTAGGCAAGCTCCACAGCCTGCCTCTGCAACTCGCTCAACCGGCTCAAGGCCTTCTCCACTCGATCGTGTTCGATGCGGATCTCGACGCTCTCTGCGACCGAATCGAACTCTCGATCGAGATCACGGATGCCGATCCTGGTGTCCCGGTCGCGCGACGACTGCGCACTGCGTACGCGATCGATCGCTCTCCGGTGGGCCATAGTGAGCATCCACGTCACCGCTTTTCCCTTATTCGGATCGAAGCGGGGAGCGGTTTGCCACACCTCGAGCAGCACCTCCTGCACCACCTCTTCTGACTGCGCGTGGTCTTTCAGCACGTGGCGCACGAGGCCCAGCATGCGCGGCGCGATGACGTCGTAAAGCTCGCTGAACGCTCGCTGGTCGCCCTGCGCGACCCGCAGCAGCAGGGCGTTCGTGGTCTCGACCGTTGCATCAGCGGCCGGAGCTGTCTCATCGACGTCGATTTCGGGGGGCACGAGTACCAGCATCGCAGTAGTGCACCTGATCTAGGGCTGTACGGTGCCTGCGCGGCGAAAACTGAGGGCGGCCGACAGAGCCGCTGCAATGAGCGCGATGCCCTGCACGAGGGCTGAGACGACCTTGTCGGCGAACCAAATCGGCTCGAACAGGTAGGGCAGGCCGAGAGCGCTGAGATTGAGCGGCACGACCGCGGTGATGACCACGAGTGCCAGCCCGCCCGCGGCGACGGCGACGGCAGCGAACGAGACGACGCCGGCCCACCGCCGATAGCGAAGACTGACGAGCAGCAGCGCCGCGACAGCGATGTTGACGACCGCCTGGATGCGGAACAGGTCGCCCTGCCCGATGAGCGTGCCCGTGATCGCGTCGTACGAGCCCGCGAGGGTGAGGTGGATGACCGCGTTGACGATGAGGCTGGCGGCCGCGATGGTCACGATGATGATGCGCAGAGCGTGCATGGGAACGGCCTTTCGAGACGGTCGGACGGTGCGGAAACGGTGATGGCCGGCGGGGCGGGACTCGGGTCCCCTCCCCACCGGCCAGTGGTCAGTGCTCAGTTCTGCGAAGGACTGGCCACTGCGTCACGTGGTGCGACCTACTGGATACCCAGGTTGGCCGCGATGCCACCGGCGAGCGCCGTCGCGGTCATCGGCATGTGGCCGGCGGCTTCCTTCAGAAGGCTGAAGTACGCCGGGTCACCGGCGAGGTTGGCGTCGATCGCCGCGAGCAGCGAGACGGCGTGCATCTCGAGCTCGCCCTGCACGGCCTCGGCCGGCAGCTCGGGAACGACCGAGTTGATCAGCTGACCGAACGACACGGCGTAACCGTTGAGGTCGGCGACAGCCTGCTCGGCCGCAGCCTCGTCACCGGTCGCCTTGCCGAGCGTGTAGTTGACGAAGAACGGGATGTGCGAGCGCCATGAGTCGAGGAACGGCTGCTCGGCGTCGGGGTAGGCCGAGCCCACGAGGGCGGCAACCTCGACCGAGTTCTCGTCGAGCACGGCGACAGCGGCCTGCACGTCGGCGGTGGTGAGGTCTCCGCCGTCGGCGATGGCCTGGTCGATCGCCGCGGCCGCGAGGTACACGTGGTCGGCGAGAAGTGCGGTGAGCTGGGCGCGCAGCGCCGAGCCGTCGCTGTTGACGGTGTCGATCATGACCGTCTCGTCAGTCTCGTCCATGGGCGCTTCGGCCTCGGTGGCCGTGGCGCATCCGGAGAGAACGAGAGCGGCAGCCAGGCCGAGGCCGGCGAATGCAGTGGTCTTGCGCATGATGTGATTCCCCTTAGTTGGTTGTGGTGCTGATTGGTGTCACAGGTGGTGCGGTGATGCTGAGCCTGAACTCAGCCTTCGACGATCACGCGAGCGTTCATCGTCAAGTGCGGCTGGCAGAAGTACAGGTACTCCCCCGGCTCGTCGAAGGTGAACGAGAACGTGTCACCCTCCTGCCCCATCGGCGCGAGTGCGTGATCGAACAGTCCGTCAGCCGTCTGCGACCCGCGCAGGCCCGTGCTCTCGTTGACGTCGCCCCAGGCACCCGAGGTGATCGTGTGCCCGATGGTCTCGCCGTTGCGCCAGGTGACGGTGGTGCCCACGGGCACGGTGATGTCTTCTGGCATGAAGCGCAGCGAGAGAGTGACGACCTCGTTCGGGCCGGCTTCAACCGCGGCCTCCGACGCGCTCATCGGCTCATCGGGCGCGCCCGGAGTGACCCCGGTGCATCCGACGAGAACGGCGAGCAGTGCCGGCAGCGCGACGAGCGCGAGCCCTGAGCGAGTGATACGTGCAGTCGGTGACATGCATCGTGTTCGGCACCCCCGCAGCGGGGGTTTGCCACGATGGATGTTGCTCAGCGCACTCTCAGGTTTCGACCCTGTAGCTACCGTCAGCGGGCATGCGAAAGCCGGACCGCAGAACGCCTCTCGGCGAGTGGCCGCTCGTAGCGGCGAAAAATGGAGCCCGGGGTTACTGCGGCCCGGCTAGAGCAGTGTAACCGCGCAGGCTGGTCGCCTATTCCGAGCATCCGCGAGCAGGGGCCCGGCGGGCGACGGATGCTCGGGCTCAGTCGAGCGTGCCCGCCCGCTCGAGGCGCGCGCAGGCCGTGAAGTCGCGCGCGGTCGCGGCCAATCGGGCGGCGCGGGTTGTGAAGTCGCTGGCGCGGGCGTCGTCGAGCGCAGCATCCGCGTCGTCGGCGAGATCGGCCGCACCGGCCGCAGAGGTGCGGCAGAAGGCGGCGGCTCGATCGAGCGCGACCGCGAAGTCGCCGTCGTAGGCGCCGCGCAGCACCTGGTCGGCAAGCCGCAGAATTTCGTCGGGCCCCGTCGGGCTCTCGGCGCCGGCGATGACCACGTCGGCCGTCGAGAGCACTTCGCTGCCGCGCTGGAACACGAGCGCAGCCCCCGCCGCATCGCCCCGCACGAGCGCGCGCAGCAGCGACAGGCGCCAGAGTGCCCCCGGCAGGGTGCGCGGGCCCGACTGCGACCACAGCTCGGCGAGCACATCGAGGCCGTGCTCGTCGGTGTAGGCGACCATGCGCTCGATGAGGTCGGGGTCGTCGCTCGCCCGCACTCGGTGCACGAGCGCGCGCGCCGAGTCGTGCGCGATGCGCATGGTGACTGCGGGATCGAGCCCGCCCGGCTGCACGTCGAAGGCCTCGCTGGGCAGGCGCACGGGGCGGCGCGGCTGATCGACCATGCGCTCCACGCTAGCCCGACGCGCTGAACCCGGCGACGCGATAGATTAGAGAGGCAAGGGCCTCTAGCTCAGTTGGTAGAGCAACGGACTTTTAATCCGTGGGTCGTCGGTTCGAGCCCGACGGGGCCTACTACCTTAAGGCGAGACCGTGCACTGCACGCTCTCGCGTGCCCGACGGGGCCTACTTAATTGTTGAAACCGTCGCGCGGTCCCGGGGTGTCGTCGAGCACGCGGAAGATGCCGATGGTCGTCTCTCCGTCAGACTCGTAGACGTCGATATCGAAGACGGCATTCGGGTCGGCGGTCGAGCTTCTGACGTTGCGGGCGTGCTCGAGCTCGCTCACGCGCACGTAGCCGATCTTTCCCCCCTCAGCGCGCGTAAGAATCAGGTCGGGCACCCGGTCGTTGATCGGGCTGCCGTACGTCTCGCCGTTGGCGTTGACCGCGAACTCGACGTCATCGCCCAGAATGTCGGCGGGCGGGGCCACCGACTGGGTGAAGGCATCGCCGAGCGCGGGCGCCGCGACGAAACCGCCGCCCACGACCACGAGTCCTACGACGACCAGCACAATGGTCTTCGGCGATACAGCCATCTGCGACTCCCCCTCGAGCAGCGTGCGTCACGCACGCGAGGGCGGTTCCCCCCAACCCCTGTGCCCATACAACCAGGCCACGCGGCCGCCGGTCACCCCCCGTTCGCGGGCGACGGATGCTCGCTCAGGCCGGGCGGCAGATGCCCCAGCTGCCCGACCACGAGGCGCCGGGCTCGATCCACCGAAGGCCTACACCCGAGTTGAGGGCGTCGGCCGGTGCGGTCATGGGCTCGACGGCGATGGCCGTGACGGGGCCGTCGGCGGTCGGGAACGATCGCGTGATGAACAGCTGCAGCCACGGCCAGTCGCCGTTCTGCCACACCTCGGTCTCGGTGCCGTCGGGAGCCGAGAGCACGGTGCGCACGACTCCGTCGGGGTCGGGCTCGACGCGGAACGCGTCGTCGAGGGCGAGCTCGCCCACGACCCGGCCCTCGGTGAGATCCCATTCGCCGATCGCCGGCTCGAGCCCGACCGGGTTGAGCCGATCGTCGACCATGACGTGCTCGACCGTGCGCGCGGTGATCGTGAGCTCGTCGACGGGGTGCGAGCCGACGCGGATGAACGGGTGCGTGCCCACTGCGTAGGGCGCCGCACGCTCGCCGAGGTTCGTCACGGCGTGCGTCACCGTGACGCCGTTGCCCGTCAGGCGGTACTCGACGGTCGTCCAGAGGTGGAACGGCCAGCCGTGCTGCGGCACGACCGCGGCCCCCAGGGTCACAGCGTCGTCGCGACGCTCGACCAGTTGGTACGAGGTGTTGCGCAGCAGGCCGTGAATCGCGTTGCTCTTGTCGACCTCGGTGAGGTCGAGCTGCCTGACCTCGTCGTCGAGCATCCACCGCCCATCTCGCACGCGATTCGGCCACGGAACCAGCACGATGCCGCAGCCGTAGGGCGGCGTGGAGGTCTCGGGGAAACCCTGCACGAGGTCGTGCCCGTCGACGGTGAGGTGACGCAGCGCGGTGGCGACGGTCGTGATGACGGCCTCGACCGGACCGTGGGCTCCGTCGTGGTGCAGGGCATACTGCTCGCCCGTGGGAGGAGTGCTCATGCGGTCACTGTACGCGCGAGAGCGCGACGGTGGTGACCCGCAGTCCGGCACGGCGCAGCGGGTCGAGTTGGGCAGCGCTCGCGCGATCGTCGGTGATGAGCTCGTCGAGTTCGTCGAGAGCCGCCACACGGCCGAGGTGCACCTGGCCGAGCTTTGACGAGTCGGCCGCGAGCACCCGGCGGGCGGCGCTCGCCACCATGCGCCGCTTGACCTCAGCCTCGGGCAGATTCACGTTGGTCGCGCCCGCCTCAGCCTCGATGCCGGTCGCGCCGAGAATGGCCAGGTCGACCCGCACATCGTCGAGCAGAGTGGTGGCGAGCGGGTTCACGAGAGAGTGCTGCAGCGACCGCACGGTGCCGCCCGTGACGACGACCGTGAACCGCGGAATCGCCGGCTCGAGCGCGAGGGCGATGGCGAGACCGTTCGTCACGATGACGAGCTCGCTGAGGTCGCGTCGCGCGACGAGGGCGTGCGCGACAGCGAGCGTCGTCGATCCGACATCGAGCAGGATGCTCTCACCCGATCGCACGCGGGCAGCCGTCTCGGCGGCGATCGCCTGCTTGGCTCGAGTGAGGCGAGTGCGCGACTGCTCGAGGCTGCTCTCACGCTCGGCAACGAGCCCGCGCGGCATCGCGCCGCCGTGCACGCGTGTGAGCCGGCCCTCGGCCTCGAGGGCGGCGAGGTCGGTGCGCACGGTCACCTCGCTCACGTCGAGGGTGCGGGCGAGGTCGACCACGCGGGCGAATCCGCGGTCGGCCACGAGACCCGCGAGCCGTTCGCGGCGCTGCGGCGCAGCATCCATCGTTCCTCGCCCCTTTCGAAACCCGTCGATATCGAAAGCTTACTGTTTGCGAGAACGCAAGCTTCGGCCCGTACGATTCTGAGGTGACGATCCGCTTCCACTCCACGACGCTCGCCGACGGCCGCGAGCTCATCTACGTCGACGACGCCGACACCACGCTCGGCGCCGAACGCTCGATCGACCGGCGCGTGCTCGACCCGCGGCCCGAGACGGCGAGCATGCGGCAAGACGTGCTCACCGGCGAGTGGGTGTCAATCGCGAGCAATCGGCAGAACCGCGTGTTCATGCCGCCGCCCGACCAAGACCCGCTCGCGCCGGCAAGCGAGGCCAACCCCAGCGAGATTCCGAGCAACTACGACGTCGCCGTCTTCGAGAACCGCTCCCCCAGCTTCGGCCCGGCCCTCACGCATGAGAACGCTCCGCAGGGGCTGGATGATCTCGCCGAGATCGGCATCGGCCGCAGCCGCACGAGCGTCGGGCGCTGCGAGGTCGTCTGCTTCTCGCCCGAGCACGAAGGCTCGTTCGGCTCGCAGTCGGTGAGTCGAGCCCGCACCGTCATCGAGGCCTGGGCGCACCGCACGGCCGCGCTCAGCGCGCTGCCCGGCATTCAGCAGGTGTTCCCCTTCGAGAACCGCGGCGCCGAGATCGGCGTCACGCTGCCGCACCCGCACGGGCAGATCTACGCCTACCCCTTCGTCACCCCGCGCACGAGCACGCTGCTGCGGTCGATCGACGCGGTCGGGCCCGACCTCTTCGCGCGCGTGCTCGAGAGCGAGCAGGCCGGCGATCGCGTCGTACTGCACGGTGACCACTTCACCGCCTTTGTGCCGTTCGCCGCGCGCTGGCCGATCGAGGTGCACGTGCTGCCGCATCGCCACGTGCCCGACTTCGCCGCCCTCACCGAAGCCGAGAAAGACGAACTGGCACCGTTCTATCGTCGCCTCTTACGCGGCATCGACGCGCTCTACCCGACGCCGACGCCCTACATCGCCGCGTGGCACCAAGCGCCCGTGCACGTCGGGCGCGACACCGTGCGGCTCATGCTGCAGGTGACGAGCCCGCGTCGCGGCGCTGACAGACTGAAGTATCTGGCCGGCTCGGAGGCCGCGATGGGCGCCTTCATCGGCGACGTCGCCCCCGAAGCGCAGGCCACGTTCATCCGTGAGGGAATCGAGAGCACCGGCAATGACTGACATTCGCGACGACGCGCGCGACGGCTTCGAGGCCGTCTTCGGGCACGCGCCCGATGGTCTTTGGTCGGCCCCCGGCCGCGTCAACCTCATCGGCGAGCACACGGACTACAACGAAGGCTTCGTGCTGCCCTTCGCGATCGACCGCCGCACAGTCATTGCGCTCGGCGCGCGCGACGACCGTCGAGTGCGCGTCGCGAGCACCTTCGCCGACGAGCTGGCCGAGATCGATCTGGATGCTCTCGCGCCGCAGGCGCTCGACGGATGGTCGGCGTACCCCTTGGGAGTGGCCTGGGCGTTCAGCGAGTTCGGTGCCGACCTCGGCGCCGTGCCCGGAGTCGACCTGTTCATCGATTCCGACGTGCCCGTCGGCGCTGGCCTCTCGAGCTCAGCGGCCATCGAGAGCGCCGTCGCGCTCGCTCTCAATGACGTGTGGCAGCTCGGGCTCGACCGTCGCACGCTCGCGCGCGTCGGGCAGCGTGCCGAGAACGTCGCCGTCGGCGCACCGACCGGCATCATGGACCAGTCGGCGTCGCTGCTCGGCCAGGTCGACCATGCGGTGTTTCTCGACTGCCGCTCGCTCGAGAGCGAGCTCGTGCCGCTCGGGCTCGCCGAGGCGGGCCTCGCCATTCTCGTCATCGACACCGGGGTCAAGCACAGTCACGCCACGGGCGGGTACGGCGAGCGCCGCGCCGCGTGTGAGCGCGGGGCTGCCGCGATGGGCGCATCCTCTCTGCGCGATCTGACGGTTGACGACCTGCCGCGCGCGCAGCAGCTGCTCGACGACGTGACCTTCCGGCGCATCCGTCACGTCATCACCGAGAATCAGCGGGTGCTCGACACTGTCGCCGTACTGCGGGCCGAGGGTGCGTCGGCGATCGGCGAGCTGCTCGATGCCTCGCACCGCAGCATGCGCGACGACTTCGAGATCTCGGTGCCCGAGCTCGACCTCGCCGTCGAGACCGCTGTCGGTGCCGGCGCGATTGGCGCGCGCATGACGGGTGGAGGCTTCGGCGGTGCGGCGATTGCGCTCGTCAAGGTCGACGACCTCTCGCGCGTGCAGGTCGCGATCGACAACGCGTTCGGCGAGCACGCCTTCGGCCAGCCCGACACCTTTGTCGTCACGGCCTCAGACGGAGCCGCCCGCAACTGAGGGCGCGTGGCCGCCGTCAGGCGTCTGCGGGAGGCTGATAACGCTTGCCGACCATCATCTGCACAAGCAACACGCCGACGCACCAAAGGTAGGCGGCAAGCATCAGCAGAAAGATCCAACCGGGCAGGTCGACATCGATCCCGCCCAGAGCACTGAGCACGAGGGCCGACGTCAAGAGCAAAACCGTCGCCACGCCGATGAGGTTTAGGTCGGCGGCGAGTCGGCGTGCGAGCACACGGCGCCGCGCGGGGGTGTTCCACCGTTCTCTGTTTGGCACATTCACGAACTCAATCGGAATGCGTCGTATGAGTGTCGGCATCGACACGAAGAGCGCAAGAAGCCCGAGGAGGACGAGCGAAAGGGAGAGCACGAACGGGCCGGTGGCATCACGGCGAGTGGGCTGCCCGCTCGCGCCGAAGTGGCCGACGACGACGTCGGGCCCGGCGAACACGACCGTCATCGCGACGGCGGCGTAGACAAGAGTGGCCGAGATGAGGGCGAGGCGAGTGGCGGCGAGACGCCGGGCATCTTTCTCGTCGTCATGCACGCCATTGAGCCTATCGAGCGCGCGCAGAGCCGAGCGGGTCAGGTCAGCGCCGCGCCTACCACCGGTTCTGCGCCTGCTCGGCCCAGCCGGTGAGGCCGTCGACGCTGACGCGAGTGCAGCTTGAGTCGAGCATCCACCCGCTCCAGGTGCCCAGCGCCTGGTGGATCGTGCTCGCCACGACGAGCGCGTTCGTGCGCTCAACCCGGCGGTGCCACGGCGTGAGCGTCACGTCGGCATGCTCGCCGACGATGCGCCACGGCGAGAGCTCATCGTCGAGGTCGTAGTGCCAGGCCAGCTCTTCGTTGATGTAGTGCTGCACGCCGTCGACGAACAGCGCGTTCTCGGTCGAGCCGGTGCCGTCGGTCCACTCTCCGCCCAGCTGCAGGCCGATGCGGCGGCCGTCGACGAGCCCCGAGCCCGCGGCCCAGTTCCACGTCATGCGGTACGGCCACCGGCCGCGACCCCGGTCGAGAACAGCCCAGCTACCCTCCCCCACTGGGTAGTCGCGGCCATCGACGGTCAGTGTGCCCGACACCGGCCGGGCCACGTCTTTCAGCGTGTACTGGAAGAGCCGGTCGCTCCACGGCACGACCACGCCGAGCGCGTCGCCGGCGTCGGGGCTCGTCACGTCGATCGCGAACCCCGGTGCGGTGCCGCGGATGCTCGTGGTCGAGCTCGCGGAGGTCATCCGCAGCTCGTTGCCACGGCCCCACCGCGTGCTCGCCTCGAAGGGCGGCAGGATGTCGGGGATGCTCGTGCCGCGCGCGAGCGGAACGAGCGCGCCGATCGTGCGGTGCTCACCCGTCGCACGGTTCACGAGGTAGATCGAGGGCACGGCCGCGTAGTCGAGGCTCGAGATCGTGAGACCCACGAACCAGTCGGGGGTCATGACGCCCCAGTACTCCCAGCGCTTGGTGCGGCCCCAGCCGCGCAGGGGCGAGCGGTGCAGGGCCGTGCGAGTGCGCCCGACCGCTGCCGGGTTCAGCCGGCCGTTCGGCAGGCACAGGTCGACAGGTTCGGTGATCTCGCGCAGCGGCATCGGTGCGGTGCTCCTGGTCGTCAGGTGAGGTCAGCGCGCCCAGGTGGCGCCGCTGCGCAGGCCCCGCAGGGTCAGCACGATGAGCGTAGCGATCACGGCGAGCACGGCGACCCACAGCACGGGGTCGAGTGCGACCAGCCACTCGAGCTCCCATCGGCGAGCGACGACCGCCGTGAGGTTCACGAAGGCGGCGGTCGGAAACCCGAAGCCCCACCAGCCGAGGTGAAAGTGCATCGAGCGCCGCTCTTTCACGATGATGCGCACCGCCAGCAGCAGCCACCAGGCCGAGAAGCCCCACATGACCGTCACCAGCAGCAGGGCGATGCCCTCAGCGCCCTCGACGACCCCGGCTGCGCTCGCGAGCTCGACGCTCGCCAGCAGCCCGACACCGCCAGCGCCGAGAGGAGCGAGCCAGCCCCACCAGCTCGGAGCCTGATGCGGCGAGGGCGGCGCAGCCACCAGCAAGCGGCTGCCGATGATCGAGGCGAGCATGAGAAACAGGGTGAAACCAATGCCCCACGCGATGAGCGAAACAAACGCCCAGACGGTCGCGTCACCGGGCAGGCCCAGTTCGAGGGCGCGCGACAGGATGCTCGGCGTGAGCACGAGCGGCACCACTGGCACGAACCAGCTGCCCGAGACCGCCGCGTGGGGCACCTCTGCGACGCCGATGATGCGCGTGTAGAAGGCATAGCCCGAGACGAGGGTGCCAATGACGCCGGGCACGAACGCCACCATGCCGACGATGAGCGCCGGCTCGGCAGGCATCGCCCCTGCGACCCCCGCCTGCAGCACGGCGAGCGCGAAGACCTGCAGGCCTGCAGGCCACGAGGCGATCATGGCGCCGATGCCCGGGTTGGCGAGGTCTGCCAGAAAGGCAGCGTTGTGCCGCACGACACGCACGATCATGACCCCCGAGAGGGCCAGCGCGGCGAGCGCAGAGAGAACCAGCAGCGCCAGACCGATGACCGCGTCGAGTTCGAGACCGGGCAGGGGGTCGCGCAACGAGACGAGCGCGGCACCGCTGAGGCTCATGAGGGCCGCGCCCCAGGCAGGGTGCAGCGTGGCGATCCGATCAGTGGTGGCAGCAGCATCCATGACGCCCATAATACCCCCGGGGGTATGTGAACGCTAGGGGATGTGAGCTCCGGTCAGCGCGTGATGGCGAGCGACGTCGCGGTGCTCGCGAGCACCTCGGTCGCGAGCCCAGGGTCATCGGCGATGCTGCGCCCGTAGCTCGGCACCATGCGCTGCAACGCCGGCTTCCACGCCTCGAGCCGGTCGGGGAAGCACCGTTCGATCAGATCGAGCATGATCGGCGCCGCGGTCGAGGCGCCCGGAGATGCCCCGAGCAGACCTGCGATCGAGCCATCGGCCGAGGCGACAACCTCGGTGCCGAACTGCAGCACGCCGCCCTTGCCGGGCTCGTTCTTGATGATCTGCACGCGCTGGCCTGCAGTGAGCTCGTACCAGTCGTCGCCGTCGGCCTTCGGGTAGAAGTCGCGCAGAGCGTCGAGCTTCTTCGACCGCGAGGCCAGCAGCTCGCCCACCAGATAGGTGACGAGATCGAGATTGCGCACGGCGACCTGCAGCATGGGCACGATGTTGTGCCATCGGATCGACCCGAACAGGTCGAACCACGACCCGGTCTTCAAGAACTTGGGCGTGAAGCCCGCGTACGGCCCGAACAGCAGGCTGGCCGTGCCGTCGACGACGCGCGTGTCGAGGTGCGGCACCGACATCGGCGGCGCACCGACCGAGGCCTTGCCGTAGACCTTCGCGTGGTGCTGCGCGACGATCGCGGGGTCATCGCAACGCATCCAGCCGCCGCTGACCGGAAAGCCGCCGAAGCCGCGAATCTCGGGGATGCCGCTCTTTTGCAGCAGCGGCAGGGCGTGCCCGCCCGCGCCGACAAAGACAAACCGCGACGTGATCTCGAGCGGCGTGCCGCCGACCTCGTGGCGCATCGTCAGCTTCCAGAGGCCCTCTTTCGTGCGACGGATGCCCGTCACGCGATGCTCGAGACGCACCGGCATGCCGCTCGACTCCAAGCCCTCGATGAGCAGCCGGGTGAGGGCGCCGAAGTCGACGTCGGTACCGGCCGTCGTACGCGTAGCTGCGACCGGCTCGTGCTTCGAGCGGCCCGGCATGAGCAGCGGAGCCCACTGGTGAATCTGAACAGGGTCTTCTGAGTACTCCAGGCCTGCGAAAAGCGGGTGGTCTTTCAGTGCCTCATGGCGCTTGCGCAGGTACTCGACGTTCTTCTCGCCCCAGACGAGGCTCATGTGGGGTGTGGCACTGAGGAACGCACCGGGGTCGGGCAGCCGCCCCTCGTCGACCAGGTGCGACCAGAACTGGCGCGAGACCTGGAACTGCTCGTTGATCGCCACGGCCTTCGAGATCTCGATCGAGCCGTCGGGCCGCTCGGGCGTGTAGTTGAGCTCGCAGAGGGCCGCGTGGCCCGTGCCGGCGTTGTTCCAGGGGTTCGAGCTCTCGAGCGCGACCTCGCCGAGGCGCTCATAGATGCGGATATCCCACGTCGGTTCGAGCTGCTGCAGCATCGTGGCGAGCGTCGCACTCATGATGCCGGCGCCGATGAGCACTGCGTCGACGGTATGGGGTCCGCGGGGGCCCGCGTCGATGGCTTCAGTCACCGTCTCAGTTTAGTCCGGCTCAACAGGGGCGCTGCCGTGCACGGCTAGGCTGGCCCGGTGATTCTGCCCCTTCTTGCCATCGGAGCAATCGGGGGCCTCTTCGCCGGGCTCTTCGGCGTGGGCGGCGGGTTCATCATGGTGCCGCTCATGATGTCGTGGTTGCGGTTCGACCAGCGGCGAGCATCCGCCACATCGCTTCTCGCGATCATCCCGCCCGCCGCGCTGAGCGCCTCGCTCTACGGGGCGCGCGGCGAGATCGAGCTCGTCGCGGCGGCGATCATCGCTGTCGGGGCGGTCGCCGGCACCCCTCTCGGCGCGCTGCTGCTGCGGCGACTGTCACTCACCTGGCTCAAGTGGCTGTTCATCGCAGGGCTGCTCGTCAGCGCGCTGCGGCTCATCATCGTGGCGCCTGTGCGCGACGGGGCGTTCGACTACAGCGTCGTCTCGGTGCTCGGTCTCATCGCGCTCGGCCTGCTCATGGGCATTGTCGCCGGCCTGCTCGGGGTGGGCGGCGGCATCATCGCCGTGCCGGTGCTCATCGCCGTGTTCGGCATCGGCGACTTGCTCGCGAAAGGCACGTCGCTGCTCGCCCTCATTCCCGGTGCGATTGCCGGATCGATTCCGAATCTGCGCGGCGGCCTGGTGCGCTGGCGCGATGCCGTGCTGATGGGTCTTGCTGCCGCTGCGATGTCGCTCGTCGGCGTCTGGCTGGCATTTCTCGTTCCTGCCCAGGTGTCGGGCTGGCTCTTCGCCGCACTGCTGCTCGTCGTTATCGTGCAGATGGCGTTACGGCCGGTGAAGCCGCGCGACTGAGCCGCACGCGCGGCGTCAGCCCAGCAGCCCTGCGGCGCCGTCGATGATGGCAAGTACTCCGCCGAGGTACGAGATGACAATCACCGTCACCCGTGCCGCGCGCACGCTCACCCAGCGCGAGACGAACTCGCCGAGCGCGAGGCCGACGACGGTGCACGCGATGATGAGCACCCAGAGCCACCAGTCGTAGTCGGGCAGGCCCGTGTCGTTGAGCAGCACCTTCATGACGAACGATGTCACGCCGATGAGCACGAAGATGGGCTGGATCGTCGCGGCGAACGACTTCTGCTCCCAGCGCGTCAAGATCGCGTAGACGCTCATTCCGGGCCCGCCGACGCCGGCGGTGGCGCTCATGAAGCCGGATGCTGTGCCCGCGATGAGCGCAGCAGGAGCCTGCGCGACCCGCCGGTCGAAGTAGTTCATGAGCAGCGAGCTCGTGAGCGCCACGACGAGGATGCCGCCGACGACGATCTGCAGCACGGGCCCGCCGATGAGCACCGACAGAAAGGCACCCGGCACGATCGCGCTGATCGCGGGCACCGCCAGCATCGAGAACTGACGCCAGTCGATGAAGCGCCAGACCCTGCTGATGACGATCGACGCCGACACCGCCCCGCAGAGATTGACCAGCAACACGCCCTCGAAGGGGCCGATGAGCAGCACGAGCACGGGCGCGACGACGAGTGCAAAGCCCATGCCCGAGACTCGCTGGGCCATGGCACCGAACATGACCGCGAGAGCGATGAAGACGAACACCACGGCGATGCGCCTTTCTGCTCGAGACGGTGTGGGGTGCAGGGCATGGTGCTCGGCGGGGTCGGGCACCACCCGCTCGACCCCGCCGATTCCCGACCGCTGAGCGGCCGAGCCTGATTAGGCGCCGGGGCGCCGAGTCAAGAGTTCTCGCGGGTTGTCATCGAGCGCCTTGCGCACAGCGTCGGGCCGATCGGCGAGAGCGCGCTTCAGCGAGCCCACCGGGTCGCTGTCGGCCATGTCGAACGGGTAGTCGCTACCGAGAACGAGACGGTCGTCGCCGACGCGGTCGTGCAAGAACCTCAGCGAGAGGTCGTCGTGCGTGAGCGAGTCGAACCAGAAGCGGTGCAGCAGGCTCGACGGCGCCACGTCGAGGTGCTCGCGCGCCTCGGGCCGCACCGACCAGGCGTGGTCGAACCGGCCGATCTGGTACGGCACGAAGCCGCCGCCGTGCAGCAGCGCCACCCGCAGGGCCGTGTTGCGCGAGAGCACGCCCTGAAAGAGCAGCGACGCCGCGGCGATCGTCGAGTCGGTGGGGTTGCCCACGTAGTTGTGCATGAAGTAGTCGTGCATGCGATCCATGCCGGCGACGTCAGCACCGGGGTGCAGCACCACGGCGAGGCCGCTCGCGTCGATCGCCTGCCAGACCGAGGCGTACTGCCCGTCGCCCAGGTTCGCGCCCGCCACGTTGGTGCCGAGCTCGAGACCGACGACCTCGTCGATCGCGATGAGGCGCTGCAGCTCGTCGTGCGCGGCCTGCTCGCTCTGCATCGGCAGGTGCCCGAGCACGACGAAGCGCTCGGGGTGCTGCCGAGCCATGGCGATCATCGCGTCGTTGTGCAGTCGCGCGGCCACCGCCGCTGCCTGGTCGTCGAGACGGTAGTTGAAGTGCGGCGGCGGCACGCTCAGAGCCTGCAGCTGCACACCGGCAGCATCCATGTCGGCAAGGCGCGCTTCGGTGTCGACCATGCCCAGCGGAATCGGGCCGCTCATGCGCCCGCTCGGGTACTGAAACCACCACTCGTCGCCGCGCTGCACGAGCGCAGGAGCCGCCTCCGGCACCTCGTGCGCCAGTTCGGCGATGAAGCCGCGCGGCACGGTGTGCGCGTGAATGTCGATGCTCACTGCTTCTCCAGATCGGGCCGCGTGACCTCGATGCGTCGCCAGAACACGAAGCGCTTCTCGATGTACCAGATGGTCAGGTAGACCACCAGGCCGATCACGAGGAAGAGGAAGATGATGACCCAGTAAGCGGCGGTGTCGAAGCTCGAGCGGTACCGCAGCATGAGATAGCCAAGGCCACCCGTCGCACCGATGAACTCCGACACGATGGCGCCGATGATGGCGGTCGTCGCACCGAGCTGCAGGCCACCGAAGATGACGGGCAGCGCGGTCGGAATACGCAGCTTGACCATGGTCTGCCACTTCGACGCCCGAAGCGACTTCATAAGCGCGACAGCGTTGGGCTCGGCGAGGCCGAGACCCGACAGCGTCGTGATGAAGACGGCGTAGAAGCACGCGATCGCAGCCTGCAGAATCTTGCCCTCGATGCCGAATCCGATCCAGGCGATGATGATCGGCGCGAGGATCACCGTCGGAATCGCCTCGAGTGCCGAGAGGAACGGCAGGTACGCTGCGCGCAGCCGGCTCGATGAGCTGAGAAGCACGCCGAGGAAGAATCCGACCGATGCTCCGAGCGCGAAACCACCCGCGATCTCGGTGAGGGTTCGGATCACCTGGTCGCCGAACCCATCGGCGCCGAGCACCCGCGGAAAAGCTGCCCAGACAGACTCAGGCGTCGGCAGCAGAATCGCCGGAACCGACTTGGTGACGGTGGTGGCGAGCCACCACACCGCAAGGATGATCGGCAGCAGCGCGAGCGTCAGCAGGTAGGGCGAGCGCAGGAAGTTCTTTTTCTTCGGTGAGCTGTCGACGGCGATCTGCGCCATCACTTCGGTTCTCGTCATTTTCTTCTCGCCCTCGACTCTTCAGACCAGAACACGACACGGCGCTCGACGACATCGGCGATGGAGACGAGCGTGATCGAGAGAATGACCACGATCGTGACGACCGAGTACACCAGGCCCATGTTCAGCTGGGATGCGAATTCTTTCGTGAGCTTGCCGAGCCCGCCGTCTGACGCCGACAAGATCTCGGCGACGATCACGCCAGTGAAGGCCAGCAGCAGTGCGTGCTTCACGCCCACCATGATCATCGGCAGAGCAGAAGGCAGCTGCAGCTTCGTGAAGACCTGCCAGCGGCTGGCCTTGAGCGACTTCATGAGCTTGAACTCATTGGCCGATGGCAGAGCAAGGCCGACCATCGTGTCGATCCAGACCGGGAAGAAGCAGATGATGACCGCGAGGGCGATCTTGCTCTCCGGGCCGAACCCGAGCCACCCGATGAGCAGGGGGGCGAGCACGACCTTGGGCAGTGCCTGAACGGCGATGGCGTAGGGGGTGATGGCCTGGCGCATGAAGGGTGACGTGCCGAGCACGACGCCCATCGTGAAGCCGAAGGCGACGCCGATGACCCAGGCGATCGCAACCGCCGACATCGTCTTGGCGAGGTCGTCCCACCAATAGCCGCCACCTACGAGCTGGACGAAAGCGACGACCGTCTCGCTGAATGTCGGGAACAGCACCCGGTTGACGAACCCTAGCTGCGGGAAGAATTCCCATACCGCGATGATGATGGCGACCGTCGTGATGACGATCCAAGCCGAACCGCCTCGGAAACGCTCCCACCAGGTCGGCCCGGGCGCTGGTGCGCTTCGGGCCGGAGCCGGCGGGGGCGCGGTGGTGGTCACTGCAGCTCCAGCATCTGGCGGGCCTTCGCGACGAGCTTGATGAACTCCGTGGTCGTCTGAAGGTCGGGGCGGCGGGGCCGATCGAACGGCACCTCGATGATGTCGACGAGTCGTCCGGGGCGAGCGCTCATGACGGCGACGCGGTCGCTCATGAACACCGCCTCGGTGATGTTGTGCGTCACGAGCACCGCAGTCGACTTCGAGTAGTCCTGCAGGCGCAGAAGCTCTTGGTTCATCGCCTCGCGGGTGAACTCGTCGAGCGCACCGAACGGCTCGTCGAGCAGCAGCAGCTTGGGGTCGTGCAAGAGCACGCGGCACAGAGCGGCGCGCTGCTGCATACCTCCCGACAGTTGCCAGGGGTAAGAGTCGCGGAAATCTTTGATGCCGACCATCTCGAGCAGCTCTTCGGCTTTCGGGATGAAGTCTTTCTTCTTCTCGCCGAAGATCTCGACGGGCAGCAGCACGTTCTCGAGGGTCGTGCGCCAGGGGAACATCACCGCTTGTTGGAACATCATTCCGATGTGCCGGTTGGGCTCGGTGAGCGGCTCGCCGCTGAATGTGACAGTGCCCTCGGTCGCGTCGAGAAGGCCGCCCATGATGTTGAGGGCGGTCGACTTCCCGCAGCCACTCGGGCCCAGGAGGGAGAGGAACTCTCCCTCCCGGACCTCGAGGTTCAGCCCACTCAGGGCGACCATTTCCTTGTCACCGGAGCCGAAGCGCTTCGTCACGCCGTCGACTCTCACGAGGGGTGCGGTCTGGGTCATGGTCGTCATGGTGTTCTTTCTCAGTTCTCGATAGTGAAAATCAGCTGAACCGGTGCGGCTGGTCTACTGGTTCTGGAACTCGTAGGCAGCAGCATCCGCGGCGACGCGAGCGCGATCGAATTCGTTCGCCGAGGCGATGAAGCCGTCGAACAGGATGTCGTTCGCGTCCACAGCGATGTAGTCAGGCGACGTCGACTGGATCAGGTCGACGAAGGCCTGGGTGCCGTCCACATCGTGCTGGCCGATGTTGTCGAAGTCGACAGGGCGCACCTGGGTCGTGGCCAGCTCGAATCGCAGGTCGCCCTGCGAGACGCCATCAGCGTTCTGCTCGAAGGCCTGCGGGATCGCACCCTTCATGAGGTCGCGGCACGCCTCGAGGTTCTCGTAGCAGAAGTAGATTCCCATCGCGGTTCCGCGAGCGAAGCGCTCGAGCGCCTCACCCTTGCTCGACAGAGTGTCCTGCGTCGTGATGATGCCACGGGCCGGGAACGTGTTGTAGATGGCGGGAGTCAGGTCGACGAGGTTCACGCCGGCCGTCTGAATCGCAAAGATGTCGTTGTAGGCCGTGGAGTACACGTCGACCGAGCCGTTGTCGAGCGCGGCCAGGGTCTCCGGTCCGCCGTCGCCGATCGGAATCAGCTGCACGTCGGTGATGGGGTCGATTCCTTCGGCACGCAGTGCGGCCTCGAGGAACGCGACCTCGCCGCCGCCGGCCTCGGAGATGCCGATGTTGGCGCCCCGCATCTCGGCGATCGACTGGAACGGGCCGTCTTCGGGCACGAAGATGCCGAAGATCGCTCCATTCGAATACGTGAAGATGTTCACGACGGGAAGGCCGACGAGAGCCGCCTCACCGAAGGCCGGTGCCGAGGGGTTGCCCGCGTCGGCGTTGCCCGCGATGACCTGCTCCATCGCCGAGCCTGAGCCGCCTGCGGCGACGAACTCGACGTCGAGACCCAGCTCGTCGTAGTAGCCCAGCTCTTGAGCAGCGAGCCAGCCCCACCATTCGGCGGTGTAGGTGTCACCCGAGGCCATGGCCATCGTGATCTCGTAGCGCTCTTCGCCGGGCTCGGCACCGGGGTCGGTGGCGGGCGCGGTGCAGGCGCTCAGAGCGAGGGCGCCGACTGCGGCGATGGCCGCGAACTGCAGATGCTTCTTCATGCTCGAATCTCCTTTGGTCCGGTGCATTGGGGTAGTGCGGTGTGTGTCGGTGGTGCCGCTCGCCTGGCTCTCGAGCCGGGTACGCGCGTCGTACTGGTAAATCTGACAGCCCGGTGGGCCAATGTCAAGACAGTGTCTTATTTTTTGGGCTACTGGTTTCAAATCGTGATTTTTGCGGGATGCTCAGGCCGCGCTCGACGCCTCGATGACGAGCTCGGCACCCGCCGTCATGAGCGCGAACGACTCCGGAAGCGCCTCAGCGACTGCGCGCTGGGCGCGGAATCCGCTGCAGTGCATCGGCGCGATGAGCTTGAGGCCTCGCTCGCCGAGGCCGGCCACGGTCTGATCGATCTTCTGCTGGGTGATTCCCGCGTGGCCGAGGTGGAAGCCTCCGAGCACGCCGTGCAGGGCATCCACGCCCGTGAGCTTCTGCGCGTGGTCGAGAGAGCTCAGCACGCCCGAATGCCCGCACGGGTCGAGCACCACGAGCCCGACGCCGGTCACGTTGATGATGAGCGTCAGGTAGTCGTCGATGGGGTCGGGGTGCACGTGACCGTCGCGGATGCTCATGCGGCCCGCCGGCACCTCGTGCTCGAAATCGACCGAGATCGGAATCTCACCGCTCGTCATGATGCCCGGGGCGATGTCGAGGGGCTCGCGCACCGCCACGACGGCAGCGCCAGCCTCGACGAGCTCGTGCTCAGTGAGCCCGCGGTTGAAGTACTGGATCATCATGTCGGGCCGCTTGATCGACCGGGGATGGAACGCCGAGGGGTGCACGATGAGCGGCACGCGCCTGCCCATCGCCTCGAGCGCCGCATAGATGCCGCCGAAGTGGTCGGGGTGCCCGTGGCTCAGCACCACTTGGTCGATCTCGTCCCAGTCGACCCCCAGCACCTTCGCGTTGTGGATGATCGGGATTCCGCTCATGCCCGCATCGAACAGGATCGTCGTCGTGCGCCCGGCCGTCGTGGCCTTCAGCAGGAAGGAGATACCGTTCTCGGCCAGCGGCGTGCCGCGGCGCGGCAGGAAGTGCTCGGGCATGCCCTGACGGCGGATCGTCGCCGTGTTGGGCATGAGCATGTCGATGTAGTTGTCGACGAGCACGGTGATCGAGAGGCGATCGCACGACTGCATGGGAGGCACTGCTTTCTATCGGTGGTGGGTCAGGGTTCGGGCTGCGTCGACAGCACGGCGGTGGCGTGGGCTGCGAGGGTGAGCCCCATGCCGTGCACGAGCGACAGCCGCGCATCGGGCACCTGGCGTCGGCCCGCGTCACCGCGCAACTGCTGCACGGCCTCGATGATCAAGAACATGCCGAGCATGCCCGGATGCACCTGGGCAAGCCCCGCGCCGTTCGTGTTCAGCGCGAGCGAGCCGCCGGGGGCGAGGTTGCCGTTCTCCACGAAAGCGCCCCCCTCGCCCTTGGCGCAGAAACCGAGATCTTCGAGCAGCACGAGCAAGCTGATCGTGAAGGCGTCGTAGACGTGCGCGGTGTCAATCTGATCGAGCGTGACGCCCGCCATCTGCAGCGCTCGCTGCGAGCTGCGAGCGGCCTCGGTGGCGGTGAGGTCGGGCATCTGACTCACGTTGCGGTGATTGACTGCTTCGCCTGAGCCCAGCAGGTACACGGGGTTGTCGCGCAGATCACGTGCGCGCTCGGCCGAGACCAGTACGACCGCCGCGCCGCCGTCGGTGACGAGGCAGCAATCGAGCTTGTGCAGCGGGCTCGTGATGACTCCCGAGTTCAACACCTCGTCGACGGTGAGCGGGGTGGGGTACGGCGCGGTGTCGGTCAGCAGGGCCCACTCGCGCGCCGAGACCGCGTACTGCGCGAGCTGCTCGCTCGTCGTGCCGTACTGCGCCATGTGCCGCTGCGCGACCATGCCAAACGCGCCAATCGGGTGGATGAGACCGTAGGGCTGCTCGTAGGGCGAGCTCTCGGCCATGCTCACGAGCTTGCCCGCGTCAGTGCGCTGGGTGCTGCCGTAGGCGACCACAGCCACGTCGCACAGCCCTGCCTGAATCGCCGCGGCCGCGTGTCCGAGCTGCGCGATGAACGAGCAGCCCCCGAGCGCGGTCGAATCCATGTGCCGCGGATGGATGCCGAGGTATTCGGCGAGCGTCAGGGTCGGGAAGGCGTAGTACGACGAGGCTGTGAAGAGCCCGTCGACGTCGGCGAGCGTCAAGCCCGCATCGGCCAGCGCCCGGTTCACGGCAACAGCCATGAGGCCCACGGGCGACTTGCCGTCGGTCTTGAAGGTGTCGAGCTGGGCGGCGCCCACGATGGCGCTCGTGCCGCGGATACTCATGACTGCTCCTCGATCGAGACGGGCCGGAACCTCAGCAGGGTCAGCTCGGGCTCGACGTCGTCGAAGACGGCCTCGACGGGCATGCCGACGCTGACGTCATCAGGCGGGCAGTCCACGAGGTTCGCGAAGACGCGCACGCCTTCATCGAGGTCGACGAGCACGAGCGTGTACGGCACGTCGGCGGCGAAGAATGGGTGGGATGCGCGGGCCTGCGCCGTGAACGAGTACACGGTGCCCGTTCCGGCGGCGCGCTCGAGGTCGAGCGACTCGCCGAAGCAGTGCGGGCACACGGTGCGCAGCGGGAAGACCGCGTGCGAGCATCCCGCGCAGCGTTGAAAGACCAGCTTATGCTCGCGCAGGCGGTCGAAGAAGACCTTCTCCTCACCTCGCGGCGTGATCGGCGGTCGTGTCGGAGCGCTCATGCTGCCTCCACCGTCAGGGCGTGACGCACAGCGGTGCGCACGGCGTCGGCAACCTCGGTCGTCGTCGCGGTGCCGCCCAGATCGGGAGTGCGCATGTCGGTCTCGCCGAGTACGTGGTGGATGGCGGTCATGATCACATCATGCGCCTCGGGGCGACCGAGGTGCTCGAGCATCATCGCGGCCGACCAGATCTGGCCGATCGGGTTCGCGATGCCCTGCCCGGCGATGTCGGGAGCCGAGCCGTGCACGGGCTCGAACATCGACGGAAACTCGCCCGTCGGGTTGAGGTTCGCCGAGGGCGCCATGCCCATGCTGCCCACGATGACCGCACCGATGTCGGTCAGGATGTCGCCGAAGAGGTTGGAGCCGACCACGACGTCGAGGTCATGCGGGTGGCTCACGAAGCGCGCCGCAAGGGCGTCGACGTGCATAAGCCGACCCTCGATCTCGGGGTGGCGGGCCATGACATCGTGAAACACCTCGTCCCAGAACGTCATCGAGTGAATGATGCCGTTCGACTTCGTCGCCGAGACCACTCTCTTCTGCCGCTTCTGCGCGAGCGAGACCGCGTACTCGATCGCGCGCTCAGTGCCCCGCCGCGAGAAGATCGCCTCTTGCACGGCGAACTCGTCGGGCGTGCCGGGAAAGACGCGGCCGCCCACCTCGCTGTACTCGCCCTCGCTGTTCTCACGCACGACGAGAATGTCGATGCCGCGCGAGGTGTCGCGCAACGGGCTCACAACGCCGGGCAGCAGCAGCGCGGGCCGCAGGTTGATGTACTGCTGAAAGGCGCGCCTGATCGGAATCAGCAGCCCCCACAGCGAGAGGTGGTCGGGCAGCGAGGGGTCACCGACCGCGCCCAAGAAGATGGCGTCGTGATCGGCCAACTGATCGATACCGTCGTCGGGCATCATCACGCCGTGCTCGTGGTAGAACCCGCAGCTCCACGGGTAGGTCGTCCAGTCGACCGAGAAGCCCTGGTGCTCGGCGACCAGGTCGACGACCTCGATCGCCGGCCCCATGACCTCATGGCCGATGCCGTCGCCCGGCAGTACGGCGATCGAATAGGAGTCGGCCCGTGGACGCGTCACTTGATCGCCATGGGGTTCACGGGCGACCCGACGGCGCGCGTGAACGTCATCGGCGGGGCGCAGAAGAAGAAGTCGTACTGGCCGTCGTCGGCGCAGTCGTCGGCGAGCGCCTCGAAGTCGAAGATCTCGCCCACCCAGAGGCCCATGCCGACGATGAAGACGCAGTGCAGGGGCTGGAAGACGTCGGGCGTCTGGTTCGGCAGCACCTCCATGCCCCAGGTGTCGACGGCGAGGCCCGCGATGTCGCGGCCGTGAATGAACGGGATCGACTCGAGCCCGAGCCCCGGGGCGGGGCCGCCAGCGTAGTCGCCCCACTTGCCCTTGCGCTCGCCGGTCATGCCGGTGCGCACCATGAGGAAGTCGCCGGCGCCGACGGTGACGCCGTGCATCTTCTCGGCGGCCTCGAGATCGTCAGCGGTGATGGCGTAACCAGGGTCGAGCGCGTCGACGCCCTTGAGGCGCGCGATGTCGAGTAGCACGCCGCGACCCGCCATCTGATCGGCCGCGACGCCGACGGCACCGACCTTGGCGCCCTTGCTCGTGACCTGGTCGGGGGTAAAGCCGTTGTACATGTGGCCGTCGAAGAAGATGTGCGCGAGCGCATCCCACTGGGTCGACGACTGCAGCGCCATGATGATGAGGTCGTCGGTGCCGCGCAGGTGGCGGTCGTTGCCCTGGTAGAACTCGTCGACGACCGTGCCCATGGCGATGTCGCCGCCGTCGCGGAACATGAGGTGAATGGGGTTGAAGCGCCCACCGAAGCCGCCACTCACCTGCGGACCCGTGGCATCCATCGGCAGCGCCATCGAGATGCGCTTGCCCGAGCGGATGCACGCGGCCGCGGCCGCGACACGCTCCGGCGTCAGGTGGTTCAAGGTGCCGCGATCATCGTCGGCACCCCAGCGACCCCAGTTGGAGTACTGCTTCACGAGCGCGCGCACGGTCTCGACATTCGGCGTCTCTGCCATCGTGTTCTTCTTTCTCTTGCTGGTGATCGATCGGTCTGAGGTACGGGTGGAGCGAGAACGGATGCTCGGCGCTAGCCGCGCGATGCTGCTTTGGTCGAGCGAACTCCCCCGTCGAAGCGCTCGCCCACGCCGTAGTCGCCCGAGCGCAGTCGGTGCTTCTCGATCTTGGCTGTGGGGGTTTTCGGCAGGGCGTCGACGGTCTCGACGAAGCGCGGCACCTTGAAGGCGGCGAGGTTCTCGTCGCACCACGCGATGATCGCGGCCGGGTCGATGGTCTGCCCGTCTCGCGGCACGACGAAGACGCACAGCTCTTCGTCGGTGAGGTCAGAGGGCACCCCGATGACGGCCGACTCTTGCACCGCGGGGTGCGTGTTGACGACCATCTCGACCTCGAGCGACGAGACATTCTCGCCGCGACGCCGCACGATATCTTTCTTGCGGTCAACGAAGTAGAAGTAGCCGTCGTCGGCCTGCCACGCGCTGTCACCCGTGTAGAGCCAGCCCTCGCGCAGTGCCTCGGCGGTCTTCTCGGGGTCTTTGAAGTAGCCGAGCATCATGGCCGCGTTGCGCAGCACGAGCTCGCCGATCTCACCGCGCGGCACCTCGACGCCATTGGCGTCGACGATCCTCGCCTCGGTAGCGGGGTAGGCAGGGTCGGGGTGCGACCGTGGCACGCCCATCGAGTCGGGGTGCCGCGGCTCGTCGATCGGCTCGAGCAGACCGTAGGTCGTCTCACTCATGCCGAAACCCGAGACGCACGCGATGCCGAAACGCTCCTCGATCGAGGTGCGCACGGCATGCGGCAGCGCGGGCACGCCGTAGGCGACGCGCACCTTGTGGTCGCGGTCGTCGGGGCTCGGCTCTTTCTTCGACAGGATGACCGTCATCGCGCCGATCATGTTGAACATCGTCACGCCGTGCTCGCGCACGTCGGGCCAGAAGCGAGTGGCGCTGAAGCGCGGTGCGAGCACCATCGCACCCTCGGTGCCGATGGCGCCCATCGTCGAGTAGGCCTGCGAGTTGATGTGGAAGAGCGGGAGGCACGCGTAGATGCGATCGCCGCGCTGCATCTTCATCCAGTGCGGAAACGCCTGGCCCGTCATGACGTAGTTGCGGTGCGACTGCATGACGCCCTTGGGTCGGCCGGTCGTGCCCGAGGTGTAGATGAGCGAGATGAGGTCGTCGGGGTCGAGGTCGACGCTCGGCGCCCGGCCGTCGAGCTGCGTGGCGCCCGCGATGAAGTCGTCGTAGCCCTCGGCCTCGCCGAGCACGAGGGTCGAGTGCAGACCCGGTGCGTTCTCGCCGATGCGGTGGAAGAGCTCGGCGTGGGCCGGATCGATGAGGGCGAACCGCGCTTCGGAGTGCTCGATGAGATACTGCGCCTCGGCGAGCTTGAACCCGGTGTTGACCGCGACGAGCACGGCGCCGATCTTCGCGAGTCCGAGCCAGGCGTGCAAGAAGCCGGGGCTGTTATCAGCCATGAACGCCACACGATCGCCCTTGCGCACGCCCATGTGGTGCCAGTACGCCGCGGCGGCGTCGACGTGAGCATTGAACTGCTCGTACGACTGCTGTTCGCTCGCCGTGTCGGAACCGGTCCAGATGAGGTATGGCTCGGCGGTGTTGCGCTCGACGGCGTTCTCGAGGAACGCGCGCACCGTGAGGTCGTGGGGGGTCATGGATGTCCTTCTCAGAGCCGGGGCCATCGGTCAGTTCTGCGCGCGCGCGGCTGAGCCCTTGGGCGCGACCGCATCGATGTCGGAGACCACGTCGATCAGCACGGGGCCGTTGATCTCGGCGGCGCGGGCCATGGCGGGGGCGAGTTCGCTCGACTTGGTGACGCGGATTCCGGTGACCCCGAGGCTCTCGGCCACGGTCGCCAGGTTGACGTCGTCGAAGTGCCACAGCTCGTGGTGACGCCCGGTGAGCTCACCGCCGTAGGCGACCGTGTACGGGTTGATCTCTTGATTGAGCGAGCGGTTGTCGTTCACGACGATCGTCAGCGGCACGTTCCAGCGGGCGGCGGTCTCGAGTTCGCTCAAGTGGTAGAAGAGTCCGCCGTCGCCCGTGAAGACGACGACCTGGGCGTCGGGGCGCGCGATCTGCGCACCGATGCCGGCCGGCAGACCCCAGCCCAGCGACCCCGCAGCGCGCAAGAAACCCTGGTCGGGCTGCGTCAAGTCGAGGTAGCCCGCCGTCCACATGCCCGCGTGCCCGGTGTCGCTCACGACGATGGCATTGTCGGGCAGAAGCCCGTTCAGCTGCGTGACCAGTCGCTCGGGCCGCATCGGCTCAACGTCGTCAGAGGTCAACGACGAGACGCTCTCACGCCACCGAGCGGTCAGCTCGGCGGCGCGGTCGCGCCACTGCTGAGTTGGCCCAGTGTCGACCGAGCCGAGCGCCTCAAGCAGGGCGGTGAGGCCCAGGCGAGCATCCGCGACGACGGCCACGGTGTCGGGGTAGTGGCGGCCCAGCTCGGTCGGCTCGATGTCGAGGTGCACGACGCGCGTGCTCGTCGGAGGAACCTGCCAGGTGAGCGTCACCTGGCTGCCGGTCTGACTGCCGACGTACATCACGAGGTCGGCTTCGAGAATGATCTGGTTGGCACTCGCGCGGGCGTACAGCCCCGGGATTCCGATCGACAGCGGGTGGTCGCCCGGCACGGTCTCTTTGCCGTTGAGCGAGGTCGCGATGGGCGCACCGAGCCGCTCGGCGAGCGCGACGACTTCGGCTGCCGCACCCGACGTGCGCACGCCGCCGCCCGAGACAATCACGGGTCGCTCTGCCGAGCGCAGAGCCGCCACCGCCGCCGCGATGGCCTCGGGGTCAGGCGCCACGCGCAGGGCGGGGCTTCGGCGATCGCCGGGCGTCGGCACCGTGGCCTCGAACGACTGGTTCTCAATGATGTCGCCCGTGTGGCCGGCGAGCTCGAGGTGCGTCGGGCCGGGCTTGCCCGTCGTGGCATCGCGGAAGGCCTGGTCGAGCTGGTCGGGAAGGCGCGCCACGTCGAAGACCTGACGGCTCGACTTCGTCACGGGCTTGAAGAGCGGAAAGTCTTCGATCTCTTGGTAGTAATTGCGGCCACGGCTCCACTCGTAGGGGCCGCCGGTGAGAGCGATGACGGGCGAGCAGCCGAGGTAGGCGTCGCGCAGGCCGGCTGCGAGATTGGCGGCGCCGATGTTCTGGGCCATGCAGATGCCGGGCTTGCCGGTGGCGCGCGCGTAGCCGTCGGCCATGTAGGCGGCGGCCTTCTCGCCGTGGGTCACGATGCGCTTGATCGACGTCTCGTTCTCCATCGCCACCAAAGTCGCGCTCAGCGCAGTGGGTACGAGGAATACGGCGTCGACGCCGTATGCGTCGAGTGCGCGCGACAGATACTGCGCGCCCGTCATGTTCGTCATGATGACTCCTTCGTCGTCACGACCTCGGAACCCTGCAGTCGCAATGACCGTGAGACCCAGCTGGCCTGTTGTGCTCGTGTCTTGTTTATCAAGACGTTGTCTTGTTATCTTCCCTTTCCTCTGCGATGGTGTCAAGCCGGGACTGGAGCGAGTTTCAGTAGCATGGCCGCTATGGAGAGTTCGTCGACCGCCGCGTCACAGAAGTCGGGCATGCTCGTGCGCGCCATCACGCTGCTCGAACTCGTGGCGACCCACGTCGACGGCATCGGCGTGCGCGAGGCGGCTCGCCGCACCGGCATCGACCGCAGCGCCGTCAGCCGTATCCTCACCCACTTCGAAGAGCTCGGCTACGTCGAGCAAGAGCGCGAGCGTGGGGTGTACGCGGCTGGTCCGCGACTGTTCTCGATCGTTGCAGCGCTGTCAGAGCGCGACTCGCTCGCCAAAGCGGCCGAGCCTCTGCTGAAAGAACTCGTCGGCCGGTTCAACGAGACCTGCTACGCCGTCGCCCGCGTCGACGACACGCTCGTGTACCGGTCAAAGGTCGATTGCGACAACACCATTCGCTACGTCATCGAGATGGGCAAGCCGTTCCCGCTCGTGAGCGGTGCCTCAGGTATGGCCATTCTCAGCGGACTGACTCGCGACGAGCGCGACCGCATTCTCGAGCAGCCGATCGTCGCCCACACCGACGTGAGCCTCACCGACCCCGAAGCCGTGCGCGCTCAGCTCGCTGAAGACGTGCGCCTCGGGTACTCGTACAGCCCCGGGCGCTGGGTGCCCAATGGCGGGGGTGTCGCGGCCCCGTTCTTCGATGCCACGGGGCGATGCGCCGGGGCGCTCACCCTCAGTAGCCCGATGGACCGGCTGCAGAAGCTGTCGATCGACGAAGTCGGCGCCGCCGTCAACGACGCTGCTCGGCGTATGAGCGAGCGCCTCGGCCACGTGGCCGAGCCGCCCGCGCGCTAGCTCGACCAGCGCGCCGTCTACTCATCCACGAAGTGGTCGACGAGATCGCCCCGCGTGGCGATCCAGAAATCGAGCCGTCGTGCTTCGGCGATGATCTGCGTCAGCGCGAGCAGACCGGCGGGGCGGCAGCCGACGTGCGCGTGCAGCGTCACGTCGACGTGGCCGGGCCGCGGGCCGCGAGCGATCGCGGCGGCCTCGAAAGCAAAACTCGAGACGAGCTCGCGCGTCGGCTGGCCGTAGCGCACGGTCATCGGCAGATCGTTGATCTCCATACCAAAGGGCAGGGCAACGATGCGGCCCTCGGGCGTCTCGCGCCAATAGGGCTGGTCGGCGTCGAACACGTCGCCGTGCCACTCGTAGCCCTGCCCTGCCAGCAGCTCGCTCGTGCTGGCGCTCGGCGTGCAGCGCGGGCTGATCCAGCCCCGCGGGCGCTGCCCACTCACCGCCGCGAGCGCCTCGGTGCAACGCGCGATCTCGGCGCTCTCCTCCTCCCGGCCGATGAGTGCCGGAATGCGATTCTGCGCCCACGAGTGCCCCGCGATCTCGTGACCGGCCTCTGCGATCGCGCGCACAGCATCCGGAGCCGTCTCGGTCAGCATGCCGCTGACGTAGAAGGTGGCCGCGATCTGCTCTTTCTCGAGCAGCTCAAGAGCCGCCCAGACACCCGTGCGCCAGCCGTAGTCGGCCCACGAGACAGCCTGGTGGTCGAGGGCCCCGGCCGGCAGCGGGTTGCCCATGGGGCCGAGGCCCGGGGCGACCCCGGCATCCCACTGCTCGAACATGATCGAGATGGCGACCGCGCCGGTGCGGTCTCCGGGCCAGCGCTGCGGGGTCGTGGTCATGAAGCGTCCATCCGGGTCGGGGTGAGCAGGGGGGCGATGCGGCCGGAAAGAATGGCTTCGGCCTCGGTCTCGTCGAGCGCGTCGCGCACGAGCTGCACGGGTCGCACGAGGTCGGCCGGGTCGACGAAGGGGTAGTCGGTGCCGAAGACAATGCGGCCGGCAGGCAGCACCTCGAGCGCCAAGCGCAGTGTGTGCGGCGAGCAGTTCGCGGTCTCGAACAGCAGCCGCTCGAGCGAGGTCGCGGCGTGGTCATCGGTGCCGAGCATCTCGGTCTCGAGCTTCCAGCGCCACAGCAGCCGGTGCAGTAAGAACGGCAGCGTTCCGCCGAGGTGCGGAATCACCCAGGTCAGCGCGGGGTGCTCATCGAGCAGACCCGAGGCGAGCAGGCGCACGGCCGCGATGGTGTCTTCGAAGGGTGCGCCGATGGCCCACTCCATGCCGTGGTCAGCGAGGGCGCCCGGAGCGCAGAAGCCGTCGGGGTGCGTGATGACGAGGGCACTCTCCTCGGCCATCGCCGCGTAGACCGGCTGCCACTGCTCGGCATCGATAGGCACCGTGTCGATGTGGGTCGGGATGCTGTAGCCGGCGAATCCCGGAAGGGTGCGGGCCCGATGGGCCTCTGCCACCGCCTCGTCGACGTGCGGCAGAGGAAGCGAGGCGAGCAGTCGAAAGCGGTCGGGGTGCCGGGCGACCACGGCCGAGCACCCGTCGTTGAAGGCCTGTACGAGACGCGACCGCGTTGCGGCGTCGCGGTGCCAGATGTTCAGCGAGGCGAAGCTCAGGGCCTGAAGCTCGATGCCCGCGGCGTCCATGAGACGCAGCCGGTCGTCGAGGTCGCCGAGAAAAGTGGGCACCTTCGTGATGATGCGGTGCTGCAGGAAAGCCCGGGCGACCTCGCCCGCGCGGCCCTCTTCTGCCGCGACCTCGCGCACGACGGCGACGTACTCGGGTGGGTAGTAGTGGGCGTGCACGTCATGAGCGGGCATGGTCGACCTCCTCGTCGATGCGGAACGGCTGGGCATGGCGTGCGCGGCGGGTCGCGCGACCGGCGATGTCGGCGTTGCGGGCGTGCGTGATCTGCGCGCGAATCTGCTCGCCGAGCCGTCGACAGAACTGCTCGGGCTCGAGCTCGGCACTGGGCCGCTCGTCGACCACGGCGTCGACGAGACCCTGGCGGTGCAGCTGGTGAGCGGTGATGCCCTGCGCCCGGGCCATCGCTGCGGCGTGCTCGATGTCGCCGTGACGGATGACGCTCGCTCCCTCGGGCGGCAGAGGCGCGAGCCAGCCGTGACGGGCGGCGATCACCCGGTCTGCTGGAAGTAGTGCGAGCGCGGCTCCGCCGGTGCCCTGGCCCATGATGACCGACACCGTCGGCACGGGCAGCATAATGAGGGCCGCGAGACACCGAGCGATCTCGCCGCCGAGGCCGCCCTCTTCGGCCTCGCGCGACAGGGCGGCACCGGGAGTGTCGATGATCGTGACGAGCGGCAGGCCGAGCTCAGCGGCGAGCGCCATGCCGCGTCGCGCCTGACGCAGGGCGCCGGGGCCGAGCGGCCCGTCGAACGACTGCGCATGCCGGTCGAGCCCCACCACGACGACACCGTGATCGCCGATGCGCGCGAGCGAGACCGTCGATGCCTTCTCGGTCTCACCTTCTGACGTGCCCGAGAGGGGTACCACGTCGGTCGCCGCGAGGCGCAGCAGCGTGCGCACGCCGGGCCTGCCAGGGCGGCGCGAGATGAGCACGGCATCCCACGCATCGGGTTCGTCGCCTGCAGGCGACGGTGCATCGACCGGCGTCGGCGTTTCCGGCGCCGCGACGATCGACAGCACGCGCGCGATCATCGGCCGCAGGTGACGCGGCTCGAGCACGGCGTCGACAAGACCGTGCGCGAGCAGGTTCTCGGCCGACTGCACGCCGGGCGGAAACTCGCGGCCGTGCAGCGCCGCGTACACCTTCGGGCCGAGAAAGCCGATGAGCGCCCCCGGCTGCGCGACCGTGATGTGGCCGAGCGATCCCCACGAGGCGAAGACCCCGCCCGTCGTCGGGTGGCGCTGATACACCAGGTAGAGCAGACCAGCCGCTTTGTGGTCGACGACCGCGGCCGTGATGTCGACCATGCGAGTAAAGGCGGCCGTGCCCTCCTGCATGCGCGTGCCGCCCGAGACGGGGGCGGCCAGCACCGGCAGCCGCTCAGCGGTGGCGCGCCGCAGTGCCGCGGTGATGCGATCCGCGGCGACCGTGCCGATCGAGCCGGCGAGAAAGCCGAACTCTCCGACGATGACGGCGACCGGATGCCCGTTCAAGGTTCCGGCGCCGGTCACGACCGCCTCGGTCACGCCCGTGCGCTCGCGCGCCTCGACGAGCTGACGCGCGTACTCTTCGCCGACGTCGGGCTGCCGCGCGTCGGTATCCCACGAGTCGAAGCTGCCCGGGTCGAGAGTGAGGTCGATGAGCGTGCGCGCATCGGGCCGGTCGATGCTCATGCGTCGCCGCTCACCACTCGGCACTCGCCTCGTCGGGCAACTCGCCGAGCCACGCCCGCACGGCATCGCCGTGCTGACCGAGTGTGGGCGGGGCGACGTGTTCGCGGCGGGTCTGCTCGATGCCGTCGGCGTCGAAGAAGCGCAGAGGCGGGCCGGGCAGTTCGATGGTGCCGAGCGTCGCATGGTCAACCTCGACGACAAGACCTTGCGACCGCGTCTGCGGCCAGGTGTAGACCTCGTCGATCGAGCGCACGACGCCGGCGGGAATGCCCGCCGCCTCGAGTCGCTCGAGCAGGTCGGCGCTTGAGTGCTCGGCGAAAGCGTGCTCAATCGCCGCAATGAGCGCCTCGCGATTCGCCACGCGCGCAGCGTTCGTGGCGAAGTCGGGGCTCGACGGGTCGAGGTCGATGACCTCGCACAGCGCGCGCCACAGCGACTCGCTGCCGACGGCGAGCTGAATGCGGCCGTCACCGGTCGCAAACAATCCGTAGGGCGCGACGCTCGGGTGGTGATTGCCCTGCGCGCGACCGACTTCGCCTGCGACGGTAAATCGTGTGCCCTGAAAGGCATGAACGCCGACGATGGCTGCGAGCAGGCTCGTGCGCACGACCTGACCGCGGCCCGTCGACTCGCGTTCGTGCAGAGCAGCGAGCACGCCGTAGGCACCGTACATGCCGGCGAGCAGATCACCGATGGGCACGCCCACGCGCTGCACGTCGTCGGGGCTCGAGCCCGTGAGTGACATGAGCCCGGCCTCGCCCTGGGCGATCTGGTCGTAGCCCGCGCGACCGCCTTCGGGGCCGTCATGCCCGAAGCCCGAGATGGCGAGCACGACGAGCCGGGGGTTCAGTTCATGCAGCGTCGCAGCGTCTAGTCCGAGCCGGTCGAGCACGCCGGGCCTGAAGTTCTCGATGAGCACATCGGCCCGGCGCACCATCGCCCGCAGGGTCGCGAGGTCGTCGGGGCTCTTGAGGTCGAGCTCGATCGACTGCTTGTTGCGATTCGCCGAGAGAAAGTAGGTGCTCTCGCGCGCCTCGGGCGGCCCGACGAACGGCGGGCCCCAGCCGCGGGTGTCGTCTCCGATGCCGGGCGACTCCACCTTGATGACGTGCGCGCCGAGGTCGCCGAGCATCATCGCCGCGTGCGGACCGGCGAGTGCTCGGCTCAGGTCGACGACGACCACACCGGCGAGCGGCCCGGTCACGCGCCGGCCTCGTCGGAGTGCGCCGCCACAGCACGGGATGCCCGCTCGAGGTCGCCCGCCTCGATCGCGTCGACCAGCTCGCGGTGCACCGCGAGTCGATGCTGACGGTAGTCCTCGGCCAGGTGGGTGTCGTTCGCATCGCTCACGGCGACCTCCGCTCGATCACTGATGATGTGCATCATGGTGAGGTAGATCGCCCGCAGCATCTCGTTGGGCGTGATGGCGGCGATCTGCTCGTGCAACACCCAGACGGCGCGGATGAAGGCATCGTGATCGTCGAGCGCCGACTCGAGCTTCGCCAGCTTGCTGCGCAGAGCCCGCGTATGCGCAGCGGTGCGCGACCGAGCGGCATCGAGCACGAGCAGAGGCTCAAGCGACTCACGAATCGCGATGGCGTCGGCGAGCGTCGTGGCCTCGCCGTGCACGCTGATGAGCGTGTGGCGCAGTCGCACAACCGGACCTGTGCGGGCAACGAAGACACCCCCACCGCGGCCGGGTCTGATCTCGACCAGCCCGCGATCGACCAGCAGCCGAAGGGCCTCGCTGACCGAGGCCCGGGCGAACCCCGAAGTCTCGCGCCAGCTCTCGATCGTGCCGAGGGCGTCGCCGGGCTGCAGGCCCTGCTCGGTGATCGTGCGCTCGATCGTCGCGGCGAGCGCCTGCGCGCGCGTGGCAGGAGCCTCGGTGACCATGCCCGCACGCTAACAGTCCTCGCGAGGGATTTCTAGACAAACCTACGAAACGTTGTAATGTTTAGGCGAGCGCCGCCTGTGCGCTCCGATCAGGAGGTCTCTCTCGTGCGCATCGTCGGCATGGTCACCCCCGAGGGCGAGCGGCTTGTCGCGGCCCGCGACGGCGACCACCTCATTCCTCTCGGTACGGTCGCGTCCTTCTGGGCTGACCCCGCAGCCGGCCTCGAGCGCGCCGCTCAAGTGACCGAGCGCATCCCTGTCGACGGCGCTACCCTCGCGCATCCCGTACCCGACGGCGCCCGCATTCTCTGCCTCGGTCTCAACTATCGAGCCCACGCAGCCGAAGGCAAGTTCGAACCTCCCGCCCACCCGATGATCTTCGGTCGCTGGACCGCGTCGCTCGTCACCGACGGTGCCCCCGTGGCGGTGCCGGTCGATGAGGCCGGTCTCGACTGGGAGGCCGAGATCGCCGCCGTCGTCGGGGCGCCCATCGCGGTCGCCGACGCCGACACGGCCCGTGCTGCGGTCTTCGGTTATGCCGCCTTCAACGATCTCTCCGCCCGTCGCGCGCAGAAGCTCACTGCCCAGTGGACCCTGGGCAAGAACGCCGACGACTCGGGCCCGATGGGCGACCTCGTGACCGCTGACGAGGTCGGCGACCTGCGTGAGGGCCTGCGCGTGCGGGCGATCGTCAACGGCGAGACCATGCAAGACGGCAACACTCGCGACATGATCTTCGAGCTCGGCGAGGTGCTCGCCCTCGTGAGCCGCACGCTGACCCTGAACCCCGGTGACATCATCGTGACCGGCACGCCTGAAGGCGTGGGTTACGTGCGCACGCCCCCGGTGCTGCTCAACGACGGCGACGTAGTGACGGTCGATATCGAGCGCATCGGCAGTGTCACCTCGCCGATCGTCGGCCGACCGACCGCCGCCGCGCGGTCATGACCATGCGCCGGTCGTGACAGGCTGATGCCGTGATCGGCGTCATCACCGGGTTCGCAGTCATCGCCGCGATCATTCTCGTGGGCTGGGTGATCGCGCGCATCGGGCTGCTCGGCGAGCGCGCCGACCAGGTGCTCTCGCGACTCTCGTTCTTCGTGCTGACGCCAGCGCTCTTGCTCACCGTGCTCTCGCAGTCTGAGCCGAAAGTGCTCTTCTCGACCCTGGTGCCCGTCTCGATGATCGCGGCGGTGAGCTGCTTCGTGATCGCCTCGCTCGTCGCGCGACTGATCTGGCGCCGCGGCGTGCCCGAGACCACGATCGTTGCCCTCGCCTCGGGCTACGTGAACGCCAACAACATCGGTCTGCCGATCGCGCTCTACGTGCTCGGCGACGCCGCGCTCGCGGCTCCGGTCATCCTCGTGAATCTCACAATCTTCGCGCCCATCGCGCTCGCCATTCTCGACGCCAGCACGAGCGGAAAGACCTCGTGGGCGCGCATCGCCCTGCAGCCGGTGCGCAACCCGATTCTGATCGCTTCCGCTCTCGGGCTGCTCATCGCTGCTCTGCAGGTTCCCGTGCCCGAGCAGGTTCTTGAACCGTTTCGTCTGGTCGGAGGGGCGGCGGTGCCGGTGGTGTTGTTGCTCTTCGGCATGTCGCTGCACGGCGCTCGTGTGCTCGCCCCCGGCAGCGGACGCCGCGACGTGCTGCTCGCGACGCTGCTGAAGTCGGTGCTCATGCCGGTGATCGCGTGGGCGGTCGGCAGCTTCGTGTTCGCACTCGGCCCCGAGGCGCTCTTCGCGGTCGTCGTGCTGGCCGCCCTACCCGCCGCGCAACATGTTTTCGCCTGGGCGCATCGGTTCGATCGGCACGTCGCCATGGCCCGAGACGCCGTGCTGCTGTCGACGCTCTTCGCGCTGCCCGCGCTCATCATCATCGCCGCGGCACTGTCACCCGATCGCTGACGCGCGGCGTCAGAGCCCGAGCTCGAGCAGTGCCGCGTCCATGCGGCGGGTCATGAGCGTATAGCCCTCGTCGTTCGGGTGCAGGCCGTCGTCAGCCATCTCGCCGTCTCGCCCCGCGATCCAGGTCGACGCGCCCTCGATGTAGTCGGCACCGATGGCGGCAGCGCCCGCGCGCACCCAGTCGATGATGATGCCGACCGACTCCGGTTGCTGAGCGGTGTACCAGAAGGGTTCGACGACGATGATGCGGGCATCCGGCACCCCGTCGCGCAGCCGCCGCAGATCGGTCGTGATCTGCGCCTCAATCGCGTCGGCGGCGAAGGGGAAAGAGAAGTTGTCGTTGAGCCCCATCGTCACCATGATGAGGTCGGGTTGCTGCTCGATGATCATCGATGGCACGTCGCCGTCGCCGAACAGCGTGCGGTTGTTGATGAATCCGAGCCCGTTGACGCTCGGATTGAACTCGCGCCAGCCCCGACTCTCGGCGATGCGGGTCGACCAGCGCACGCTCGGGCTCGTCGCCCCCGTGCCGAGCGTGTACGAATCGCCGTAGAACGCGATGAGCGGAGCGTCAGCGGGCAGGGTCGATGACGGATCGTCGACGGATGCGCAGCCGACGAGCGCGGCGCCGAGTGCGAAAACGGCGGCAGCGAGCGCTGAACGACGAGAGATCATGGTGACCATTCGATGCGGAGGGGCTGAGGGTTCGCCCACAACGGTCACGAGAGTGCTGCGACGTCGACCGGTTCGAGGCTCGGACGCTTCGGGTCGCGGTCATCGCCCGACGATCGACCGGTGAGCCGGCGACCGATCCAGGGCAGCACATAGCGGCGCCAGTACTCGGCCGTGCGCGGTCGCTCGAGCTCGTCGCCCGCATCGGGAGCCATGACCGCCCCGGCAATCGGCACCTCGAGGGCCGCGAGCACGTTGCTCGCGACGACCGTGTGACCGTGCGTGTTCAAGTGCAGGCGGTCGATCGACCAGTACTGCAGTGCCGGCAAGCGCTCGTCGAACCAGTTGTCGACGAACAGCACGCCGCTGCCCTCGAGGCGGGTGCGCACGGCGTCGGCCAACGCATCGCCGCGACGTTCGAAACGCGCACCGAGAGGAATGTGCCGCGTCGGGTTGCCACCGCTCACGACGAGAGTGCGAATTTCCGCGTCGCTCGCCCGCATCGCCGCCGCCACGAGCCGATCGGCCACAGCAGAAATCGAGACGCGTGGTCGCAGAATGTCGTTGCCGCCGCCGTTGATGCTCAGTAGCTGCGGCCGCAGGGCTATTGCCGCGGGCACTTGCGCGTCGACGATGGGCGCGAGCAGTCGACCGCGGATGGCGAGGTTCGCGTAGCCGATGGTTCCTCCGTGCGCGTGGGCCAGCGCCGCGGCGACGAGGTCGGCCCAGCCGCGCGGCGTGCCGTCGGGGCGTTCGTCGCCCATGCCCTCGGTGAAGCTGTCGCCGACCGCGGCGTAGCTCTCGACGGGGGCCGGCACCGTGGTCAGCGAGTCGTGACGAGCTGAGCGGCGACGAGTTCGGCGAGCTGCACCGCGTTGAGCGCCGCACCCTTGCGCAGGTTGTCGTTGCTGATGAAGAACGCGAGTCCGCGACCATCGGGCACGCCCTCATCGGCGCGAATGCGTCCGACCAGCGACGGGTCAGCTCCAGCGGCGTCGAGCGGAGTGGGAACATCCATCAGTTGCACGCCGGGCGCGGTCGCAAGCAGTTCGCGTGCGCGATCAGGACTGATCGGCCGCTCAAACTCGGCGTTGATCGCGAGCGAGTGGCCCGTGAACACCGGCACGCGCACGCAGATGCCGCTCACGAGAAGGTCGGGCAGCTCGAGAATCTTGCGGCTCTCGTTGCGCAGCTTCTTCTCTTCGTCGGTCTCGCCGAGCCCGTCATCGACGAAACTGCCGGCCTGCGGAATGACGTTGAAGGCGATGGTCTTCGGAAACTTCGACGCCGGCGGAAACTCGACCGCACCGCCGTCGTGCACGAGCCCGATCGCATCTTGCACGATCACGGCGTTCGCCTGCTCGAGCAGCTCTTCGCCGCCGGCGAGGCCCGCGCCTGAGACGGCCTGGTAGGTGCTGACGATGAGTCGGCGCAGCCCTGCCTCGGCATCGAGAACCTTCAGCACGGGCATCGCGGCCATGGTCGTGCAGTTGGGGTTCGCGATGATGCCCTTGGGTGGGTTGGCGAGCGCGTGCGGGTTAACCTCAGAGACCACGAGGGGCACCTCTGGGTCCATGCGCCAGCCGCTCGAGTTGTCGATCACGGTGACGCCCGCCGCAGCGAAGCGTGGTGCCTGCGCCTTGCTCGTCGTGGCTCCGGCGCTGAAGATCGCGATGTCGAGGCCGCTCGGGTCTGCGGTGCTCGCGTCTTCGACCGTGATGGGGGTGCCGTCGAAGTCGATGGTCGTCCCAGCGCTGCGAGCACTCGCGAAGAAGCGGATGCTCGCGAGCGCGAAGCCGCGCTCGACCAGCAGCTGCCGAACGACGGCGCCGACCTGGCCGGTGGCGCCGACGACGCCGAGATGCACAGCGTTGGCCATGGTCATCGCCCCGTTCCTGCGTAGACGACGGCTTCGGCTTCGCCGTCGAGACCGAACGCCGTGTGCACGATCTGCAGGGCGTGATTGAGCACGTCGGCGCGCATGACGACCGAGATACGGATCTCGGAGGTGCTGATCATCTCCATGTTGATCGCCGCGTCTTTCAGTGCCGTGAAGAGTTGCGCCGAGACGCCCGCGCTCGTGCGCATGCCGCCGCCGATGACCGAGAGCTTGCCGATCTGGTCGTCGTAGGCGAGCGACTCAAAGCCGAGTGTCGGCTGCGCGGCCCGCAGTGCGGTGAGCACCTTCTCGCCGTCGCTCTTCGGCAGGGTGAAGCTGATGTCGGTGCGCCCGGTCGTCGCGGCCGAGACGTTCTGCACGATCATGTCGATGTTGGCACCGGTCTCGGCGACGACGGTGAAGATGTCGGCCGCCATGCCTGGGGTGTCGGGCACGCCGACGACCGTGATCTTGGCTTCGCCGAGGTCGCCCGCGACTCCGGTGATGATCGGCTCTTCCATGACTTCTCCCTCTTTCGGGGTGACGACCCAGGTGCCCTCCGAGGGCGAGAACGACGAGCGCACGTGCAGGGTGACGCCGTGGCGGCGCGCAAACTCGACGGCGCGAATGTGCAGCACCTTCGCGCCGGCCGCGGCGAGCTCGAGCATCTCTTCGGTCGTGACCTGATTGATCTTGCGGGCCTTCTTGACGACGCGCGGGTCGGCCGTGAAGACCCCGTCGACGTCGGTGTAGATCTCGCACACGTCGGCCTTGAGCGCCGCGGCGAGCGCGACGGCGGTCGTGTCGCTGCCGCCTCGGCCGAGCGTCGTGATGTCGCGGCTGTCGCGGTTGAAGCCCTGAAAGCCCGCGACGATCGCGATGGCCCCGTCGTCGAGCGCCTCGCGCACGCGCACCGGGGTTACATCGACGATGCGGGCGGCGCCGTGGCGAGCATCCGTGATCATGCCGGCCTGGCTGCCCGTGAACGAGCGCGCGTCGTGACCCATGCTCTTGATGGCCATGGCGAGCAGCGCCATCGAGATGCGCTCGCCCGTCGTGAGCAGCATGTCGAGCTCGCGCGGGTCGGGCAGCGGCGCCACCTGGTGGGCGAGGTCGATGAGGTCGTCGGTGGTGTCGCCCATCGCGCTCACCGCGACGACGACTTCGTTGCCCGCCTTGCGCGTCTCGACGATGCGCTTCGCCACCCGCTTGATGCTCTCGGCGTCGGCGACCGACGAGCCACCGAACTTCTGCACGATGAGGCTCACGGTAGAACTCCTGGCGGGGTGGGGACGAATGTCGGTGGCGGCGCGGCAGGCGCTGGATCACGCCTCTGCGGCAACGGCACGACCGCGATGGCGAGCCTGAGCGACGATTCTACCGCTGGGGGATGCCCGCCGCGGCATGGGCGGCACGGAACGCGGGTCTGCTGTGCCGTGGAGGGTCAACACGGCGTCCGAGCATCGCACGTCTCAGGCCCGCGCGCCGCGCAGCGCCAGCTCGACGAGTTGGCGCGCTTCTGCATCGGTCGTCGCTCGCCCGCACAGTGCGCGCACGTGCATCGGGTTGACGATCTGCTCCCAGACGACGACCACATCGAGGTCGTGGCGCAGAGCGCCCGACTCGACAAGTCGCCGCAAGGGCACGAGGGCGAGCCCGTACCGATGTCGGAAGAACTCGTCGGCGAGCGCGACGAGGTCGGGGGCGGTCGCCGAGGCGGCGATCGCGCCGCGCAAGATGTTGGCGCCCTGTGGTGTGCGCAGCGCGGCGGCCACCGACACGGCCAGCGCCTCGATCGCGGCGCGCGGGTCTGCGCCGTCCACCGGGGGGACGACGGCTTCGCCGACGCGGCGGATCGCGGCGGCGATGAGCAGCTCGCGCGTCTCGAAGCGCCGATAGATCGTGGTCTTGTGCACTCCGCTCACCGCGGCGACGTCGTCGACGGTAAGGCCCGCGCCGCGTTCGGCCAGTAGCGCGATCGTGGTGTCGAGCACGGTCGCCTCAACGACGGCGCCACGACGACGCGGTTCGGTCGCGGAGGTCACGCCGCCACCGTTCGAGCTGCGAGGTCGGCGTTCATGCGGCTGAAGGCCGCGGGGGTGTCGACCGTCAGCATGCGGCGGAACACAGGCACGAGCATCCCCGTCAGGACCTCGCTGTGCACGAGCCGGCTGTGATGTGCATCGATCGGTTCGATCTCGAAGCGGTGTCGACCGTCGAGCACGCCGGGCAGTCCAACCCGCCCGAGCCAGACCAGAAGTCGACCGGGTTCAAGGTCGGTGATGCGCGGGCGGAAGGTCTGACCGCTCGTCTTGGTCGGCTCGATGCGCACGAGCTGGCGAGCACCGACGGCGAGGTCGCCGCTCCAGGTGCGGATGAAGGTGTTCCACTGCGGATAGCGATCGCGATCGACAAGCGCCGACCAGACGGCGGCTGCGGGTCGATCGATCTCGATGCTCGTCACGATCTCGACCCGGAAGGCCGAGGCGGTGACGGATTCGGTGGAGGTGGCAGTCATACGGAGCATCCTTTCTTACGCAACTTCTGTTGCGATAGAGACGCTACGCGATCACCACGCTTAATGCAACTTCAGTTGCAATGGCCCCTAGCGCTCGACGGTGCGCCGACCTTCGAACGCTCGACCGAGCGTCACTTCGTCGGCATACTCGAGGTCGCCGCCGACCGGCAGGCCGCTGGCCAGTCGCGAGACGCGCAGGCCCGGCTGCACCAGCAGGCGGGTGAGGTAGGTGGCCGTCGCCTCCCCCTCGAGGTTCGGGTCGGTCGCGATGATGACCTCGGTGACCGTGCCGTCGTTGAGCCGGGTAAGCAGCTGCGCGATGCGCAGATCGTCGGGGCCGATGCCGTCGATCGGACTGATCGCGCCGCCGAGCACGTGGTACAGCCCGCGGAACTCGCGCGTACGCTCGATCGCGACGACGTCTTTCGCCTCTTCGACGACGCAGATGGTGGTCGGGCTGCGACGCACGTCGCGGCAGATCGAGCACTGCGCCTCTTCTGCGACGTTGCCGCAGATCTCACAGAAGCGCACCTTCTCGCGCACGTCGACGAGCAGTTGCGCGAGGCGGCCGACATCGAACGACTCTGTCTGCAGGATGTGGAAGGCGATGCGCTGCGCCGATTTGGGCCCGATGCCGGGCAGTCGGCCGAATTCGTCGATGAGGTCTTGAATGATGCCGTCGTACACGTCAGAACTCGTCTCGGAAGGGGTCGGGGGCGTCGGCGCTCGACGGTCGGTTGGGGTCGGCTTGCGCGGCGGGTGCCGCGATCGCCGAGGCGGGCTGGGGCGACACGGCGGGTTCGAGAGACTCTTCGAGCAGGAAGGTCGCACCGAGCATCTCGCGCACGACGGCCTCGCCGTACCTCTGGCGGCCCGTGCCGTCGGAGGCGTGCGGGGCGGGCGCCTTCACCGCAGGCTCAGGAGCCGCCTCGACCTCGGCTGCGGCGGGCGCGGCCTCCGCCGTCGGTGCGCTGGCAGGAGCAGCGGGAGCAACTGTCTGCTCGTCGGCGCCGGGAATAGCCGCGACGGCCCACTCGGTCGTCGCGGCACTGGGGGCTAATGGTGCCGTCTTGCTGGGCTTCGTAGCGCGGGCGGGTGGCGCGGCCGCAGGCTCGTCGGGCTCCGCGGCCCTCAGCGCCTGCGCCGGGTCAGGGTCGGCGGGAGCATCCGCCGCTGCAGCAGTCTCGGTCGGCGACCGCTCGGCAGTGCCCGACCCTGCGTCGCCCTTGCCCGGCTCGACGCGGATCATGAACTTCACCCGCGCGCCGGTGACCTGCTGAATCGCGGCGCGAACGTGTTCGCTGACGCTCTCGGTGGGCGCTGCCCGAACCCTGAAGGCGGCGGCGTCGGACTCGTTCGTGAAACTGATCGTCAGCACGTCGCCGTCGAGTGCCGCCGGAGTCGACGCGAACATGACCGTCCACGAGCTGCGCTTGGCCTGCTGCACGGCGTCGAGCACGGCGGGCCACGCCGCCTGCATGCGCTCCAGAGTGAGCGGCTCGGCCGCCGCCGCAGGTTGCTCAACGGGGGGCGGCTCGACAGCGGCAGGGGTGGTGGTAGGTGCCGTCGGCTGTGACGCAGGTGCCGCGGCGGCAGGCGTGGCATCAGACGCGGTCGGCGCGGGTGCCGTCGTCGCGGGAGCGGGAGCCGTCGTCGCGGGAGCGGGCCCCGCAGTCGCCGGGGCAGACACCGCTGGCGTGGGCCTCCGAGTGCTCGCCGCAGGCTCACCGCCCAGTGCGACCAGCACGCGCGCGGTCATGAGCTCGAGGTGCAGCCGGGGCGATGTGGCCCCGGTCATCTCGGTGAGCGCGCGGTTGACGACGTCGGCTGCCCGTGACAGCTCGGCGGGCGTGAAGCCCGTCGCCTGCTCACGCATGCTCTGCAGATCGGCGTCGGGAATACCGTGCAGCACCGAGGCCGCGTCATCGGCCGTCGCCTGCACGACGATGAGGTCGCGCAGACGCTCGAGCAGGTCGTCGACGAACCGGCGCGGGTCTTGCCCGGTCTGAATGACGCGGTCGACGGCCGAGAAGGCCGCCCCGGCGTCGTGCGCGCCGATCGCGGCGACCACCTCGTCGAGCAGGGCGCCGTGCGTGTAGCCGAGCAGTGCGACTGCCCGCTCATAGGTGACCGTCGAGTCGTCGCTGCCCGCGATGAGCTGGTCGAGCAGTGAGAGGGTGTCGCGCACCGACCCACCGCCCGCGCGCACGACGAGCGGCAGCACGCCGGGCTCGATCGTGACCTTCTCGCTGTCGCTGAGCTGCTGCACGTAGTCGAGCAGCTGCGCCGGGGGCACGAGCCGAAAGGGGTAGTGGTGCGTGCGCGAGCGAATGGTGCCGATGACCTTCTCGGGCTCGGTCGTCGCGAAGATGAACTTGATGTGCTCGGGCGGCTCTTCGACGATCTTGAGCAGAGCGTTGAAGCCCTGCGGCGTCACCATGTGCGCCTCGTCGAGGATGAAGATCCTGTAGCGGTCGCGGGCCGGAGCGAACACCGCGCGCTCACGCAGATCGCGCGCATCGTCGACGCCGTTGTGGCTCGCCGCGTCGATCTCGACGACGTCCAGCGAGCCGCCACCGTCACGCCCGAGTTCGACGCAACTCGGGCAGACACCGCACGGGGTGTCGGTCGGGCCCTCGGCGCAGTTGAGGCAGCGCGCCAGAATGCGGGCCGAGGTCGTCTTGCCGCACCCACGCGGGCCGCTGAAGAGATAGGCGTGATTGACCCGGTCGCCGCGCAAGGCCGCGCGCAAGGGATCAGTCACGTGACTCTGCCCGATGAGCTCGGCGAACGTCTCGGGGCGATAGCGACGGTAGAGGGCGGTGACCACGCCCCCAGCGTAGTCGCGACCTCTGTCGCGAATGCCCGCCGTCACCAGCCCGCACCCTCCGCACTCTGGCCCCGCGCACAGGCGGCACGGAGGCGCACCTGATCGGGTAGACCCATGCGCATTGCCATTGCCGGAGGACACGGCCAGATCGCCCGACTGCTCGCACGACGACTTGTTGAGATGGGCCACGAGCCCGTCGCACTCATCAGGAAGGCCGACCAGAGCGCCGACATCGAGTCAGATGGCGCCAGGCCCGTCGTCATCGACCTCGAGCACACCGACGACGCGCTCCTCGCCGAAGCGCTCACCGGGTGCGATGCCGCCGTCTTCGCAGCGGGTGCCGGACCCGGTAGCGGCCCCGCGCGCAAGCTGACGCTCGACCGCGACGGCGCCATCCTGCTCGCCGATGCGTGCGTGCAGGCTGGCGTGACGCGCCTCGTCGTGATCTCCTCGCGACGAGCCGACAGCTTCGATCCCGATTCCGACGACGGTTTTCAGATCTACCTGCGAGCGAAGTCGGAGGCCGATGCCGCCGTGCGCGCCCACGACGCCCTCGACTGGACGATCGTGCGGCCGGGCGGCCTCACCGACGAGCCGGCGACGGGGATGCTCGAGATCGGTGAGAACGTCGAGGGCAGCATCCCCCGCTCAGATGTGGCGCATCTCGTCGCCGAACTCGTCACGAGCGGGCGCGGCGTGCACCGCCAGTTCGAAGTCGTCGCGGGGTCGACGCCGATCGCCGAGCTGTCGCTGTAGCGCCCGCTCAGCCGACGAGGGAGGCGGCGGCCTGCGCGATCGCGAGCTCTTCGTTCGTCGGCACGACGAGCACTGACACGGGCGCACCCTCGCTCGAGATGACGCGGGCATCGCGCGAGCGCACGGCGTTGCGGTCGGCGTCGACGCCGAGCCCGAGGTGCGCCAGGCCGTCGAGGGCACGGGCGCGCAGCTCGGGGCTGTTCTCGCCGATGCCGGCCGTGAAGACGAGCGCGTCGAGCCCACCGAGTTGGGCGAGGTACGCCCCGACATAGTGACGAATGCGGTGAGCCCAGACCTCGAGCGCGAGAGCAGCATCCGCATCGCCGGCCTCGACGGCCGCCTCGACGTCGCGCATGTCGCCCGAGCCGGTGAGCCCGAGCAGGCCGCTGCGACTGTTGAGCAGCGCGTCGACCTCGGCGGTCGAGAGTCCGGCGCGCAGCAGATGCAGAAGTGCCCCGGGGTCGATGTCGCCCGAACGAGTGCCCATGACGAGACCCTGCAGCGGCGTGAGCCCCATCGAGGTGTCGATCGAGCGGCCACCGTCGATCGCCGCCGCCGACGAGCCGTTGCCGAGGTGTAGCACGATGAGCTTGAGCGAGTCGAGAGGCCGGTCAAGCAGGCGAGCCGCGCGCCCCGCAACGAACTCGTGGCTCGTGCCGTGAAAGCCGTAGCGGCGGATGCCGTGGTCGAGGGCGACGGCGCGGTCGATCGCATAGGTCGAGGCCGCGGCCGGCATCGACTGGTGAAAGGCGGTGTCGAAGACGGCGACGTGCGGCAGGGCGGGCATGGCGAGACGGGCGGCGCGGATGCCCGCGAGGTTCGCCGGGTTGTGCAGCGGCGCGAGGGTGCTGATCTGCTCGATCGCGGCCTCGACCTCGTCAGTGATCACGGTCGGCGCGGTGAAGGCGCTGCCGCCGTGCACGACGCGATGGCCGACGGCGACGATCGACGCCGCGTCGTCGCCGAGGCGTTCGAGAACGACGCGCATCCCGGCCACATGGTCAGCGGCATCGCCGCCCGCCTGCCCGATGCGCTCGAGAAGACCCGAGAGCACGACGTGCTCGCTCGCAGCGTCGACGAGCTGGTACTTGATCGAGCTCGAGCCCGAGTTGACGACGAAGACGCGCACTAGGCGACCCCTCCGATCGTCGAAATCGGGGTCGTCGGCGGCGGCGCGGTGCGTTGCGCTTGAATCGCCGTGATGGCCACGGTGTTGACGATGTCGCTCACGAGCGCACCGCGGCTGAGGTCGTTGACGGGCTTGCGCAGCCCCTGCAGCACTGGCCCGATCGCGACGGCTCCGGCCGAGCGCTGCACTGCCTTATAGGTGTTGTTGCCCGTGTTGAGGTCGGGAAAGACGAAGACCGTCGCGCGGCCTGCCACGGGCGACCCGGGCATCTTCGACGCCGCGACGCTCGGCTCGGCAGCCGCGTCGTACTGCATGGGCCCGTCGACGAGCAGTTCAGGCGCCCGCTCGCGCACAAGCCGCGTCGCCTCGCGCACCTTCTCGACGTCGTCGCCCGCGCCCGAGTCGCCGGTCGAGTACGACAGCATCGCGACGCGCGGCTCGATCGCGAACTGCGCCGCTGTGGCCGCCGAACTGATCGCGATGTCGGCAAGCTGCGGCGCTGTGGGGTCAGGCACGACCGCGCAGTCGCCGTAGACGAGCACGCGGTCGGCGAGCGCCATGAGAAAGACGCTCGAGACGATGCTCACGCCGGGGTCGGTCTTGATGATCTCGAAGCTCGGGCGGATGGTGTGGGCGGTGGTGTGCGCCGCGCCGGAGACCATGCCGTCGGCGAGCCCGGTGTGCACCATCATCGTGCCGAAGTAGCTGACGTCGGTGACAACGTCGCGCGCGGTCTCATAGGTGACGCCCTTGTGCGCCCGCAGCCGCGCATATTCCGTGGCGAATCGATCGCGCAGCGTCTCATCAAACGGGCTGAGGATGCTCGCCGCACCCAGCTCGAGCCCGAGCTCGGCGGCCCGAGCGCGCACGGCCTGCTCATCGCCGAGAATCGTGAGGTCGCAGACGTTGCGCTGCAGCAACGTGCTGGCCGCGCGCAGCACCCGGTCGTCGTCGCCCTCGGGCAGCACGATGTGCTTGCGATCGCCGCGAGCACGCTCGAGCAGATCGTGCTCGAACATGAGGGGCGTCACGACGTCGGGCCGCGTGACCTCGAGGCGATCGAGCAGCGCCGCAGCGTCGATGTGCTGCTCCCAGAGACTCAGCGCCGTGTCGTACTTGCGCTGGCTGTCGGCGGCCAGGCGGCCTCGCGCGCCCATGATCGCCAGCACCGTGTCATACGTGCCCGTGTCGACGGTGATGATCGGCAGCCGGCCGTCGAGGCCCTCGATGAGGCTCTGCACCGAGGGTGGCGTCTCGAACCCTCCGTAGAGCAGGATCGCTGCGAGGCTCGGAAAGGTCTCGCTGGTGTGCGCCATGAGCACCGCGAGCAGCACGTCGGAGCGATCGGCGGGAATCAATACGATGGCGCCATCGATGAGCCGGGGCAGCACGTTCTCCATGCTCATGGCCGCGACGACCGCACCGAGCACCTCGCGCTGCAGCAACTCGTCATCTCCGCGCACGAGCGTGCCGCCGCACGCCTCGAGCACCGCCTTGACGGTCGGGGCGATGAGGAACCGGTCTTCGGGGATCGCGCCGACGATCGCCGCAGGGGCAAGAGCGGCGAGTGTCTGCACGATGTGGTCGAGCTTCTCGGGGTCGGCGCGATTGGCGATGATGCCCAGCAGTTGCGCGTGCTCGTGCTCGAGCTCAGCGAGTGCGACCTCTGCCGCTCGGCGCAGGTCGTCTGGTGTGCGGGCGCCGGGGTCGGCGAGACCTCGGCCGCTCGTCTCGGACGAGTCGCGGCCCCCGAGCACGAGCAGAACGGGTGCGCCGAGGTTGGCGGCCACCCTCGCGTTGATGTTCAGCTCGGTAGGGCTCGAGACGTCGGTGTAGTCGCTTCCCACGATGACGACCGCGTCGCACTGCTGCTCGACGTCGTGAAAACGCTCGACAATCATGGCGAGCGCTGCCTCAGGGTCGGCGTGCACGGCGTCGTAGCCCACACCGATGCTGTCGTCGTAGCTGATGGAGACGCCGTCGTGTTCGAGCAGAACCTCCAGCACGTAGTCACGCTCGTCGCGCGACCGCGCAATCGGACGGAAGACGCCGACCCGTTGTCCCCTCCGCGAGAGCGCATCGATGACACCGAGCGCCACGGTCGACTTGCCCGAGTTGCCTTCGGCGGAGGTGATGTAGATGCTTCGCGACATTGCGCCCAGCCTAGGGCGGGGCTCTGTGCGGGCACAGTGACGATGGTCCCGTCTCTGCTCTCTTGCCTATCGGAGCCGCCACCGCAAGCCCTTTTGCGCTCGGTCACGCGACTCGTACGGTCGCAGCACGACTCGAAAGGACCCCCAGTGACATCGCTTTGGCTCGACCGCTCGCCCGGCATCGCCACCGACTCGTTCGAGTCTGGCTCGCACTATGACGTGATCGTGGTCGGCGCCGGGCTCACCGGTCTCACGAGCGCCCTGCTGCTCGCGCGGGCCGGCCGTCGGGTCGCCGTTCTCGAAGCGCGCTCGGTGGGCGCCGTCACCACGGGCAACACCACCGCAAAGCTGTCTCTGCTGCAGGGCTCGCACCTGCAGAGCGTGCGCCGCTTCAGCGGACGAGCGGTGGCCGAGGCGTATGTGCAGGCGAACCAGGCCGCCTTCGAGTGGATGCTGCACTTCGCCGACGATGCGGGTGTCGACGTGCAGCGCCGATCGGCCATCAGCATGGCCCTCTCGGCATCGGGAGCCGAGACGGTCGACCGTGAGTACGCCGTGGCTCGCGATCTCGGGCTCGCGGTCACGCGCGAGACTCCTGAGTCGCTGCCCTTTCGCACCTTCGGCGCGATCACCCTGCGCGACCAGGCGCAGTTCGACCCGCTCGACGTGCTCGCCGCCATGACTAAAGAGGTGCGCGCCCTCGGGGGCGTGGTGGTCGAGGACACCCGGGTTATCAGTGTCGTCTCGCGCAACGACCCGGCACGGGTCGACACTGCTCGCGGTTCGGTCACCGCCGCCGCCGTGGTCATCTGCACGGGCTCGCCCGTTCTCGACCGCGGCCTCTACTGGGCCAAGTTGACACCCCACCGCTCGTACGCGGCGGCGTACCGCATCGCGTCTGAACTGCCTCAGGGCATGTATCTCAGCGTCGACTCGCCGACGAGATCTCTGCGCACGACGCCCGACGGAGACGGGCGCGAGCTGCTGCTGATCGGAGGCAACGGCCACGGTGTCGGCAGAGATGACTCACCCGCCGCGCTCGTGCATGACCTCGACACCTGGACGCGTGCCTATTGGCCGAACGCCGAGCGTACCCACGCCTGGAGCGCTCAGGACTACTCGACTCCCCACCGGGTGCCCTTCTCGGGGTGGATGCCCCGCGGGTCAGGACGGGTCTATCTCGCGACCGGGTACGACAAGTGGGGCATGACCAACGCGGTGCAGGGCGCGCTGCGACTCACCGCCGAGCTGACCGGCGCCGATGCCCCCGACTGGGGTCGCACCCTGAGCCGGCGCATCACGACTCCTCTGGCGCTCGCCTCGGGCATCGGAGCGAACGCCGCGGTCGGCTGGTGGTACGCGAAAGGCTGGGCGCGGATGCTCGCCACACGTCTGCCCGCCGAACCACCGTCAGAGGGCACGGGTGTCATCGGCCTCGCGCAGTCGCGCCCCACGGCGGCAGCGACGGTCGACGGGGTCACCTGCCGAGTGTCGGCGCTCTGCTCGCACCTCGGCGCCGCGCTGCAATGGAACGACTTCGAGCGCTCGTGGGACTGCCCGGCACACGGCTCGCGCTTCGCCGCCGACGGCACGCGGCTCGAAGGGCCGGCGACGCGCGACCTGCCGCGGCGCTGAGCGGGCATCCGCGCCTCTGATTGCACACTGCACACGAAAAGGACCCCTCGCGCACCCGCCAGAGCCCGGTTACCCTTGCTGCATTTCTGCCCTGGGGGAGTTGGCCTGGATGGCGCCACGCGAGGAGCCGCCTCCAGTTTACGGCTACGATTGCCCGAGTCGAACCGTCATGCGGGTCGACCGCCAGGAGGATTCGCCTAGTGGCCTATGGCGCACGCTTGGAAAGCGTGTTGGGTGCAAGCCCTCGGGGGTTCGAATCCCCCATCCTCCGCCAGATTGCTGCTCTGCCCACCGCGCGGGCGTCGTTTCGGCGTGCCCGGTGAGCGGGATGCCCGCATGAGCCTGCGCGTCATGTATCGTTTGTCGATAGATACCACTCGACAATCGATAGGAACGCGATGCACCGGATCACCATCGTCTCGCTCAGGTCGCTCATCGCGGTGCTTTTCGCACTGCTGCTGCTCTGTCAGACCATCGTCGTGCCTCTCATCGCGGCGCAGATGGCAGTGGCCCTTCCGCCCCTGGCGTTCTTGCAGTGGCCCGGCGTCATCGCCGCCGCCATCTTCGTACTGTGCCTGCAGGTCGCGCTCGCGTGCGTGTGGCGCCTGCTGACGCTCGCGCGTGAGGGCATCATCTTCAACGTCAAGGCTTTCGCCTACGTCGACGTCATTCTCGCGGCGATCGTCGTCGCCACCGTCATCGTGCTCGGCTCGATCATCCTGCTCACGGTCGTCGGCGCCGCCTCGCCGTCGATCACCCTTCTGGCGGCGCTCGGCATCGTCATCGGCGCCATTCTCGCGTTGCTGGTCGTTGTGCTGCGCGGGCTGTTGCGGCAGGCCTCGCAGCTCGAGAGCGACCTCGCCGAGGTGGTCTGATGCCCATCATGATCAACATCGACGTGCAGCTCGCACAGAAGAAGATGTCGGTCGGCGACTTCGCGGCGGCGATTGACATCACGCCCGCGAACGTCGCCGTGCTCAAGAACGGGCGCGCGAAGGCCGTGCGTTTCTCCACGCTCGACGCCATCTGCCGGGTGCTCGAGTGCCAACCCGGCGACATCCTCGTCTGGGTGCCCGATGGCGACGAGGCACAGCCGTGAGCGCCACGACAGACCGCGCCCCGCACTGGAGCACGCTCACGGTCAACCGGCTGCGTGACACCACGAAGTGCCCGGTCTGCTCGCGTCGCCTGGTCGCCGGAGTCTGCTCTCAGTGCGGCGCCGACCTGCGCGGCGACGCCGGCATTGAGGTTTGGAGATCGGCCACCGCCGCCGCGGATGCCCTGACGGCTCTGCAGGCCACCGTCGCACGGGTGCCTCGCCGCGCCCTGCAGCGCGCCACTCCTGTCGCAACCAGTGACCCGGCACCCGCGCGACCCACGCCACCAGTCGCTGCACCGCCCGCCGCCCCGCGAGCGAGCACCACCCTGCAGTCGGTGCTCGCCGTCGCTGGCGCCGGCCTCATCGGTCTCGCGGCAATCGTGTTTACCCTGCTCAACCCCGACCTGACTGACCCCGCGGCGCGCGGCGCGATTCTCGTCGTCGCCCTGGCACTCTTCTCCCTTGCTGCTCCCGCGCTGATGCGCCGAGGGCTGCGGGTCTCGGCCGAGTGCATTGGTGCTCTCGCGCTCGTGTTCGCCGCTCTCGCCGGCTCGACGCTCGCCCCCGTACTCGCTCCCGGCGTCGAGGCGTGGCCGGTCACAACGGCGCTCGCCCTGCTCGGAGGTGCGGTCGCGCTCTCGTTCGGCCTGCGCTCGCACCTTCGGGTATGGATGCTCACCGGCAGCCTCGCTCTCACCGTCGTTCCGCTGCTCGCGAGCGTGTCGCTCGGCGGGCTGCTGCCGTCGCTGTGGGGTCCGCTCGGCACCGCGTTCGTGGCACTCGCCCTGCTCGAAGGCGCTACCGCATTCGAGTCGCGGCGCTCGCTCGCGCTGCGGATTGAGCGGCTCGCCCTCGTCGGCGCGCAGGTCGTCGGGTTCATCGCCCTCGCCGCGGCCGCCTTCGCCATTCTGGTCGAGGGCGACGAGCAGTGGCTCGCCCTCTCCGCCGCCCTTCTCGGCGCGGGCGCGGTCGCCGCCCGCTCTGCCGGACATGCGCCTCGACGGCTCTGGAGTTTCGCGGCGGGCGCGAGCGCTCCCGCCGCACTCGTGCTCGCTTCGTTCGCGATCGACACCTCGACGTTCGGCGCCGAGTCGGCCCGCATCGTGCTCATTCCGACCGCGGCAATCGTCGGCCTCCTGCTGGTTGCGGCGTTCTCCTCCGCTCGCAGTGCGGCGCACCGCGGCTCGGTGCTGGCCGGAACCATGAGCGTCGCCGCGCTCTCGATCACGCCGCACGCAGCACTCGCCGGGCTCGGCGCGCTCGGCGCCCTGCTCGGTGCGGAGTGGCTGAGCGAGGCGACCCTCGACGCCGACTCGGGTGTCGCCGTCGTGCTGTCACTCGTGATCGCGAGCGTCGGTCTCGCCGCGCAAGCGCGACTGCTGATGGCGCGCGCGGGTCGCGCCACGCGCAGCACAGCAGTGCGACGCGCGACAGCGTTCTGGCTGCTCGGCCTCGCCGGCCTCGGCGCGCTGGGCCTGACGGTCGTCGACGCGAGCACGCGCGCCATCGCCGCGATCGTCGTCGTGGCGGCGATCGCTGCGGTGCTCAGCGGTGTCGATCGTGCTCGGCGGTCTCCCCTCGCCGATCGCGCGCCGATCGTGCTGGCCGCGCACCTCGCACTCATCATCGCCGTGTCGCTCTCGTGGCAGTCGGTGCCGCTCGCTGTTTCGCTCGGCTCAGCTGCGCTCGTTGCCCTCGCGGCGCTCGCGCGCACCGTGCCGCGAGTGCTACGACCAGCCCACCTCGCCGTGGGCTACGCCTACGCGCTCGTGCTCATCGCGTCGGCGCTGTCGCTCGCCTCTATCGAGGGGCCAGCGCAGCTCAGCCTCACCGCCACGGCAGGACTGCTGGTCGCGATCGCCGCGACGTTTGCGCGCCGCCTCGACGCCGTGCGCTGGATCACGATTCTCGTGGTCTCGATCGTGCCCTCCGCGATGGCGGTCGCGCTCGTCGTCGTCGAGCGCAGCGGCTGGGTCGCGCTGTCGACGTCGACCATGATCGTTCTCGCGTTGAGTCTGCTGCTGACCCGTCGGCCGGGTCTCGGCATCGTGATCAGAGCACTCGCTGGCGCCCTCATCGTTCCCGCGATCGCGGTGGTGCTGGTGAACCTCGGAGCGCAACTGCTCGTCACGAGCGGCTCGCCCGTCGTACTGCCAGCCATAGCGGCGGTCGTGGCGCTGACTCTGCCCGTCATTCCGCATGCCGTCGCGCTGCTGAGGGCCCGCGGCATGAGCGCCGAGCACGCCACCGCGGTCGGCGACGGCATCGAGTTCTCGACCCTGCTCACGGCATCGATCGCCGTGCTGCTGAGCTTTGCCCGCGAGGCGGCCGGCGCCCCGACGGCCCTTTCCGTCTTCGCCCTGCTCGCCGTGGGCGCGGCGGTCGCGGCGGCGGTGCGACGTCGACCTCTCTATTGGTGGATGTCCGGCGCGACGACGACGGCGGCCCTCTGGTGCCTCTTGCAGGTGCTCGACGTGACCTCGCTCGAAGCCCACCTGCTGCCGCCGACTCTCGGCGCGGCCGCGGTGGCCGCCGTGCTTACCGCGCGCGGCACCCCTCGGTCCCGGCTCTACGGCGGAGCGCTGCTCGCGGCCATCGTGCCGCTGCTCGCGGTGCTCGCGCTCGCCGTCGAGGCCGCGCCCGTGCGGGCCATCGGCCTCGTGGCCGCTTCGGTCGCACTCACCGGGCTCGGGGCGGGCATCCGCGCCCTCGACGGCCGGCTGGCAGCCCTCGCGACGCCGACGCTGCTGGCCGCGATCGTTGCAGGCCTCGCGGGTGCCGCGCAGGCCGCCCGCATCGGGCTGGGTATCGACGCGGTCGCGACCACGGCACCGACCGTCATCATTGTCATCGCGATCGCTGCCGCGGGAGCGCTACCCGCGGGCATCGCCGGGCTGCTACTCGCACGCGGGGCCGACGCCGCGCAACGACGGTGGTCGCTCGTGCCGGCGATCTCGGCCGTCACGGTTGCCAGCTGGACTGCGGTCGCCGTCGACGAGTTCACCGTCGCTGTTCTCTGGTCGCTCATGCTGGCGCTGCTCATCACGATGGTCGCTGCCGTCGCGCGAGAGCGGCTGACGGCGACGAACCTGCCGCGTTCGTGGGTGCTGTTCGCGCTCGCCCTGGCGACCGCGATCGCCGCATGGAGCACGCGAGAGTACCTGCGGGTCGAAGCCTTCTCGCTGCCGCTCGGCGCGATGCTGCTGATCGCGGGCGCTCTCGCGATGCGTCACGTCACGACGCCATCGGTGCCGCTTCACCACTGGCCGGCCGGCCGCACGGGGTCGTGGCAGCTGCTCGCCCCAGGCCTCGTTGTGCTGGTCTTCGCCTCGATGCTTGCGACCGCGACCGACCCGCAGACCTGGCGCGCCGTGCTCGTGATGGCCATCGCCCTCGTCGCCATCATCGTCGGCGTGCGCTGGCGGCTGGCAGCACCGTTCGTGCTCGGCATCGTCGTGCTGCCCATCGAGAACGTACTCGCGTTCTCGGTGCAGATCGGCCGCGGCATCGAAGCCATGCCGTGGTGGATCACGCTCGCCGTGGTGGGGCTGGTGCTGCTCGTTATTGCGGTCGGCTCTGAGCGGCGAGGCGGCGATGATCGCGCCTCGAGCGCCCGGTTGCGCGACCTGCGCTGAGCACTGGCAAACCGACTCGAAAGTCTCTCGCCAAAGGGCGTCGACGTGGTGCATGATGTGCCCAGGAGTACGCACATTCGTGCGCACCGAGAGCGGGAGGACCACCCGAATGTCCGCAGGTTCCGTCACCGACACCAGGTCGTCCTGGCTTCCGCTGATCGTCGTCATGCTCGCGCAGGTGCAGCTGGCGTTCAACGCGTGGAACGTCTCGATCACCGGCATCACCGAAGACCTCGGCATCTCGCCGACCACGGTCGGTCTGGCCAACACGGCGAGCACGTTCGCCGTCTCGGCCTTCCTGTTGCTCGGCGCAAAGATCACGTCGAAGATCGGCCCCGTGCTGGCCTTCCGTATCGGCGTCATCATTCCGGCGCTCGCCGCGATACTCATCGCGACGGCGCAAGACGGCTCGGTGCTGTTCATCGCCCAGTCGATCACGGGCGCCTCGAACGCCATCACGCTGCCGGCCCTGACGATCATCATCGCGGCGAGCTTCCAGGGCAAGCAGCAGGCTTCGGCCATCGGTTACTTCGCCGCGAGCATCCCGCTCGCCCAGGTCGTCTCGCTGCTCATCGCCGGTCAGTTCGCCTCGACGATCGGCTGGCGCTGGTCGTTTGTGCTCGTCGCCTCGATCGGCCTCATCAACTTCGCCGCGAGCTTCTTGCTGAAACCAGTGCCGCCGCAGAAGAATCTCTTCGTCGACTGGACGGGCGGCATGCTCGCCGCCATCTCGATCATCCTCATCAGCTTCGGCATGAGCGTCATGAACGACTGGGGCCTGGTGACGGCGACCGGCAACGCACCCATCTCGATCGGTGAATTCTCAGTGGTGCCGCTCTTCTTCGTCGCTGCCGTGATCTTCGCGCAGCTGTTCCTCAGCCGCACGCGTAAGCGCATGGCCGAGCAGAAGGTGCCCCTGGTCAACCTCGACATCGTGCGCGAGCCGGGCGAGCGCGCCACCGTCTGGGTCATGGGCCTCATGCTCTTCGTTGGTACGGCAGTGAGCTTCTTGATGCCGCTCTACATGCAGGTCGTTCAGGGCTTCGTCGGCATCCAGGTGTCACTCGCGGTCATTCCCTACACGATCTCGAT